>NZ_JBIAMC010000001.1:0-493168 GCF_042873875.1 Streptosporangium sp. NPDC004379
GGTCGGGAACCTCAAGCGGTTCCTGGATGCGTGCGAACGACACACGACGGGGACCAGCGGGTACGGCGGAGGCGTTGCGCGAGGCTGCCAACAGACGTCCTTCCGGGGAGCACGGATGGAATCGAACTGCGCGCACGCCAAAACGCCCCGGCGAAAATCCAGGGCGTCGGAGGGCAGCGCGAGGGAGCAGCATAACCCATATGGGAAACGAATGTCCACACCTACTAGGTATGTCAACCTCGGTGCCACCTTCAGGATGCCACAGCCGGAGCGAACGCGTCAACTCCCGTGGCCGCCCGGGCCGTACCGGGCGTCGTCCCGGGCGTCGTCCCCCGAAGAACGACGGGCGGCCCGGCGCGCGCGCCGGGCCGCCCGTGGCTTCTCTCCCTCGACGGCTACTTCCTCTTCGCCCCCGAGGACTGCCGCTTCTCACGGATCTTCATGGTGACCTCGATCGGGGACCCGGCGAAGCCGAACTCCTCGCGGATCCGCCGCTCGACGAAGCGACGGTAGGTCTCCTCCAGGAAGCCGGAGGTGAACAACACGAACTTCGGCGGCTCCGTCGACGCCTGCGTGGCGAAGAGGATCTTCGGCTGCTTGCCGCCCCGGACCGGCGGCGGCGTCGCCGCGACCAGCTCGGTGAGGAAGGCGTTGAGCCGCGCCGTGGGAACGCGGGTGGACCAGGAGTCCAGCGCCTTCTCCAGCGCCGGGACGAGCCGGTCGACATGCCAGCCCGTCAGGGCGGAGATGTTGACCCGCAGCGCCCACGGGACGCGGACGAGCTGGCGGTCGATCTCCTTCTCCAGGTAGTAGCGGCGGTCCTCGTCGACGATGTCCCACTTGTTGAACGCCACCACCATGGCCCGGCCGGACTCGATGACCAGGGAGATGATCCGCAGGTCCTGCTCGGTCAGCACCTCACCGGCGTCGATGAGCACGACCGCGACCTCCGACCGCTCCAGTGCGGCCCGGGTGCGCATGCTCGCGTAGAAGTCGGCGCCCTTCAGCTCGCGGTCGCGGCGGCGGATGCCCGCGGTGTCCACGAAGCGCCACGTCCGGCCGCCGAGCTGGATCAGCTCGTCCACCGGGTCGCGGGTGGTGCCGGCCATCGGGTCGACGAGGACGCGCTCCTCCCCCGCGAGCTTGTTCAGCAGCGAGGACTTGCCGACGTTGGGCTTGCCCACCAGGGCCACCCGGCGCGGCCCGCGCTCGGCCTCGAAGCTCTGCTTCGGCGTCTCCGGCAGCGCGTCGAGGATCACGTCGAGCAGGTCGCCGCTGGAGCGGCCGTGCAGGGCGGAGACCGGCTGCGGCTCGCCCAGGCCGAGGGACCACAGCGCGGCGGCCTCCAGCTCCATCTGCTGGTTGTCGACCTTGTTGGCGGCGAGGATGACCGGCTTGCCGGAACCGCGCAGCACGTGGCCGACGATCTCGTCGGCGTCGGTCACGCCCACGGTCGCGTCCACCACGAACAGGATCACGTCGGCCAGGTCGGCTGCGATCTGCGCCTGCTCGGCGATCCGCAACGCCATGCCGGTCGCGTCGGGGTCCCACCCGCCGGTGTCGACCACCGTGAACCTGCGTCCGCGCCAGGCGGCGTCGTAGGTGACCCGGTCGCGGGTCACACCCGGCACGTCCTCCACGACCGCCTCACGACGGCCGATGATCCTGTTGACCAGGGTGGACTTGCCCACGTTGGGACGGCCCACCACGGCCACGACCGGCTGCGGTCCCAGGTCGGGGCCCGCCTCCGGAGAGCTGTTCTCGGTGCCTGGATCGGTCAGCTCAGCGTCGATCCAGCCGCTGTCTTCACTCACGCTTTTTCCTTAATCAGACGCAGCACCCCGGCGATGACCTCTTCGAGGTTCAGCGCCGTGGTGTCGATTTCGACGGCGTCGGCCGCCTTCGCCAGCGGGTCGGTCTTCCGCGTCGAGTCCAGGGTGTCGCGCCGGGCCATCGCGGCCTTCTGCGCCTCCACCGTGGTGCCGGCGAGCTCCGCCGTACGGCGGAGCGCGCGGGCGTCCGCGCTCGCGGTCAGGTAGATCTTGACCGGGGCCTCGGGTGCCACGACCGTGCCGATGTCACGGCCCTCGACGACGATGTCGCCCGCCCCGATGATCTCACGCTGCTCGGTCACCAGCCGCCGTCGCACCTCGGGAACCGCGCTGACGGCGGAGACCGCCGCGGTGACCTCGGCCGTCCGGATGGGCCCGGCGGCGTCGGCGCCGTCGACGGCGACCGTGGGCGCGTCGGGGTCGGTGCCCATCGAGAGGACCGGCTCCGACGCCCTGGCCGCGATCGCCGCGGGGTCGGCGAGATCGACCTCCCGCTGCAGCATCCACCACGTGATCGCCCGGTACATCGCCCCGGTGTCGAGATAACGCAGCCCCAGCGCCCGCGCGACCCCGCGCGACGCACTCGACTTGCCCGACCCCGAAGGACCGTCCATGGCGACGACCAGTCCGGCCACGGCGCCTCTCCCTTACAGCCCGCTTCAGTTGTCCGTACGAGGCTACCGGCAGCGGGACCGCAACCTCGCATCGGAGACCGGGCCCACCGCCCCGTCACGGCCCCCGTCACGGTCTCCGCCGCGCCGGAGCGGGTGCCACGGCGGGCTTCCGGGCCACCGTCCCGCCCCGGTCAGGGCAGGTGCCAGCCGTGGGCGCGCAGCGCCTCCGTCAGCGCCGGCACCGCCTCCGGCTGCACGAGCAGATCCGCCGCGCCCAGCGGCAGACCGGGGGCGTGCTCCAGCCGGACGTCCTCGATGTTGACGCCCGCGTCCCTGGCCACCTGGAACAGCCGGGCCAGCTCGCCCGGCCGGTCGCCGATGATGACCTGGACGGTCGCGTAGTCGCGCGCCGGGCCGCCGTGCTTGCCGGGGATGAGGCCGGTGCCCGCGACACCGCGGCGCAGCAGTTCGGTGACCCTGCCCATGGCCTCCGGGTCTGCCGGGGCGTCCCCGGCGCCCGGAGCGCCCTGGGCGCCCTCGGCGTCCGGGCCGGCCGAGGCGCGCAGCGAGGCCGCGGCGGCGGCGAGATCGGCCGCCACCGCCTCCAGCACGTCGGCCACCGGCAGCGCGTTGCCCGACAGGATGCCCGTCCACAGGTTCGGGTCCCCGGCCGCGATGCGCGTGACGTCGCGGACGCCCTGCCCGGCGAGGCCGAGCGCGGTGGCCGGCGCCTCGGCGAGCCGGGCGGCCACCGCGGAGGCGGTCACGTGCGGGGCGTGCGAGACGACCGCGACGGCCCGGTCGTGCTCGGCCGCCTCGACCTGTACGGCCTCACCGCCGCAGAGCTTGATCAGCAGGCGCAGGGCCTCCACCGCGTCGGGCGAGGTCTTGTCCGTGGGGCACAGCGCCCAGGGGCGGCCCAGGAACAGGTCCGCGCGGGCCGCCGCGGGACCGGAGCGCTCCCGGCCCGCGAGCGGGTGCCCGGCGACGTAGGTGGCCAGGTCGCAGCCGACCTCGGCGGCCTGCCGGAGCGGGAGCGCCTTGACGCTGGCGACGTCGGTGTAGAAACGGGCCGCCCCGGCCCGCTGCAGCTCCGCGAGCTGGCCCGCCACCGCCTGCGGCGGGACCGCGATGACCGCCATGTCCACGGTCCCACCGGCCCACTCGACGCCGGCGCCCAGCTCGCGGGCCAGCCGTACGGAGGCCGGGTCGCGGTCGGCGAGGTGGACGGTGACGTCCTGCCCGCGCAGGGCGAGGGCCACCGACGTGCCGATCAGGCCGGTGCCGACGACGAGGACGTTTTCGAGGCCGCTCACGTCTGTCCTTAGGGTGCTGGGGCTCGTGGCGGGGCCGGAGCGATCCTCCGCGGTGACCGCGGCGGGACCGCCGCCCGGATCACCGCCGGAATCACCGGTCAGACCGCCGCCGGGCTCGCTGGGCTCACTGGGCGATGTCCACCCGCAGGGCGACCGCGCCGCGCAGGTAGACGTGCTGGATCTCCTGGCGCGGCCGGTCGGTCTCCACGTGGGCCATCAGCCGGACGACGCGGGGCAGCGCGCCCGGGACGTCGATCTCGGACGCGCAGATGAGCGGCACGTCGTGGAAGCCGAGCTTGCGGGCGGCCAGGGCGGGGAACTCCGCGGTCAGATCGGGGGTGGCGGTGAAGATGACGCTGATCACGTCGTCGGTGGTGAGCCTGTTGCGCTCCATCACCTCGGTGACCAGCTCGGTGACACCGGACAGGACGGACTCCCGGTCGTTTCCGTCGACCTGGATCGCCCCGCGGATCGCCCGCACCATCGCCGCTCCCCCTTCATGTGCACGCCGGACCCGCCCGAAGCGGGACGGGTCCGGTGTGCCCCGAACGCGTGTGTATCCGAGATTACAGGCCGACGGCGGCGTAGAGCTCGCCGACTTCCTTGAGGGTCAGCGCGCGGACCGTGCCCGGCTTGAGGCGGCCGAGCTTGACCGGGCCGAACTCGATGCGGGCGAGGTCGATGACCGGGTGGCCGACCTCCTCCAGCATGCGGCGCACGACGTGCTTGCGGCCCTCGTGCAGGACGATCTCCACCAGCGCCTGCTGGCCGTGCTCCTGGACCACGCCGAAGGAGTCGGCCTTGGCGATGCCGTCCTCCAGCTCGATGCCCTTCTGCAGGCGGCGGCCGAGGTCGCGCTCGATCTTGCCCGGTACCTTCGCCCAGTACTTCTTCTGCACGCCGTAGCTGGGGTGGGTGAGCCGGTTGGCCAGCTCGCCGTCGTTGGTGAGCAGGATCAGGCCCTCGGTCTCGGTGTCGAGACGGCCGACGTGGAAGAGCCGCTCGGTGCGGTCGGCGACGTAGTCGGCCAGCGAGGGACGGCCCTCGGGGTCGGCCATGGTGCTGACGACGCCGATGGGCTTGTTGATCGCGAGGTAGACCAGGTCGGGCATGGTCGGCAGGCGCTTGCCGTCCACGTGGATGACCTGCTTGGCCGGGTCGACGCGGGCGCCGAAGCGGCGGACGACCTGACCGTCGACCGTCACGCGGCCCTCGCCGATCATCTCCTCGCAGGCCCGGCGGCTGGCCACGCCCGCCTGGGCGAGGACCTTCTGCAGCCGAACTCCGCCGGGGACCTCGGTGGTGTCGCGCTCGTCGGTGTAGTCGGCGTCGTAGAAGTCGGGGTCGCGGCGCGGCTGGCGGGCGGTCTTGAACCGGTCGTTCGCGGTCCCGCCGGGCCTGCGCGCGGCAGGGGCCCCGGAGGCGCGGCCGGCCGGGCTCCGGCGCTCGCCGTACGAGCCGGACCGCGCGCCGCCGATCGTCTGGATCTCGTCCCGGCGGCCGGTCCTGCCGAATCGGCCGCGGGAGCCGCCCCGGGGGGCGTCGTCGCGGCGGGGGCCGCCGGAACGGTCGTCACGGCGGGGGGCGTCGAAGCGCTCCTCACGACCGGAACCGCCGAAGCGGTCGTCACGGCCGGAGCTGCCCCGGGGGGCGTCGTCACGGCGCGGACCGCCGAAACGGTCGCGCGAACCGCCGCGCTCGGCGCGGAAGCCCTCACGGTCGTCACGCCGGGGACCACCGAAACGGTCATCGCGGCGGGGACCGGCGGAACGGTCATCACGGCGGGGACCACCGAAGCGCTCGCCGCCGCCGGAACCGCCGAAGCGGTCGTCACGGCGGGGACCGGCGGAACGGTCGTCACGGCCGGAGCCGTACCCGCCACGCGAACCGCCGCGCTCGGCGCGGAAGCCCTCACGGTCGTCGCGCCGGGGACCACCGAAACGGTCATCGCGGCGCGGAGCGCCGGAACGGTCGTCACGGCGCGGACCACCGAAGCGGTCGTCACGGCGCGGCGCGTCGGACCGGAATCGGGGCGCGTCGGAACGGGATCCGCCACGGTCATCGCGGCGGAAGCCGCCGGAACGGTCGTCACGGCGCGGACCGCCCGAACGATCGTCACGGCGCGGACCGCCGAAACGCTCGCCACGGCCGGAGCCTCCCCGGGGGGCGTCGTCGCGGCGGGGACCGCCGAAGCGGTCGTCGCGGCCGGAGCCGTACCCGCCACGCGAACCACCGCGCTCGGCGCGGAAGCCCTCGCGGTCGTCACGCCGGGGCGCGTCGGACCGGTCGTCGCGGCGCGGGCCGCCGGAGCGGTCGTCGCGGCGCGGCGCGTCGGAGCGGAAGCCGCCCCGGGATCCGCCGCGGAACCCGCCGGCCCCGGATCCTCCCCGGGTGCCGCCGCCTCCGCGGGGGCCGCCGCCGCGCGGGGCTCCGCCGCGGCCTCGACCGCGTCCATCACCGGACGGGGTGCTACGCCTGTCGTTCACTGCTTCTGCTCCTCTAGGTTTTCCACGTCGTCGGGAAGGAACGGTGCCAGCTCGGGAAGCTCCTCGAGGTCCCGCAGGCCCATCCGTTCGAGAAAGTACGAGGTCGTTCGGTAAAGAAGTGCCTGGCTGTCGGAGTCGGTGCCGGCCTCCTCGACCAGCCCCCTCGCCACCAGCGTGCGCATCACGCCGTCGCTGTTGACGCCCCGGATCGCCGCCACCCTGGCCCGGCTGACCGGCTGGCGGTAGGCGACGACGGCCAGGGTCTCCAGCGCGGCCTGGGTGAGCCGCGCCTGCTGGCCGTCGCGGACGAACCGCTCCACGAGGGACGCGCACTCGGCCCGCGTGTAGAACCGCCAGCCGCCCGCGACCTCTCTCAGATCGAAACCCCGTCCGGCGGCGGTGTATTCCGCCGACAGCGCGCGCAAGGCGGCGGCGATCTCCGGGACGGGGCGTTCGAGCACCTGGGCCAGGGTGACCTCGGCGACCGGTTCGTCCACCACGAGCAGGATGGCCTCAAGCCCGGCTCGCAGGCCGGCCTCGGGCGCCACGTCGGTCATGAAGGCTCTTTCCCGCCGCTCTCGTCGTAGTCGTCCGCCACGGCGACATCGCCGTCGTCGCTGCCCGTCCAGGTCACGTGCAGCTCTCCCAGAGGCTCGACCTGCTCGAAGGAGACGGCCCCCTCCCGGTAGAGCTCCAGGACGGCCAGGAAACGCGCGACGACCTCGAAGGTGCCGGCGCAGTCGGAGGTGAGCGCCCGGAACGTCGCCCTGCGGATCCGCCTCAGCCGCTCGACAAGGATAACCGCCTGCTCGCGGACATTGGCGAGCGGCTGGTAGATGTGGGAGACCGACACCGAGGGCGGCGCCTTGGGGGTGAAGGCCCGCCGCGCGATCTCCGCGAGGCGCTCGGGACCGATGCCCAGCACCAGTTCGGGCAGCAGGCCCGCGAACCGCGCCTCCATGGGGACGACCCGGGGGAAGCGCAGCGCCTCCTCTGCCATCCGGCCGGAGAAGACCTTCGCGACCTCCTTGTAGGCCCGGTACTGCAGGAGGCGGGCGAACAGCAGGTCGCGAGCCTCCAGCAGGGCGAGGTCCTCCTCGTCGTCCACCTCGCCGGACGGCAGCAGCCGGGCCGCCTTCAGGTCGAGCAGGGTCGCCGCGACGAGCAGGAAGTGGCTCGTCTGGTCGAGGTCCCACTCCGGTCCCCTGGCGCGGATGTAGGAGATGAACTCGTCGGTGACCTGGCTGAGGGAGACCTCGGTGATGTCCAGCTTGTGCTTGGCGATCAGGCCGAGCAGCAGGTCGAAGGGACCCTCGAAGACCTCCAGGCGGACCCGGAAGGTGTCGGCGGCCGGCTCTGCCTGCCCGGCCGGCAGCGGCTGCTCGGTCATCCCGCCATTGTCCCGTACCCCGGCCGCGCCCATCGCCCCCGGCGCGCCACCGCGCCCGTCCACGCTCGTCACGCCGGGTCACCCCCGGCGCTCCACCGCGCCCGTCCCCCGGACGCCTCTCCCGCGGCGGGTCAGCGTTCCTGGGCGTGCTCCTCGGCGCTCCACCTGGCCAGGACCTCGCGGGCCAGCTCGCGGTAGGCGCTGGCGCCCAGTGAGGAGGAGTCGAAGCTGGTGATGGGCTCACCGGCCACCGTGGCGTCCGGGAAGCGGACCGTACGGTTGATCACGGTGTGGAATACCTTCTCGTCGAACGCCTCGACCACCCGGGCCAGCACCTCACGGCCGTGCAGGGTGCGCGCGTCGTACATGGTGGCGAGCAGGCCCTCGATGACCAGGTCCTCGTTGATGCGCTGCTGGACCTTCACGATGGTGTCCATGAGCAGCGCGACGCCTCGCAGCGCGAAGAACTCGCACTCCAGCGGGACCATGACGCCGTGCGCGCAGGCCAGCGCGTTGATCGTGAGCAGGCCCAGCGAGGGCTGGCAGTCGATCAGGCAGACGTCGTACTCGGGCAGCAGCGGCTTGATCACCCGGCCGAGCACCTGTTCGCGGGCGACCTCGGTGACGAGCTGGACCTCGGCCGCGGACAGGTCGATGTTGCTCGGCAGGAGGTCCATGCCCTCGACGCCGGTCTCCATCAGGACTTCCCTGGCGGTGATCTGCGGGTCCATCAGGAGGTTGTAGACCGTCAGGTCGAGCTGGTGGGGGTTGATGCCCAGGCCGACCGAGAGGGCGCCCTGCGGGTCGAAGTCGACCAGCAGCACCCTCAGCCCGGCCTCGGCCAGCGCCGCGCCCAGGTTGATGGTGGTGGTGGTCTTGCCGACCCCGCCCTTCTGGTTCACCATGGCCACGACGCGCGCCGGTCCGTGTACCGTGCGCGGGGGCGGATCGGGGAAGACCGGGCGGGGCCGCCCGGTGGGGCCGAGGACTCCCCCCGGGTGAGGGCTCCCCGCGGTCTTGGTGTCGCCCCAGGGATTCTCGGGGTTTCCCGGGGTCGTTCCCCGAGCAGAACCGTCGGTGGTCACAGTCACCAGTTGAACCTCCCTGACGGCCTCGAACCGGACCGTCCGGACGGACACTATGGCGTCAACACGTATGCGGCAAGGCGGCACGCCCGAACACAAGCAAGCTCAATGCCGCGCGCGGGGGCGCGCGGCGGCGTACGCCTCCCGGAGCTTGTCGACCGTGACCAGGGTATAGACCTGCGTGGTCGTCACCGAGGCGTGGCCGAGCAGCTCCTGAACCACCCTAACGTCCACACCCCCGTCCAGGAGGTGTGTTGCGAACGAATGTCGCAAGATATGGGGGGAGATTCCGGCCAGTCCCCCGCGCTCGGCGGCGGCCTGGAGCACCTCCCAGGCTCCCTGCCTGGTCAGCCTGCCGCCCCTGGCGTTGAGGAACAGCCCCTGGCCGCCCCTTCCCCGGGCGGCGATTCGAGGGCGCCCGCGGGTGAGATAGGCGCCGAGCGCCTCCCTGGCGAAGCGGCCCAGCGGCACCGCGCGGACCCGCCCGTCCTTGCCGCGCAGCCGTACCCGCTGGATCCCGGCGTCCAGGTCGACGTCGTCCACGGCGAGCCCGACGGCCTCGGAGATGCGGGCGCCGGTGCCGTACAGCAGCTCCAGCAGCGCCCGGTTGCGGATGGTGAGCGGCGCGTCCTCGGGCCCGGCGGCGGCGATGAGGCGCTCCACCTCCGCCACGCTGATCGCCTTGGGCAGCCGCCGCAGGCGGCGTGGCGGGCGCACCGCGTGCGCGGGGTCCCGCCCGGACAGGCCCTCGCGCAGCGCGAAGCGGTGCAGTCCGCGTACGGCGGAGGCGGCGCGCGCCACGGAGCTGGCGACGAGGGCCTGGTGGTCCTCGTCGCCGTCCCCGAGCGCGGTCAGGAAGGCCGTGACGTCGCCCTCGACGACCTCGCCGAGGGCGATGCGGCCGCGGTTCCTCAGATGCGCGGTGTACCGCAGGAGGTCACGGCGGTAGGAGGCCAGTGTGTTGGCGGCCAGCCCCCGCTCCACCGCGAGGTGGGCGAGGTAGCTCTCGAGGACGGCCTCCGTCTCGCTCAGGGTGTCCTCCCGTCATGCCTCCGGTGCGTCGGCGGGCCGCAGAGAGGCGAAAGCGTCCGCCGAAGCGGCGTATGCGGCGAGAATACCGGCCACGGCCTGGGAATTGTGGATCATTCCCGCCAGGGCACGCCGAACCGCTTCGGACAGGGGAATCCACACCACCGGCATGTCGGCCTCCTCGTGCCGCCGGACGAAGTCCAGCTCCCCGTCGGAGATGGGGCTGAGGTCCCTGGCGAGGAAGATCCGGGTCCGCTCGTCCGTCATCCCCGGCGAGGTGAAGGCGTCGACGAGGGTGTGCCAGGTCCGCGCGCGGTAGCCCGCCTCCTCGGCCAGCTCCCGCGCCGCCCCGGCGTGCAGCGGCTCGCCGTCGACGTCGCGCAGCCCGGCGGGCAGCTCCCACAGCAGCCGCCGGACCGGGTGGCGGTACTGGCGGATCATCAGGACCCGGTCCTCGTCGTCGAGCGCCACCACGGCCACCGACCCGGGGTGGCGGACGTAGTCACGCGCGACGACCTCGTCCTCGCCGTCCCCGTCCGGCATGACGACCCGTTCGGTCAGCGCGGTGATGACCCGCCCGGAGAAGTGCTCGGCCGAGGAGACGACCTTCCACTCCGCCGGGGCGTCGACGACCTCGGGGACCCCGGAACCGGCGGAGGCGTCCGCCCGGTCCGCCACCGGCCCGTCCGGCCCGTCCGGCTCAGAGGCGTTGGGGGCGCCGGATCCGCCGGCACGGCCCGCCCGCGGCTCGGGCGCGCTCACTTGCCCCGCCCGGTCTTCGCCGCGTCGCTCCGGGCCTCGGCGTAGGCCAGGGCGGCGGAGACGAGACCCGAGAACAGCGGGTGCGCGCGGGTCGGCCGGGAGCGGAACTCCGGGTGCGCCTGGGTGCCGATGAAGAACGGGTGGACGTCGGCGGGCAGCTCGGCGTACTCCACCAGGCGGCCGTCGGGCGACAGGCCGGAGAAGACCATGCCGATCTTCTCCAGGTCGGCGCGGTAGGAGTTGTTGACCTCGTAGCGGTGACGGTGGCGCTCTTCGGCCCTGGCCTTGCCGTACAGCCGGCGGGCGAGCGAGCCCTCGGTGAGCTTGGCGGGGTAGAGGCCCAGCCGCATGGTGCCGCCCATGTCGCGGTCGCCGGCGACGACGTCCTTCTGGTCGGCCATGGTGGAGATCACCGGGTGCGGCGTCTCGGGGTCGAACTCGGTGCTGCCGGCGTCCTCGATGCCCGCGAGGTTGCGGGCGGCCTCGATGACCATGCACTGCATGCCCAGGCAGATGCCGAGCAGCGGGACCTTGTTCTCCCGGGCGTGCCGGATCGCGCCGAGCTTGCCCTCGATGCCGCGCACGCCGAAGCCGCCGGGGATGAGCACGCCGTCCACGCCGTCGAGCTCGCGGGCGGCGCCCTCGGGGGTCTCGCAGTCGTCGCTCTTGACCCAGCGGATGTTGACGCGGGCGTCGTTGGCGAAGCCGCCGGCCCGCATCGCCTCGGTGACCGACAGGTAGGCGTCGGGCAGGTCGATGTACTTGCCGACGAGCGCGATCGTGACCTCCCTGGCCGGGTGGTGCACCCGGCGCAGGAGTTGCTCCCACTCCTTCCAGCCGACGTCGCGGAAGGGCAGGCCGAGGCGGCGGACGACGTAGGCGTCCAGGCCCTCCGTGTGCAGGACCTTGGGAATGTCGTAGATGCTCGCGGCGTCCACGGCCGAGACGACGGCGTCCTCGTCGACGTCGCACATCAGGCTGATCTTGCGCTTGATCGGGGCGGCGACCGGCCGGTCCGAGCGCAGGACGATGGCGTCGGGCTGGATGCCGATGCTGCGCAGCGCGGCCACGGAGTGCTGGGTCGGCTTGGTCTTCAGCTCGCCGCTCGGCCCGATGTACGGGAGAAGCGAGACGTGGAGGAAGAACACGTTGTCGCGGCCGACCTCGTGACGGACCTGGCGGACGGCCTCCAGGAAGGGCAGCGACTCGATGTCGCCGACGGTCCCGCCGACCTCGGTGATGACCACGTCGACGTCGGGGCCGGCCATGGACCGGATGCGGTCCTTGATCTCGTTGGTGATGTGCGGGATGACCTGGACGGTGTCTCCGAGGTACTCTCCGCGGCGCTCCTTGGCGATCACATTGGAGTACACCTGGCCGGTGGTCACGTTCGCTGAGCCGTGCAGCTCGGTGTCGAGGAAACGCTCGTAGTGGCCGACGTCGAGGTCGGTCTCGGCTCCGTCGTCGGTGACGAACACCTCACCGTGCTGGAACGGGTTCATCGTCCCGGGGTCGACGTTGAGGTAGGGGTCCAGCTTCTGCATGGTGACTCGCAGGCCACGCAGCTTGAGGAGGCGTCCGAGGCTCGACGCCGTCAGTCCCTTACCGAGACTGGAGGCGACGCCGCCGGTGACGAACAGATGCTTGGTTTGTGCGGCGCTGCGCAAGAAGTCTCCCGTGGTCGCGATAGAGCTGCAGGCACCCCCTGATAGGGGCCTACTGTCCACGGGCTCTCAGAATATCAAACGACCGTCGCGAACCGCCCCGTCACCTGCCCCTGCCCCGCATTCCCCAGGTAAACCCCTGACCGGTAACTTATGCCCTTATGTCAGTACATGGGGTGTTGAGGCGCACCCTCAGCGCTCTTGTCCACCGCGGCTGGTCCGCGCTCCGCGCCGCCGGCGAGATCACCCCGGCCGGCCCCGGCGGCTACCGGTTCCGTCGCCTGGGCGAGGGCGCCCGCCTGGCCTTCCCCCCCGGCGCGGTCTTCGGCGAGCAGTGGATCGAGATCGGCGAGGAGACCCTCGTCGGCGAGCGGGTCTCCCTCTCCGCCGGCATGGCCCCGGGAGCGGACCTCGGCCCCGACGGCATCGTGCGGATCGGCCGGCACTGCTCCATCGGCCGGGGCGGTCACATCGTCGGGCACCAGTCGATCGACATCGGCGACCACGTCTTCACCGGCCCCTACGTCTACATCACCGACCAGAACCACGTCTACGACGACCCCGAGACGCCGATCGGCCGCCAGTGGCCCCGCAACAACCCCGTGGTCATCGGCTCCGGCTCCTGGCTGGGCACCGGCGCGATCATCCTGCCGGGCACCCGGATCGGCCGGCAGTGCGTGGTCGCCGCCGGGGCCGTGGTCCGCGGCGAGTTCCCCGACCACAGCGTGATCGCCGGCGTCCCGGCCAGGGTGGTCCGCCGCCACGTCCCCGGCCACGGCTGGCTCCCGCCCCACCTCGCCGCCGACGGCTCCCCCGGAGCCGTCTCGGCTCCCGGGATCACCGTTCCGTCCGACGGCGCGGTGATCCCGGGTACGCCATGACCCCCGCACCTCCAGGGGCCTCCTCCACCGCCGCGGTGACCTCGGGTACACCGTGACCCCCGCACCTCCCGGGACTCCCTCCGCCGCCGTGGTCCGCCGGGGCGGGATCTTTGCCCCGTGATCGTTCGTTGAGGGAAGGGCGACACACGGAGGAGACACGATGCTCGCGGCATTAACCGGTCTGGGGCTTTCCACGGCGGCCGGGCTCAACGCCTACATCCCGCTGCTGGTCGTCGGCGTCCTCGCCAACCTCACCGACGAGGTACGGCTGCCGAGCGAGTTCGCCTGGCTGTCCAACGGCTGGGTGCTCGCGATCATCGGCGTGCTGCTGCTCGCCGAGATCGTGCTCGACAAGGTCCCTGCGGTCGACAGCGTCAACGACATGATCCAGACGGTCGTCCGCCCGGCCTCCGGCGGCGTGGTGTTCAGCGCCACCGAGGCGGCGGCCCGGCTCGACGGCTCGACCTGGATGAGCCACAACCCCTGGCTGAGCTGGGTGCTGGGCATCGCGATCGCGCTGGCCGTACACCTGATGAAGTCCACCGCCAGGCCGGTCGTCAACGTCTCGACCGCCGGGGTGGGCGCCCCCGTGGTCAGCACCCTGGAGGACGCCGGCTCGCTCGGCATGAGCCTGGTCGCCGTCTTCATGCCGGTCCTGGTGGTCGTCGGGGTGGTGGTCCTCGCCCTGTTCGGCTGGTGGGCGGTGCGCAAGGTACGGCGCCGCCGCGCCCTGCGCCGAAGTCCGGCCTGACACCGGCTCGCCGCTCCGCCCGGCACAAAGGGAGGAGCGGGGAGCCGGGCGGCCCGGATGACGGCCCCCGGCCGGGTCTTCCCCACGACCTCGCGGACGGTCCCGGCCTACCCGGAAGCATCGGCCCCGCCCGCCCACGGCTCCGCCCCGGCCGCACCGCCGGGGATATGCTCGAAGAATCCGTCTCGCCCCCGCCAGGAGGTGGCTCCCATCGGTACTTTCATCACCATCGTCCTGGTGATCCTGCTGTTCGTCCTTCTCGCCTCGGCGGCCGGGATCTATCTGCTGGTCAAGGTCGGCAAGAAGGCCACCAAGGAGGCCCGCAAGGTCGGCGACCGGGTCGCCACCCACGTGGCGTCGATGGGCACCGGCGAGGCCGCCGAGGCCGAGCGGATGCGCATCGACCTCCGCAGGGAGGTCTCCCTGACCCGCCAGGCCGTGGAGAGCGCCCTGCGGGACGGCTGGGGTCTGGGCGATCTCCCCCACCTGGTGGCCGAGATCGCCATGCAGGCCGACCAGCTCGACGCCCAGCTCGGCCTCTACGCCCAGCACAGACGGACGTCGGCCTACGTAGACCACGCCTCACTGAGCCTGCTGCGCGACCACCACGCCAAGCTGACCACCTCGTGCGCCCGCATCCGCGCCGACCTGCTCAACGACCAGATGACGCACTCGGCCGGATACATCGCCGACATCCAGAACCGCACCGACCTGGAGATCGAGGCCCGCCGCCAGGCCCCGATCCGCGACCCCCTGGACGAGATCGACGAGCTCCACCGGCGCGCGATGGCCGAGCGCCCCCATCCGAAGAGCCCCGCCGACGGCCACTGAGCGTGTCATCATGGACGCGTCACGCAGTCACCGGGAGCGGCGTCGGCGGACCCTGAGCGCGCCATCATGATCACCCACCGCCCGTAGACGGAATGCCCCGGGGAGGCGGCGGATGACCACGGCGCTTCCGGAGTGGCTCCACCCCGGCCCGCCCGGCGGGTGGACGGCCGACATGCTCGACCGCCTTCCCCCTGACGCGCCGAAGCACGTGGAGCTGATCGACGGGTCTCTCGTGATGCGGCCGCCGCAGACCTTGTTCCACATGCTCACGGTGACGCTGCTGGAACAGCGGCTCGTTCCGCCGGCCGATCTCGTGGTCGCCCGGGAGATGACGGTCACCCTGGGCATGCGGCAGCGCCCGGAGCCCGACGTCCTCGTCGTCAACCGGTCGGCCCTGCAGAACCTGAGCACGACCACCTTCAAGCCGGAGGACGTCCACCTCGTCGTCGAGGTGGTGTCCGCCGAGTCCATGGAGCGGGATCGCACCACCAAGCCGATCAAGTACTCCGACGCCGGGATCAGATACTTCTGGCGCGTCGAGCAGGAGGACGAGGGCGCCGTCGTCTACACCTTCGAGCTGGAGCCCTCCGTCAGAGCGTACGTGCCGACCGGCATCCACCGGGGGCGGCTGCGGACGTACGCCGGCTTCGACGTGGACATCGACCTCGACCTGAGCACGTACATGGGAGGCAAGGCTCCGTAGAAGCCGCTCCACGCCCGCCTCCGCCCGCGCGGCGTCCTGGTTCTCCCGCTCGAACGAGATGTCCGTTGGTCCACCGAAAAGGTGTCGTGCCGGATTTGGGATGATCGACCGGTGACCCCTCCCCCTACGGACGCCGGCCGGGTGCCGACACGAGAACGTGTGCGCCGCATCCTCGAAACCCCCCGCCTGCAGCGGGTCATCATTTTCGTCATCGTCCTCAACGCGGTCACCATCGGCTGCGAGACCTCCTCGGTCCTCGCCGACCGGGTCGGCGGCCTGCTGCACGTGATCGACCGGGTCACCCTGGCCGTCTTCGCCGCCGAACTCGCCGCCCGGCTGTACGCCTACCGTGAGAAGTTCTTCCGTGATCCGTGGAGCTGGTTCGACACGATCGTCGTGGCGGTCTCCTTCGCCCCCGCGTCGGCCTCCACCTCGGTGCTGCGCACACTGCGGATCGTGCGGACGCTGCGCCTGGTGTCGGCGGTGCCCAGCCTGCGAAGGATCATCGACGCCCTGATGGCGGCCGCTCCCGGCATGCTCTCGATCGTCGGCCTGATCGTCCTGCTGGTGTACGTCTCGGCGGTGCTGGCCACGCATCTGTTCCGCGACATCGCCCCGCAGTACTTCGCCGAGCTTCCCACCTCGCTGTTCACCCTGTTCCAGGTCATGACCGGCGAGGCGTGGCCCGACATCGCCTCCGAGGTGATGGAGCAGAAGCCCTGGGCGTGGGTGTTCTTCGTCGGCTACATCCCGCTGACCACGTTCGTGGTGCTGAACCTGTTCATCGCCGTCGTCGTCACCGCCATGGACGACCAGACCACCTCGGCCGAGGAGCAGCGCGTCGAGGACACGCTCGCCGTCATCGCCGGGGAGCTGGCCCGCCTGCACGCCAAGATCGATGAGCTGCAGGCGTCCGCCGGTGACCACCGTCCCAACGGGAGAGCCGCGGCGGAGCCCTCCGAGACGACCGGGCCCGGTTAGGTTCCGTTTCACGGATCACCCCGCCTGCCGCGGTCGGCCGGGCGGGGACCCGCGGAACAGACCTAGTCCAGGCGCCAGATCATGCCGTTGGTGAACGGCATCTCCTCGGACTCGGTGTGGTCCCGGCCGACCGCCCAGACCGAGGCCGATCCGGGGCGGCGGGCGAGCGCCGCCACCGAGCGCCCTCCGAGCGGGCCACGGTCGGCCTCGTACGTCCGCCATCTCCCGCCGGTGAGGCGGCCCAGGCCGTGGGGGACGGTCGTCCACAGGCCGCCCGCGCCGTCGGCGACGATGTCACGGCCGATGGAGAGCCGTTCGGGCACGACCCTGACCAGCCACCGGCCGCCGCTCCATCTCATGAGCACGGGCCGGACGCACGTCGTCTCCTCCTCTCCGCAGATCCGGTACATCGAGCCGAGCACCCACGCCTCTCCCCCGTCGCCCACCGCGAGGGCGACCACCACCGTCTCCCGCTGCCGCTCCCCGTACAGGCGAGGGATCGGCGGGCGCGGGACCGGAGTCCAGCGGCGACCGCTGCGGCGGGCGACGGCGATGTGCCCGCCCTCGTCTCCGGCGATCCACACCTGACCGGACGCGGTCGCCTGCAGGGCGCCCACGCGGAAGGGCGGCCTCTGCGAGAGCCGGCGGTCACCGTCCCAGTGGTGGATCCTGCCGGAGGTCGCCGCCCAGACCTCGTCACGGCCGGTCGCGGCGACCCCCGTGACCCCCGAGTCCAGCACGGACACCGTCCATGACGTGCCGTCCCAGCGGGCTGTGCAGACGTCGGAGCCGCCGCTCATCGTGGTGGCGCTGCAGCGGCCGAACACCCGCAGGGCGCCGTCACGGGAGGCCGCGATCCGGCCCACCTCCACCACCCGGTCGAGTTCGGGCAGCCCGTGCCAGCGCCGGCCGTCCCATCGCATCGCATAAGTCAGCGTGCGGCGCGGCCCGCAGGGGTCGCCCGTCGCGGGGAACTCGCGCTCCCCGACGGCGTACACCGTGCCGTCGGGCAGCGCCGTCACGGCGCGGTAGTCGTCGCCGTAGGGGTAGGCGTTGTAGTGCACGAGGCGCATCCCACCCCCGGAGGGGAGCGGCGGCGAGGTGGGGGGCAGCGTGGAGTCCGGGTGGAGGTGGCAGCGGTTCCCGGGGGAAGTCGCCACCGCGCCGGAAGGGGTCCACGCCGCGCCGGGAGAGGGCCCGGCCTGCGGCCCCGGGGAGGGAACCGTCGCGCCGGATCCGGGGGCGGCCGAGCATCCGGCGGACAGAGCGGATAGAGCGGACAGAGCGGCCATGGCCAGGCCCGCCAGAGCTGAGCGCACCGCTTTTCGGCCCATGCCGGGCATTCTGGCATCAAGGGTCGCGCCGCGGCCACGGGATCGTCGTCATCGGCATCGCACGCGCGGATGCCTGCCGTCATCGGCGTCGTACACGGAGGCGCCCGCCGGCCGCCCCAGGTCCCGGGGCGGCCGATCGCCGGTCTCCCGATCGTCGCCGGGCCGCCGGGTCTCCCCGGCGGCGGTCAGGAGACGCCGGCCTCGCGCATGTCGCGGACCTCGCGCTTGAGCTCCTTGATCTCGTCTCGGAGCCGGGCGGCGACCTCGAACTGCAGGTCGGCTGCGGCCTGGTGCATCTGCTCGGTGAGCGAGGCGACCAGCTCCTCCAGCTGGGCCCGGGGCATCTCCCCGGCGATGGCCTTGGCGTGCTGGCCGGCGGCCTTGGACGCGAAGCCGGGGACCGGCGCCTTGCCGCGCGACTGCTGGCGGCCGTTGCCGCCGAGGAGCTGCTCGGTGTCGGCGTCCTCGCGGTTGAGCGAGTCGAGGATGTCGGCGATCTTCTTGCGGAGCGGCTGCGGGTCGATGCCGCGGGCCTCGTTGTAGGCGACCTGCTTGGCCCGGCGGCGGTTGGTCTCCTCGATCGCCCGCTCCATGGAGGGGGTGATCCGGTCGGCGTACATGTGCACCTGGCCGGAGACGTTCCGGGCGGCACGGCCGATCGTCTGGATCAGGGAGGTCTCCGAGCGCAGGAACCCCTCCTTGTCGGCGTCGAGGATGGCCACCAGCGACACCTCGGGCAGGTCGAGGCCCTCGCGCAGGAGGTTGATGCCGACCAGCACGTCGAACTCGCCGGAGCGCAGCTCGCGGAGCAGCTCGATGCGGCGCAGGGTGTCGACCTCGCTGTGGAGGTAGCGGACCCGGATGCCGAGCTCCAGGAGATAGTCGGTGAGGTCCTCGGCCATCTTCTTGGTCAGCGTGGTGACGAGGGTCCGCTCGTCCTTCTCGGCGCGGATCCTGATCTCGTGGACGAGGTCGTCGATCTGCGACGTCGTGGGCTTGACGATCACCTCGGGGTCGACCAGGCCGGTCGGCCGGATGACCTGCTCGACCACGTCGCCGCCGGAGCGACCCAGCTCGTAGGAGCCGGGGGTGGCCGAGAGGTAGACGGTCTGGCCGATCCGCTCCAGGAACTCCTCCCACTTCAGCGGGCGGTTGTCCATCGCGGACGGCAGCCGGAAGCCGTGCTCGACGAGCGTGCGCTTGCGGGAGGCGTCGCCCTCGTACATCGCGCCGATCTGCGGGACGGTCTGGTGCGACTCGTCCAGCACGAGGAGGAAGTCCTCGGGGAAGTAGTCGAGCAGGGTGTTGGGGGCGCTGCCGGGGGCGCGGCCGTCCATGTGGCGCGAGTAGTTCTCCACGCCGGAGCAGGTGCCGATCTGGCGCAGCATCTCCAGGTCGTAGGTGGTGCGCATGCGCAGCCGCTGGGCCTCCAGGAGCTTGCCCTGGCGCTCCATCCTCTCCAGCGTCTCGGCCAGCTCGGCCTCGATGCCGTTGACGGCCTTCTCCATCCGCTCGGGGCCCGCGACGTAGTGGGAGGCGGGGAAGATGTAGACCTCGTCGTCGTCGGTGATCACCTCGCCGGTCAGCGGGTGCATCGTGGAGAGCTTCTCGATCTCGTCGCCGAACATCTCGATGCGCACGGCGAGCTCTTCGTACTTGGGGATGATCTCGATGGTGTCGCCGCGGACCCGGAAGGTGCCCCGGGTGAAGGCCAGGTCGTTGCGGGTGTACTGCATGTCGACCAGGCGGCGCAGCAGGCGGTCGCGCTCGATCTCCTGGCCCGTCTGGAGACGGACCATGCGGTCGACGTACTCCTGCGGGGTGCCCAGGCCGTAGATGCACGACACCGACGCCACCACGATCGTGTCGCGGCGGGTCAGCAGCGAGTTGGTCGCGGAGTGGCGCAGCCGCTCGACCTCGTCGTTGATCGAGGAGTCCTTCTCGATGTAGGTGTCGCTCTGCGGGACGTACGCCTCGGGCTGGTAGTAGTCGTAGTACGAGACGAAGTATTCGACCGCGTTGTTCGGCATCATCTCGCGCAGTTCGTTGGCGAACTGCGCGGCGAGCGTCTTGTTGGGCTGGATGACCAGGGTCGGCCGCTGCAGCCGCTCGATCAGCCAGGCGATCGTGGCGGTCTTGCCGGTGCCGGTGGCGCCCAGCAGGACGGTGTCCTTCTCCTCCGCCCGCACGCGCCGCTCCAGCTCGGCGATCGCTGCGGGCTGGTCGCCCGACGGGGTCATCTCGGTGACCACCTGGAAGGGCGCCACCTTGCGCTGCAAATCAGTTACCGGCCTCACTCCACCCACTGTAGGCGGGCCCACCGACATTTCCGTCCGGCCGTACGGCCGGCCTCGCTCCCCGGCGTTCTCCTCCACGGCACGGGGGGATCCCGGCGCGCGGGCGGAACGAGCGCAATCCGTCCGGCCGTACGGGCACCTTCGGCCCGCCGGGCACGTTGGGCGTAAAGAAGGTGTAAAGAAAACGTCCGGACGGGCGGGGGCGAGGGACGGGGGCGCGGGGTCGGCGGGTGGCCTCCGGGGTGGGCCGGGCGGCTTCGATCCGGTTTAATCCGGCGGCAAGCCGACGTCAAGCCCGGTGGACTTCACTTCCGGGTACGGCCTCGCCATCCGGCTTCCCCGGCTCAATGCGCCGGACAAAAGCTCGCGAAGACTGATATATCGGACTATCTAGTACGACTACCTCCCGGAGGTCAGATGTCTCGGTCACAACAGGTCATGCGGACCGCCACGGCGGCCGCCCAGGCGATAGGACAGGGAGGCGACCCACGCCAGATGGCCGGCCAGGCCGTGGGCCGGCTCGCGGGCCGGTTCACCGGCCAGGGGCCCGGCGAGCAGGGCTTCGCGCTCGACCCGTCCGACTTCGCCGCGGCCCGCGACCAGGACATCTCCACGGGGACGGTCATCGAGGCCCGCAGCGCCTCACTGACAGAGGCCGGTGAGATCCTCGGCCGGAGCTTCGCCTCGGCGGGGCCGGACGGCCGGCCGGCCCACGTGATCTCGCCGGTGGTGATCCCCAAGGGGACGACGGCGCGGGTGGTCATTCCGCTGGTGGTCCTGGCCGTCCTCGGCCTGGCCGGGCTGGTGGCCACCGGGCTGCCGGACGGCGCACGGGTGCTGTTCGGCCTGCACTACTGGCTGGTCCTGGTGCTGGCCGCCGCGTTCCTGTGGTGGCGGCGCAGCGTGGTCATGGTCCCCGAGGGCGCCAAGGCGCTGATCACCAAGTTCGGCAAGCTCGTGCAGATCGCCGAGCCGGGCCGGGTGACGCTGTTCAACCCGTGGAAGCGGGTCAGCTACATCGTCAACACCACCCGCGAGTACCCCTTCAACGCGCCCATCAGCGAGGCCCCGACGCAGCAGGGCGTCAAGGCGAGCGTCGACCTGTTCCTGCAGTTCCGCATCGAGGACCCGGCCGAGTTCATCTTCGTCCTCGGCTCGGTCAGCGGCTTCCAGGCCAAGCTGCAGAACGCCATCAGCGAGGTCACCCGCTCCCTCATCTACTCCCAGCGCGCCGAGGAGATCTACGACCTGGTCGGCGAGAGCACCCTGGGCATGCTGGACACCCTCAACCAGCAGTTCCTGCCCGCCGTACGGCTCACCGACGTGAACATCACGCACGCCGAGCCGACGAGCCAGGAATACCGGATGGACCTCGCCGCCCCCGAGATGATCAGGGTGGCCAAGGAGGCCTACACCTACGAGTACGAGCTGCAGCTGCGCAAGGAGCAGAACGAGGGCGACATCGTCAGGGAGCTCGCCGGGCTGCAGGAGCAGCTGTCGGCGATCCAGGCCGAGATCGCCGGCTACCAGGCCCGGATGGACACCGCGCTGGAGCGCGCCTCCTACCAGGCCAAGGCGCAGGCGGGCCAGCGGCTGGTGGAGGCGGAGTCCACCGCCAAGGCCAACGCGGCGCTGCTGGAGGCGCAGGCGCTGGACATCCGGGCGCTGAGCGCGGCCCAGGCGCCGGAGATCCTGGACTACCGGTTCCAGCAGGACCTGCTCGACAAGCTGGAGGCCGTGGCGGCGCACCTGCCCCGGATGGTGCAGGTGGGCGAGCGGCCCGACATCGACCTGCTGGCCCTGGCCAGGCAGCTCGTCGGCAGCCGCGAGACGCAGCTGTTCTCCGAGGAGGACATGGCGGCCATCAGGGCGCGCGTCACCGAGATCGGCAGGAGGGTCGAGGAGCGCGGCTCGGAGATCGCCGCGCTGCTGAACCCGGCCCCGGAGACCGGCGCCGGTGCGGGCGGAACGACCGGCGGAATCGGTACGGCGGGACCGACCGGCGGGACACCACAGACACCGCAGCCGGTACAGACGGCGCGGCCTGAGCAGGCGGAACCGCCGGGGCGGGCGCTCCGGGCGGCCGGGGCGCAGGACGGGCCGGCGGCCCGGGAAGGTGAGGACGTGCGATGAGCGCCGAGTTCTCCAAGATCAAGGAATCCCTGGCCTCCTGGTCGGAGATCCGCCAGCTGCTGCGCGGCGGCGAGTCCGGCCGGCTGGTCCCGGTGGTCATCCCCAAGGACCGCCGCGGTTTCGCCTGGCTGACGCTGCTGTTCGCCGCCCTCTACCTCGCCGGCACGGCGGTGCTCGCCGACGGGGTGATCTCCTTCCTGGCCGCGGTGGGCGCGGTGGTCCTGCTGCTGGTCACGCTGGTGTGGGTGTGGCGGCGGGCGATCATCGAGATCGAGGAGGGCACCACCGGCGTGCGCAGCCGCTGGGGCGCGGTCACCGGCACCCTGCCCCCGGGCCGCCACTACCTGTGGCTGCCGTGGGACCGGGTGGACGCGGTGGTGGACACCTCCACCGAGATCCCCTACTCGGCGCCGATCGTGGCCTGCCCGACCGCGGAGAACGTGCCGCTGAAGTCGATCGAGTTCTTCCTGAAGTTCCGCATCGTCGACCCGGTGGCCTTCGTCCGGACGATCGGGGCGAGCAACTTCGACCTGGTGCTGAGCAGCGCCGTACAGGACGCCATCCGTCAGCGCAGCCGCAGGGTGCACACCGAGCGCGCCTACGACCTGCGCGGGTCCGACGTCGGTGACATGCAGGAGCTGCTGACCCGTCAGCTCGGCCGGTACGGCGTGCGGATCACCGGCGCCAACATCCCCGACGTGCAGCTGCCCGACGCCTACCAGCAGCACTTGGCCACCCGCGAGAAGGTCGCCAAGGAGCTGTCGGCGTTCGAGCGGGAGTGGGAGCTCACCCGCAAGCGGCGGATCGACACGCTGCTGATGGAGATCGAGCGCGCCAAGAAGACGCGGGACGCGCGGATCGTGGAGGTGCGGGCCGCCGCCAACACCGCCCGCAAGGACGTCGCCCGCATGCTGGAGGAGCACGAGACCGAGGCGCAGCGGGTGCGCTGGGAGATCGAGGCCAAGGGGCGGGCCGAGCTCACCTCCGCCGAGAACGAGGCCCGAGGGCTGCGCAGGCTGGCCGACTCCTACCGCGACAACCGGGCCGTGCTCCAGTACGAGCTGGCCCGCCGCCGCCTCGACGTGGGGGCCAGGCTCGCCGAGAGCGCCCCGCGTCCCCTGGTGGTCCGAACCGACGGCACGTCCGGCGAGTCGTCGGCGCTGTCCACGATGCTCCTGGCCCAGCTCCTGCCGCGGCTCGGTGGCATCGGCGACGGCGGCGGCGCGAACGGAAACGGGAACGGGAACGGCGCGGACGGCCAGGCCTGGCCGTCCGGCCGGCCCGGCTGAGCCCGTCCCGGCAGGCCCGGCCCGGCCGGACCCCGCCCCGGCCCGGCCGGGATCAGCCGGGGCGTCCGGCCCCTCGCCCGTCCCGGCCATACGCCTCCCGGCCAGGCGTGTTCCCCCCGCACCCATCCCGACCACGCGCCCGAACGGGCGCTTCCCATCTCAGATCAGACACCAACCGGGGAGTCCCCATGGTTTTCCGCAAGCTGATGGCCGCGTTCGGCGCGGGCGTCGAAGTCGACACGATCCTGCAGAACTCCCACGTCCGTCCCGGTGAGGTCCTGCGCGGGCGGGTCGACTTCCGCGGCGGCGGCTCCGACCACCAGGTCGAGGGCATCTTCATCGACTTCACCGCGGTCGTCGAGGTCGAGAGCGGCGACAATGAGCACCACGCGACCTACAGCTTCCTGCGCGAGCAGGTGGCCGGGCCGTTCCAGCTCGCGGCGGGCGCGTCCCACTCGGCGCCGTTCGAGATCGCCGTCCCGTGGGAGACCCCGATCAGCGCCGTCGGCGGCCACCCGCTGCGCGGCATGCGGCTCGGCGTGGCCACCGAGCTGGCCCTGGCCGGAGCGCTCGACAAGGGCGACCTCGACCCGCTGTTCGTCAACCCGCTGCCCGCCCAGGACAACGTGCTCGGCGCGCTGAGCCGGATGGGCTTCCACTTCAAGAAGGCCGACCTGGAGCGCGGCACGCTGCGCGGCTCGCGGATGCCGTTCTTCCAGGAGATCGAGTACCACGCGGGCCACGAGTACGGCCGGCACTTCAGCGAGCTGGAGCTGACGTTCATCACCGGGCCGCACTCGATGGACGTCATCCTGGAGGCCGACAGGCGCGGCGGGTTCCTGTCGTCCGGCGGCGACACCTACGACCGGTTCACGGTCCGCCACGGCGACCATCCGGGCCAGGTGGAGCAGTCGCTGCGCGCGGGGCTGGAGGCGATGGCCCGCAGGCGCGGCTGGTTCTGACCGCCCACACCGGCTACGGCCCGAGGCTCCGGGAGGGGCGCGAGGCAGGCCGTTCCGATCGCGCGGCCCGCGTGTCCGGGATTCCGCGCCTCACCAGGTCATCGGCTCCGGTGGGGCTTTTCGATGGCGGGGCCCGTGGCGCGAACCGCTCACAGTGATCTGCCACATTCCAAAAGGTGCCGGACATTCACCAGGTGTCCGGCACCTTTCGGCAAGGAGATCCTGTGACACACCGAGATCGCTTCGAGGCGGTCTATGACGCGTACCACCCGGCGATACATCAGTACGCCGCCCGTCGTATCCGCTCCCCCGACGACACGGCCGACGTCATCTCCGAGACGTTCCTCACCGCCTGGCGGCGTATCGATGACGTTCCCGAAGGTGAGGAGGCGCCCGCGGTGGCAGGCCGGTGCCCTCGGGCTCGCGGCGGCCGCGGCCGCCGCGGTGGTCCTCCTCGGCCAGGCCGTCCCCGCCTCCTCGCCCTCTCCTGCGGTCACCGGTGTCACCGCCCTGCAGGGAACGTCGATTCTGCTGGCCGCCGCCGCCAAGGCCCAAGCCGCCCCGGAAGGGGCCTACTGGCGCCTTCGGGAGCTATACGTGGGGTCGGCGGGGCCGTACGGCGAAAGCGGCGACGCCTACCGGCTCAAAACCACCTACCTCTCGGAGGATTGGGTGGCCAAGGACGGCCGCAGATGGATGGGCCGCAGGCAGCTGGCCGCCACCCCTCTCGACACGGAGGCGTGGCGCAGGGACGGCTCGCCGGCCGAATGGGAGATGGGACCGGATGGCGGCGTCTACTCCACCTCGCCCGGCGAGGGCACGCTCACCCCGCTCAAGGGACGGCGGAAGCTCTACTGGAGTGCCCTGCCCCTGACGCTGAAGGAGATCGAGGCGCTTCCCGCGGATCCCGAGGCGCTGAAGAAGCGAGCCGCCGACGCGATCCGCAGTGATCAGGACTTCGCCGGTTCGGTGGAGGACGGCCTGCCCTCCGTCCTGGCCGAACTCCTGTATCACCTGCCCGTCTCCCCGCAGGTGCGCGGTGCCGCCTACCAGGCGCTGGCGACACTGCCCGCGGTGCGGATCGAAGGCCGGGCCACCGACCCGCAGGGGCGGCCGGGGGTCGCCGTGACCTTCCCGATCCGGGAGGGCCTGCCCTCCCGGAATAAATTGATCATCGATCCCGGCACCTCCAAGGTGCTGACCGCCGAAGACACCGGAGTGCCGCGGAAGGGTGACCGGGCCACCGTGGTGCTGGAGTCCGGCTGGACCGACGCCGAACCGTCCCCGCCCTCGACCGGCTGAGGTCCGGCCCGGTGAGGGGCGTGGGACCGGCCGGGCACCGGTCTCACGCCGACCGTCCCGGATGCGTCCGCTCTCGGCGAGGGTCGTAGGCGGTTGGGCGCCGGTCAGGCCGGAGCGGGGGCCGATGTCCGGCCGGAGCCGGGGGTTCCGCACCGTTCCGTGCCCGGAGGGCGGCGGGATACGGTCCTGCTATGACGACAGAGGCATCGGCCGCGCGGAGCGGTGAACCGGGCGAGACCGCGGAGCGGGGCGAGGACCGCGCCGTCGCGCCGCCGGATCTGGAGCACGCCCGCCGGGTCGCCGTCGACGCCGCGGGGGCGGCCGGCCGGCTGATCACCGAGGGCACCCAGGCGGCCCTCGTGGTCAATCCCAAGGGAGACGACGGCGATGTGGTCACCGACCTGGACCTGGTGTCGGAGAGGCTGCTGATCGGCCGGGTCCTTTCGGCGTTCCCCGGGCACGCGGTGATCTCAGAGGAGGCAGGCGCGCTGGGTGAGGCCGGGTCGGAGTGGACGTGGGTCATCGACCCGCTCGACGGCACCAACAACGTGGCGATCGGCCTGCCGCTGTACGCGGTGGGCCTGGCTCTGTGCCGCGGCGGGCGTCCCGAGCTGGGGGTCGTGCACGAGCCGGTGACCGGCCGTACCTGGTCGGCCGTGCGGGGCCGGGGCGCGGTCGGCCCGGCGGGCCCGCTGGCGGCTCCGCCTTACCGGCCCGGTCGTTCCGGTCCAGTGCTGGCCTGGATCCAGGGGTACGGCGTGCGCCGCGGCGACCCCGTGGCCACGGCGCTGAAGGCGGCGCTCGATCTGCGCGCCCGCCGGGTACTGCGGCTGTGGGCCCCGCTGCTCGCCTGGGCGATGCTGGCCCGGGGGGACATCGACGGCATCGTCGGCCACCGGACCGGGGTCGTCGACCTGCCGGGCGGCCTGCTGATCGCTCAGGAGGCCGGGGCGGTGGTCAGCGGCTTCGACGGCGCACCGTTCGACCGCGTTCCACTGGACGGGAGCGTATGTGACTTCGTCGCCGGGCGGGCCGGACTGCAGGAGGAACTGCTGGAGGAGGTCGGGGCCGTCCCCGGGGTCACGTCCTGACCGTCCGGAGGAAACCGGGAACGAGCCTGAACGCCGTGAGTGCCGCGGCGGCCGCGGTCCCGATCGTGGTCCGTCACCGGGGGCGGTTCGCGGGAGGCAGGCGGTTCGCGGGCGTCAGGCGGTGAGCAGGAGCGCGGCCACGGCGGCGGCCACCCCGGTCACCGCCAGTCCGGCCCCGGCCAGCACGAACGTCAGCGGTGGCACCCGCACCGCGCGGCGGCGGCACCACTCGAACCACAGCAGGGTGGCCAGCGACGCCCAGGGGGTGATCAGCGGCCCGACGTCGGCGCCGATGAGCAGGGCGAGGAGCCGGTCGCGGTCGCCCGCCGGGATGACCTTCTCCACCGCGGTGTAGGCGGGCAGGTTGTTGATCAGGTTGGCCAGCCCGCCGCCGGTGGCCGCCGCCCGGTAGGCGCCGGCGGCGTCGCCCGCCGTACCGGTCAGCGCGCCCATCAGGCCGGCCAGGCCGTACCGGCTCAGGGTGGGCACCACCAGGAACAGACCGGTGACGAAGACCAGGAGCTGCCAGGGGAACAGGGCGAAGGTGAGCTTGGAGCGGTCGCGCCAGGCGAAGGCGGCGACCATCAGCACCGCCGCGGAGAGGGAGACGAGCTGGATCGGCAGTTCCAGCAGAAGCGCGGCGATGAACAGCGCGCACACCGTGGCCGCGATGCGGAACAGCAGCGGGTCGGCGACCGGGACGGGGCCGGGCGGGACGTAGCGGTCGGCGCCGCGGCGGCCGCGCCGCCAGAAGAACACCCACAGGAAGACCATGGTGACCGCGATCGAGACGGCCTGCGGCAGCCAGAGCCGCCCGGCGAACTCCTTGGTGGACATGCCCAGGCGATCCATGGCGAGAAGGTTCGTGAGGTTCGACACCGGCAGCAGCAGGCTCGCGGTGTTGGCCAGCCAGACGGTGGTCATGGCCAGTGGCAGCGCGGCGATGCCGCTCCTGGCCGCCAGGGCGAGCATGACGGGTGTGAGCAGCACGGCGGTCGTGTCGAGGTTGAGGAACATGGTGACCAGGGCGGCGAAGGCGGTGCACAGCAGGAACAGCGCCGCGTGGTTCCCGCGCCCGGCCGCCGCCAGTCTCGCCGCGATCACGTCGAAGACCTGGGCCTCCTTGACGAGCTCGGCCATCACGATCACCGCGCCGAGGAACAGCAGGACGGGTGCGATCCGCGTCAGCTCGGCCCGGGCGTCCCCGGCGGGCAGCAGGCCGGTCAGGACGGACAGGAGGCCCAGCGCCAGCAGGCCGATCCGAATCCGGTCCAGAACACTCAGTCTCCGCAGCACGGCGGCCACGATCCACGAAGTGGGCCGAGATCACACTTCGCCCCTGGCCCGGGGGCCGGGTGAAGGCGGAATGACACCGGCTGATCACACACGGACCTGTTCTTCCCGGCCACCGGTCCCCGGCGATCGGCTCCGCTCATCTCGGACGCACGCCCCGGCCGGAGCGGGCCGACAGCTCGGCCCACACCTCTTCGGCTCTGGCCTGCAGCTCTTCCAGCGTCCCGTCGTTCGGCACGACGATGTCGGCGATCTTCAGCCGGTCCTCGCGGGTCGCCTGGGCGGCGATGCGGGCCCGCGCGTCCCGCTCGGTCATGCCACGGAGCTCCAGCAGGCGGGCGAGACGCACATCGTCGGCGGCGTCCACCACGATGACCACGTCGTACATGGGGGCGAGGCCGTTCTCCGCCAGCAGCGGGACGTCGTAGACCACGATCGCCTCCTCCGCCGCCCGGTCCTGCAGCTCGGCGACGCGCGCGCCGACCAGCGGGTGCACGATGCCGTTGAGGGCGGCCAGCCTCCCTGAGTCGGAGAAGACGATGGAGCCGAGCCTCTCCCGATCGAGGGCGCCGTCCCGGCGGAGGATCTCCGTTCCGAAGACCTCGACGATCCGGGCGAGTCCCTCCGTGCCGGGCTCGACCACCTCCCGGGCGATCCGGTCGGCGTCGATCACCACGGCGCCCAGGGCCGCCAGCCGCCGCGCCACCTCGCTCTTGCCGGATCCGATCCCACCGGTGAGTCCCACCTTCAGCATGATCCGCAGCATACGCGGTACGGCCCGCCCGCCAGGACTCCGGTCCGGCGCCTCAGAGCTCGCGGCGCATGTGGACCAGGGTCAGGTGGTCGCTCATCCGCTCCCTGCCGGTCTCGCGGTAGCCGTGGCGGCGGTAGAGCCGCAGGTTGCCCTCGGACAGGTGCCCGGTGAACAGGTCGAACGCCAGGGCGGAAGAGGCGTCGCCGTGGAGCGCGGCGAGCAGGGACCCTCCGACGCCGCGCCTCTGGACGTCGGGGGCGACCACGAGGCGGCCGACCAGGCAGGTGGTGCCGGACATCCTCCCGCGGACCGCGCCGACGATCCTGCGCTCCCGGCGGGCGACGAGGACGACACCGGTCTCGACGGCCACGCGGACCTGCTCGGCCGACTCCACCAGCGGCGGGATGAACGGATCGCCGTAGAGCTGGGCCTCGCTGACGTAGGCGGCGCGCTGCACGGTCAGGATCTCTCCGGCGTCCCCGGGCCCGGCCCGTTCGATCACGGTCACGGCCGCCACCCTACGGCACCGCGTACCGTACGGCGGGCACGGGCCTCCCCCGGTCCGGAACGGGATCAGGCGGCCGGAACGTGAAAAAGGACCCCGCCGAAGCGGGGTCCTTCCTCACATCACTCGCTCAGGGCGTGCGCCCCGCGGGACCGGTGTCAGCTCTGACCGCCGGCGAGCTTCTCGCGCAGAGCGGCGAGAGCCTCGTCGGAGGCGAGAGCGCCGGCCGCCGGAGCGGAGGAGCTGCTGCTGCTGCCGCCGCCCGAACCGGCGGACTGGGTCTCACCGGTGTAGGTCGTCGGAGCGGCCTCGGCCTCGGCGTCGGCCTTGCGAGCCTCTTCGATCTGGCGCTTGTGCGCCTCGAAGCGGTTCTGGGCCTCGGCGTACTGCCGCTCCCACTCCTCGCGCTGCTTGTCGTAGCCCTCGAGCCACTCGCCGGTCTCGGAGTCGAAGCCCTCGGGGTAGATGTAGTTGCCCTGGTCGTCGTAGGTCGCCGCCATGCCGTACAGCGTGGGGTCGAACTCGACGTCGGCGCCCATCGCGGACTCGTTCGCCTGCTTGAGCGACAGGGAGATCCGGCGACGGTCGAGGTCGATGTCGATGATCTTGACGAAGATCTCCTCGCCGACCGTGACGACCTGCTCGGGGATCTCGACGTGACGCTCGGCCAGCTCGGAGATGTGGACGAGGCCCTCGATGCCCTCCTCCACCCGGACGAACGCACCGAACGGCACCAGCTTGGTGACCCGGCCGGGAACGACCTGGCCGATCTGGTGGGTCCGGGCGAACTGCTGCCAGGGGTCCTCCTGCGTCGCCTTGAGCGACAGGGAGACCCGCTCGCGCTCCATGTCGACGTCGAGGACCTCGACGGTGACCTCCTGGCCGACCTCGACGACCTCGGAGGGGTGGTCGATGTGCTTCCAGGACAGCTCCGAGACGTGCACCAGACCGTCGACGCCGCCGAGGTCGACGAACGCACCGAAGTTGACGATCGAGGAGACGACGCCCTTGCGGACCTGACCCTTCTGCAGGGTGTTGAGGAACGTCTGGCGAACCTCGGACTGGGTCTGCTCCAGCCAGGCGCGGCGGGACAGGACCACGTTGTTGCGGTTCTTGTCGAGCTCGATGATCTTCGCCTCGAGCTCGCGACCGACATACGGCTGCAGGTCGCGGACACGGCGCATCTCGACCAGGGACGCCGGCAGGAAGCCACGGAGGCCGATGTCGAGGATGAGACCACCCTTGACGACCTCGATGACGGTGCCGGTGACGATGCCGTCCTCGTCCTTGATCTTCTCGATCGTGCCCCAGGCCCGCTCGTACTGAGCGCGCTTCTTGGACAGGATCAGACGGCCTTCCTTGTCCTCCTTCTGGAGGACGAGCGCCTCGACGTGCTCGCCAACCTCGACGACATCCGCCGGATCGACATCATGCTTGATCGAGAGCTCACGCGAGGGGATGACGCCCTCGGTCTTGTAGCCGATGTCGAGCAAAACTTCGTCTCGATCGACCTTGACGACGGTGCCCTCGACGATGTCGCCGTCGTTGAAGTACTTGATGGTCAGGTCGATCGCTGCGAGGAACTCTTCCTCGGACCCGATGTCGTTGACCGCTACCTGCGGGGTGCTCGAGGTGGCCTCAGTGCTGCTCGTCATGTGTGGAAGTGCTCCGAACGCGGACAGATGTCGATGTGGCGAACACGCAGCAGGCCTCTTATCGATCGGCCGAACTGGCGTCGGTCTGATCGAGCGCGAGCCCACTCGGTCCGAGACACGCACGAGCCCACAGCGCAGCGATCAGCATATGAGACCAGACGAGCCCGGTCAATCCGGGGGCACGACACGCCGGGGGTCAGGACCGGAAATCAGCTGATCCGGACCGTGATCGGGCTCGCTCAGTAGACGATCACCCGCCCCCTGTTCGGAGAACTGATCTTACCGCGAAGTCCCTTGGGAACGGAGATGCGGGCCGGATCGCCGTCGGCGGTGTAGCGCCGCCCGGGGTGGTCGTGCAACCACTCCAGCCAGTACTGCGAGCACCATCGACGACATTCGCCTTTTTTGCCGTTGCTTTGGATCCGCTGGATGGCCCGCCGGTCGTAGCCCTTGGTGAACGGCGACTCCGACGGCTGCGCCCCGGCCAGGAAGACGCCCTTGAACCGGTATTCGACGCCGTCCCACTTGCCGGACTGCACGAGGGACCTCTTGCGCGGCATCGCGCCGTAGGGCAGCGCCATCGTCTCCGACGGCCCCGCGCCGAGCCGGCCGAGCAGCCGCTCGGTCCGCGCGAGCTGCTCGGCGATCTTCTTCTTCGGCATGGCGGGCAGGTAGGGGTGGCGCCAGGTGTGGTTGGCGACCTCGAACCCGTGGGAGGTCAGCCAGCCCACCGCGCGCTTCTGGTCCTTCTCCGCGCGCAGCCCGAACGGCTCGCGGTTGACCCAGAAGGTCGCCACCGGGCGGAAGCCGGGGTGCCTCCTGGCGACGTCGTAGATGACCCCGACCGCGGTGTCCTTGGCCGGCATGCCGGAGCCGTCCAGCGCGAAGTGGCTGGCGTGGCCGTCGTCGAAGGTCAGCACGACCGGGTGCTTGCCGGCCGGGATGTCCATCCGTCCGGCGACGAACTCGCGCGCGGTGACCGGCACGTAGTCGTCGGCGGCGAGCCTCTCCAGCTCCTTGCGCAGCTGGGCGGGCGTGCGGTCGATGGAGGCGGCGCGCTTGGCGACGATCCGGTGGTACATCAGCACCGGGACCATCCCGGCCTCGTTCGCCCCGACCTGCCGGGCGAACTCCGGGGTGGCCGGGACGGGCGGCGGCAGCTCCACCGACGGCAGGGCGGACTCCGCGGAGCTCGCGGAGCCCGGGGGCCCCGAGGGGCCGGGCGTGGCGGACGGCGAATCCGCGGCCCGGCCCCTCGTCCAGTCGGCGACCGGGGTGGGCGCCGGGGGCAGCACCAGGAGCACCACCACCGCGACGGCCACCACCAGCACGTTCACCAACATGATGATCTGTGCGAACGGCGTCAGACTCCGCACGAAACCCCCGTGACGTCGAAGATGTCGGCTCGACGACCCACCCTAGAGCAGATCCGGACGGGCCGGGCGGGCCGGACGATCCTCGCAGCCGGGGCCCGGCGCGCTGAACGGCGATCGGCTCCGCTTCACGGCCCGGGCCGTCCTCGCGGCCGGGGCTCAGTGGCCGGGGCTCAGTGGCCGGGGCTCAGTGGCCGGGGCTCAGTGGCCGGCGTCCTCCCAGGTGCGCCCGACGCCCACCGAGACCTCCAGCGGCACCCGCAGGGAGTAGGCGGCGTTCATCCGGCCGACGACCAGCTCGCGCAGCGTGTCGAGCTCTCCGGGGGCCACCTCGAACACGAGCTCGTCGTGGACCTGGAGCAGCATCCGCGACCGCAGCCCGGCCTCCTCGACCGCGCGGTGCACGCCCAGCATGGCGACCTTGATGATGTCGGCCGCCGACCCCTGGATCGGGGCGTTGAGCGCCATCCGCTCGGCCATCTCGCGACGCTGGCGGTTGTCACTGTTGAGGTCGGGGAGGTAGCGGCGGCGGCCCAGGATGGTCTCGGTGTAGCCGTCGTGCCGGGCCTGCGCGACGATCGCGTTGAGGAAGTCGCGGACGCCGCCGAACTCCTGGAAGTACTCCTCCTTCAGGCCCCTGGCCTCGGCCACCGGGATGTTCAGCTGCGCCGACAGCCCGTAGTCGGACAGGCCGTAGGCCAGGCCGTAGTTCATCGCCTTGATCTTGGCGCGCATCTCCCCGTTGACCTCGCCGGGGGCGATGTCGAACACCCGCGCGGCGGTGGCCTGGTGGAAGTCGTGGCCCGACTCGAAGGCCGCGATCAGCGACTCGTCGCCGGACAGGTGCGCCATGATCCGCAGCTCGATCTGGCTGTAGTCGGCCGTCAGCAGCGTCTCGTAGCCGGAGCCGACCACGAAGCCCTGCCGGATCCGGCGGCCCTCCACGGTGCGGATCGGGATGTTCTGCAGGTTGGGCTTCTCGGAGCTGAGCCGCCCGGTGGCCGCGACGATCTGGTTGAAGGTGGTGTGGATCCGCCCGTCATCGGCCACCTCCTTGATCAGCCCCTCGACGGTGACCTTGAGCTTGGCCTGGTCGCGGTGGCGGAGCATGATCGTCGGCAGCTCGTGCTCGGTCTGGGTGGCCAGCCAGGCCAGCGCGTCGGCGTCGGTGGTGTAGCCCGTCTTGGTCTTCTTCGTCTTGGGCAGCCCGAGCCTGACGAACAGGATCTCCTGCAGCTGCTTGGGCGAGCCGAGGTTGAACTGCTCGCCGACGCAGGCGTGCGCCGCCTCCACGGCCTGCTTGACCGCGGCGCCGAACTCGGCCTCCAACCGGCCGAGGTGGGCGCCGTCCGCGGCGATCCCGGCCCGCTCCATCTCGGCCAGCACGCCCACCAGCGGCAGCTCCACGTCGCGCAGCAGGCCGGCGCCGCCGCGCGTCTCCAGGAACGCCTCCAGCGCGTCGGCCAGCTCGGCGACGGCCAGCGCCCGCAGGCCCAGGTCGCGGGCGGCCTCCTCCTCCTGGTCGTCGAACAGGCTCGCCTGGCCGCCGTCGTCGGCCTGGCCGCGCAGCTCCCGGTGGAGGTAGGAGCGCGCCAGGTCCTCCAGCGGGAAGGCCCGCTGGCCCGGCATGGCGAGGTAGGCCGCCAGCGCCGTGTCGCACGTCAGGCCGCGCAGCTCCATCCCCTGCGCCCACAGCGCCAGCATGGGCCCCTTGGCGTCGTGGACGGCCTTGGCCGCCGACTCGTCGGCCAGCCACGCCCGCAGCGCCGCCTCGTCGGCCTCGGTGAGCGCCGCCGGATCGACGAAGGCCGCGCGGCCCGGCGCGCCGTCGCCCGGAACGGCGATCGCGACGCCGTCCAGGCGGCCGGTGCCCTTGGCGTAGGAGCCGGTGAAGGCCAGGCCCGCGCGGTGACCCGGGCCGGCGGGCAGCCCCGCGAGCCAGGCGGCGACCTCGTCGGGGCCGAGCCGTACGACGTCGGCCTCGAACGCCTCGCCGCCCGCGGTCTCGGCCTCGGCCGCGCCGAGCGTCTTGAACAGCCGGTCGCGGATCTCGCCGCGGAACTCCAGCGTGTCGAGGATCTTGTCGATCTCCTCGCGGTCCCACCGGCCGATCGTCAGCGCCCCGACCTCGTGCTCCAGCGGCACGTCGCGCAGCAGCTGGGTGAGACGGCGGTTGAGCAGCACCTGGTCGAGGTGGGCCCGCAGCTTCTCGCCGACCTTGCCGCCGACCTCGTCGACCCGGTTCACCAGCTCCTCCAGCGACCCGAACTCGCGGATCCACTTGGCGGCGGTCTTCTCCCCCACGCCCGGGATGTTGGGGAGGTTGTCGCTGTTGTCGCCGCGGATCGCGGCGAAGTCGGGGTACTGGACCGGGGTGAGGCCGTACTTCTCCTCGACGACCTCGGGCGTGAACCTCGTCATGTTGCTGATCCCGACCCGGGTCATCAGCACCGTGATCCGGTCGTCGACGAGCTGCAGCGCGTCACGGTCGCCGGTGACGACCAGCACGCTCATCCCCTGGTCGGCGGCGCGGACGGCGAGCGTGGCGATCAGGTCGTCGGCCTCGTATCCCGGCAGCGACAGGTGCGGGATCCGCAGCGCGTCGAGCATCTCGTGGATCAGGCTCATCTGACTGCGGAAACTGTCGGGGCTCGCGCTGCGGTTGGCCTTGTAGGGGGTGTACTCCTCGTGCCGGAACGTCGGCTCCGACCGGTCGAAGCAGACCGCCACGTGCGTGGGCTGCTCGTCACGGAGCACGTTGACCAGCATCGACGTGAAACCGTAGACCGCGTTGGTCGTCTGCCCGGTCGTCGTGGAGAAGTTCTCCTCCGGCAGGGCGTAGAACGCCCGGTAGGCCAGGGAGTGACCGTCCAGCAGCAGCAGACACGGACGAGAGGGGGTCGCTTCGTTCTTCGGCACACCAGAAGCCTAGTCTCCTGGTGCGACAGAAAACCGGAGCCGGCACGACAGGAGACATCCCCTTGACCCTGACAGACCCCGAGGAGATCGCCCGCCGCCTGCGGGAGCAGCTCGGCGCGAACCACGCAGGCACCCTGGTCGACCGGATGGGCATCGAGATCACCGAGGCCGGCCCGGACCGGGTGATCGGGCGGATGCCGGTCGAGGGCAACGTCCAGCCGTACGGCCTGCTGCACGGCGGCGCCTCCTGCGTGCTGGCCGAGACCCTCGGCTCGACCGGGGCGGCGCTGTTCGCCGGGCCCGGCCGGTACGCGGTGGGCGTGGAGATCAACGCCTCCCACCACCGCTCGGCCACCTCCGGCCACGTCACCGGTGTCGCCACCCGGATCCACGGCGGCCGCACGCTGGCCACCTACGACATCCGGATCACCGACGAGCAGGACCGCCTGGTGTGCACCTCACGCCTGACCTGCGTGCTGCGCGACCGCTGACGACCGCTGATCCCATACGGCCTCCGCGCCGCCCCCCCATACGGCCTCCGCGCCGTCCCCGGTACGGCCTCCGCCTCGTTCCAGGCCGGGAGACCGCCGATCCTTTACGTTGCGAGGCCGGATCCGGGCCGCACGTCTTTGCACTATCGGCACATGGGTCGCTACGGTGGGTGACAGCGGTGCCCGCGGGGAGGCCGAGTAGAAAACGCGCAGGGTCGGGGAAGCTCTGCACGGCGCCAAAGGCCTCCCCCGGGCCCCGGGAACGGCCCGCGGCCCGCACCCCGGGGTGCGGGCCGCGAGAGATCCCTCAGACGTCGGTGTGGGTCGGGTCCAGCACCCGCCGCAGGAACGACTTGGTGCGCTCCTGCTGCGGATCGCCGATCACCTGGGCGGCCGGGCCGTCCTCGACGATCACGCCGCCGTCCATGAAGACCACCCGGTCGGCGACGTCGCGGGCGAACGCCATCTCGTGGGTGACCACGAGCATCGTCATCCCCTCCTCGGCCAGCTTGCGCATGACCGTCAGCACGTCCCCCACCAGCTCGGGGTCCAGCGCCGAGGTGGGCTCGTCGAAGAGCATCAGCGCCGGGTCCATGGCCAGCGCCCGGGCGATGGCCACCCGCTGCTGCTGGCCGCCGGACAACTGCGCCGGGTAGGCGTCGCACTTCTCGGCGATGCCGACCTTCTCCAGGTTCTCCCGGGCGACCCGCTCGGCCTCGGCCCTGCCGCGCTTGAGCACCCGCCGCTGGGCGATCATCACGTTCTGCAGCGCCGTCATGTGCGGGAACAGGTTGAACTGCTGGAAGACCATGCCGACCCGGCGCCGGGCCGCGTCGAGGTCGACGTCGGGGTCGGTCATCTCGATGCCCTCCAGGACCACCCGGCCGGAGGTGGGCTGCTCCAGGAGGTTCACGCACCGCAGCAGCGTCGACTTGCCCGACCCGGAGGGGCCGATGACGCAGACGACCTGGCCGGGCTCGACGGAGAAGTCGATGCCCTTGAGGACCTCAAGGCTGCCGAACGACTTGTGCAGGTCGCGGATCTCGACCGCGTGCTCCATCCCGCTCACCGTCCCTTCATCTGACGATGCTCCAGCCGCGAGGCGAGGTAGCCCAGCGGGATGGTGACCAGGAGGTACGTGATGCCGACCACCAGGATGGGGGTGGCGTTGGCGTAGGTGGAGGCCGTGTCGTTCCCGAACTTCGTCAGCTCGACGTACTCGCCGGACACGCCGAGGAACAGCACCAGCGAGGAGTCCTTGAGCAGGGACACGAACTGGTTGGTCGTCGGCGGGATCACGATCCGCACGGCCTGCGGGATGACGATGCTGACCATGGCCCTGGCGTGCGACATGCCCAGCGAGCGGGCCGCCTCCATCTGCCCCCTGGGTACGGCCTGCAGGCCCGCCCGGAGCGTCTCGGCCATGTACGCCGAGCCGACGATCGTCAGGCCCAGGATGCCCTGGCCGTAGGTGCCGCCCGGGACCTCGAAGCCCGGCAGCGCCAGCGGCAGGAACAGGATGAGCAGGAAGATCAGCAGTGCGGGCAGCCCACGGAAGATCTCGATGTAGGCGACGGCGATCCACCGGTAGGGGCGCACCGACGACATCCGCATCAGGGCGAACACCAGGCCCAGCAGGAAGGCGAAGACGAAGCCGCCCACCGAGTAGATGATCGTGTTCTTCAGCGCGACCGTGAACAGGTCCGGGAACATCTCCCGGGCGACCTCGCCCTTGGCGAAGTTCTGGCCGAGCGGACCCCACTCGATGCGCAGCGCGAGGAAGACCACCAGGGCCACCAGCACGACGTACTGGACGGCCCGGCTGATCCGTTGCTTCTTACGGGGGCTGAGGCCCGTCCGGCCGGAGGGGGTTCCGGCCGGAGGGGGCGGCTCAGCCGTGGTGAGATGGTCGGTCATGGATCAGCCGAGCTCTCCGGGCTTCTTGCCGAACCACTTCATGAAGATCTGGTCGTAGGTGCCGTCCGACTTGGCGGTGGCGATCGCCTCGTTGATGGTCTTCAGCAGGGTCGGGTCGGCGCCCTTCTTCAGGCCGATGCCGTACTGCTCGCCGGTGTCCAGGCTGGCGACCAGCTCGAACTTGTCGGCGATCTCCGGCTTCTTCAGCCAGGTCAGCACGACCGGCAGGTCCTGGACGATCACATCGACCTGGCCCGACTGCAGGCCCAGCAGCTCCTTGGGCGAGTCGGCGAACTCCTTGGGGTCGAGGCCCTGCTTCTTGACGTAGTCGAGGCCCGTGGTGGACGCCTGCGCGCCGAGCCGCAGGTTCTTGGCCTTGACCTCCTCCAGCGTCTTGGCGCCGGCGCCCTTCTTGGCGAGCAGCGCCTGGGTGGCGTCGAAGTAGGGCTCGGAGAAGTCGATGTTGGCCTTGCGCTCCGGCGTGATCGTCATGCCGGCCGCTGCCGCGTCGCACTTGCCGGTCGCCATCGCCGCGCCGCTCTTGATGACGGCGAAGTCGATGTCCACGATGTCCTGGGTCAGGCCGAGCTTCTTGGCCGCCAGGTCCATGATGTCGACGTCGAACCCGACGGTCTTGTCGCCCTGCTTGAACTGGAAGGGCTCATAGGGAAGGTTGGTGCAGACGGTCAGCTTGCCGGGCTTGACCACCTTGACGCCGCCGCCCGCGGCGGACGCGTTCGACGAGGCGCCCCCGCTCGACGCGGTGGTGTCGCCACCGTCACTCCCACAGGCCGACAGGCCGAGCGCGCCGGCGACGACCATGGCGCCCACCGCCAGCGTCCGACGGCGGAGAACAGAACTCAGGCCCACAACGGCCTCCTCACGGATCGATGTCGCATCCGAACAACAGATACCTCAGTGCTGGGAATGCTTTCCCACCTGCATGACCATGCAGATCACCGATACGACACAATTCGGACAACAGTCACGCTCGGAGCCGCCTGATCGCCGCCCTGTCCGGACATCGACCCCGGCGCCTCCTTAATCCGACGGCCAACGCCCGGTTTCACGCCGGCCTACGAGGACGGCGACCGGTCAGGCCGCGCCCCAGAACAATGTAAACGAACTATATTCGCACTTCAGAGCGGTGTGTCCCTCTTCACACACCTCCACCGGGCGGACCGATCGGCGGACGCGGGCCGGGACCCACGACCCCGCCGCCGCTCTCCGCGCCCGCGCCGGACGCATTGATCTCCGCGACCGCCTCGGTTACGTTGCCCGATGTGCGCAACCCCCCAACCGCGTTCACCGGTGCCGCGCTGGCCGTGCTCCTGCTCTCCGGCTGCTCCACGACCGACACGGCCGCCCCGGCGGCGACCGCCGCCCGAAGCGCCTCCCCCGCGCCCGCCTACGACCTGCCGCCCCGCCACGTACGGCCGGGCGAACGGGCCGTGCACGCCGCCCCGGTCACCGACGGCGACACCCGCTTCCAGGTCATCGGCCTGCAGACCGGCCTCGCCGGCTTCGTCGGCAGCCACGGCGAGTGGCAGGCCAAGGGCCAATACGTGGTCGTGCGGATCGTCGCCGAGAACCCCGGCCGCACCAACTCCCGGTTCGACGCCAAACGCCAGCGGCTCCTCACCGCGGACGGCGCCGCCCACACCGTCGACGCCTTCGCCCAGGCCATCAAACGCCAGCCCGACACCCTGCCCCTCGGCGCCGAGGTCAGGATCGAGATGGACCTCTGGTTCGACATCCCCAAGGACGACCGGGTCACCGGCATCCGCCTGTACGGCGACCCGCCGCTCGGCGTGGGCGGCACCACCGAGGGCGCCGAGGTGCCGCTCCGCTGAACCCCGGAAGACCTCCGGGGTTCAGCGAGCCACGGCCGGGCCCGCACCGCGGGCCCGGCGGGACGTCACGCCTCCGGCGCGTCGCGCCGCTCCCCGGGCACGACCGGCTCCCCGGACGTCCGCTCGGGCACGGCCCGCTCCTCCGCCGCCGGCTCCCCGGACACGACCGGCTCCTCCGCCGCGTCGTGCCCCAGACCGCCACCGAGGTAGGCGGCCTGCACCGCCGGGTCGTTCAGCAGATCGGCCGCGGGCGCGCTCTTGACCACCTTTCCGGTCTCCAGCACATACGCCCGGTGCGCCAGCTTCAGCGCCTGCTGGGCGTTCTGCTCCACCAGCAGCACCGTGGTGCCCCGGCGGTTGATCTCCTCGATGATGGAGAAGATCTGCTGGACCATCAGCGGCGCCAGGCCCATCGACGGCTCGTCCAGCAGCAGCACCTTCGGCTTGGCCATCAGCGCGCGGCCGATCGCGAGCATCTGCTGCTCACCGCCGGACATCGTGCCCGCCATCTGGTTGCGGCGCTCCGCCAGCCGGGTGAACAGCTCGTAGACCTCCTTCAGGTCCGCGGAGAAGTCACCCGAGCGGGTGTAGGCGCCCATCAGCAGGTTGTCGTGCACCGTCATGCCGGGGAAGACGCCGCGGCCCTCGGGGGCCTGCCCCAGGCCCGCCGCGACCCGCTTGTGGCCCGGCATCCTGGAGATGTCCTTGCCGTCGAAGACGACGCTGCCCGACGTCAGGCCCCGCAGGCCCGAGATCGTCTTCAGGGTCGTGGTCTTGCCCGCCCCGTTCGCCCCGATGAGCGTGACGATCTCGCCCTCGTTCACCTCGACCGAGATGCCCTTGAGGGCCTCGATCTTGCCGTAGTGGACGTGGATGTCCTTGACCTCAAGAAGCATCTGCGGGAGCCCCCAAATACGCCTCGACGACCCGGGGGTCGTTCCGCACCTCATCCGGCAGCCCGTCGGCGATCTTCTGGCCGAAGTCCAGCACCGCGATGCGGTCGCTGATGCCCATGATGAGGCTCATGTCGTGCTCGATGATCAGAATCGTCCGGCCGGCGTCCCGGATGTCCCGGATCAGCTGCTGCAACGCGATCTTCTCCGCCGGGTTCATGCCCGCGGCCGGCTCGTCCAGCAGCAGCAGCTTCGGGTCCGTCGCCAGCGCGCGGGCGATCTCCAGCCGCCGCTGGTCACCGTAGGGCAGGTTCTTGGCGTAGTCGTGCGCCCGATGGGAGACCCCGACGAAGTCGAGCAGCTCCATCGCCAGCGCCCGGCCCTCCCGCTCGGCCTGCCGGTGCCACGGCAGGCCCAGCGCCACACTGACCATGCCCGCGCGGTGGTGGACGTCGGAGCCCACCATCACGTTCTCCAGCGCCGTCATGTTGTGGAACAGGCGGATGTTCTGGAACGTCCGGGCGACCCCACGCTTCGTGATCTTGAAGCGCTTGAGGCCGCTGATCCTCTCACCCCCGAACAGCACCTGACCCTCCGTGGGCCGGTACACCCCGGTCACCACGTTGAAGACCGTCGTCTTGCCCGCGCCGTTCGGGCCGATCAGGGCGAAGATCTCCCCCTCACCGACCGTCAGGTTCACGTCCTTCAGCGCCGTGACGCCGCCGAACCGCATCGTCAGGCCCCGCAGCTCCAGCAGCGCGCGACGGCCCTCCCGGCCCGCCTCCGCGTTCGCCCCAGTGCTCACCTCGGTGCTCACCTGGAGGCCACCTCCTCACCATGCGACTCCGGCCCGGGCACCTCGGCGCCGAGCGTCCCCATCCCGCCGGAGCCCTCCTTCAGCTCCGCCTTACGCTGCCGGGACGGCAGCAGCCCCTCCGGACGGAAGATCATCAACGCCACGAGCACCGCACCGAAGATCAGCATGCGGTAGTCCTTCAGCTCCCGGAAACGCTCCGGCAGCCACGCCACCACGAACGCCCCCAGCATCACGCCCGGCAGGTTGCCCGCGCCGCCCATGACCACCGCCGCCAGAATCGTCGCCGACAGCAGGAACAGGAAGTCGTTCGGGTTCAGCGACACCGACTTCGCCGCCCACAGCACACCCATCGCACCGCCGATCGACGCGCCGATCGCGAACGCCAGCATCTTGAACCGGAACGTCGGCACGCCCATCACCTCGGCCGCGTCCTCGTCCTCACGGATCGCCGCCCACGCACGCCCGACCCGGCTCTTCTCCCACCGCTTCACCAGGATGATCACGACGACCGCCAGCGCCACCAGCAGGTAGTAGTACGGCCTCGGGTCCAGCACGCCGTACTTGAAGACCTTGACGCCGAACAGCTCGAAGGTGTCGCTGAGGTTCGGCGGATGCGGGATGCCGCTGATGCCCGTCGGGCCACCGATCGAATCGGTGTTACGGGCCGTGATCCGGATGATCTCACCGAAGCCCAGCGTGACGATCGCCAGATAGTCACCCCGCAGCCGCAGCGTCGGAGCGCCCAGCGTGACGCCCGACAGGGCACAGATCCCGATGCCCACCACCAGGATCACCCAGAAGTCCCAGCCCATCCTGGTGCCCAGCAACGCCATCGCGTAGCCGCCCACCGCGTAGAACGCGACGAAACCCAGGTCCAGCAGGCCCGCCTGGCCCACCACCACGTTCAGGCCGATCGCCAGCACCACGTACGTGCCGATCGGGAAGAACAGGATCGTCGCCCAGTCCGTGCCGGGCGACATGAACGCGCCGATGCTCTCCGACGGCAGCAGCACCGCGGCGACGATCAGCAGCAGATACACGATCCACCGCTGCCAGCCCGGCGCCCGCAGCCAGCGGTCGTGCACGACGTCACCGAAATGGCTCAACTGATGGCGGAAACCCGCCGAGGAAGTCTGCTTGTTCATGCGCGCGCCTGCTGGAGTGATTCACCGAGGATTCCGGTGGGACGGAACATCAGGACCAGGATCAGGATCGTGAAGGAGATCACGTGCTTCCAGTCGGAACCGACGAGGATCGCACCGTAGTTCTCCACCAGACCCAGCACGATCCCGCCGACCAGCGCACCACGCAGGTTGCCGATACCTCCCAGCACCGCCGCGGTGAACGCCTTGATACCGAAAAGGAACCCGATGTAGTAATTCGTGTTCTCATACGAGATCAAATACAGCGCGCCGGCCACACCCGCCATCGCGCCGCCGATCAGGAACGTCATCCGGACGACGTTGTTGATGTCCACCCCCATCAGGGTGGCCGCCTCCGGATTCTGCGCGGTCGCACGGATACCACGGCCGATCTTCGTCCGGTTCACCAGCGAGTCCAGCGCGACCATCATGGCGACCGCCGCGACGATCACCACCACCTGGTCCACCCGCACCGTGTGACCCGCGATCGAGAAAAGCTCCGACCGCTCCATCAACCGGGGCAGACCCATCTGGATACGGCCCCGCTCCGGGCGGTCGAACACCCCTGGAATCACCACCAGGGCGAACAGCTCCTGGAGAAAGATCGAAGCACCGATCGCCGAAATGAGCGCCGCCAGCCGCGACGCACCACGCTTACGCAGCGGCTTGTAGGCCACCTGCTCCAGCGCGATCGCCGTACCCGCCGACGCCAGCATGCCCGCCACGATCATCGCCAGGATCACACCCACCAGCGCCACACCCGTGAGCGCCGAGTCGATGCCCAACGTGAACGGGACGAACATCGCACCGAACGTACCGATCATGAACACTTCGGAGTGCGCGAAATTGATCAACCGCAGCACGCCGTACACCATCGTGTAGCCCAGCGCGATCAAAGCATAAATCGAACCGAAGGCCAGACCGTCGATCGACGCCGGCCAGAACTGATTGATGAAGTCACTGAACACTTGGGGGTTACCACTTCCAGCGGGGGTCGCCTGCACTGCCGGTAGCCCACGTCACCGGCCCGGGCCTCGTGAACCCGGCCGGACGCACAAGAGGAGCGGGACCGCACTTCGGCGCTCCCGCTCCCCGCACGTCGACTACCTACTCTTCTCGTCCGCCGGCGCTAGCCCAGCTTCGCCTCGGTCGCCTTGCCCAGCAGCGTGATCGCGCCGTCCTTCACCTGGTACATGTAGATGTCCTTGGCCACGACCTCACCGTTGTCCCCGAACTTCACCTGCTTGGAGACACCCGCCAGATCAACGGTCTTGAGGAACTCGTTGATCTTGTCCGGGGTGGTGTTGCCCGCCTTCACCGCCTCCACGAAGACCGACGCCGCGTCGTAACCCTCCGCCGCGTAGATCGCCGGGTCCGCGCTGTAAGCCGCCTTGTAGGCGTCCGCGAACTTCTTCACCTTCTCGTCCGTCACATCCGCCGTGGCGATGTAGCACGGGCAGCCCACCAGCGCGCCCTCGGCGTTCGGCGCACCGGCGCCGTCGATCAGGCCCTTGTCCAGCGAACCGTCGCCGGAGAAGAACTTCGCGTCCTTCACACCCTTGTCACGCAGCTGCTTCAGCAGGTTGCCGCCCGCCGCGTAGTAACCACCGAAGAAGATCGCATCCGGCTTGGTCGCCGCGACCTTGTTCACCACCGAGGAGAAGTCACTCTCCTGCGGGTCCAGCGAGTCGGTGGTGACCTTCACACCCTTGGTCTCCAGCTGCGCCTTCACCGCGTCGGCCAGCGGCTTGCCGTAGTCCGACTTGTCGTCGATCACGAACGCGTTCTTCGACGCCGCCGCACCAGCCATGAAGTCCGCGATGCCCGGACCCTGAACGCTGTCGTTCGGAAGGATGCGGTGCCAGTACTTCCAGCCGTTCGCCGCCAGCTTCGTGTTCGTCGCCGACGCCGTGACGCTGGGCAGCTGAGCCTCCTCCAGCACCGGGCCCACCTGCGCCGACTCACCCGAGAAGGCCGGGCCGATCATGCCCACGACCTTGTCGTTCTTGATCGCCTGCTGGGCCAGACCGACGGCCTTGGAGCCGTCACCCTGGCTGTCGTACTCCACCAGCTCGATCTTCGTCGCCGGGTTCGTCTTGTTGTACTCATCGAACACGAGCTTCGCGCCGTTCTTCGGCGGAATGACGATGCCGGAGTTCGGTCCGGTCAGGTCGCCCATGAAACCGATCTTGACCGAGCCGGAGGCCGCGCCGGAGCCGCCCTCCGAAGGCTCCGCGGTCGAGCCACCGTCACCACAGGCAGCGAGACCGAGAGAGAGCGCCAGACCGGCAGCGAGCACTCCACCGAGGCGAGCAGTCCTAGGCCGCAAAGTTGCCTTCCTTTCGCCCGGACCCCCGTGTCGGGACCGGGTTCACAGATGCCCTCCCTGACGGAGTGGCCAGGGGGTTGTTGACGGTTAGTACAGCCAGCCCATGTCACGGGTCGATACAGGAAGCGCCCCCGTAACCGTTTCGTTATTACACCGATCCTTTACGGCTACCAGGCAAAAGCAGAGGTCACCCCGGCTCGCCACCCCACCAGAAGATCACCCCGAGCACGCGAAAGGCCCGCCCACCCCCCGAAACCGGAAGACACACGGACCCCACACCCCACGAACACACCCCGAAACCGACACCCGGCACCCGGCACCCACACCAGGACACGGACCCGGCACCCGGACTCGGGCCTGGATTCGGGCCTGGAGCCGGACCCGGACCCGGACCCGAGCTCAGACCCGCACCCGGCACCCGGCACCCGCGACGACGACCACCCCACCCGCGAACCCACCACAGGCGGATCAACCCTCCGACGCCCCCGACTCCTCCCCCGCCCCCTGAGACACACCATCGACCACGACCTGCGCCACCTGACGCATGCTCAACCGCCGATCCATCGACGCCTTCTGAATCCACCGGAACGCCTGCGGCTCGGACCAGCCATGCTGCGCCATCAGCAACCCCTTCGCCCGCTCCACCAACTTCCGCGTCTCCAGCCGATCCGACAGCGTCCCGACCTCACGCTCCAGCGCCGCGATCTCCTCATGCCGGCTGACCGCCATCTCGATCGCCGGCACCAGATCCGACTTCGTGAACGGCTTCACCAGATACGCCATCGCCCCCGCGTCCCGCGCACGCTCCACCAGATCCCGCTGCGAGAACGCCGTCAGAATCAAACACGGCGCGATCCGCCGCGCCACGATCTGCTCCGCCGCCGAGATACCGTCCAGCACCGGCATCTTCACATCCAAGATCACCAGATCCGGCCGATGCTCAGCCGCCAGCTGCACCGCGGCCTCACCGTCCGCCGCCTCGGCGACCACGGCGTAACCGTCCTCTTCCAGCATCTCCTTGAGATCGAGGCGGATCAGGGCCTCGTCTTCCGCGATCACCACTCGCCGCTGCGTACTCACGAGCAAGAGGGTACCGACGTCCGCTAGATTGGGACCACGCCGGTACTCACGGTTTGTTCGTTTCCGAGTAAGCTGACGAGCCGCACAAACAATCCGGACATAGCGGGACGCCCCGGTACTCCAACGGCAGAGAGAGCGCTCTCAAACAGCGTGTAGTGTGGGTTCGAATCCCACTCGGGGCACAGAAAACCCTCCGACTCAGGCAGTCGGAGGGTTTTGTCGTACCCAGATGGAACACTGTGGGTATGTACAGCATCACGGTACGTGAAAGAGTGCGCCAACTCCTGGAGACAGGAGAGACGATCAGCGCGATCAGTCGCCAGACCGGCATCTCACGTTCCACCGTCAAAGGCTGGCGAGACGATCCAGACCGCCCCACTATGAAAGTGGCCTCCTGCCCCCGATGCGAGGCGGTCCCTACGCTTCCTGAACCACGCGAAGCGTACGCCTATCTTCTGGGCCTTTACCTTGGGGACGGCTATATCAGCCCAATCGGCGATAAGACTAAAGGCGTCTGGTCGTTACGCATCATATGCGCAGATTCCTGGCCCGGGCTCCAAGAGGAATGCGCCGAGGCGCTTCTCGCCGTCAGGCCCGACAACAAGGTACGCAGGCTCTCCCGTCAGGGCTGCACGGAGATCAACTCTTTCTCCAAGCACTGGCCTCACCTCTTCCCGCAGCATGGCCCGGGGAAGAAGCAGGATCGGCTGATCAAGCTGGAAGAGTGGCAGCAGCAGATCGTCGACGCGAATCCCGGCAGCCTCGTCCGGGGCCTCATGCATTCCGATGGCTGCCGTCTGGTCAACAGGGTGAAGGGGAAGTCTGGCAACGAGACGCGTTACTACGAATACCCCCGCTACCTCTTCGTCAACGAGTCGCGGGACATCCTCCGGCTGTGCGAGGAGGCGCTCGATCTCCTCGATGTGAAGTGGCGCTATTCGAAGCCAAACACCATCTCCGTCGCCAGGCGGGAGGCCGTCGCGCGACTGGACGAGTTCGTGGGGCCGAAGTACTGAGGCTGAAGCACTGAGGCGGTGTCCGGGCGGCCGGGGTTCCGGTGGTTCGAGATGCCGGAGCCCCAGAACTCTGGAAGACCGAAGCTCCGGAGCGCACGTGGCCGGTGCCGCGCGGCCGGCCCTCCGCCCCGGGAGCGGGCGGCCCACCCTTCGTGGTCGATGGGCCACGAAACGCGCGTCGAGGTGCGACCGCCCGCCTCTGCTCCCCTCTCCGCCCGCTTACCGACGCGACCCGGCGGGCGTCCTTCCGATGTCGGCTCCGGGCTCGCCGAGCCCCACGGCGGTCCCTGCCGGTCCCTGCCGGTCCCTGCCGTAGACCGTGCCGGAGATCGCCGTGGGGCGTGCCAGAGATCTGCCAAGAAAGTGCGTCATGCTCCCCGCCGTACGCGAGCGGTTCATCCCGCTCCGGACCGAAGATCCGGCACCGGGTTCCGGCATCAGGCCTCCGGCTTTCCCGTGCCGTCGAACACACCTATCGCCAAACAGGGGGACATCTCACATGACCAGCACGAAATCCGGCCCTCGGGGCTCTCTTCGTTTTCGAGGGCTGTTCGCAGCACTGGGGGTCGGCGCACTCGTCGCCTCTCCGCTCCCGCAGGCCGCCGCCGCGACCGCCGCACCGCCGGTGACACCGGACTGTTCCTGGAAGCTCCGGGTGAGCGCGGACACCGTCAACGTCTTCTTTCCCGACACCGCGGCGTCGTACTGGGTCCTGCCGTTCACGGTTCAGGACCGCCTGCGGATCAGGCTCTCGGGTGAGTACGCGGACAGCCGGTACACCTCGTTCAACGTCTACAAGGACGGCGGAGGGTCGTTCACGTTCAACGGTGTCGGCTCGTCGCTGCCCGACCATCTCATCGATCCGGACCCCGGCGGTATCAATCCGTGGCGGCAGCAGGCGGAGCCCGGCGGGCGTTACACGGTGACCGTGAGCTCCGACGCGGCTCCTGGCCAGGTCAACACGCTTCCCCTCGCTCCCGAGGGCACCGCGGAGGGCGCGGACGGCTACGTTCTCCTGAGGGCCTACCTGCCGGCCGGCGGTGACTTCTCGCGGGTGCCGTTGCCTTCGGTCACCTTCGAGCGCGATGGTGTCTCCAAGCCGGTGCCCCGGTGTGAGAGCACCGACACCGCCACGGACGAGCAGATGGCGTTGCTCGAAGGGCTCCGTATGGATCCGCCGCTCACCGAGCCGGAGCCGATGAGGTTCGCCCGCGTGAAGCTCGACACGCGGCGCGTCGGCGGCTTCCCGAACGCGGACTCCGCCTACCTCAGCGCAACCGTCCCCCCGCCGGCCGACCGCGAGGTCGTCGTCGTCCGGGGCAGGGCGCCGCGCGCCTCCGCCGGTTCCCATCCCTCGCCGTGGCCGGGAACGGACAAGGACGTGCGCTACTGGTCCATGTGCACGAACCTGACCTTCCCGCTGCTCCCGGTGGTGGTGAACAAGCTGCCGAACGGGACGGTCAGTTACGGGTGCCGCAGCGATGACGAGACCGCGCTGGACTCCAGCGGCCACTACACGTACGTGATCGGCAGGGAGTCGCAGCGCGCGGTGATCGAGAGGATTCCGGGGGTGACCTTCCTGCCGTTCTCCACGACGCAGCCGAGGGCCGCGCACACCGTCCTGCTCCGCAACATGGTGGTGGACGAGGACTTCGCCGAGGCCGTCCAGAACGTTCCCGAGGACGGTGACCCGGCCTCCGCCGCCGCCGTGATGGGCCCGTACCACCCGAAGGTCTCGGTCTGCTCGCTCGCCGACCTGGCCTCGGGTGGCCCGCAGAGCTGTCCGCCGGTCTAGGCGTCCGCCGGCCGCCGGTCCAGGCGTCCGCCGGGGCGAGTCCCGTCAAGGGGGCGGGGACTCGCCCCGGCGGACGGTGTGTCGTATGCGGCGAGCACGGGACGGGTCTTCCTCGCCTTCGCTCGCCGCTGCTCTACGCCTGCCCGGCTCCCGGCTGCCCGTCGGCCGGCGATCCGGGGTTCGGCGGGGTCGGCGGGCCGGGAGGGACCTCAGGGGCATAAGACCGAAATATGGCGAAATATGGCTATGTCCGAAATATGGGTTTCGGTCACTTGCTCTTCGTAGCCCACTACTGCGCTCGGTGTCCGACAGGTGAGACGTGGAGTGATGCCACGGGGCCGACCGGCCCGGCTCTCCACGTTACTCCGCTGTGACCTGCGCTTATGTCAAGCCGTTCGCGAGCGCCGGGGTCTTCGCGCGGGGCCGAAACCGGCATTCGAGCACGCTTGAAGATTCATCTCTTGACGCGGATTACCCCGGAAACGTAGGAATAACGTGCCTTACCGCTATTAATACTTTACGGGGCAAAACCCCTGTTTAGGACTATGGGGGGTGGATGCTCGAAGCGATGCGGGAGGACCCCTCGTCCGCCTCGTTGCCAGGTACGCGGCACGTCTCGTCTCCGGCGGAGACGCCCGCGGGAACGCCCGCGGGGGCACCGTCGGCGACCCCGGTTCCCGTCGAGTGGACGTCGGGACCACCCCATGTCCCCCCTCGGACCACCCTGTGCGATCTCGTCGCCGCGCAGGCCGCCCGCTCCCCCGGCGCCACGGCCGTCCGCCAGTGGGACGCCCTTCTCCCCTACCGTGACCTGCTTTCCTCGGCCGCCGCGCTGGCGGCCCGGTTGCGGGCCCTCGGGGTCGGTCCCGAGGTCCGGGTGGGGTTGTGCCTGCGGCGCACCCCGCTCATGCCGGTGGCGGCGCTCGGCGTGATGCTGGCGGGCGGCGCCTACGTCCCGCTGGATCCGGGGCATCCGCGTCGCAGGCTCCAGGAGGTGATCGAGGACGCGGCGATCGGCGTGGTCGTGGCCGACGACGACGGCCGTGCCCTGTTGCGGGAGTGCGGGCGAACGCTGGTCGTTCCGGAGATCGTGTCCTCCCCCATCGAGCCGTCCCCCGCCGGCTTTCCTCCCGCCGAACCGTTCCCCGCCGGGTCGCTCCCCGCCGAACCGCTTCCCTCCGGTCCGCTTCCCTCCGGATCGAGCCTCGCCGGCCGGCCTCCCGCCGGAGCGTCCTCCGGGGTTCCCGATTCCGGGGTTTCGGTCTCCGACGGGGTTCCGGTCTTCGATCGGGTTCCGGTCTTCGATCGGGTTCCGGTCTCCGGGGACGCCCGGCCCGGCGACGCCGCGTACGTGCTGTACACCTCGGGTTCGACGGGCCGTCCCAAGGGCGTGGTAGTGGACCATGCCTCGGCGGTGGCGTTCGTGACGGCGGCGGTGGCGCGTTTCGGGCTGGACGCCTCGTGCCGGTCGATCGCGTTCTCGGCGCTGGGGTTCGACGTGTCGGTGCTCGACATGTTCGCGCCGCTGACGGCGGGCGGGTGCGTGCAGCTCGTGCCGGACGAGGACAGGGTGGATCCGGGCCGGTTGCAGCGGTTCCTGGAGGAGCACGAGGTCACGTGGGGGTTCGTGCCGCCCGCCCTGCTTCCGCTGGTGGATCCGGCGCGGCTGCCGTGTCTCCGGGATCTGGTGACGGCCGGGGAGCCTCCGGGGCCGGAGCAGGTGGCGCGGTGGTCGGCGTACGCGCGGTTCCACAACTGGTACGGGCCGACGGAGACGACGGTGTGCGTGGTGGGGGCGGAACTGTCGGGGGTGTGGGACAGGCCGCTGCCGATCGGCCGTCCGCTGGCCGGTTGCCGGGCGCACGTGCTGGACGAGGAGATGCGGGAGTGCCCGGTGGGGGTGCCGGGTGAGCTGCACATCGGCGGCCCACAGGTGAGCCGGGGGTACCTCGGCCGGCCGGGGCTGACGGCCGAGCGGTTCGTGCCGGATCCGTTCTCGGCGGAGCCGGGGGCGCGGCTGTACCGGACGGGTGACCGGGTGGCCTGGCAGGAGGACGGCCGGATCGCGTTCATGGGGCGGCTGGACCGGCAGGTGAAGGTCCAGGGGCAGCGGGTGGAGATCGGCGAGGTCGAGTCGGTGGTGCGGGCCCACCCGGGAGTGCTTCAGGCTGTGGTGGACGCGCCCGGGGAGCTGGTGGCGTACGTGGCGCCGCTGGACGGGCCGGATCTGGTGGCGTTGCGGGAGCACTGCGCGTCGAGGCTGCCGCCGTACATGGTGCCGACGAGGGTGGTGCGGGTGGCGGCGTTGCCGCTGAACGCGTCGGGGAAGGTGGATCTGGGCGCGCTGCGGGCCGCGCACGGCCCGGTGTCCGCCGGGGCCGGTGCGGCGGCGGGGCTTCCGGACGGTACGGCTGGCTCCCCCGGCGCTCCGGGACCCGCCGGACATGCGGACTCCGGCGGACGCACGGGTTCCGACGGGCGCACGGGTTCCGACGGGTACGCGGATGCCGACGGACACGCGGGTTCTGACGAGCGCCCGGATGCCGACGAGCGCGCGGGGGCGGCGGGGGACGGCGGGCTGGCGGCGATCTGGTCGCGGGTGCTGCAGGCTCCGCCGCCGGAGGCCGACGACGACTTCCTCGCCGCCGGCGGGCATTCGCTGCGTGCGATGCGGCTGGTGGCGGCGGTCAGGGCGGAGCTGGGACGGGAGATCTCGGTCGAGGACGTCCATTCGGCCCGGGTGTACGGCGCGCTGGCGGCGAGGGTGGCGGGGGCGCCGCGCGTGCCGTCCGCCGGTGCGGCCGTGGGGCCGGTGCTGTCGGCGGCGCAGCGGCGCATGTGGTTCGTGGAGCGGCTGGCGCCGGACACTCCCGCGCACAACATCGCGATGGCGGAGCGGGTGCGGGGGCCGCTGGACGCGGACGCCCTGGAGCGGGCGCTGGGCGCGGTGACGGCCCGGCACGAGGCGTTGCGGTGGCGGGTCCCGGCGGAGGACGGTGTGCCGCGGGTGTCGGTGGCTCCGGCGGGGCCGGTGCCGCTGCCCGTGGATGATCTGTCCGGTCTCGCGGCGGACGCGCGGGAGGCGGCGCTGGCGCGGGTGCTGGACCGTGAGGCGCGGGAGCGGTTCGACCTGGCGGCCGGGCCGCTGTTGCGGGCCAGGCTGGTGCGGCTGGCGGCGGACGAGCACGTGGTGGCGGTGACGGTGCATCACATCGTGTTCGACGGCTGGTCGCAGGATGTGTTCTTCCGGGATCTGGGCGTGGCCTACCGGGGTGGGGCGCTGGAGCCGGTGGGGGTCTCGTTCGGCGACTACGTGCGGTGGGCGCGGGCGCGGGACGGCGGAACCTCCGGCGCCGGGCTCCTCGCGGGCGGCGCTTCCGGGAGCGGCGACTCCGAGCGCGACGCCTCCGGGAGCGGCGACTCCGAGCGCGACGCCTCCGGGAGCGGGGCTTCCGGGAGCGACGCCTCCGGGAGCGGGGCTTCCACGGGTGGAGCCGCCGGGGGCGGGCTGGAGTGGTGGCGTGCCCACCTGGAGGGCGCGCCGACGGTGCTGGACCTGCCGAGGGACGCGCCGCGTCCGCCGGTTCAGACGTTCCGCGGCGCCGTACGGCGGGCGGGGCTGGACGGCGGGCTGGGCGGGCGGGTCAGGCGGCTGGCGGCGGAGCTGGGGGTGACGCCGTACCCGGTGCTGCTGGCGGCGTTCGGTGAGCTGGTGGCCCGGTTGACCGGTGAGCGGGACCTGCTGGTCGGCACGCCGTACGCCGATCGGGGGCACGCGGCGTTCGCGGAGCTGGTGGGGATGTGCGTGCGGATGCTGCCGCTGCGGCTGCGCCAGAACGGCGACGCCTCCTTCGCCGAGTCCGTGCTGCGGTGCCGGGACGAGCTGGCGGAGGTGGTGGCGCGGGGGGACGTGCCGCTGGAGCGCGTGGTGGAGGCGTTGCGGGTGCCCCGGGATCTGGGGCGGAACCCGGTGACGCAGGTGTTGTTCAACATGTACGACTTCGCGGAGGCGAAGCTGGACCTGCCGGGATGTACGGCGGAGCCGCTGGCGGCGGGCCTGCCGGGTTCGCTGTTCGACCTGACGCTGTACGTCGCGGAGGAGCCGGGGCCGGGGCCGGGGTCGAGGCCCAAACCGGGGCCGGAGCCGGAGTCAGGGCCGGGGCCGGGGTGTGCCGGGGGTTACGCCCTGCAGCTGGTCTACAACCCGGATCTGTTCTCGGCGGCGCGGATGGAGGCCCTGCTGGAGGGCTACGCGTCGCTGCTCGCGGATCTGCTGGTGCGTCCGGACGAGCCGGTGCGGCTGGCGCGGATGACGGAGGGCCCGGGGCGCGCGGCGCGTTCGAAGCGGACGGGGCGGACGGAGTCCGCGCACGCGGAGGACGGGAAGCACGCGGAGGGCGGGGGGCCCCTGAAGCCCCCGGAGAGCCTGGAGAGCGCGGAGGATCCGGCGGGCGGGGAGCCTGGAGAGCCGGGATCGCCGCCGGTGTGGGACGGGCCCGGTCTGCCGGAGTCGTTGCGCGCGGACGCGGTCGTGGAGGGTTCGGGACGGGTGCTGGACGGCGCGGCGCTGGCGTCGTTGCGGGACCGGGTGGCCGGGGCGGTGCGCGAGGCGGGTGTGGAGCCGGGGCGGGCGGTGGCGGTGCTGGCGTCGCGGGTTCCGGAGTTGCCGGGTGTGTTGCTGGGCGTGCTGGTGAGCGGGGCGAGGTGGGTCGTCCTCGATCCGGCGTATCCGGTGGCGGTGCTGGCGCGTCAGGCGGAGGCCGCGGGTGCGGTGGCGGTGCTGCGCTGCCCGGGGGTGCCGGACGGCGCGGATCTGCCGATGCCCGCGGGTCTGCGGGAGATCGTGCCGCCTGCCGGGTGGGCGGCGGTGTCGCCTGAGGGGGACGTACCGGAGACGGACGTGCCGGGTCCGGGTCCGGGTCCGGGTCCGGCACGAGGGTATCTGTCGTTGACGTCGGGCACGACGGGTGAGCCCAAGCCGGTGGTGACGGGTGAGCGGCCGCTGGCGCACTTCGCGCACTGGTACGTGGGGACGTTCGCGGTGTCGCCGGCCGACCGTTTCGCGTTGCTGTCGGGGCTCGCGCACGATCCGGCGTTGCGGGACCTGTTCGTGCCGCTGGTGGCGGGTGCGCGGTTGTGCGTTCCCGAGACGGCGACGGTGCGTGATCCGTTGCGGCTGGCGGGGTGGCTGCGTGAGCGCCGGGTGACCGTGCTGCATCTGACGCCGCAGCTGGCGCGGATGCTGTGCGGGACGGGCGCGGTGCTGCCGGATGTGCGGCTGGTCGCGACGGGAGGTGATCGTCTCACCTTCGCCGACGCGGTGCGGTTGCGCCGTCTGGCGCCCTCCGCGCGGGTGGTGGCGTTCTACGGCACGACGGAGACGCCGCAGGCGCACGCGTGGTACGAGGTTCCGCCCGATGCGGTGGAGAGCGCGGAGCCGGTTCCGGCCGGGCGGGGGGTCGAGGGCAGCGAGCTGCTGGTGCTGGCCGGGCACGGTGGCCGGGCGGGGGTGGGTGAGCTGGGCGAGGTGGTGGTGCGCAGCGCCAACCTCGCGGACGGTTACCTCGATCCCGAGCTGACCCGGGCGCGGTTCACGGCGGAGGGTTTCCGGACCGGTGACCTGGGGCGGTTGAACCCGGACGGGACGGTGACGCTCGCCGGGCGGCGGGACGACCAGGTGAAGGTGCGTGGGTTCCGGGTGGAGCCGGGCGAGGTGGAGGCGGCTCTGGCGGCTCATCCGGCGGTGCGGTCGGCGGCGGTCGTGGCGGTGGGCGGCGGCGGTGGCGGCTCCGGTTCCGGTGGTGGGCGGGAGGCGGTGCTGTACGGCTACGCCGTTCCGGTCAGGCCGGGGGTGTCGTCCGCCCGGCTGCTGGAGCATCTGCGGGGGGTGCTGCCGGAGCACGCGGTGCCGGTCGGGGTGGAGGTGCTGGCGGCGTTGCCGTTGACGCCGAACGGCAAGGTGGACCGTGCCGCGTTGCGGTTGCGGGTGCCCGGTCCGGCGGCGGTGTCCGCGGGACGGGGCCACCAGCGGGGTCACGGCGCGGCCGGCGGTCCTGCCGGTGGTCCCGGTGGCGGCCCGGCCGATGGTCCCGGCGGCCCCGGCGGCTCCCAGGGACCCGTCGGTGGCTCCGGCGGTGGTCCGGCCGGTGTCGTGGGGCGCGGTGCGGGTGGCGGTCCGGGCGCCGAGCCTTCGGGGCCGACGGAGCGGGCGGTGGCCGAGGTGTGGCGGGCCGTGCTCGGCGTCCCCCGGGTGCGGGCGACGGACAACTTCTTCGAGATCGGCGGCCATTCACTGGCGATCGCGGCGGTGCAGGTGCGGCTGGCGGGGGTGCTCGGCCGGGAGGTTCCGGTGGTGGACCTGTTCCGTCATCCGACCGTGCGGGCGCTGGCGGCGCATCTGGACGGCGGGGGCGACAGTCCGGGCCTGGACCGGGCCGCGCGGCGGCTGGCCGTACGGCGGGACCGGATGAGGGGGCGGGCCCGCAGACCTGACTGAGCCGGGCGGCCCGCCGTACGCCGATGCCGTACGGCGGGGCCGCCCGCCTCCGGCTCCCCGTGTCCGGCCGCGGGGGCGGGAGAGGAAAGGCACAGCAGCAGGCCGGAGGAGAGACCACATCCCCGAACAGGGCCCCGGAAGAGATCCCGAAGGGGCCCCCGAGAGGACCGCCGGGCCGGCGGGCCCCGGAGAACGTGAGGCCCGCCGGGCCGCAGGAGAGCTCGTGAGTGAGATGGAAGGGACCCAACGCATGGCCGAGGAACCCACGGTGGAGCCGATCGCGATCATCGGTCTTTCGTGCCGGGTGCCGGGAGCAGGGGACGCCGGGCGGTTCTGGCGCAACCTCTCGGACGGGGTGGAGTCACTGACGCGGTTCACCCTGGAGGAGCAGCGGGCGCTGGGCGTGTCGGAGCGGGTGCTGGAGGATCCGAACTTCGTCCCGGCCGCGATGATGCTGGACGACCACCAGGATTTCGACGCGGCGTTCTTCGGCATGTCGATCCGGGAGGCGGAGATCCGGGATCCGCAGCACCGGCTGTTCCTGGAGCTGGCGCACACGGCGCTGGAGGACGCGGGTTACGACCCGTTCCGGTATCCGGGTGAGATCGGTGTCTACGCGGGGTCGGGTTCGGACTTCTACCAGTGGATCAACATCCGCAGCAACGCCCAGGCGCACGCGAACGCGGGCTGGCTGGCGGTGATGGTGGGCAACCACGTGGACTACTGCGCGACGCTGGCGTCGTACAAGCTGGACCTGCGGGGGCCGAGTTACACGTTGCACACGGCGTGTTCGACGTCGCTGGTGGCGGTGCACGTCGCGGCGGAGGCGCTGCGCAACGGCGAGTGCGACATGGCGCTGGCGGGCAGCGCGATGCTGGATCTGCCGCAGGGGCAGGGGTACGTCTACGACGAGGACGGCATCGTCTCCCCCGACGGTCACTGCCGGGCGTTCGACGCGAAGGCGGCGGGCACGATCTGGGGCAGCGGCGGCGGGGTGGTGGTGCTGAAGCGGCTGTCGGAGGCGCTGGCCGACGGTGACAACGTCCGGGCCGTGGTGCTGGGCAACGCGATCAACAACGACGGGGCGGGCAAGGTCGGGTTCTCCGCGCCGAGCATGGACGGTCAGGCGGCCGTGGTCGCGCAGGCGCTGGGGGTGGGCGGGGTGGACCCGCGCACGGTGACGTACGTGGAGGCGCACGGCACGGGTACGGCGCTGGGCGACCCGATCGAGGTGGCGGCGCTGAGCAGCGTGTTCCAGCAGGACACGGCCGACCGGCAGTGGTGCGGCATCGGCTCGGTGAAGAGCAACATCGGGCATCTGGGGCAGTCGGCGGGCATCGCGAGCCTGATCAAGGCGGTGCTGGCGCTGGAGAACGGGCTGATCCCGCCGACGCTGCACTACGAGAGCCCGAACCCGAAGATCGATTTCGCGGCGAGCCCGTTCTATGTGGCGGCGGCGCCGACGAAGTGGGAGCGCAACGGTTTCCCGCGGCGGGCGGGGGTGAGCTCGTTCGGGATCGGCGGCACGAACGCGCACATCGTGCTGGAGGAGGCTCCGGCCGTCGCCGGGCGTGAGGACTCCGGCGGCCCGGAGGGGGCGCGGGCGGCGCATCTGCTGCGTCTGTCGGCGCGGACCGACACGGCGCTGGCGGCGGCGGCCGAGCGGCTGGCCGGGCATCTGGCGGAGCATCCGGACCTGCGGATGGGCGATGTGGCCCACACGTTGCGGGTGGGGCGCAGGGAGCTGCCGCGCAGGCTGGCGGTGGTGGCGTCCGACGTGGCGGACGCGGTGGCGGCGCTGGCCGATCCGCGGCGGGTGATCTCCGGTACGGCGTCGCGGCGCACCCCGGGGGTGGCGTTCCTGTTCTCCGGGCAGGGCTCGCAGTACGCGGGGATGGGCGCGGAGCTGTACCGCACGGAGCGGGTGTTCGCCGAGGCGGTGGACGAGTGCGCGGAGATCCTGCTGCCGGTGCTGGGTGAGGACCTGCGGGATCTGGTCTTCGACGGGAGCGAGGAGGCCGGGGAGCGGCTGCGGCGGACCGAGCTGACCCAGCCCGCGTTGTTCACGGTGGAGTACGCGCTGGCGGTGCTGTGGCGGTCGCTGGGCGTGGAGCCGGCGGCGATGATCGGCCACAGCGTCGGGGAGTACGTCGCGGCGACGCTGGCGGGGGTGTTCAGCCTGCCGGACGCGTTGCGGCTGGTGGCGGCCAGGGGGCGTCTGGTGCAGGGGCTGCCGGGCGGGTCGATGCTGGCGGTCCGGCTGATGCCGGAGGAGATCGGTCCGCTGCTGCCGGACGACGTGTCGGTCGCGGGGGTCAACGGGCCGGGGACGTGCGTGGTGGCGGGGCCGTCGGCGTCGATCGAGGAGCTGGCGGCCGAGCTGGAGGAGGAGGGGGTGGGCGGGGTGGTGCTGCGCACCTCCCACGCCTTCCACTCGGCGATGATGGAGCCGGTTCTGGGGGAGTTCCGGGAGCTGGTGGCCTCGGTGGAGCGGTCGGCGCCTGGCCTGCCGTTCCTGTCGAACGTGACCGGCACGTGGATAACGGCGGAGGAGGCGACCGACCCGTCGTACTGGGCGCGGCACCTGCGGGAGCCGGTGCGGTTCGGCGACTGCGTGGCGAACCTGCTCGCCGACGGCGAGTGGATCATGATCGAGTGCGGTCCCGGCGGGCAGCTCGCCGGGCTGGCGGAGGCGCAGGTCCCGGAGGGCGGGGTGGCGCCGCTGGCGTCGCTGCCGGGTCCGAAGGACGTGGGCGACGACGTGCGGGTGCTGTCGGCCGCCGTCGGGGCGCTGTGGGTGAACGGCGTGGACACGGGCGAGTTCGGCGATGCGGGCCGGCGGGTGTCGCTGCCGGGTTATCCGTGGGAGCGGCGCAGGGCGTGGATCGACCCGGATCCGCAGGGGGCGTTCGTCGGCGGGGTGGCCAACCACGCGGCGCCGGCCGGTGGGGAGCTGCCGCTGCCGGAGTGGTTCAGCGTGCCGGTGTGGCGGCAGGCGGCGCCGGTGCCGGTGCCGTCCGCGCCGGTGGGCCGGGCGCTGGTGTTCGCCGACGAGGGTTCGGCGGCGCTGGTGGAGGCGCTGCGCGCGGCGGGGGCCGAGGTGACCGAGGTGCGGCCGGGTGCGGCGTTCTCGGCGTCGGAGGCGGGTTTCACCGTACGGCCGGCGGAGCGGGCCGACTACGACGCGTTGCTGGCGGAGCTGGGCGCGGTGCCGGGCAGGGTGGTGCACGCCTGGGCGGCCGGCGGCGGCCCGGCGGACGGCGCGGGCGAGGTGTGGCGGGCGCAGGACCGGGGTTTCTTCAGCGTGCTGGCGCTGGTGCAGGCGCTGACGGCGGCGCAGCCCGCCGGTGAGATGGAGCTGGATCTGGTGACCTCGGGGACCGAGGACGTCGTCGGCGGTGACCTGCTGCGGCCGGAGCACGCGACGCTGGCCGGTTTCCCCCGGGTGGTGCCGCTGGAGACGCCGTGGCTGCGGGTGCGGCACGTCGACGTGGACGCCGGCGGGCGGGGCGACTGGGCGCGGCACGCCGCGGCGGAGCTGGGCAGGCGGCCGGAGCCGGACGAGGCGGGGTTGCTGCCGTCGGTGGCGCTGCGGGGCGGGCGGCGCTGGCTGCGGCACTACGAGCAGGTCGAGGTGCCCGCCGTGCCGGACGCGTCCGGGACCGCGGGCACCGGAGCCGGATCGGCGGGCGCTGTGGCCGCGGACGCCTCGAGTGCGGCGGAGGTCGTGGCCGGGGCGGCGGGCGCCGGGGCGGGGCCGCAGGACGGGCAGGTCTACGTGATCACCGGCGGTCTGGGCGGCATCGGGATCTCGCTGGCCGCCGACCTGGCGTCCCGGGCGCGGGTGCGGCTGGCGCTGCTGTCGCGGTCCGGGCTGCCGGACCGGTCGGAGTGGGACGCGCACCCGGCGGGCCGGGAGGGCCGGGCGATCGCGGCGATCCGCCGGATGGAGGCCGCCGGGGCGGAGGTGACGGTGCTCGCGGCCGACGTGACCCGCGCGGACGACATGCGGCGCGTCAGGGACGAGGTGCTCGCCCGGTTCGGCCGGGTGGACGTGGTCGTGCACGCGGCGGGACTGCCCGGCGGCGGCATGGCCGAGGTCAAGGAGCGGGCGGCGGCCGAGGAGGTGCTGGCGCCCAAGGTGGCGGGGACGCTCGCGCTGCGCGACGCGTTCGGCGACCTCGACCTGGAGGCCGTCGTGCTGTGCTCGTCGATCACCGCGGTGGCGGGCGGGTTCGGGCAGGTCGACTACTGCGCGGCCAACAACTTCCTGGACGCGCACGCCAGGGGTGAGCACGGCTGGCGGGCGACGTCGGTCGTGTCGGTCAACTGGGGCAGGTGGCTGGAGGTCGGCATGGCGGCCGAGGTCGCCGCTCCGGCCGGGTTCGTGGCGTTGCAGCGCGGCGACCGGATCAGGGCGGTCGACCATCCGATCCTGACGGCGCGCCACGAGCCGGACGGTGACGGCCTGGGCTGGGTCGGCGGGCACCTCGCCCCCGAGACGCACTGGGTGCTGGAGGAGCACCGCATCTCCGGTGTGCCGGTGCTGCCGGGCACGGGGCACGTGGAGATGGCCCGGTGCGCGAGCGACGCGGTGCTGCCGCCGTCCGACGGTGTGGTGGAGCTGCGTGACGTGGTGTTCGTCGAGCCGCTGTCGGTGGCCGACGGCGCGTCGGCGGAGATCCGGGTGGTGTTCGCCCCGGAGGCGGAGGGCGCGGAGTTCCAGGTGCGCAGCGTCATCGGCGGCCGGGAGCGGGTCCACGCGCGGGGCACGGCGGCCCGGGTCGATCCGGGGCCGGCGCCGTACGTGGACGTGGCGGCGATCGCCGCGCGGTGCGCTCCGGCGGGGGCGGACCAGGGCGGGGTGCCGCTGTCGGGGCTGCTGGACCTCGGCCCGCACTGGGGACGCAACATGCGGGAGTGCCGCGTCGGGCGGAACGAGGCGCTCGGGTTGTTCGAGGCCGACGACCTGGTGGCGCTGGACCTGGACCGGTGGGGGTTGCACCCGGCGATGATGGACAGCGCGACGTCCTTCACCTGGGTGGACATCCAGGGGCACTACCTGCCGCTCGGGTACGGGCGGATCACCGTCCGGGACCGGCTGCCGAGGTCGTTCTGGAGCCACATGCGGTTCCGGGACAGCGACACCGACGAGGTGCTCGCGGTGGACGTGACGTTCATCGGGATGGACGGCACGGTCCTGGCGGAGATGTCCGACTACGTGCTGCGGCGGATCGACACCGACGCCGTGGTGGCCGGGGTGACGGCCCACGCGGGCGCGCAGCGCGCGGCGGCCGGTGAGGGCGTCCCGGACGGGCCGCCGACGCCGGAGGCGCCGGTCGGGCGGGGCGGGCAGGACGCGTCGGCCGAGACGGACGCGGCGGGCGAGGTGGGCATCCGTCCCGCGGACGGCGCCGAGGCGTTCCGCCGTCTGCTGGCCGTACCGCTGGGGCCGCAGGTGGTGGTCGCGGCGACGCCGCTGGCCGGTTATCTGGCGAACGTCGGCTCGGTCACCCAGGAGACGGTCGAGACGGAGCTGGACCCGGCGGCGGTGGCGGAGCGGCCCGCGCGGGCGGCGGACGACGACTACGTCGCACCGCGCGGTGAGGTCGAGTCCGCCGTCGCCAGGCTGTGGGGCGAGGTGCTCGGCGGTGAACGCATCGGCGTCGACGACGACTTCTTCGAACTCGGCGGCAACTCGCTGATCGCGGTGCAGCTCATCGCGTTGATCCGCAAGGAGCTCGGCGTGCGGCTGCCGATGCGCAGCCTGTTCGAGGAGCCCACGGTCGCGGGGGTCACCGCGCTGATCGAGCAGACCCGCGCCGCCACGGCGGCGGACGCCCCGTCCGCGCCCGCCGGCCAGACCGTCATCCCCCGGCTTCCCCGCAGGAGCGAGCAGCAGTGAGCGAGTCAGTCATGGACACGAACGCCGCCGGCGCCGAGACCGCCGACACGATGGCCGCCGACACGAAGGTCGTCGTCAACGACGAGGAGCAGTACTCCGTCTGGCCGGCCGGCCGGGGCAACCCCGACGGCTGGCACGACGAGGGTTTCACCGGGTCGAGGGAGGAGTGCCTGGCCCACATCGAGCGGGTGTGGACCGACATGCGGCCGCGGAGCCTGCGCGAGGCCATGGCCGCCCGCGCGGGAACGGACGCGGGCACGGGAACGGACACGGGTACCGGCGCGGGCACGGGCGCGGGCGCGGGTGCCGACGCGGGCGCGGGTGTGGAGGGCGCGAGGTGAGCGGGCAGGCGGTGGACGTCTTCCCGGCGTCCTCCGGCCAGGAGCGGATGTGGTTCCTCGCCCGCTTCGAGCCCGACCTGGCCGTCTACAACATCGGCATGCTCATCCCGATGAGCGCCCGCCAGCCGGTCGATCCGCGCCGGCTGGAGAGGGCCATCGCCCGGGTGGTGCGCCGCCACGAGGTGCTGCGGACCGTCTTCGAGTTCCGCGACGGCCAGGTGGTGCAGGTCGTCACGGGCGAGTCTCCCGAGGTGCGGCTGACCGAGACCGACCTGACCCACCTGCCGGCCGAGGAGCGGGAGGCCGAGCTGGCGAGGCTCGCCAAGGCCGACGCGGCCGAGCCGTTCGCGCTGGACCGGGCGCCGCTGTGGCGGCTGCGACAGGTGCGGATGGCCGGCGACGACCTGCGGCTGGTCTGCGTGTTCGACCACACGGTCTTCGACGGCGTGTCGAGCCTGATCTTCGTCAACGAGATGGAGGAGTGCTACGACGCGCTGGGCGAGGGCCGGGAGCCGAGGCTTCCCGAGCTGCCCATCCAGTTCGCCGACTTCGCGGCGTGGCAGCGCGGCCGACTGACCGGGGAGTTCGTCGAGGGAGAGCTGGCCCACTGGCGGGAGCGGCTCGCCGGGATACCGGCCGACCTGGCGCTGCCCGCGGACCGGCCGCGTCCGCGCCGCCGTACCTACCACGGGGACATGCGGCTCGGCGTGTTCTCCGCGGAGCTGTCGGCGGGGGTGGAGCGGCTGGCCAAGGAACTGAACGCGACGTTGTTCGTCGTGTTGCTCGCCGCGTTCGCGACCGTGCTGTCGCGGTGGTCCGGGCAGCGGGACATCGTGGTGGGCACGCCCATCGCGGGGCGGCTGCTGCCGGAGACCGAGCCGGTCATCGGGATGTTCGTCAACGCCGTGGCGCTCCGTACCGACCTGGGCGGCGACCCGACGTTCGCCGAGGCGGTGGCGAGGGTGCGCGACACGGTGGCCGACGCCCTCGACCACCAGGAACTGCCGTTCGAGCGGCTGGTCGAGGCGTTGCAGCCGACGCGTGACCTGAGCGTGCCGCCGATCTACCAGGTGATGTTCAACCTGGCGGTGGACACCAACGAGGGTCAGATCGCCAACGGCACCGCCAAGGTGGACCTGCAGCTCGACCTGAACATGCGCGGGGGGCTGCTGCACTCCCGGCTGGAGTACAGCACGGACCTGTTCGACCGGGCGACGATGGACCGGTTCGCGGCGAACCTGGAGACGCTGCTGGAGGGGGCCGTCGCCGGCCCGCGCACGCCGATCTCCCGGCTGCCGCTGCTCACCGCGGAGGAGCGGGAGCGGATCCTGGCGCTCGGCACGGGGACGGACGCCGGCTCCCCGGAGCACACGGCGGGTACGGCGGGTACGGCGGGCGCCGGAGGTACGGCGGGCGCGGTGGGCGCGGGCGAGGGCCTCGCGGAGACGGGCCCGGCGGAGGCGGGTCCCGCGGAAGCCCTGGCGGGCGGCGGCGCGACGCTGGGCGCGCTCGTCGAGGCCCAGGCGGCCAGGACGCCCGGCGCCCCGGCCGTGGTGGCGGGCGGCGTCACGCTGACCTACGCCGAGCTGGACGAGCGCGCCAACCGGCTGGCCCACTGGCTGCGCCGGATCGGCGTGGGCCCGGCCGCCCCGGTGGCGGTCTGCGCCGAACGGTCGGCGGACCTGGTCGTCGCCCTGCTGGCCGTGGTGAAGGCCGGCGGGGCCTACGTGCCGCTGGACCCGGAGTATCCCCGGGCGCGGCTGGCGTTCATGCTGACCGACAGCGGAGCCCGGGTGCTGCTGACCCAGAGCCACCTGCGTGACCTGCTTCCCCGTGGGGCGGTCAAGCCGGTGCTGCTGGACGATCCCGGCGACTGGGGGGACGGGCCGTCGCACGCCCCCGCGCCGGTGACCGGGCCCGATCACCCCGCCTACGTGATCTACACCTCGGGGTCGACGGGCCGCCCCAAGGGGGTGGTCAACACCCACCGGGGCGTGGTGAACCGGCTCGCCTGGATGCAGCGCAGGTTCGGCCTCGCCCCGGGCGAGGCGGTCATGCAGAAGACCCCGGCGAGCTTCGACGTGTCGGTCTGGGAGTTCTTCTGGCCCCTGGTCACCGGGGGCGTCCTGGTCGCGGCCCGTCCCGGCGGGCACCGCGACCCGGGTCACCAGCGTGACCTCGTCAAGGAGCACGCGGTGACGACGATGCACTTCGTGCCGTCGATGCTGGCGCTGTTCCTGGAGGAGACGGGCATCGAGTCGTGCCGGTCGCTGCGGCGGGTGATCTGCAGCGGCGAGGAGCTGACGCCGCGCCTGGCGGACAGGTTCGCCGGGCGGCTGCCCGGTGTGGAGCTGCACAACCTCTACGGGCCGACGGAGGCGGCGGTGGACGTGTCGGCCTGGCGGGTGGAGCCGGGCGGGTCCCGGCACACGCTGCCGATCGGCCGGCCCATGCCCGGCAACCGGCTGTACGTCCTGGACGACCGCCTCCAGCCGGTCCCGGCGGGCGTGCCGGGGCACCTGCACATCGGCGGGACGCAGGTCGCGCTGGGTTACGCGGGACGGCCCGGCCTGACGGCCGACCGGTTCGTCCCCGACCCGTACGGCCCGCCGGGGTCGCGGATGTACGCCACCGGCGACGCGGCCCGATGGAACGGCGACGGCGACCTGGAGTTCCTGGGACGCCTGGACGACCAGGTGAAGGTGCACGGCTGGCGGGTCGAGCCGGGTGAGATCGAGGCGCTGCTCGCCGAGCACCCGAAGGTGCGGCGGGCGGTGGTGGCGCTGCGCGACGACGCCCCGGGCGGGCGCGGCCTGGTCGCCTACGTCGACTGGGCCGGCGATCCCGGCGCGCTCACCGCCGACCTGCGCAGGCACCTGACCGGGAAGCTGCCCGCCGCGCTCGTCCCCCAGGCGTTCGTGGGGATCGACGACGTCCCGCTGACGCCCGGCGGCAAGCTCGACCGTGACGCGCTGCCGTCGCCGGGCGGTTCGGGACGGGCCGACCTCGGCACGCCGTACGCGGCGGCGCGCACCCCGCTGGAGGAGGAGCTGTGCGCGCTCTGGGGTGAGCTGCTGGGCCGTGACCGGATCGGCGTCGACGACGACTTCTTCCAGCTCGGCGGGCACTCGCTGCTGGCGGTGTCGCTGGTCACCCGCTACCGGGAGGGCTACGGCGTGGAGATGCCGCTGCGGCGCTGCTTCGAGGCCACCACGGTGGCCGAGCACGCGCTGGCCCTGCTGGAGCTGCGGATGAGCGGAGACGACGAGCTGGAGGAACTGCTGGCCGCGTTGGAGGACCCGGCGGATGGGTGACGGTGACCTGAGGGCGAGGCTCGCGCGGCTGAGTCCCGAGCAGCGGGCGGCGCTGGAGGAGAAGCTGCGGGGGAAGGCGGCGCCGCGGCGGGAGGAGATCCCGCCGCGGCCGGACGCCGGCGGTCCGGCGCCGCTGTCCTTCGGGCAGGAGCGGCTGTGGTTCCTGCAGCGGCTCGACCCGGCGGACGCCTCCTACAACATGTTCATGGTGCAGCGGCTGCGCGGGCCGGTCTCGGTGGACGCGCTGCGCCACGCCTTCGGCCGGCTGGTGGAGCGGCACGAGACGCTGCGCGCCCGCTTCACCGTCCGCGAGGGGCGCCCCGTGCAGGAGGCGGGTCCGCCGGAGCCGGTCGAGCCGGAGGTCTTCGACCTCGGCGGCGCCCCGGCGGCCGAGCGGGAGGGCCTCGCGACGAGGCTGGTCGCCGACCTCACGAACCGGCCGTTCGACCTCGCGGCCGGGCCGCTGCTGCGGGTCCACCTGATCACGATGTCCCCGTCCGACCACGTGCTGTGCGTGGTGCTGCACCACATCGTGGCCGACGGCTGGTCGCTGAAGATCCTGCTGCGCGAGTTCGCCGACTGCTACGCCGCCCGGCTGGAGGGGCGCGAGGCCGGGCTGCCGCCCGTCCCGCTGCGCTACTCCGACTACGCGGCCTGGCAGCGGGAGCGGGTGGACGAGGCCGCCGTGCGGAGGCAGCTCGACTACTGGAGCGGACGGCTCGCCGGGGTGCCGGTCCTCGACGTCCCCACAGACCGGCCCCGGCCGGCGGTGCGCTCGTCGAGCGGCGGCTACGCGGTGCGGCGGCTCGGCGGCGGGCTGACCGCCCGGCTGGAACGGCTGGCCGCCGAGGAGCGGTGCACGCCGTTCATGGTGCTGCTGGCGGCGTTCCAGGCGCTGCTCGGGGCGCACTCCGGGCAGGACGACGTGTGCGTCGGCTCGGTGATCGCCGGGCGGGACCGTCCCGAGCTGGAGCGGGTCGTCGGGTTCTTCCCGAACACGCTCGCGCTGCGCGGCGACCTGTCCGGCGACCCCGGCTTCCGGGAACTGCTCGGCCGCGTCCGGACGGTCGTGCTGGAGGCGTTCGCCCACCAGGACATCCCGTTCGAGCGGCTGCTGAACGAACTGCGGGTCGAGCGTGACCTGAGCACCACGCCGCTGTTCCAGGCCATGTTCGTGATGCAGGACCGGGAGGCGTCGGAGCTGGAGATCGCCGGGGTCGAGACGGAGGTGTTCGACCCGGGGGCGCGTCAGGCGAAGTTCGACCTGATGCTGGACGTGACGCCGCGCTCCGGCTCGCTGTACGCGATGCTGTCCTACAACGCCGACCTGTTCGAGGACGGCACGGTCTCCAGGATGCTGCGCCGGTACGAGCGGATGCTGGAGGCCGTGGTCGACGACCGCGACATCCCGCTGTCGCGGCTGCGCGCCGCGATGCTGCTGCCCGAGGACCGCGTCCCGGCCGTCACCGCGTCCCTGCCGTCCTCCCGGTGGACCGGCGCGTCCGCCGCGCACGACACGGACACGGACGGCGCGGACGGCGCGGGCGGCGCGGGCGGCGCGGGCGGCGCGGGCGGCGTGAAGGACGCGGTGGACCTGGGGGACGCGGAGGACACGCGCGGCGGGCCCGGCGCGGGCCTTGCGAGGGACGCGGACCGCACGGGCGGCGCGGCGGCGGTCCTGGGCCTGTTCGACGAGCGGGCGCGACTCGCCCCGGACGCGGTCGCGGTCAGCCACGGCGACCGGCGGCTCGGTTACGGCGAGCTGCGCGACCGCGCGGAGCGGCTGGCGGCGCGGCTGGTCTCCGCGGGGGTGACGGCCGAGACGGTGGTCGGGGTCTGCGCCCGTCGGAGCCCCGAGCTGATCGTCGCACTGCTGGCCGTACTGAAGGCCGGCGGCGCCTACCTCCCCCTGGACCCGGCCCATCCCGCCGGGCGGCTGCGCTGGATGCTGCGCGACGCGCGGGCGTCGCTGCTGCTCGCCCAGGACGGCCTGCTCGAGTGCGACGCCCTGCCGGTGATCACTCTGGACGGCGTCGCGGACGGCCCGCCGGGGACCATCCTGAACGGCGCGGCGGACGACCTTCCGGGGAGGACTCCGGGCGGTGCGGCGGACGGCCCGCCGCCCGCGGCCCCCTCCCCCGCCCCGATGTCCGCCGTCCCGCCGGTGACCGGATCGGCGGCCGGCTCGGCGGCCCTGGCATACGTGATCTACACCTCCGGGTCGACCGGCCGGCCCAAGGGCGTGGAGGTCGAACGGCGCGCGCTGGACGCGCGCGTCGCGTGGATGCGCCGCGAGTACGGCATCCGGCCCGGTGACCGGGTGCTGCAGTTCGCCTCCGCCGGGTTCGACACCCACGCCGAGGAGGTCTACCCCGCGCTCACCTCGGGGGCGGAGCTGGTGCTGGCCCCCGACGAGCCGCTGCCCGACTTCCTGCGGACCCCGCGCGGGCGGTCGCTGACCGTCATCGACCTGCCCACCTCCTACTGGCAGGAGCTGACCGCCGCCCGCGTCGCGTGGCCCGAGACGCTGCGGCTGCTCATCCTGGGCGCCGATCCGCTGCCCGCCCCGGCGCTCGCCGCCTGGTACGCCGAGCACGGCGAGCGGGTCACCCTGGTCAACAGCTACGGCCCCACCGAGACGACGATCATCGCCACCGCCGCGGAGCTGGATCCCCCCGAGGCGTCCCGGCGGCCCACCGTGGGCCACGCGCTCACCGGCGGCCGCGTCCACGTGCTGGACGAGCACGGCTCGCCGGTCCCGGTCGGGGTGGCCGGCGAGCTGTGCGTCGGCGGAGCCGGGGTGGGACGCGGCTATCGGGGGGCGCCGGCGCTGACCGCCTCCCGGTTCGTCCCGGACCCGTACGGCCCTGCGGGGTCGCGTCTCTACCGCACCGGTGACCGGGCGCGGCTGCGCCCGGACGGGCGGGTGGAGATCCTCGGCCGCGTCGACCGGCAGGTCAAGGTCCGCGGCTACCGGATCGAGCCCGGTGAGGTCGAGGATCGCCTCCTAGCCCTCCCCGGGGTCGCCCAGGCGGTGGTGACGGTCCGGGAGGACATCCCCGGCGACCGCCGCCTGGTCGCCTACGTCGTGCCCCGCGAGGCGTCCGTGCCCCGGGAGGCGTCCGTGCCCCGGGAGGCGTCCGTGCCCCGGGAGGCGTCCGTACCCCGGGAGGCGTCCGTACCCCGGGAGGCGTCGCGTCTCGCGGAGGCGGAGGACGGGCTGCTCGCGCGTCTGGCGGCGGAGCTGCCGTCGTACATGGTGCCCGGCGCGGTCGTGACCGTGGACCGGATCCCGCTGACCCCGTCGGGCAAGGTCGACCAGGCGGCGCTGCCCGCTCCCGGGCCGCGCGCGGGGCACGACCACCTGCCCCCGGCCACCGCCACCGAGGAACTGGTGTGCTCGGTGTGGGCCGAGGTGCTCGGGGCCGGGAAGGTCGGCGCGCTCGACGACTTCTTCCGGCTCGGCGGCCACTCGCTGCTGGCCACCCGGGCGGTCGCCCGGCTCTCGGCCGCGACGGGACTGGACGTGCCGCTCAAGCTCGTCTTCACCCACCCGTCGGCCCGGCGGCTCGCCCGCGAGCTGGACCTGCTCGCCGGGAACGGTCAGGACGGCGAGCCGGACCCGCCCGCCGGGGACCGCCGGGCGGCCCCCGCCCTGCCCAGACGGCCGGAGGGCACGGCGCCGCCGCTGTCGTTCGCGCAGGAACGCATCTGGTTCATGGAGGAGCTCACCCCCGGCACCCCGACGTACGTGCTGCCCGCCGCGGTACGGCTGCGCGGGCCGGTGGACGCCGCGGCCGTGCAGGACCGGCTGGACGACGCCGTGACCCGGCACGAGAGCCTTCGCATGCGTTTCCCCGCCGCCCCGGACGGGCGGCCGGAGGTTCGGATCGTCCCCGCCGGGCATCCGGACGCGCGGGTCCTGCTGCGGGTCGCCGAGGCCGCCTCCGCCGAGGAGGCGCGCGGGATCGCCGACGCCGAGGCGGAGCGCCCCTTCGACCTGGCCGCGGGTCCGCTGCTGCGGGTGACGCTGCTGCGGCTCGGGCCCGCCGACCACGTCCTGGTGGTCGCAGTGCACCACATCGTCGCCGACGGCTGGTCGGCGGAGATCCTGCTCGGCGAACTGCTCGGCGAGGCGCGGCGGCCGGGTGAGCCGGACGGGCCGGACGGGCGGGGCCGGCGGGACGAACCGCGCGCCGGGTACGGCGACTACGCGCTCCGGCAGCGCGAGCGGCTGGCCGGGCCGTACCTGGAGCGGCACCTGGACTTCTGGCGCGGGGAACTGGCCGGGCTGCCCGCGCTGGACCTGCCGGCGGACGCGCCCAGGGCCGTACGGCCGGCGCACCGGGGCGCGTGGCACGACCTGCGGCTGGACGCCGGCCTCGTCGCCGGGCTGGCGGAGCGGGCCCGCGCCCGCGGCGCGACCCTCTACATGGCGCTGCTGGCGGCGTTCCAGGCGACGCTCGCCCGCTGGTCAGGGCAGCGTGACTTCGCGGTGGCCTCCCCGCTGTCCGGGCGGGACCTGGCCGAGCTGGAGGACATGGTCGGGTTGTTCGTCAACCTGCTGCCGATGCGGGCCCGCCTGTCCGGCGACCCCGGCTTCGGGGAGCTGCTCGACCGCACCCGGGACGCCGTGCTGGAGGTCTACGCCCACCAGGAGCTGCCGTTCGAGAAGCTCGTCGCCGAACTGGACGTGGCCAGGGACACCAGCCGCCCGCCGCTGGCGCAGGCGCTGTTCGCCCTGCAGAGCTACCTGGACGCGGTGCCCGGGACGGGCTCCCCGGGTTCTCCGGGTTCTCCGGGTTCTCCGGAATCCACGGCCCCCGTGGAGTCTCCGGGAGCCGCGGGTGCCGTGAACCCGGCGGGCTCGGCGGGGGCGCGCGGCGGGCGGCGGGCGGAGCCGTTCGCGTTGCGCACCACCACGGCCCGGTTCGACCTGGAGCTGTACGCCGCGGAGACCGGTGACGGCGTGGCGGCCAGGTTCGTCTACGACCGCGACCTGTTCCGGCCGGACACCGTCGAGCGTCTCGCCGGCGGTTTCCTGGCGCTGCTCCGCGCCGTCGCCGACGCCCCGGACACCCCGCTGTCGGAGCTGGAGGTGCTCCCGCCCGAGGAGCGGGAGCTGGTGCTGAACCGGTGGAACGCCACCCGCCGCGACCATCCGGGCGGCACGCTGCACGGTCTGTTCGAAGAGCAGGCGGCGCGCACCCCCGACGCCCCGGCGGTGGTGTCCGAGGACGGAACGCTGACCTACGCCGAACTGGACGCCCGGTCGGCGCTGCTGGCCGCCCGCCTGGCCGCCGGCGGGACGGGGCCGGACTCCGTGGTCGCCGTCCACGCCGAACGCTCGCTCGACCTGCCCGTGCGGCTGCTCGCCGTGCTCAGGGCGGGCGGGGGCTACCTGCCCCTGGACCCGGGCCTGCCGGAGCGGCGCGTCCGGCTCATGCTGGACGAGGCCGGCGCGACGGAGCTCAACGCGGTCCTGGAGCGGGCCCCCGGACCGATGCCGTCCGCCGGGCACGCCCCGGAGGGCACCTCGAACGGCACCTCGCAGGACGGCCCGGAGGACGCCGCCGAGGACACCGGGACGGGTACCGCGGAGGGCACGACGGCGCCGGGGTCCGGTTCCGGCTTCGCGGCGTTCCCCGGGAGGGACGTCCCGGAGGACTCCCTCGCGTATGTGATCTTCACGTCCGGATCGACCGGTCGCCCCAAGGGCGTCGGCGTCTCCCACCGCGCCATCGTCAACCGCCTGCGCTGGATGCAGGACACCTACCGCCTCACCCCCGACGACCGCATCCTGCACAAGACCCCGGCCGGGTTCGACGTCTCGGTGTGGGAGCTGTTCTGGCCGCTGATCACCGGCGCGGCGCTGGTGGTCGCCCGGCCCGGCGGCCATCGCGACCCGGCCTACCTGCGCGACCTCGTGCGGAGCCGGGGCGTCACCACGGCGCACTTCGTGCCGTCCATGCTGGCCGCCTTCACCGCCGAGGAGGGGATCGAGGACTGCCGGTCGCTGCGGCGGGTGATCTGCAGCGGCGAGGAGCTGACGGCCGCCGCCGCGCGGCGGCTGACCGACCGGCTGCCCGGGGTGGAGCTGCACAACCTGTACGGTCCCACCGAGGCCGCGGTGGACGTCTCCTGGCACCGTTACGCGCCGGGTGAGGAGACCGTGCCGATCGGGCGCCCGGTGGACAACACCCGGCTGTACGTGCTGGACGAGGCGCTGCGGCCGGTGCCGGTGGGCACGCCGGGGCAGCTGTTCATCGGCGGCGTACAACTCGCCCGCGGCTACCTCGCCAGACCCGCCCTCACCGCCGAACGCTTCCTGCCCGACCCCTACGGACCCCCCGGATCCCGCCTCTACGCCACCGGAGACCGCGCCCGATGGCGACCCGACGGCGAACTCGACTACCTCGGCCGCCTCGACGACCAACTCAAGATCCGCGGCATGCGCGTCGAACCCGGCGAGATCGAAGCCGTACTCGCCCGGCATCCCGGTCTGGAGGCGTCCGCGGTCGGCGTGTGGCGTGACGCCGCCGGGCCGCGCCTGGTCGGCTACATGGTCTGGCGCGACGGAACCGGCGGCTCCCCCGATCCCCGCGAGTGGCTCCGCCAGGAGCTGCCCGAGCACATGGTCCCGTCGGCGTGGGTGACGCTGGACGCCCTGCCGCTCACCGCCAACGGCAAGCTCGACCGGGCCGCGCTGCCCCCGCCGGACGGCCGCGGCGGGCTTCCCGCGGAGCCGCCCCGCACCGGCGCGGAACGCGACGTGGCCGAGGTGTGGCGGGAGGTGCTGGGCGTGGAGGAGATCGGCCGCGACGACGGGTTCTTCGCCGTGGGCGGCGACTCCATCCGCAGCCTGTCGGTGGTGGCCGGGCTGCGGCGCAGGGGCTACGAACTCGACCTGCAGCGGCTGTTCACCCACCAGACCGTCGCGGAACTGGCCTCCGCCCTCACCCGCGCGGACGGCCCCGCACCGGCCGGCACGCCCGCGACGGAGGCGTTCGGCCTGCTCAGTCCGGAGGACCTGGCCAAACTCGGGAAAGGCGACCGATGATCGAGGACGCGTATCCGCTGGCCGCGCTGCAGGCCGGCATGCTGTACCACAGCGAGCTCGACACCGGCGGCTCCACCTACCACGACCTGATGACGATCACTGTGCGCGGCGGTCTCGACGCGGCCGCGCTGGAGCGGGCGCTGGCCGAGGTCGCCGCCCGGCACCCGGTGCTGCGCACCTCCTTCGACCTGACCGGGTTCAGCGAGCCGCTGCAGCTCGTCCATGACACGGCCGTCATCCCGCTGGAGGTCGCCGACCTGCGCGGCGACGGGGCGCGGGAGCGGCTGGCCGAGTGGCGGGAGGCGGAGAAGCGCACCGGGTTCGACTGGGCGTCTCCGCCACTGATGCGTGCCTGCGCGCACGTGCTGGACGACGGTGAGTTCGCGTTCAGCCTCAGCTTCCACCACGCGATCCTCGACGGCTGGAGCGTCGCCGCCCTGGTCACCGAGATCCTGCGCCGCTACGCCGCCGGTTCCCGGGAACGGCCCGGCGACCGGGAGGGGCGGTCCGACGATCCGGAGGAGCGAACCGGTGGCCGCCTGGAGCGGACCGGCGGCACGGGGAGACGAACCGGCGACCCGGAGGAGCGAGCCGGTGACCCGAAGAGGCGGGCCGATGGCCTCGCGCCGCCGCGGGCGGCGTTCCGGGACCTGGTGGCGGCCGAACGGGCCGCCGTGGCCTCGGAGGAGGCGCGGGAGTTCTGGCGGGAGCGGGTGACGGACGCCCCGGACAGCCGCCTGCCGCGGCTGCCCGGGTTCCCCTCGGACGGGCCGCGCGCCGCCGAGGTGCTGGCCGTACCGGTGCCGGCGTCCGCGGTGGCCGCGCTGGAACGCGACGCCCGTGAGCTGCGGGTCCCGCCGCGCACAATCCTGCTGACGGCCTACCTGCTGGCGCTCGGCCTGGTGACCGGCGAGCGGGAGGTGATGACCGGCGTGCTGGGGCACGGCAGGCCGGAGAGCGAGGGTGGCGGCGAGGTTCTCGGCCTGTTCCTCAACACGCTGCCGCTGCGGGTGCGGCTGGACGCCGCCGACCGGGCCGAGCTGGTGCGGCGGGTGTTCGACGCCGAGGTGGCGGCCGTGCCGTACCGGCACTATCCGCTGTTCGAGATCCAGCGGCTCGCCGGCCGCTCCCCCCTGCTGGACACGTTGTTCGACTTCAGGGACTTCCACGTGTACGGCGGGCTGCCCGAGGACGGCCCGGCCGTCACCGGGCAGGAGTTCTTCGAGCAGACCGACGTGCCGTGCACGGTGGCCTTCGTCCGGGTCCCGGGCGGCGGGCTGACGCTCACCGTCTCCTACGACGGCGCGCAGTTCCCGCGCGGGCAGATGGAGTCCCTGGCCGCGCACGTGCTGGAGGCGGTCACCGGTGCGCCGGAGATCGGCGAGGCCGACGTCGCGGCGATCACCCGCTGGAACGCCACCGGCCGCGACCACGCCGGAGGCACCCTGCACGGCCTGGTGCTCGCCCGCGCGGCCGCGGTCCCGGACGCCCCGGCGGTGGGCTTCGCGGGAGAGTGGATCACCTACGGCGAGCTGGCGCGGCGGGCGGAGCAGGTGGCGGCGGCGCTGCGCGACGCCGGGGTGCGGGCCGACGAGCCGGTCGGCGTCCACCTGGAGCGGAGCCTGGACCTGCCGGCCGCCCTGCTGGGCGTGCTGGCGGCCGGCGGCGCCTACCTGCCGCTGGAGCCGGGGCACCCGGCCGGGCGGCTGCGGGACATGCTGGCCGACGCCGGCGCCTCGGTGGTGCTCACCTCCGCCGCCCTGGCCGGGCAGGCCCCGCCGGCCACCCGTACGGTGACGCTGCCGGACGGCTGGGACGGCGAGCCGCTCCCGGAGGGCCACCGGTACGGCGAGCCGCTCCCGGAGGACTCCCTCGCGTATGTGATCTTCACATCCGGATCGACCGGCCGGCCCAAGGGCGTCGGCGTCTCCCACCGCGCCATCGTCAACCGGCTCCGCTGGATGCAGGAGACCTACCGCCTCACCCCGGCCGACCGGGTCCTGCACAAGACGCCGATGTCGTTCGACGTGTCGGTGTGGGAGCTGTTCTGGCCGCTGGTCACCGGCGCGGGGCTGGTGGTCGCCGAGCCGGGCGTCCACTACGACCCCGGCCGCATCGCCGGGCTGATCGCCGGCGAGGGGGTCACCACGGCGCATTTCGTGCCGTCGATGCTGGAGGCGTTCCTCGACCTGCCGGAGGACCTGCTGAGGGGGCTTCCGGCGGACCGTGACCTGCCGACAGACCGTGACCTGCCGACAGACCGTGACCTGCCGGCGGACCACGGCCTTCCGGCGGACCCGGTGAGGGATCTTCCGGAGGCCTCGCCGGAGGGCCTGCCGGAGCGGCCCGCGGGCGGGCTGCGCAGGGTCGTGTGCTCGGGTGAGGCGCTCCCGGCCGACCTGGTACGCCGTTTCACCGGCCGGCTGCCCGGGGCGGAGCTGCACAACCTGTACGGCCCCACCGAGGCCGCGGTGGACGTCTCCTGGCACCGGTGCGACCCGGCAGAACAGGTGGTCCCGATCGGCCGGCCGGTGGACAACACCCGGCTGGAGGTGCTCGACGAGCGGATGGCGCGCGTGCCGGTGGGCACGCCGGGGCAGCTGTTCATCGGCGGCGTACAACTCGCCCGCGGCTACCTCGCCAGACCCGCCCTCACCGCCGAACGCTTCCTGCCCGACCCCTACGGACCCCCCGGATCCCGCCTCTACGCCACCGGAGACCGCGCCCGATGGCGACCCGACGGCGAACTCGACTACCTCGGCCGCCTCGACGACCAACTCAAGATCCGCGGCATGCGCGTCGAACCCGGCGAGATCGAAGCCGCCCTCCTCGACCAGCCCGAGGTGCGCGCCGCCGCGGTCGTCGCCGCAGGTAACCGCCTGGTCGGCTACGTCGTGACCGGCGGCGCCGAGGTGGAGTGGCGGTCACGGCTGCGGAACCGGCTGCCCGAGCACATGATCCCGGCGGCGTGGGTCACGCTGGACGCCCTGCCGCTCACCGCCAACGGCAAGCTCGACCGGGCCGCGCTGCCCGAGCCGGAACGGCCGGAGCCGGACCGGTACCGGGTGCCGCCCAGGGATCCGGTGGAGGGCCGGCTGGCCGCCGTCTGGGAGGACGTGCTCGGCGTCACCGCGGTCGGCGTGTTCGACGACTTCTTCGACCTGGGCGGGCACTCGTTGCTGGCGTTGCGGCTGGCCACGCGGATCCGGCGGGAGTTCGGCAGGGAGCTGCCGGTGGCCGCCGTGCTGGCCTCGCCGACCGTCGCGGGCCTCGCCGATCTGCTGCGCGGCCCGGAGGACCTGTCGGCCGGGCAGCGGATCGTCACGCTCAACGCCGGCGGCGACCGGCCACCGATCTTCCTGGTGCACGCGCTCGGCGGGCAGGTCTTCCGTTATCTGCCGCTGGCCCGCAGGCTCGGCCCCGACCAGCCGGTGTACGCGATCGCCGCGAGCGGCCTGGCCTCCGGCGAGGACCCTCACCCGACCATGGCCGAGATGGTCGACGACTACGTGGCGCGGCTGCGTGAGCTGCGGCCGGCCGGGCCGTACGTGCTGGGCGGCTTCTGCATCGGCGGCAACATCGCGCTGGAGATCGCCAGGCGGCTGCGCGCGCTCGGGGAGGAGGTGCCGCTGGTGGTGCTGTTCTACTCCGACGCCGACGAGCCGGTGATCACCAGTTCGCTGGAGGACGACGCCTCGCTCATGACGCACGCGCTGGCCGGCGGGCCGCTGGAGACGAATGCCGCCGAGTTCGCGGGACTCGGCCCGGAGGAGATGCTGCTGGCGGTCATCGAGGCCGCCGGCCGGGAGCGGCGGCTGGCCCCGGACACCGCCGACGTCGAGCAGGCGCGGCGCTACCTGCGGGTGTTCCGGGCCAACGCGCACGCCGTCGGCCGCTACCGCCACGAGCCCTACGACGGGGACGTGGCGCTGTTCGCGCCCGTCGGCGATCGGCCCGACCTGGGCTGGAGGTCCGTGGTCAAGGGGGCGCTCGCGATCGAGCCCATCCCCGGCGAGCGCGTGGTCGTCCTTTTCGAACCCCTGGTCGCCGAGGCGGCCGCCAAAGTGAGGAGCTGGATCGACGATGGTGTCACCGGAGGCTGAGCGCACGCGGGAGGACTCGTCCCCCCAGGAGGCCGGGAACGTGCGGGAGGCCGACACCCCCGAGACCCCCGAGAACCCCGCGACCCCCGGGGCCGCAGGGGACGGGCACGGCGGAGACGAGCGGGCCGGGGACGGGACCGCCCACGCCGGATCCGGACCCGGGGGCGGGGGCACGCTCTGGGGCAACCCCGACTTCCTGCGGCTCTGGGCCGGGCAGGCCCTGTCCCAGGCCGGATCGCAGATCTCCTACGTGGCGATCCCGCTCATCGCCGTCGTCACCCTGGGCGCGAGCGCGACCGAGATGGGGGTGCTCGGCGCGCTGGTCCGGCTGCCGATGCTGGGGTTCCTGCTGTTCGGCGTCTACGTCGACCGGATGCGCAAGCGCCCGGTGCTGATCTGGACCGACCTCGGCCGGGCCGTGGTGCTGGCGCTGGTGCCGCTGCTGTACGTGATGGACTCCCTGACGCTGGGCGCGCTGTACGCGGTGGTGTTCGCGCTCAGCCTGCTGTCGGTGTTCTTCCAGGTCGCCTACCGCTCCTACTTCCCCTCGCTGGTGCCGCTGTCGCATCTGGCGGAGGGCAACGGCAAGCTTCAGCTCAGTGAGTCGCTGGCGCAGACCGCCGGTCCGGGCGCGGCGTCGGCGCTGCTGAAGGTCATGGCCGCGCCGATGCTGATCCTGATCGACGTGTTCTCCTACCTGTTCTCCGCGGTGGCGGTGCTGCTGATCCGCCGTCCCGAGGCGCGGCCCGAGCCGGACGACGAGACGGCCGGCAGCGTGCACCGGGCCATCTGGGCGGGGTTCCGCTGGGTGATGACGCAGCCGATGATCCGCCCGCTGGCGATCGCCAGTGGCCTGTACTCGTTCTTCGTCATGGGCGCGATGCAGTCGATCTACATCCTGTTCCTGCTCAGGGGCGGCCCCGACCTGCCGCCGGAGTGGGTGGGAGCCGTCATGGCGACCGGCGGGGTGGGCGCGATCCTCGGCGCGACGCTGTCGGTGCGGACGATGCGCCGCCTGGGCATCGGCCCGACCCTGCTGTGGAGCACGGTGATCGGCAACTGCTCGCTGCTGCTGGTGCCGTTCGCCTCCGGCTCCGTCTGGACGGCCGCGGTGATGCTCGGCGCGTCCCAGTTCGTCGTCTGGGCCTGCAACCAGGTCTTCTTCGTCAGCAACATGACGCTGGTGCAGTCGATCACCCCGCCGCGCCTGCAGGCCAGGGTGATCGGCACGATCTACTCCCTCGGCCTGATCCCCGCGCCGCTCGGGGCGCTGGGCGCCGGCCTGCTGGGTGACGCCGTCGGCCTGCGCTTCGCCATCCTCGTCGCGGTCGTCGCCGGTGCCATCCTGCCGATCCTGCTGCTGGTCTTCTCCCCCATCCCCCGGACGAAGGAGATCCCCGCCGGGCCCCGGGAGTAGAGGCCTGCACGGATCCGGGGATCCGCCCGCGCCCGGATCCCCGGTTCCGGGGAGACACGCCTAGCCGGCGTTCACCCGGACGTCCCCGGACGTGCTCCTGGCGATGATGGTCCTGTCGCTCCGGGTGTCCTTGATCTGGGACCGTTCGCTGCCGTGTGTGCTCTTGGCGGTCACGCCGTAGGCGCCGTCGGGCACGGTCGCCGTCACCCGGCCGTCGACGGACGACACGTCCACCTTGGACGGCGGGGCGGCGAACGACAGGGTGATGTTCCCGGCCGTGGTGCGTGCCCTGACGTCCGCCGACCTGAGCCGCTCCCCTGTTATCACCTCATCGTTCCCCCGGAGCCGCAGCCGGCCTTCCGTCTCGTAAACCCTGATGGGACCCGAGGTGGACACGTCCACGTCCTGAGCCAGCCGGTTGAGGATCACTCCGTCGTCCCCGCCGTCGACCACGAGCCTGACCCCCGGCGGCACCTTGACGTGGTACCGGGCACCGCAGTCACCGAAAACGTTGACGCAGTTCCCACTGAGGCGCAGCGTGCCGTCCCTGAGCGACCACGACGCGTTCCCCTCCTCGGCCGCCTTGCCCCGGACCCACCGCTCCACCTGCACACTCCCCGCGGTTCCCGGCAGGACCCTCAGCCCGCCGAGCGAGGACTCGATGGTGAGCACGTCACCGGAGAACGCGAAGCCCTGAGCGGAATGCACCTCCTTCGCGTCCAGTTTCACACCGCAACCCCCCACACTCGCGGCGGCCAGAACCGCCACCGCCACCGCCATGATCCGTCTCATGCCATGATCCTGGCCCGGCGCCGGTCCACCGCCATCGGCCGTCCGCCCGATGCGCCATCCCCCATTCGGCCAGATCTTCCCGACGTCCTGCGGAGGCGAGGCGTCGGCCGGATCGGCGTGGGAGGTGGACTCGCCGGTGAGGCGTTCCGGCGCGGCGCGGTGGCTTGTGACCGTGGTGGCCTCGGAGGGTCCCCGGGCGGATGGACGTCACGGGGTCTTCCCTGAGACCGGCTCCCTGAGGATCTCCGGGCCGGGGGACGGCATGCCGATGGCGGCGACGCTCCGGCGCCCGCTGCGGACGGCCAGGGAAGGGAACCTGTCGATCAGGCGGAAGAACAGCGGCAGGCCCGCCGATCGCGACTCCAGGCGTGCCCGGGCGCCGCGTTCGATCCTGACCTGCATGCGCTGCTCCCGGTCGACCGGCGGCCGGCGCACCTCCTCGACCCGGCGGCAGGCGGCGTCCAGCGCTTCGGGGGACGAGGAGGGGTCGAGAAGGACGGGCAGGAGACGGTTGGCGGCCTCCGCGGCGTCGGCGATCGCGAAGTTGATGCCGTTGCCGCCGACCGGGGAGATCACGTGCGCGGCGTCGCCGATGAGCAGGATCCCCGGCCGGTACCAGCTGTCGACGTCGGTGATGCGGACCGGGAGCAGGGACAGCTGGTTGACGTCGGTCAGCGCGGCGAGCCGTTCACGCAGCCAGGGAAGCCGCCCGGTGAAGGCCTCGACGATCGGTGCGGTGCCCCGTTCCCGCATCGCGCCGAAGCTTCCCGCCGGGATGTTGTAGCCGAGCTGCCACTGGGTGTCCTGATCGAGCACGGCCAGCGTCGCGCCCGGAACACTGAACAGCTGGAGACCCGACAGAGCCGGGTCGCCAGGAAGCCGCGGCACGGCGAACCAGAGGATGTCGAGGCTCGCGCCCAGTTCGCGGGCGGTGAATCCGCCGAGCGTCCGGAGCTTGGAGTTGCGGCCGTCCGCGGCGACGACCAGGCGGGCCCGCACCTCGCGGGGGCCGCCGGGCCCGGTGTGCCGTACTCCGGTGACCCGGCCCGCCTCGTCACGCAGCAGTTCGGAGACGCGGGCTCGCATGAGCAGCCGGAACCCCGGATAGGCGGCGGCCCGGCCGGCGAGGTACGGCAGGAACCTCGCCTGGGGGATGAGCGCGTAGTAGGGGTGGCGGTCGCTGGCACGCCGGTAGTCGACGAGGGTGTAGACGCGGTCGCCGACGTGCCAGCGGAAGGTGTCGGCGGTGGCGTGCGGCAGCTCCGCCAGCATCTCCTCCGCCAGCCCCAGCGTGTGGAGGTAGTCGAGCACCCCGGGCGCCAGGGTGTCGCCCCGGAAGCGGCGGTTGAAGTCGCCGTGGGACTCCAGCAGGGTGACCCGCGCGCCGCCCCGCGCCAGCAGGTAGGCCAGCATCATCCCGCCGGGACCGCCGCCGGCCACCACGCAGTCGGCCTCGGCGTCCGGGGCGTCGCCGAGACCGGTCCCGGAGGCGATACCGATCTCGGAGGCGGTACCGGTCTCGGAGGCGTAGCCGGTCCCGAAAGCAGCGCCGGTTCCGGAGACGGTGTCGGGGGCCGGGCCGGTGTCGGGGGCCGGGCCGGTGTCGGGGGCCGGGCCGGTGTCGGGGGCCGGGCCGGTGTCGGACGGGCGGGCGGGTTCGCTCATGACGGTCCTCCGGGGATCGCGGCCTCTTCTCCACTCCTTCCCTTCTTCGCGGGGAGAGGTCCCGCCGGATTCCCGTGCGGCGAACCCGCCACGAGGCGGGCCGTCAGCCGGTCAGCCCCGCCACCAGCTCCAGCTGCTCCAGGCGGAGCCGCAGGGTGGGGGTGACCAGGCCGACGACCAGGCCGGTCGCCCCCGCCTCGCGGTAGGCGGCCACCCGCTCGCGCAGCTTGCCGGGCGGCCCGCACATCGTCATCGCGTCGACCAGCGCGTCGGGCAGCGACGACATCGCCTCGCCCTGCCGCCCGGACAGGAACGCCTCCTGCACCGCCTCGGCCTCCTTGCCGAACCCCAGGGTGCGGGCCAGGCGGCTGTAGAAGTTGGTGCGGCGCGAGCCCATGCCCCCCAGGTAGAGGGCGAGCATGGGACGCATCATGTCGTAGGCCAGCTCCTCGTCCTCGTCGACCATGGCCAGGACCATCGGGACCACGTCGAAGCCGTCCAGGCTCCGGCCCGCCCGCTCGGCGCCCCGGCGCAGCTCGGCCATGCGCTCGGCGAGGTGGCCGGGAGGGAAGTGGATGGCCAGCCAGCCGTCGGCCAGCTCACCGGCGAGGGCCGTCACCTTGGGGCCCATGGCGGCGAGGTAGACGGGCAGCCGCTCCTGCACGGGCGACACCGCGAGCGAGAGCTCCTTGCCCTGGCCGCCGGGCAGCGGCAGCGTCATCGTCGGCCCCGAGTGGCTCACCGGCCGCCCGGACAGGGCGAGCCGCAGCACCGACAGGTAGTCGCGTGCCCGCTCCACCGGCCGGTCGAAGGGCTCGCCGTGCCAGCCCTCCACGACCTGGGGGCCGGAGACGCCCACGCCCAGCCGGGCCCGGCCGCCGGACACCTGGTCGATCGTGGCGGCCGTCATCGCCGCGACCACCGGTTTGCGTCCCGACATCTGCAACACACCGGTGCCCAGACCGATCCGCTCGGTACGGCCCGCGATCCAGGCCATCAGGCTCGCCGGGTCGGTGCCGTAGGTCTCGGCGGCCCACACCGAGTCGTATCCCAGCCGCTCGGCCTCGCGGACGAGGGCGAGGTGGTCGGCGGGACCGAGTCCGGCCCCGCCCCAGTAGCTCATGCTGTATCCCAGACGCATCCGATCTCCTCGGTGATGACGGCGGCCAGCCGGTCGGGGGCCTCCTCGGCCAGCCAGTGGGAGGCGTCGAGCTCGCGCAGCGACGGCCGGTGGACGCTCTGCCTGCGCCAGCCGAGCAGCCCGCCCCGGGAGACCGAGCGGTCGCGCGCGCCGTACAGGACGGTCACGGGGACGGGCAGCGGCGGCGCGGGGACGTGCCGGTAGCCGGCGAGCATGCCGAAGTCGGCGCGGAGCGCGGGTTCGAGGATGGGCCTGAGCACCTCGCGTTCGGCGACCTCGGCCGGGACCCCGCCGAGTTCGATCAGCTGCTCCCAGAACAGCCACGACGGCAGGGACGGCAGCCTGCGCAGCAGGAGCGCGACGTCCGGCGCCGCGAAGGAGCCCACCAGCAGCCGTTCGGGCAGGGGCGGGCGCTCCGCGGCCTGTCCCGGGACGAGCGCCGCCTGCGAGCCGGAGCCCGGCGGTCCGGGGTCCGGCGGTCCGGGGTCCGACGGTCCGGGGTCCGACGGTCCGGGGTCCGGTGGGGATCCGGGGGCCGCCCGTCCGGGGGCCGCCCGTCCGGGATCCGGCGGCGGTCCGGCGGACGCGGACAGCTCGGTCAGGCGGCGGCAGACCAGGTACGCCAGCAGCGCGCCGCTGCAGTAGCCGAACAGCGCGTACGGCGGGCGCGCGGTCGCCAGCAGGTCGCGGGCCAGATCATCGACGAGACCGCCGAGGTCGTCGCGGGGCGGCTCGGCCAGCCTGGCCTGCCTGCCCGGCAGGTTCACCGCCCACACCTCGACCTCGGGCGGGAAGGCGGCGGCGAGCCCGGTGAGCGACGCCGGGCCTCCCCCGGCGTTGGGGAAGGCGTACAGCCGGACGCGGCCCTCGGGCCGATCCCCGGCCGGTACGAACCATGGCGCGGTCAACGGCCCGCTCCTTCCTCTTCCCCGGTCCCCCGGACGGGCGTCCCGGCCTGCCAGGCGGATGTCCCGGTCCCTCCGGGGGGCGGCTCGCTCCGCCCGGTGGGCGTCCCGGCCTGTTCGGTATGTGTCCCGGCCCGCCCGGTGAGCGTCCCGGCGAACGCGGCCAGCCCGGCCGGGGTGGGATGGTCGAAGATCGCGCGCACCCCGATCGGGTGCCCCACGAGCTCCTCCAGCGGGGCGATCAGCCGTACGGCGAGCACCGAGTGCCCCCCGCTGAGGAAGAAGTTGTCGTGCTCACCGAGTCCGGGCCGCCCGAGCGCCTCCCTCCAGAGCCGCAGGACCCCCTCCACCAGCGGCGAGCCCGCAGCGGCGGCGGGCGCCGCCGGGTGCTCCTCCTCGGGCACGGTGAGGCTCCGGTAGTCGATCTTGCCGTTGCCGGTCTCCGGGAAACGGTCGACGAGCACGAACCCCGAGGGGACCGCGTAGTCCGGCAGGCGGGTCCTGGCGTGGCGCCACAGCTCCTCGCGCCAGGCCGCCCGGTCGGCCGGCTCGCGCGCGGGCCGCACGAACGCCGTCATCGTGTCCCCGCGGACGACCACGGCGGCGGCCCCGACCGTCTCGTGGTCGTGCAGGACCGCCTCGACCTCACCCAGCTCGATCCGGTGCCCGCGCAGCTTGACCTGCCGGTCGTCGCGGCCGAGCAGGTCGAGGGTTCCGTCGTGCCGGAGCCTGGCCAGGTCGCCGGTGCGGTAGAAGCGGCCGTGCCGGGGATGCGCGCCGAACCGCTCCGCGGTCAGCTCGGGCCGGTCGACGTATCCCGCGGCGACCCCGTCGCCCGCCACGCACAGCTCCCCGGGGACCCCGGGAGGGGCCTCGCGCCCGTCGGCGTCCCGGACGAAGATCCGGGTGTTGGCGAGCGGCGCGCCGATCGGCACCGGATCGCGCGGAGCCCCGGCGATCTCCGCCGCGGTGGACCAGATGGTCGTCTCGGTGGGTCCGTAGACGTTGAACAGGCGGCAGCCCAGCGCCAGCAGGTCCCTGGCGAGCGCCGCCGGCAGGGGCTCCCCGCCGCACAGCACGGTCCGCCCGGCCAGCTCGCCGCCCGCCTCCGGTACGGCGAGCCGCCACGCCGTCGGCGTGGCCTGCACGACGCGCACGTCCCGCGCCGCGACGAGGTCCAGGAGCCCGCGCGGCCGGAGCCGGTCGGCGTCGGAGGCGATGACCAGGGTGCCGCCGCCGACCAGCGGCAGCAGCAGTTCCAGGGCCGAGATGTCGAAGGAAGGGGTGGTGGACCACAGCACCCGGGCCGCGGCGTCCGGTCCCAGCCGTCCGGCGAAGTCCAGGACGAGGTTGGCCAGGTTGCCGTGGGTCACGGCCACGCCCTTGGGACGCCCGGTGGACCCGGAGGTGTAGATCACGTACGCGAGCGCGTCCCCGGCCGTCGGCGCGGACACGGGCGCGGCGTCCGGCGCGGACACGCGATCGGCGGCTTCGGCGCCGGGGCCTGTCCCGGAACCCGGCGCCGAGCCGGGACCGGGTTCGGAGCCGGGCGGGGGCATCGGACCGGACACGGCCTCCGGACCGGACACGGGGCCGCACGGGACGGCCAGGACGGGGACCTCCCCCGCCCAGGGGACCGCGGCGGGGGCGACGACCAGGCGGGCCCCCGCGTCCCGGACCTGGTAGGCCAGGCGCAGCTCCGGATGGCCCGGATCCAGGGGCAGGTAGGCGGCCCCGGCCGCCCACACGCCGAGCACGGCCGCCACCAGCTCCACCGAGCGTCCGAGGCCGAGCGCCACGATGTCACCGGGCCCGATCCCGCGTGAGAGGAGCGCGTCCCTGACGGCTCCGGCCGCGTCCAGCAGCTCCCCGTAGCGGACCTCCCGGTCGCCGTCGACGACGGCGACGGCGTCCCCCCGGTGGGCGGCGATCCGCTCCGGCAGCGTGGGCGGGCCGCTCCACCGGCGGCCGGTGTCGTTGAGGCGGTCCAGCAGCGCCCTGTCCACGGGGGAGAACGCCTCCAGGGCGCGCTGCGGCAGCTCGGGGTCCTCGGCGGCCTGCCGCAGCAGCGAGGTCATCCGCGCGACGAAGGCGGTGATCTCGGTCTCGTCGTGGACCTCCGTGCTGTGCCACACCCGGACGGTGAGCCGGTCCGGCTCGTGTACGGCGATGCACTGCAGGTCCAGGCGGCTGCGGTCGAAGAGGTCCTCGACGTACTCGGGCACGGAGCCCTGGATGCTCACCCGCTCGTCGGTCCACGGCCGGTAGTTGAACATGTGCCGGAAGAGCGGCACCCGCCAGTCGCCGGTGCCGTGCCCGCGCTCGACGAGAACGGTCTCGACGGAGGCGTCCGCGTGCTCCACCCCCTCGAAGAAGGCGTCCTCCACCCTCCTGACCAGGGCCGCGAAACCCTCCTGCGGGTCGGTGCGCACCCGCAGGGGCATCGTGCTGACGCCGTAGCCGACGTGGTCGCGGGTCGCGGCGGTCCTGGTGCTGACCGGCACGCCGACCACCATGTCGGGGCCGGCCCCGTGGCAGCGCAGGGCGAGCAGGAAGGCGCTCGTCAGCACCATGTTGTCGGTGGTGCGCAGCCGGGTCCGCAGTGTGTCCAGTGCCCGCCGGGTCGCCGCGTCCACCTCCCAGGAGCAGGTGTGCCCGGCGAACGTGGGCCGCTCGGGAGAGGGGCGGCTGCCGGGCAGCGGCATGGCGGCCGGGTCCGCGCCCTCCAGCCGGTCGAGCCAGTAGCCGATCGACTCCCGCGACGCCCGGCCCGGCTCCAGCATCGGGGCGGGGCCGGCGAGCCTGGCGGGCAGCGGCGCCTGGCCCGTCTGGGCGTCGTAGAAGGCGCCCAGCTCCTCGACGAGGAACTGCATCGACGTCGCGTCGACCACGATGTGGTGGGCGACCAGGCAGACCACGCTTCCGCCGCCCTCCGGCAGCGTGAAGTGGCCCGCCCGGAACAGCAGGTCCCCGGCGAGGTCGAAGGGCTCGTCCAGGAACGCCTGCAGGTCGGCGACCATCGTCTCCTCCGTCGTCGCCGCGCTCGCCAGCGTGATCCGCGCGTCCTGCGGCGCGGTGAGGTGCCGGACCGGGGCCCCGTCCACCTCGGGGAACCGCAGGCGCAGGGCCGGGTGCCGCCGGAGGAGACGGTTGACGGCGTTCTGCAGCGGGAAGCGGCGCAGCGGCTCGCGGGTCCGGAACGCCACCGCCAGGTTGGAGACGCCGCTCCCGCCCGCCAGTTGCTCCAGCACCCAGAACGAGTACGGCACGGGCCCCGGCGGGCGCGGCGGCTCGGCGGGCTCGGGCAGCCCCGCGAGCCCGCCCGGCTTCCTCACCGGTTCTCCGGGTCCGCCCGCCCGTCCCGCCGGACCTTCGGGCGGGCCGGTCCGCCTGAGCGGTTCTCCGGCGGCCGGCTCCGCCGGGGCGGGGTCGAACCCGCCTGGGACGGACATCCGCTGAAGGGGATGGTCGGGGTCGAGCGCCTCCCAGTCGACCCGGCAGCCGAGCGTCCACAGCCGGGCGAGCGCCGTCATCAGGCCGTGCCGGTCGTCTCCGCAGTCGATCGCCGGCCCGCCCGGTGAGGACGCGGCCGGGCCGAGGACCAGGGTGAACGTCTCCCCCGCCCCGGCGGACCGGGGCGCACCGGTCCCGCCGGTCCCGGACGTTCCGGCCGTCCTCACGGAGCCGGCGACGGCGGCCCCACCGCCGCCCGCCTCGCCGGTCTCCGGCGTTCCGGCCGCCCTCGCGGGTTCGGGGGCGACGGTACCCCCACAGGCCACCAGGGCGACCGCCTCGCCGAATCCCCGTGTCCCGGCGACGGCGGCCGCCGCGATCTCCCCCGCGCCCTCCCCGGCGCCGTCTCCCGAGCAGGCGGCGGGCGTGACGCCCCAGCCGGTCAGGGTGGCCGCCAGTGAGCAGGTCACCGCGAAGGTGACGGGGGCGTCGTCCCGCTTCCCGGCGAGCCATTCGTCGCAGAGGTCGATCCCGTGCCGTTCGAACTCCTCCAGGCAGACGTCCATGGACTCGGTGAACAGCCGTTCCGCCCCGTACAGGGCCGCGCCCAGCCGTCCGGTCCCCCCCGGCGGGAAGACGAACCGCACTCCGGCGCCGTCCCGGGCGGGATCGGAGGCCGTGGCGGCGGTGGCGAGGGCGTGCGCGGCCTCGGCCGCGGTCGAGCAGACGACCGCTCCCCGGAACGGATGCGGCGTGCGGCCCCGCTGGAGCGTGGCGACGGCGTCGGCGAACCGCTCCCCGGGGAGCGACGCGAAGAAGCCGGCCAGGCTTCGCCGTACGGCGTCGGCCTCTTCCACGGTGCGCCCGGACCAGACGACCACGCGGGGTCCGGCGCCGGACGGAGGGTGAACCGGCGGAAGGCCCTCCCCCGCGGTCGGCCGGCCGGTCGCGGGGTCCGTGTCGAGTACGGCGTGCACGGGGTCGCCGTCGAGAAGCGCCTCCCCCAGCCTCCGCAGCGCGACCGCGCGGTCCGCCGGCCCCTGCCCGGCCAGGACGGCGCCCGCCCGGGTGACCGCGATGTCGCACACGCCGGACAGCAGGGCCCGGCACGCGTCCTCCATGCTCTCGTGCAGGGCGAGGACGCCGGGGGGCTGTGACGGGTCGTGCCCGGCGTCGCCCAGCGCGGCCTCGGCGGACGCCGCGGAGAGCGGACCGCACGGCCCCGTGCCGATCACCGCGACCGATCGGCTTCCCGTCACCGGGACGCTCCCGGCCCCCGGCGGATGCGGGCCCGGACGTCCCTTCGGCCGCCGCCGGACGGGCGGGGCCGTGAGGAGTCATCCCCGGCCTGCGCCGGAGCCCCGCCCACCGGAGCCCCGCCCGCCGGGGAGCCGGACGTCGGAGAACCAGGAGCGGAAGAGCCGGGAGCCGGGGAGCCGGACGCGGGGACGCCACCGGCCGGGGTGCCCGAAGCCGGGCTGCCCGGAGCCGGGGCGTCGGCGCGGGCGCTTTCGACGAGGCGGCCGAGCGCCTTCGCGTTGGGCCGGGTGAACATCGCGGTGACCGGAATGTCGATGTCGAACGTGCCGGTGATGTCCGCGTGCAACTCGACCAGGGCCATCGAGTTGAGCCCGGCCTCGAAGAAGTTCTCGTCGGGGTCGAGCGGCCTGCCGAGCCGGCTCTCGATCATCTCGGTGACCCGATCGGCGATCGGAACGGGACGTCCCGGGCGTCCCCGGACGTCCGCGACGCTCCTCGCGCCGCCGTCATGCTGGTCTCCCGGGCCCACCGGCAGACTGCCCTGGATCATCCGCAACCCTTCGTTCGGCGTCGGGCGCACCGCCGCGCGGGCGCTCTGTGCCGATCTTCTTGAAGGATTCAGGACACTACAAGACCGTATTTTTCGGCATTTGTCATCCGGGGACGCGACCGGGACACCGGACCGACGTCATCCGGGGCCATGTCCGGTTCCCGGATCAGCGGTTCCCCGCGGAGAGACCGATGCGGATCTCCTCGGCGGTGAGCCTGGCGAAGGCGTGGCCGAGCTCCTCCAGGCGGTTCCGGGGAAGCGCCGCGGCCAGGGCGGGGAGGATCCCCTCCTCCTCGGCGGCGAAGTGACGCGTGACCACGCCGGCGAGGTCGTCGAGCCGCGACTCGAACTCCGCGGCGCCGGGGGCGATGTCCAGCAGGGAGAGAAGCATCTGCTCGGCACGCTGGTGCTCGGCGGTGGCGTGGAGGGCGTGTTCGGCCTCCCGGGGATCCACCCGGGTGATCTCGGGGTAGACGATCTCCTCCTCGCCCCGGTCGTGGGCGACGAGCCTGGCGGCGAGCTCGACGAGCAGGGCGGGGCGGGCCGCCGGTTCCCGGCGGAGCCGGCCGAGGACCGTTCTGATGTCGCGGTGATCCGCGATGATCATGCTGATGACGTCTCGTGCCATGATCCCCTCCTTCGGAGGGGGCTGACTACCCGGGAGAAGGGGGCCTACACCCGCCGCGCGGAGGATTCTTCGCACGGCGGGTCTTCGGGCCGGTCAGGGGAGGTTCGAGACCGCGGATCCGATGGTGTGGACGCGCAGGGCGTTGGTGGAGCCGGGCGATCCGGGAGGCGATCCGGCGACGATGACGACCTTGTCGCCCTTCTCCAGCCGGGCGTGGGCCAGCAGGGCGGCCTCGACCTGGCGGACCATGTCGTCGGTGTGGTGGACGAACGGCACCTCGAACGTCTCGACGCCCCAGGTCAGCGCGAGCTGGTTGCGGACGTGCGGGGAGGAGGTGAAGGCCAGCAGCGGGATCGGCGAGCGGTAGCGGGCCAGGCGGCGGGCGGTCTCGCCGGACATGGTGAAGGCGACCAGGGCCTTGGCGCCGACGATGGCGCCGACCTCGGCGGCGGCGCGGGCGATGGCGCCACCGGTGGTCTCGGGAAGGCGTTCGAGGCTGTGGGTGGCCTTGAGGGCGCGCTTCTCGGCCGCGCAGGCGATGCGGCTCATGGTCTCGACGGCCTGGACCGGGAACTGGCCGACCGAGGTCTCACCGGAGAGCATGACCGCGTCGGTGCCGTCCATGACGGCGTAGGCGACGTCGGACGCCTCGGCGCGGGTGGGCCGCGGAGAGCTGATCATGGAGTCGAGCATCTGGGTGGCGACGATGACCGGGCGGGCCTTCTCGCGGCACAGCTCGATGGCGCGCTGCTGGACGATCGGCACCTCTTCGAGGGGCAGCTCGACGCCGAGGTCGCCGCGGGCGACCATGATGCCGTCGAACGCCTCGACGATCTCGGGGAGCCGCTGGACGGCCTGCGGCTTCTCGATCTTGGCGAGCAGCGGCAGGCGGACGGCCTCCTGCTCCATGATGTTGCGCACCACGTCGGCGTCGGAGGGACGCCGGACGAAGGACAGCGCGATCATGTCGAAGCCGGTGCGCAGCGCCCAGCGCAGGTCGGTCTCGTCCTTGTCGGTGAGCGCGGGGGCGCTGACGTTGACGCCGGGGAGGTTGAGGCCCTTGTTGTCGGAGATCATGCCGCCGGTGACCACGCGGGTGGTGACGCGGGGGCCGTCGACGCGGGTGACCTCGAGGTGGACCCGGCCGTCGTCGACGAGGATGCTGTCGCCGGGACGGACGTCGTTGGGCAGGCCGAGGTAGGTGGTGGAGACCTGGTCCCGATCGCCGGGGACCTCTTCGGTGGTGATGGTGAAGACGTCTCCGAAGCCGAGGCGGATCGGGCCCTCCTCGAACTTGCCGACCCGGATCTTGGGGCCCTGAAGGTCGGCCAGCACGCCTACGCCGCGGCCGAGCTCGGCGGCGGCCTCCCTCACCCTGTCGTAGACCTCTTTGTGCAGCTCGTGGCTGCCGTGGCTGAGGTTGAAACGGGCCACGTCCATGCCGGCGGCGATGAGCTCGCGCAGGCGTTCGGGTGAGGATGTGGCGGGGCCGAGGGTGCAGACGATTTTCGCGCGACGAGTCACGGTTCCCAGCCTAATTGGTACAGACCACTTGGTCGTTACATTGCCCGGAGCAGGCATGAAAAACTCGGTGACCTCAACGCTACCGGCCGGGGGCGGCGATGGCGAACCGGCCTCCCCGTCCCCGCAGGTCACCCGCGGGTCATCCAGGGGTCACCCGTGGGTGAGCCGCCGTCGCGCCGCCGAGGGATCCCCGCGACGCCGCGGCGGCGGAAACTCCGCGCCCCGCCGTACGGACGGCCGTACCGCCGCCCGGCCGTACGCGGGGCGCGCCGTGCGGACGGCGTCAGGGCCTGACGGTGGCGGCCCTGGCGGCGTCGACGATTCCCCTGCCGTAGAAGCCGTTGCGGTCCTTGCCGCCCTCGCACGTCTGGGCGTCGCCGGAGCCCCCGGTCCGGTAGACGAAGCGGCGCGGCGAGGGGCAGGGCCGCTTGGAGGCGGTGGCGTACAGCAGGCGCTGGACGTCGGCGGGCGGCATGGTGAGGCCGCCCTTCCCCGGCTTGCCGAAGCGGCTGATCAGGATGGCGGCGACGCCCGTGGCGTGCGGAGCGGCCATGGAGGTGCCGGCGAGGTACTGGTAGTAGGCGCAGGTGCCGCCGTGGCAGTCGCGGACGACGGAGGACGAGGCGGGCTTGCCGTCGCGGGAGATCAGGCCCTGGGCGCGGAGGGCGTGCTCGGGGGCGGCGGCCAGAATGGTCCTGGTCTGGTCGATGCCGCGGCCGTCGAGCTCGTCGCCGCCGGGCGCGGAGAGGTCGGTCTGCTCGACGCCGTAGTCGGAGTAGTAGGCCTTGCGCTTGCTGGGGCCGAGTGCCGCGACGGAGATGACGCCCTTGGACTCGGCCGGGACGTTCAGGCAGGAGTTGTCGATCCGGCGGGTCCGCTCGGCCTCGGCCGGATAGTCGGGGCTCTCGGTGTCGGTCCTGGGCCTGCCGAGGTCGGTGGACTCGTTGCCGAGGGCGCTGATGAGGGTGACGCCGCGCTTGCGGGCGTAGTCGAGGGCGCGCTGCATGCCGGTGATGACGCCGCGCTGTTCGAGCTGCTCGGCCCTGGAGTCGGCGGGGTTGGCCCGGCAGTTGAACAGCCAGGGGTCGATGTAGTAGCTCATGTTGACCACGTCGATCCCGGCGTCGGCGGCGTAGGTGAGGGCGTCGAGGCTGGGCTTGAGGAAGAACAGGCCGGAGTCCTGGCCGGCGCGCAGGTTGACGACGGTGACCCCCGGGGCGACGCCGGCGACGCCGAGGCCGTTGACGGGCGAGGCGATCGTGCTGGCGACGTGGGTGCCGTGGCCGTCGTCGTCCCAGTCGACGGGGTCCTTGCAGCCGCTGAACTCGCAGGGGCCGTCGAGGGTCTCGCCCTTGGAGTCCTTGGGCCGGTCGGTGACGAAGTTGCGGCTGAGCGCGCGGTCGAAGTTGGGGGCGATGTCGGGGTGCTTGCCGTCGATGCCGGTGTCGATGACGCCGACGAGCACCTTCCTGTCGCCCGGGGCGGTGGCGTACGAGCCGGTGGCGGTGGCGCCGATCATCTTCATGTCCCACTGCCGGGAGGCCAGCGGCTCGGCGGCCGGGGCGGCCCGGCCGGCGCGTGAGGCGGCCTGCCCCGTACGGGAGGCGGCCCGGCCCGCGCGGGGGGCGGCCGGGGCGGCGAGGGAGGGCGGCGGGGCCGCGGCGTGACCGGCGCCCGGGAGCCGGGGGGCGCGGGGGCCGGCGGCCGCGGGGGCGGAGTGGCCGGCCGGGAGGGCCGGGGCGGACGACGCGAAGCCGATGGCGCGGTCGGAGGAGACGCCCGTGACGGCGCCGCCGGCGGCCAGGCGCTCGACGAAGCGGTCGCCGGGGCCCCGGGCGACGACGTAGCCGAGCCTGGGCTCGGTGGCGGTCGCGGTGCCGCCGGCCGCGCCGATCGCGGCGACCGCCCGGTCGTGCCCGCCGCCGGGGTAGAAGACGAGGTAGTCGCGGAGCGGGCCGGTCCCGGCCGACGCGCCGCCGGCCTGTGCCCCCACCGTGAGGGTGCCCGTCAGAGCGGCCACCGCCGTCATGACCACCAGGTGTCTGCTCCAGCGACTCATCCGATCCCCTCCACGGCTGTCCGGACCAAGGGGCCATCCTTCCCGGTATTCGACCACTCAGGCAACGCGGGCGTCGTTCCGGTGGCTCTTTTCGGTATGGCGACGGCTCTCTCCGGTACGGCGGGTCTCTCCGGCACGACCTGGTACGGACCCGGTACGGCGGGGCGCCGGGACGCGGGGCGGCGCCCTACGGCACGGCGGGCCGGAGGGCCCGGATCCGGGCGGGTCCGTCCGGAGGCGCGGAGGTAGGGTCCCGGAAGAACCTGACCCAGGAGGCGACATGGACATCGTGAACCCCGCCGTCAACGACTACGTGCTGGCCCACTCCAGCCCGGCCGACGACGTGCTGCGGGATCTGGCGGACGAGACGCGGAAGGCGTTCTCCGACGTCACGAGCATGCAGATCACGCAGGACGAGGGCGCGTTCCTGACCATGCTGGTCCGGCTGACCGGAGCGCGGCGGGCCGTGGAGGTCGGGGTGTTCACCGGGTACTCGTCGATCTGCATCGCCCGCGGGCTGCCCGCGGACGGGCGGCTGCTGGCCTGCGACGTCAGCGAGGAGTGGACCTCGGTGGCCCGGCGCTACTGGGAGCGGGCGGGCGTGGCGGACCGGATCGACCTGCGGATCGCCCCGGCTCTGGAGACGCTCAGGGCGCTGCCGGCCGACCCGGAGATCGATTTCGCGTTCATCGACGCCGACAAGGTGAGCTACCCCTCCTACTACGAGGAGCTGGTGACCCGGCTGCGTCCGGGTGGCCTGATCGTGCTGGACAACGTGCTGCGCTCCGGCCGGGTGCTGGACGACTCCTTCCAGGAGGAGGCGGACGTCGTGATGCGCCGGATGAACGACATCGTGGTGGCCGACGACCGCGTCGAGTCGGTGATGCTGCCGATGCGCGACGGCGTGACGCTCGCCCGGCGACGCTGAGCGCGACCCGGGCCGGACACGGCTCGCGCTGGACCCGGCTCGGGCCCGACACGGCTCGGACCGACCCCGGCGACGCTGAGCGCGGCCCGGGCCGAGGGCGACCCGGGCCGGGCACGGCTCCGCGCGGCGCCGGGGTCCCCGGCGCCGCGCGGGACGTCAGACCAGCGGGCGGGCGGTCGGCGGGATCGCCCTGGGCAGCGCCGTGTCGCCGACGAGGTAGCGGTCGACGGCGGAGGCGGCCGAGCGGCCCTCCGCGATCGCCCACACGATCAGCGACTGGCCGCGGCCCATGTCACCGGCGACGAACACGCCGTCCACCCCGGACATGTAGGAGGCGTCGCGGGCGACGTTGCCGCGGGCGTCGAAGAAGCCCTCGCCGCCGTCCTCGGCCAGGTCGGACAGCAGGGACCCCTTCTCCGGGCCGAGGAAGCCCATGGCCAGCGTGACGAGCTGGGCCGGGATCTCCCGCTCGGTGCCGGGGATCGGCGCGAAGCCGTTCGCCGGGCCCTCGACGTCGACCAGGCGCAGCGCCCTGATGTTGCCGTCCGCGTCGCCGACGAACTCGGTGGTGGAGGCGGCGTAGACGCGGTCGCCGCCGCCCTCGGCGAGTTCCTCGTGGGCGCTCTCCATCTTGAACAGGATGGGGAAGGTCGGCCACGGCTGGCTGCCGGGGCGCTCCGCCGGGGGCCTGGGCATGATCTCCAGCTGGGTGACCGACGCGGCGCCCTGGCGGATCGCGGTGCCGATGCAGTCGGCGCCGGTGTCGCCGCCGCCGATCACGACGACGTGCTTGCCGGCGGCGTCGATCGCCGGGGCCGGGTGGTCGCCCTCCTGGACCCGGTTGGCCCCGGGGAGATACTCCATCGCCTGGTGGACGCCGCCCAGGTCGCGGCCGGCGACCGGCAGGTCGCGCCACTGGGTGGCGCCGCCGGCCAGGACGACGGCGTCGAACTCCTCGCGCAGCTGCGCCGCGGTGACGTCGACGCCGACGTTCACGCCGGTGCGGAACTCGGTGCCCTCGGCCCGCATCTGCTCCAGGCGGCGTTCGATGTGGCGCTTCTCCATCTTGAACTCGGGGATGCCGTAGCGCAGCAGGCCGCCGATCCGGTCGGCGCGCTCGAAGACCACGACGTCGTGCCCTGCCCGGGTGAGCTGCTGGGCGGCGGCCAGGCCGGCGGGGCCGGAGCCGACGACCGCGACCTTCTTACCGGTCCGGACGGCCGGCGGCGCGGGGGCGACCCAGCCCTCGGCGAAGGCGCGGTCGATGATCTCGACCTCGACCCGCTTGATGGCGACGGGGTCGGAGTTGATGCCGAGCACGCACGCGGCCTCGCACGGGGCGGGGCACAGGCGGCCGGTGAACTCGGGGAAGTTGTTGGTCGCGTGCAGCCGTTCGGCGGCCTCCCGCCAGTCGTCGCGGTAGACCAGGTCGTTCCACTCGGGGATGAGGTTGCCCAGCGGGCAGCCGTTGTGGCAGAACGGGATGCCGCAGTCCATGCAGCGTGAGGCCTGCCTGGTCAGCGCGGGCCGCGGGAAGTCCTGGTAGACCTCCTTCCAGTCGCGGATGCGCACGTCCACCGGGCGGCGGGCCGGCAGCTCGCGCCCGTGCGTGAGGAAACCCTTCGGGTCGGCCATCGGTTACGCCCCCTATCCCTGTACGGCGGCCGCCATGACGGCCTCGTCGATGTCCCGTCCTTCGAGCCGCGCGTTCTCGGCGGCCGTCAGGACCCGCTTGTAGTCCGTCGGCATGATCTTGCTGAACCGGCCGGGATCCCAGTCGGCGAGCAGGGCCCTGGCGACCGTGGAGCCGGTCTCGGCCAGGTGCCGCTCCAGGAGCCCGCGCAGCTCCTCGGCGTCGGCGTCGCCGAGGGTCTCGATCTCCACCATCTCCCGGTTGACGCGGGCGGCGTCGAGGTCGAGCAGGTAGGCGACGCCGCCGGACATGCCGGCCGCGAAGTTGCGGCCGGTGGGCCCGAGGACGACGACCCGGCCGCCGGTCATGTACTCGCAGCCGTGGTCGCCGACGCCCTCGACGACCGCGGTGGCGCCGGAGTTGCGGACGCAGAACCGTTCGCCGGCCACGCCGCGGACGAACATCTCGCCGGAGGTCGCGCCGTACAGGGCGACGTTGCCGGCGATGATGTGGCCCTCCAGCGGGGCCTCCTCGTGCGGCCGCAGCGTGACGCGGCCGCCGGACAGGCCCTTGCCGGCGTAGTCGTTGGTGTCGCCGGTGAGGCGCAGCGTGACGCCGCGGGGCAGGAAGGCCCCGAAGGAGTTGCCCGCCGAGCCGGTGAAGCGGATGTCGATGGTGTCGTCGGGCAGGCCGGCGCCGCCGTACCGCTTCGTCACCTCGTGGCCGAGCATGGTGCCGACCGTACGGTTGACGTTGCGGATGGGCAGTTCCAGCGTGACGGGGCGGCCGTCGTTCAGGGCGCCCTCGGCGAGCTGGATCAGGGTGTTGTCCAGGGCCGCGGCGAGCCCGTGGTCCTGCTCTCGGACGCGGCGCACCGCGGTTCCGGCGGGCAGCTCCGGCAGGTGCAGGATCGGCGACAGGTCCAGGCCCGCGGCCTTCCAGTGGTTCTCCGCCGAGGCGGTGTCCAGCAGCTCGGCGTGGCCGATGGCCTCCTCCAGGCTGCGGAAGCCCAGGGCGGCGAGGTACTCGCGGATCTCCTCGGCGATGAACTCGAAGAAGTTGACCACGAACTCGGGCCGGCCCGAGAAGCGCTTGCGCAGCTCGGGGTTCTGGGTGGCGACGCCGACCGGGCAGGTGTCGAGGTGGCAGACGCGCATCATCACGCAGCCGGAGACGACCAGCGGGGCGGTGGCGAAGCCGTACTCCTCGGCGCCGAGCAGCGCGGCGATGACCACGTCGCGGCCGGTCTTGAGCTGGCCGTCGACCTGGACGACGATGCGGTCGCGCAGGCCGTTGAGCAGCAGCGTCTGCTGGGTCTCGGCCAGGCCGAGCTCCCAGGGGGCGCCGGCGTGCTTGAGCGAGGTCAGCGGGGAGGCGCCGGTGCCGCCGTCGTGGCCGGAGATCAGCACGACGTCGGCGTGGGCCTTGGACACGCCCGCCGCGACCGTGCCGACGCCGACCTCGGCGACGAGCTTGACGTGCACGCGCGCCGCGGGGTTGGCGTTCTTCAGGTCGTGGATGAGCTGGGCGAGGTCCTCGATGGAGTAGATGTCGTGGTGCGGCGGCGGCGAGATGAGGCCGACGCCGGGGGTGGAGTGCCGGGTCTTGGCGATCCACGGGTAGACCTTGTGGCCGGGGAGCTGGCCGCCCTCGCCGGGCTTGGCGCCCTGGGCCATCTTGATCTGGATGTCGTCGGCGTTGACGAGGTACTCCGACGTCACGCCGAACCGGCCGGAGGCGACCTGCTTGATCGCCGAGCGGCGCTCGGGGTCGCGCAGCCGCTCGGGGTCCTCGCCGCCCTCTCCGGTGTTGGACTTGCCGCCCAGGCGGTTCATCGCGATGGCGAGGGTCTCGTGGGCCTCCATCGAGATGGAGCCGTAGGACATGGCGCCGGTGGAGAACCTCTTGACGATCTCGGAGGCCGGCTCGACCTCGTCGATCGGGATCGGCTCGCGGACGCCCTCGCGGAGCCGGAACAGGCCGCGCAGCGTCATGAGCCTCTCGGCCTGGGAGTCCACCAGGGAGGTGTACTCCTTGAAGATCTCGTAGCGGCGCGAGCGGGTGGCGTGCTGCAGCTTGAAGACGGTCTCGGGGTTGAACAGGTGCGGCTCGCCCTCGCGGCGCCACTGGTACTCACCGCCGACCTCCAGGCGGCGGTGGGCGTTGTCCACGCGCGGGTGGGCGCGGCGGTGGCGGCGCGCGACCTCCTCGGCGAGGACGTCGAAGCCGACGCCGCCCAGGCGGGAGGTGGTCCCGGCGAAGCAGGTGTCGATGACCTCGGCGCCGAGGCCGAGGGCCTCGAAGATCTGCGCGCCGGTGTAGGAGGCGACGGTGGACACGCCCATCTTGGACATGACCTTCAGGACGCCCTTGCCGTACGCCTTGATGAGGTTGCGCACGGCCTTGGCGGGGTCGCCGGCGAGTGCGCCGGTGGCGACCATGTCCTCGACGGTCTCGATGGCGAGGTACGGGTTGACCGCGCCGGCGCCGTAGCCGATGAGCAGCGCCATGTGGTGGGCCTCGCGGGCCTCGCCGGTCTCGATGACCAGCCCGACCCGGGTGCGGGTCTTCTCGGCGATGAGGTGGTGGTGGACCGCGCCGGTGAGCAGCAGCGACGGGATCGGCGCGAGGGTCTCGGTGGAGCCGCGGTCGGACAGCACGATGACGCGGGCGCCGCCCTCGATCGCCGCGGAGACCTCGGCGCGGATCTCGTCCAGGCGGCGCAGCAGCGCCTCTCCCCCGCCGGCGACCTCGTACAGGCCGGAGACGACGTGCGGGTGGAAGCCGGGCAGCGCGCCCTCGTCGTTGATGTGGATGATCTTCGCGAGCTCGTCGTTGTCGATCACCGGGTACGGCAGGACGAGCTGGCGGCAGGAGGCCGGTCCCGGCTCCAGCAGGTTGCCCTCGGGGCCGAGGGTGCTGGACAGGGAGGTGACGAGCTCCTCGCGGATGGCGTCCAGCGGCGGGTTGGTGACCTGCGCGAACAGCTGGCTGAAGTAGTCGAACAGCAGCCGGGGCCTCTCGCTGAGCACCGCGACCGGGGTGTCGGTGCCCATCGAGCCGATCGGCTCGATGCCGGCCCTGGCCATCGGGGCCAGGATGATCCGCAGCTCCTCCTCGGTGTAGCCGAAGGTCTGCTGGCGCCTGACCAGCGCGCCGTGGCTGGGGATCTCGCGGGAGCGGGCGGGCAGCTCCTCGAAGCGGACCAGCCCGGCGTGCAGCCACTCGGCGTAGGGCAGCTCGGCGGCCAGCTCGGCCTTGATCTCGCCGTCCTCGATGATCTTGCCGCGGGCGGTGTCGACGAGGAACATCCGGCCGGGCTGCAGACGGCCCTTGCGGACGACGTCCTGCGGCGGGATGTCGAGCACGCCGGCCTCGGAGGCGAGTACGACGAGGCCGTCGGTGGTGACCCAGAACCGGCCGGGGCGCAGCCCGTTGCGGTCGAGGACCGCGCCGACCAGCGTGCCGTCGGAGAAGGTGATCGAGGCGGGGCCGTCCCACGCCTCCATGAGGGTGGAGTGGAACTCGTAGAAGGCCCGCCGCGCGGGGTCCATCTCGGTGTGGTTCTCCCACGCCTCGGGGATCATCATCAGCACCGCGTGCGGCAGCGGGCGCCCGGCGAGGTGGAGCAGCTCCAGCGTCTCGTCGAAGGAGGCGGTGTCGGAGCCGGCGGGGTCGCAGATCGGGAAGAGCCGCGACAGGTCGCCGGGGAGCGCGGAGGTCTCCAGCATGGCCTCGCGGGCCCGCATCCAGTTGCGGTTGCCCCGGACCGTGTTGATCTCGCCGTTGTGGGCGACGTAGCGGTAGGGGTGGGCCAGCGGCCACGAGGGGAAGGTGTTGGTCGAGAAGCGCGAGTGGACCAGCGAGATCGCGGTCTCGTAGCGCTCGTCGGTCAGGTCGGGGAAGAACAGCTCGACCTGGCCGGGGGTGAGCATGCCCTTGTAGACGATCGTCCGGGAGCTCAGCGAGGGGAAGTAGACGTTCGCCTCGTGCTCGGCCCGCTTGCGCAGGCAGAAGGCGAGCCGGTCCAGCTCCAGGCCCCGCTCCCCGTTCGGGGAGGCGACGAAGAGCTGCCGGAAGCACGGCATCACCGCGCGGGCGCTGGGGCCGGGCAGCGACGGGTCGGTCGGCACGTCGCGCCAGCCGAGGACGGTCAGTCCCTCCTCCGCGGCGATCTCCTCGATCAGCCGCACGGCGGCGTCGCGGGCCTCGGAACCGGCGGGCAGGAAGGCGGTGCCGGCGGCGTAGGAGCCCGCCTCGGGGAGCGGGAAACCGGTCACGGCGCGCAGGAACGCGTCAGGGATCTGGGTGAGGATCCCGGCTCCGTCGCCGGTGTCCGGCTCACTCCCCTGGGCCCCGCGGTGGTCGAGGTTGCACAGGGCGGTCAGGGCCTTGACGACGATGTCGTGGCTGCGGCGCCCGGCCACGTCGGCGACCATGGCGACCCCGCAGGCGTCGTGCTCGTGCTCGGGGTGATACAGGCCCTGGGGCTCGGGGAAGCCGAAGTGGGCAGCAGGCATTGAATCCCTCCCGTCGTCTCACTGCTCTGGATCAAGCAAGGGACGACGTTGGCCCTGCTGCGTAGTGTTTCGACATTACAGTACCCCGTCCAAAACACGACCATCCTGTCCACATAGTGACCATTTGACAGATGTTTTACGATTTACCCCCCTTTCTGGTGACTCTGCGCACCGGTGGGCGGTGACGGACGGGTGGCGCGCGGGTTACGGCCCGGCACCCGAAACGACGCCGGTCGTCCGTTTCCCCGCCCGTGCGGCGGCGCGGGACGCCGCGCCGCACGGCCCTAGGGTTGAGCCATGGAAGGGATCGAAGACCTCATAGCGCGGGCCGGTGTGGACGGCAGGCGGCCCCGGGCGGTCCTCGCGGCGCTGTCCGGCGGCCGCTGGTGGACGCTGGCCGACCTGGTCCGCGAGACGGCGACGTCCCGGCGGACCGTCGAGGCGCTGCTGCGCGAGGTCGAACTGGAGCGCTCCGGCGACCGGTTCCGGCTGACGCGCCCGCCGGCCGGGATCGCCGGGATCACGAGGGAGAACGCGCCGGCCGACCCGGTGGCCCACCTGCTGCCCCGCCACGCCGGCCTGGTCGCGACGATGGAGGAGCTGATCGCGCGGGCTCCGCGCGGCCGCCAGGCGCTCGACCACGTCGCCGCGACCGCCGACACCGTGGTCCGGCGGGCGCTGCTGATGGACGCCCGGTTCTGGCTGGACGGGGCACGGCTGCTGTGCGTGGGCGACCACGACCTGACCTCGCTGGCCACCGCGCTGCTGCATCCCGGCGTCGAGATCACCGTCGTGGACGTCGACGAGCGCATCCTGGACCACATCGCCGGCCACGCCGAACGGCTCGGCCTGGCCGTCCGGACCCGCTGGGCCGACCTGCGTCTGGGCCTGCCCGCCTCGGCGCACGCCTGGGCCGACCTGGCGATCACCGACCCGCCGTACACCCCCGAGGGGATCGGCCTGTTCACCGCGCGCGCCGTGCAGGGGCTGCGCGACCGCGAGCAGGGCCGCGTCCTGCTCGCGTACGGCGCGAGCGAGCGCACCCCGGCCCTCGCCCTGAAGGTCCAGCACGCCCTGTCCCAGCTCAACCTCGTCAGTGAGGCGATCTACCCGGACTTCAACCGCTACTTCGGCGCCGAGGCCATCGGCTCGGCCGCCGACCTGTACGTCCTGCGGCCCACCACCAAGACCTGGCCCGCCGTGGCGGCCCGCGTCGACGGCCTCAGCGCCGCGATCTACACCCACGGTCCCCAGTCGGTCGAGTCGGCGGGGGCGGCCGGTCCGGCCGCGCGGGCCGCCGCGCCGGACCCCGGGGAGTCGCCCGAGGTGCTGGTCGGCGAGTGGCCGAAGGATCTCCTCCCCCGCGTCCAGCGCACGCGGCTGTCCACCTGGCTGGCCAAGCCGCACGCGGGCGATCCGCGTCGCGTGGCGATCGCCGTGCCCGCCGGGATGGAGGCGGCGCTCCCCCGGCTGCTGCTGGCCACCCGCGCCCGCGAGGTGCGGGTCACGCTCGCCGGGCCGCCCGCCGGCCTGCCCGGCGCGCCGCTGACGTCCCTGTACGAGCTGACCGCCGAGGGCCCCGTCGTGCGCGCCGTACGGCTCGCGCCCCCGGAGACGGACGAGGGTCGCGTCCTGCGGCACATCCTGGACAACGCCCATGGCAAGCTGGCCAACACCTGGCGCGAGGGCCTCATCCGGGTCCGGGACGACCTGACCAAGAGGCAGGCCAGGGCCCTGGTGGAGGCCGCCGCGCCGTGGGCGGGCGAGGTGACCGTGCTGGAGCTGCCCGCCGGCCGCCTCGCGGAGCTGCCGGCCGCGGTACGGGCGTCGGTGGTGGCGACGGACGGATCCGCGGCGCACCCGGCACCCGGAACCGGGCACGCCGCGGGGTCCGGGGCCGCGTCCGGCACGGGGTCCGGCGGGGGGCTCGGGGCCGAGGCGGGGCCCCCGGACGCGGGGGCCGTCAGCGCGTCAGGCGACGCTGGACGGCCAGGCTGAGGCCGTCCAGCGCCACCTGCGGATAGGTCAGGTCCACCCCGACCGCGGCGCCCACCGGGCCGACCCAGCTCACGGTGACGTAGTGGCCCAGGGCCCGCACCTGCGCCCAGCTCCGCGCGGCGCCGAAGCCGGGCGGGGCGCCGGGGGCGAGGCGCACGAAACCGCCGCCGCCGTCCCGGGGACCCGCGAACGCCCGCACCAGCCGGTCGGCGGCGGACGCGTCGGCCAGGTTGAAGATGACGAACTGCCCGAAGACCCGTCCGTCGGCGGTGGCGTAGCGGGCGCGCAGCACCTGGCCGCACCCGGCGACCGCCTCCTCGGCGGCGCCCCACACCGCCGCGGCGCAGTCGGTGAGCGTCTCGGAGCCCTGGCGGGCGAGGGTGGTCCCGCCCGCGGCCACCGACCCGGCGGGGAAGACCTCGCCCGCGGTCAGCGGGTCGGGGTCGGCGGCGCGGGTGGCGATCGGCGCGTAGATGGCGCTGGTCGTCTCGCTGCGCAGCGTCGCCGGCCGCGGGAGGTCACCGCCGCGCAGCCACAGGAAGGCCGCCGCCCCCGCGGCGACGACCGGCACGGCGACGGCTGCGGCGATCCACTTGCGCATGACGCACCAGCCTAGTGGGACGCGGGAGACGCCCGGGGCGCTTCCCGCGGGTCAGGAGGCCGGGCCGGCCGCGACGACCCGGCGGAACACGGCCTTCTCCGCGCCGCGGACCGCGAGGGTCAGGGCGACGAAGTCGTCCCGGGGACCGGGCTCGGCACCGTCGGTACGGCCGACCCAGGCCAGGCCGGCGTAGTGGCCCATGGCGTAACCGCTGCCCTCGGTGTATCCACCGGACGGGAAGACGGCCTTGCCGGACTGCGGCGCCTGGATCCAGCCGCCCCGGTACGCCGTGGTCAGCCCCTGGACGAGCGCGTCGGCGGAGGCGGCGTCCCTGAGGTTGAACAGGGTGTACATCGCGACGTATCGGCCGTCGGCGCTGGTGTAGAGGCCCCGGGCGGCCTGTGTGCACCCGCCCTGGGCGAGCCGGTCGGCGAGCTGCCCCCAGGCCGTCGCCGGGCAGTCGGCGCTCAGGTCGGTGGCGGCCAGCCGCAGGGTGACCTTGCCCTCCTTGAGGGTCTTGACCGCGAAGACGTCTTTGACCGTCAGCGGCTCGGGGTCGGCCTTGCTCTGCGCGATCGGCGTGAACAGCTTCGGTGACGCCCAGCCCTTGTAGGCGTCGGGCCTGGGCCGGGTGGTCAGCGCGGCGGTGGTGACCCGCTCGGGCACGACGTCCTGGCCCAGCGACCCGACGATGAGGATCATGGCGACGATGGTGCCCGCCACCCCGGCCAGCACCGCGCCCGCGATGACGGCCCGCCGCTGGAACGGGGTCAGGCCCCACTCCTCCAGCCGGGAGCCGCTGTCGAAGCGGTTCTCGGGGCGGGTCTTCTCCGGGCGCGACTTCCCGGAGCGGGACCGCTCCGAGCGGGACCTCTCGGAGCGCGACTTCTCCGGACGGCTCCTCTCCGGGCGCGGCTTCTCGGAGCGGGACCTGCCGCGGCCCCTTCCCGTCCGGCCGGCGGGGACCTCCGCGCCCTCGGTCTCCCACGCCTCCCCCGGGTCCGCCACGGCGAACTCGGGCGGGACGGGGAACTCGGGCGGGACGGCGGAGGCGGCCCGGGCGGGCCGCCCGGGGAACGCGGGGGCGGCGTGCGCAGAGGTCCCCGGAAAGGAGGGGGCGCCCTGGGCGTACGCCTCCCGGAAGAAGGGGTCGTCCACGGCGGGGCCCGCCGGGAAGGGACCGTCCAGGAAGGGGGTGTCCGGGGCCGCGGCGCCGGGCGGGAAGGGGACGCCCGGAGAAGGCTCGGGGGCGGCCGGCCTGGCGGCCCGGGAGGAGCCGCGGCGGCGCTTGCGCCCGGGAGGACCGGGAGGAGTCGTCACAGGGAGGTCCCTCCCAGCAGGCTGCCCAGTCCGAACGTCAGCCCCGCCGCGACCACGCCGACCACGAGCTGGCGCAGGCCGCTGTACCACCAGCTGCGCGCGGTGACCCGGGAGACCAGGGCGCCCGCGCCGAACAGCGCCAGGCAGGACACCACCGCCGGCCAGAGCAGGCTGGTGACGCCCAGCAGGTACGGAAGGAGCGGCAGCAACGCGCCCAGGCTGAAGGACAGGAACGAGGAGATCGCGGCGGTCTTCGGCGAGGGGAGGTCGTCCAGGGTGACGCCCAGCTCGGCGCTGGCGTGCACCTCCAGCGCCTTCTCCGGATTGAGGGAGATCTGCCGGGCCACCTCGGCGGCCAGCGCGGGCTCGACGCCGCGCGACTCGTAGAGCTTGGCCAGCTCGTCCTGCTCGGCCTGCGGGTTGCGCTCCAGCTCGCGCCGCTCGATGTCGATCTCGGCGATGGCGAGCTCGCGCTGGCTGGCGACCGAGACGTACTCGCCGCCGGCCATCGAGAACGCGCCCGCCGCCAGCCCGGCCACACCGGCCAGCACGACGACCTTGATCGTGGAGGTGCCGCCGGCCACACCGGCGATCAGGGCGAAGTTGGAGACGAGACCGTCCATCGCGCCGAACACCGAGGGCCGCAGCCATCCGCCGTTGACGTCACGGTGCTCGTGATGGATCTCGGCACGCGTGCCGGACCCTCCGCTCATCATGTCTCTTTCCGACCGTCGGACGCAGCCTCCGCGACCCCCTTCCGGGAGTCGGCGGGCTCTTCCGGCCCGTCGGCCTGATCCGCCGGGTGCGCCGGATCGGCGCTCCCTCCGGTCTCCAAGGCTAGCCCGGCCGACACTGTGCCCGGTTCGCCGCTCTCATTCGCTTCGCCGCTCCTGACCGGTCCACCGTTCTCACCCGGTTCGTCCGCCGGATCGGCCTCGCTCGCCGTACCGGCCCCGTCCTCGGCGCCCGGCTCATCCGCCGGGGCCGCCGCGGCGGCCTCGTGCTCGTCGGCCTGGCCGGCCGGGTGGGCGGGATCGGCGGGGTCGGCGGGGTCGGCGGGCGGCTCGCCGCCGGGACCCGCGGCGAGGACCCGCTCCTCGCCGGTCTTGCCGCGGGCGTACCAGAAGTAGGCCATCGCCGCCAGGAACAGCACGACCGAGGTCCACTGGTTGAGACGCAGGCCCAGGATGTGGTGGGCCTCATCGATGCGCATCCCCTCGATCCAGAACCGGCCCGCGGTGTAGCCCGCGACGTACAGGGCGAACACCCTGGCGTGACGCAGCGCGAACCTGCTGCCCGCCCAGACCAGGAGGAGGGCCAGCGCCAGGTCCCACAGCGACTCGTACAGGAACGTGGGGTGGTAGGTGGAGACCCCGGCGATCGTGCCCGGCCGGTCGGGGTCGATCTCCAGACCCCACGGCAGGTCGGTCGGCCCGCCGAACAGCTCCTGGTTGAAGTAGTTGCCCCAGCGGCCGATGGCCTGGGCCACCGCGATGCCGGGGGCGACGGTGTCGGCCACCGCGGACAGGGAGATGCCCCGCCTGCGGCAGCCGAACCACACGCCGAGCGCGCCCAGCGCGACGGCCCCCCAGATGCCCAGCCCGCCGTTCCAGATGAACAGCGCGTCGATGGGCCTGTTGGGCGCGTCCGGCGCGAAGTAGAGCTGCCAGTCGGTGATGACGTGGTAGAGACGTCCGCCCACCAGGCCGAACGGCACGGCCCAGACGGCGAGGTCGACGATCGTGCCCGGGGCCCCGCCCCGGGCCCTCCAGCGGCGTTCGCCGATGACGACGGCGACGATGACACCGAGCACGATGCACAGCGCGTAGGCCCTGACGGGGACGACGCCGAAGAGATGCCAGACCCCTTGAGAGGGGCTGGGAATCGAGGCGAGGGGCATGTCAGGTGACGTTACCGTGTCGCGGGCTACTTGGCCGCATCAACGACGGCCTGGCGCAGCTCCGCCGGGCGGAACGCCACCTCGTTGTCGACCTCCTTGCCGTCGAGCTTGAGCGTCGGGGTGCCCTTCAGCTTCGCCTGGTCGAGGATCCTCGTGCTGGCGGCGAGGTGGGCCTGCGCCTTCTCCTGGCCGGTCACGCACCGCTCGAAGCCGGGGTCGGTGACGCCGGCGTCCCTGCCCCAGGCGACCAGGTCCTCCAGCGAGAAGCCCGGGGTGTTCTCGGCCGGCTGCTTCTTGAACAGCTGGTCATGGAACCTGGCCCACGGGGCGCCGCCGGGGATGCAGCGCGCGGCGGCGCCGGCGCGCAGCGAGTTGCCCCGGGTGACGCCCTTGTTCATGTCCTCAGGGAAGATCGTGATCGGGTGGTAGACCACCTTCGCCCTGCCCTCGGCCGCGAGGTTTTTGATCGTCGAGCCGCTGGTCTCCTCCAGCGCCCTGCACGCCGGGCACTGGAAGTCCTCGTAGACCTCCAGCACCGGCCTGTTCACCCCCGGCCTGGCCATCACCACCGAGCCGTCGGCGGCGACGCTGATCGGGGCGAGCGCCCCGCCGGCCTCCTCGGGCTTGCTGCCCTGGGCGGCGAACCACCAGCCGGCGCCGATGGCGCCGAAGGTGACGACGGCGGCGGCGGCGATGGTCACGATGCGGCGGAGCCGCTCCCTGCGCCGCTCCTCCTCGCGCTGCGCCTTGATCCGGTCGCGGACCGACTGGTCACGCGCGGCCTTGCCCATCAGCGGTTCTCCTTCACGTGGGGCTCCTCCTCGTCGCCCTCGGCGTCGTACACCTCCCGCCCGGGGATCAGTCCCAGCGCGGAGTCCAGCGCGAGCCGGCCCGGCGGGAACCAGGCGACGACCACGCCGAGCGCGAAGAGACCGGCGTCGCGCAGGATCGTGAGGAGGTAGTCGGGCTCGGCCCCGGCCTTGAGCTGACCACCGCCGCCGAAGCAGCCGCAGTCGATGCGCAGCCCGCGCGCCCACGCCGAGGCGATCCCGATGACGAACGCGAGCATGAGCAGCATGGAGATCATGCCCGCGACGCGCGTGAGCAGCCCGACGACCAGCAACACCCCTACGACGATCTCCAGGATGGGAAGGCCGTAGCCGACCACCTTGGCCAACGATTCAGGAAGCAGTTCGTATGCCTCGACCGCCTGGACGGAGAGCGCAGGAGTACCGATCTTCTGCCAGCCTGCGGCGATCAGCACACCCGCGAGCACCAACCGCGAAACGGTCGTCACCCAGGGTAGCGCCGAAATCGCGCCCCGTGTTCCCACGCTGGTGGGCTTCTCGGAAGTCACGAGCATCATCGTCTCCTATTCCAGGCCCCCGCCTGCGCTCGTCGCGGAATCCCCCGCCATCTCGCGGAGATCCCATCACGGGCCCGGTAAGCGTCGGATAAGCCTGCGGCGGACCTCAGCGGGCCGTTCGCGGGCCGCCCCGCCCCGGACGCGGCCGAGCGTGGCGAACCTGGGAATTTTATCCGAGATATGGCTCTGAACTGCGGATATACCGGTCGGAGATGATTCTTCGCGGCTCCGGGCGCCGCCCGCTCTCGTGCCGGGACCGCCCCGCCCGTCCGGGAGCCCGCCGCGGCACGGCGTGTCACCGTCCCAGGCCACGGGCCGTGACGGCGCGCATCCGGCGACCGGCGACGCACCGCCGAAGCCGTACGGCCTGCGGCGGCATCGACCGGCGCGGGAAACGCCACGAGGCCGGTGCCGTACCCCCGCGGGGGTACGGCACCGGCCTCGTGCAGCCGGCGGCGCGTGGCCGACGGCGGGTGGTCAGCCGCGCGTGATCAGCGGCGGCGGACGCCGTCGGCCAGTTCGGCGGCGAGCCCGCGGACGGCCGCCAGCCCGGCGGCCTCGTCGGAGGCGTCCAGCAGGCGGCGGATGAAGGCCGAGCCGACGATGACGCCGTCGGCGTACCCGGCCACCTCGGCCGCCTGGTCGCCGGTGCCGACGCCCAGGCCGACGCAGACCGGCACGTCGGCGTGCGGGCGGGTCCGCTCGACCAGGTCGCGGGCGGCGGAGCTCACCGTGTCGCGGGCGCCGGTGACGCCCATCAGGGAGGCCGCGTAGACGAAGCCGGTGCAGCAGTCGGCGACGGCCCTGATGCGCTCCTCGGTGGAGCTGGGCGCGACGAGGAAGACGGTGTCGATCCCGGCGGCGGCGCTGGCCTCACGCCAGGCACCGGACTCCTCGGGCGTCAGGTCGGGGGTGATGGTGCCCGTCCCGCCGGCGTTCGCCAGGTCACGGGCGAACCGCTCGGCGCCGTAGCGGTCGATCGGGTTCCAGTAGGTCATGACCAGGGTGGCGGCCCCGGTCGCGGCGACGCCCTCGACGGTGCGCAGCACGTCGGCGATGCGGGTGCCGTTGGTCAGCGCCCGGTGGACGGCCGCCTGGATCGTCGGGCCGTCCATGAGCGGATCGGAGTACGGCAGGCCGATCTCGATCACGTCGCAGCCGGCCTCCACCATGGCGGAGGCCGCCGCGACGGCGCCCTCCACGGTGGGGAAGCCGGCCGGGAGATATCCGATCAGTGCGGCGCGGTCGTCCGCCTTCGCCTTGGCGAACACCGTCTGAAGAGTCGTCATCGTTGGTTCCAGTCACGCGGTTCAGGTCTTCCTCCCCGCGCCCGGGCGCGGGGAGGCGGGCCGGTCGTCAGAGGTCGAAGTACTTCATGGCGGTGCCCATGTCCTTGTCACCGCGGCCGGAGAGGTTGACCAGGATGATCGCCTCGGGGCCGAGCTCACGGCCGAGCTTGAGGGCCCCGGCCAGCGCGTGGGAGGACTCGATCGCCGGGATGATGCCCTCGGTGCGGGCGAGCAGCGCGAACGCCTCCATCGCCTCGGCGTCGGTGACGCCGTGGTAGGAGGCGCGGCCCGAGTCCTTGAGCCAGGCGTGCTCGGGGCCGACGCCGGGGTAGTCGAGACCGGCGGAGATCGAGTGGGACTCGATCGTCTGGCCCTCGTCGTCCTGCAGCACGTAGGTGCGCGCGCCGTGCAGGACGCCGACGGAACCCTGGGTGAGGGTGAGGGCGTGCTCGCCGTTCCCGGCGCCCCGGCCGCCTGCCTCGTAGCCGTGCAGCCGGACGTCCTCGTCGCCGATGAAGGCGTGGAAGATGCCGATCGCGTTGGATCCGCCGCCGACCGCGGCGGCCACGGCGTCCGGGAGCCGGCCGGTGAGCTCCAGCATCTGGCGGCGGGCCTCGACGCCGATGACGCGGGCGAAGTCGCGGACGATCTCGGGGAACGGGTGGGGGCCGGCGATCGTGCCGAACAGGTAGTGGGTGTGGTCGACGTTGGCCACCCAGTCACGGAACGCCTCGTTGATGGCGTCCTTGAGGGTCTGGCTGCCGTTGGCGACCGGCACGACGGTGGCGCCGAGCAGCTTCATGCGGGCGACGTTGAGCGCCTGGCGCTCGCAGTCGACGGCCCCCATGTAGATCACGCACTCCAGGCCGAGCAGGGCCGCGGCGGTCGCGGTGGCGACGCCGTGCTGGCCCGCGCCGGTCTCGGCGATCACCCGGGTCTTGCCGAGGCGCCGGGTGAGCAGCGCCTGGCCGAGCACGTTGTTGATCTTGTGTGCGCCGGTGTGGGTCAGGTCCTCGCGCTTGAGGATGATCCGGGCCCCGCCGGCGTGCTCGGCGAACCGCGGCACCTCGGTGAGCGTGGTCGGCCGCCCGGCGTAGGTGCGCAGCAGGTGGTCGAACTCGCGGATGAAGTCGGGGTCGTTCTTGGCCTTCTCGTACTCGGCGGCGACCTCGTCGAGCGCCGGGATCAGGGCCTCCGGCACGTAACGGCCGCCGAAGACGCCGAACTTGCCCCGGATGTCGGGGTCATCGCCGTACACGCCGTTACCGGCGAGGTCGGCGGGGGTCAGGATGGTCTCCTCTGTCGCTGCCACTGCTCTACTGCCCCTCGGGTCGGGATGCGGGATGGGCTCCGGCGGTGACGAGGTCGACCACCGCGGCCCGCGGGTCCTTGCCGGTGACCAGGCTCTCGCCCACCAGGACGGCGTCGGCGCCGGCCCTGGCGTAGGCGAGCAGGTCGTGGGGACCGCGCACCCCGGACTCGGCGACCTTGATGACGCCCTCGGGGATCTTGGCGGCCAGCTTGGCGAAGACGTCGCGGTCCACTTCGAGGGTCTTGAGGTTGCGCGCGTTGACGCCGATGAGCTTCGCTCCGGCGTCGACCGCCCGGTCGAGTTCCTCCTCGGTGTGCACCTCGACCAGCGGGGCCAGCCCGATCGACTCGGCCCGCTCGATGAGCGAGACCAGCGCGTTCTGCTCCAGGGCGGCCACGATCAGCAGCGCCAGGTCGGCGCCGTAGGCCCGGGCCTCCCACAGCTGGTAGGAGGTGACGACGAAGTCCTTGCGCAGCACGGGGATGTCGACGACGGCGCGGACGGCGGCCAGGTCGTCGAGGCTGCCGCCGAAGCGGCGCCGCTCGGTCAGGACGCTGATCACGTGGGCGCCGCCCGCCTCGTAGTCCCCGGCGAGCGCGGCGGGGTCGGCGATCGCGGCCAGCGCGCCCTTGGACGGGCTCGACCGCTTGACCTCGGCGATGACGGCCACCTGGTCCCCGCCGAGCGCCGCGTAGGCGTCACGGGGCGGGGCCGCCCGGCCGGCGCGCTCCTTGAGCTCCTCCAGCGACACCGATCGCTGCCTCTCGGCGAGGTCGGCGCGCACCCCGTCGAGGATTTCGTCCAGCACGCTCACCGGACCTCCCCGCGAAACTCGGAGGTCAGGTCAGCGAACCCTGCCGTGACCGCGGTCCGCTCGCTCCACTCGCTCACGAGTAAGGCCCCTCCCCAATCGATTGCCCTTGTCCAGCCGATGGTATCGGGCTTGCCGGGTCCACCTGCCACGGGGGACACCGTAGCGGACTATGGGGCTAAGAATTCCCCAAAAGGTACATTACGCAATATCCAGAAAAGGATCATTAAAGCCAGAAATACCCATACATAGTTAGCTTGTACGGATTTCATGGCAAACGGTCGGCCTCGCCAGGAAAGCAGGGCCCACCGGCCCCACACCAGCGCCGCCACCGGCACCAGCGCCACGACGAACGGGTTGAACCCCAGCGCCGCCGCCGGGTCGCCGTGGACGAGCGCGTGCACCGCCCGCAGCCCCCCGCAACCCGGGCAGTACAGGCCGGTGAGGAGCAGGAACGGGCACGGCGGGTAGTGACCGGGCTCGCCGGGGTCGACGGCGCCGACGTAGGCGGCCGCCAGGACCACCGCCGCGGCGGCGCCCAGCGGGACCGTCAGGGACCTCACCCGCGTCCTCCGCGGGACCGCGTCCCCGTCCGTCGCCATCGCCTCGCCCGCACCTCCGCCCCGCCCGCGCGCCCCTCACCACCGGGACGACCTTTACCGGCCACGATACTCATCCCCGGACCGGCGCCCCGCCGCCGGCCCGGCCGCGCTCCGCCGCTCCCGGGCAGGACTCCGGGCGGGAACCGTCCGTGCGCGGGGCGCGCGGGAGATGTACGAGACCCCGTACGGGGATTCCGCCGGAGGTCGCCGCGCACCGGCCGGAGCGCCGGTCAGAGCCCCGTGTACGCCGCGCCCGCGAAGAGCCCGAAGAAGGCGAGCCACACCAGCACCACGCCCACCCAGCAGGCGATGCCGAAGTAGGACAGGACCAGCCCGGCGATCGCCATGCCCCGGCCCTCCTCTCCGGTGCGCTTGATCTGGCCCAGCGAGACGTGGCCGAGCACCACGCCCACGATCGAGGTGATCCCGCACAGGAACAGGCCCGCGATGCCCAGGATCAGCGCGGCGATGGCCATGCCGTTGTTGCCGCGGGGCGGCGGCGGGCCGTACCCGTAGGGGTCGTAGCCGCCGGACGGCCCGTACGCGCCCGGCGCGCCGTACCCGCCTCCCACGCCGTGACCGTTCCCCGCTCCGTAACCGTCCGCCGGGCCGTAACCGCCGGGGACGTGGTCCCCGTAGGGACCGTGGCCGCCGGACGGAGGTCCATAACCGCCGGGCTGGTTCCCGTAACTCATGAATGACCCCCTTTGTCGGCCTGCGGAGCGAGATCCTAGTGAAGAACGAGCGGCCCCACCGATCCACGCCCTTTTCCGTGCGGAGTTCGTGACCTCCCGGTGAGCCCGGTGCGCCCGGGGTGTCCAGCCGCTCGGAGCGGGCCCGGCGCGCCCGAAGTGCCCGGCCGCTCAGAACGGGCGCGGCGTGCCCGGATCGTCCGGTCTCCCGGGGCCGTCCGGTCCGCCGGAGATGTTCGGTCCGCCGTGGCCGCCGGGTTCACCGTGACCGCCGGGTCCACCGGGGACGTCCGGCGTCTCGGTGTCGGCCGTCGGGTCGGCGCCGCGGTCGATCGCGTCCCACAGCGCCCGCTCACCGGTGCCCCGGGCCTCGGCGCGGCCCGCCCCGCCGGAACGTTCGTAGCGGTCGGACATGCCGGGCCAGCGGCGCCCCCGGACGGCGGCCACCGCTCCCCCGGCCAGCAGGACCAGGCCCCCCACCGCGGCCACCACCGGCCAGGCCGGGGCCGCGGCGACCAGCCCGCCGGCCGGGCCGGCCGCTCCGGTGGCGTGCTCGGCGGCGGCCGAGGCCGCCGCCGCCGGGCGGGATCCGGCCCAGGCGGCCGCCACCGCCCCGGCACCGCACGCCGCCATCACGCCGCCGACGATCCCGCGCCACACCCCCCTGGTCGCGAGCACCGCGACGATCGCGGCGAGCGCCGCCCAGGCGGCCGGGCCCAGCGCGGGGGCCACGTCGGCCGCGGAGACCGGCACCGCGCGGGCGCCGTACGTCACGGTGAACCAGTCGCGGCCGGAGGAAAGCAGCACCAGCCCGGCTCCCGCCGCGCACGCCGCCACCCAGGTCCACAGCGCCCGCGCGGCCGTCACCCGGACGTCACCTCGAGCAGGCCGGCGTCGAAGCAGGTGCGGTCGCCGGTGTGGCAGGCGGCGCCCACCTGGTCGACCTTGAGCAGGATGGTGTCGCCGTCGCAGTCGAGGGCGGCGGACCTGACGTGCTGGACGTGGCCGGAGGTGTCGCCCTTCACCCAGTAGGAGCCGCGGCTGCGCGACCAGTAGGTGGCGCGGCCGGTGGTGAGGGTGCGGTGCAGCGCCTCGTCGTCCATCCAGGCGAGCATCAGCACCTCGCCGGTGTCGTACTGCTGGACGACGGCGGGCACCAGCCCGTCGCCGGTGCGCTTCAGCCGGGCCGCGATGGCGGGGTCAAGGGACATGCCGCAATTCTGCCGCAGCCGGGGGCCGGGCCGCCGCCCGGTCCCCGCACCCGGTCACCGCCCGGTCCCGCACCCGGTCACCACGCCGCCCGCCACCGTCTCCGCGCATCGGGCGGCCCGCCGCGGGACGTCCCGCCGGCGGCCGTACGGTCCCGCGCCGGGTGCCGTCGCGCCGCAGGCCGCCCGCCGCGTCTCAGCGGGAGCGGTCGTCGTCGAGCAGGTCGGCCGCCTGGACGACGATCCTGGGGTCGGGCGTGCCCACGACCTCGTGGTCCTTGTCGGCGTAGTCGAACAGGCTGAGCACGTGGCGCATCGCCTCTATGCGGGCGCGCTTCTTGTCGTTGCTCTTGATCACCGTCCACGGCGCCGCCTCCGTGTCGGTGTGCAGGAACATGTCCTCCTTGGCCTGGGTGTACTCCTCCCACTTGTCGAGGGAGGCCACGTCCATCGGCGACAGCTTCCACTGCCGGACCGGGTCGACCTGGCGGATCACGAATCGGGTGCGCTGCTCGGAGCGGGACACCGAGAACCAGAACTTCACCAGGTGGACGCCGTCGCGGACGAGCATGCGCTCGAACTCGGGGGTCTGCTCCAGGAACTCCAGGTACTCGTCGGGCGAGACGAAGCCCATCACCCGTTCCACCCCGGCGCGGTTGTACCAGGAGCGGTCGAAGAAGACCATCTCGCCGGCGGCCGGCAGGTGGGAGATGTAGCGCTGGAAGTACCACTGGGTGCTCTCGCGCTCGTTGGGCTTCTCCAGGGCGACGACGGTGGCGCCGCGCGGGTTGAGGTGCTCCATGAACCGCTTGATGGTGCCGCCCTTGCCTGCCGCGTCGCGCCCCTCGAACAGGATCACCAGCCGCCCGCCGGTGTCCTTGATCCAGTACTGCAGCTTCAGCAGCTCGATCTGGAGCAGCCGCTTGAGCCGGTCGTACTCCGCCCGGCCCATCCGCTCGCCGTAGGGGTACTTCTCCCGCCAGGTGTCGACCGGGCTGCCGTCCTCCCTGACCAGCACGGGATCGTCGTCGTCATCGTCCAGGACCCTCAGGTCGGGTATCTCGTCGAGCAGGTCACTGCGGGCCGCCGCGGAGCGCACGTCGAGCACCGGGGGCAGCTGCCCCTCCGTCTCCTCGCCGGTCAGGTCCGTCATCGATGTTCTCCCCGTGACGCGGGTGTCGGGTTCACACCACAGGCACTACCTCACCGCCCGCGCGCTAATCCTCCCCGGCGCCACCGGAGAACCCCGCCGCCACCTGGACGGCGACGGCGCCGTCCAGGTGGCGGGGCCGCGGACCGGAAGGCCGTGACCCCGCGGGACGGCCCTCAGGAGCGGGCCGCCGCGACCCAGGAGGCGTGCAGGTCCGCGTAGACGCCGCCCTGGCGGACCAGTTCGGCGTGCGGGCCGCGCTGCACGATCCGGCCCCGGTCGAAGACCAGCACCTCGTCGGCCGCCTCGGCGGTGGACAGCCGGTGGGCGATGGAGACGGCCGTACGGCCCCGCGTGACGCCCTCCAGCGCGCGGGCCAGCCGTACCTCGGTGGCGGGGTCCACGGCGGAGGTGGCCTCGTCGAGCAGGAGCAGGTCGGGGTCGGCGAGGTAGGCGCGGGCGAGGGCGACGAGCTGGCGCTCGCCCGACGACAGCGACTCGCCCCGCTGGCCGACGGGGGTGTCCGGCCCGGCGGGCAGCCCCTCCAGCCAGTCGGCGAGCCCCAGCTCGGTCAGGGCCAGCGTGATCTCCTCGTCGGTCGCCTCCGGGCGGCCGAAACGGATGTTGTCGGCGAGGGTGCCGTCGAACAGGAAGCCGTCCTGCGGCACCATGACGATCCGCTCGCGCAGCGAGGAGAAGCGGATCCGGCGCAGGTCCTCGCCGTCCACGGTGACCCGGCCGGAGACCGGGTCCATCAGACGGGTCAGCAGCTTGGCGAAGGTGGTCTTGCCCGAGCCGGTCTCCCCCACCACCGCGATCCGCGAACGCGGCGGGATCTCGACGGACACGCCGTCCAGCACCGGGGGACCGCCGGGGTAGGCGAAGGAGACGTCCTCGAAGGCGACGGAGATGGGACCGCGCGGCAGCTCGACGCCGCCGGCGCCCGGGTCGGCCACGTCGGGCGGGGTGTCCAGCACGCCCAGGACGCGCCGCCAGCCGGCCACGGCGTTCTGGGCGTCGTTGAGCACCTCGGTGGCGGTCTGCAGGGGCGACACGAACAGGGTGATCAGGAACAGGAAGGCCACCAGGCTGCCGGCGGTCATCTCGCCGGAGACGCCCAGCCGTACCCCGAGCAGCACCACGCCGGCGACGGCCACCGCCGCGACGATCTCGGTCACCGGGAACACCGTGGCGACGATCCGCTGCGTGCGGGTCTGCGCGGCCTTGCTGGCCTCGATCGCGGCGTCCAGCCGCTCGGCGGTGCGCGCCTCGGAGGCGTGGGCGCGGATCACCGCGGCGCCCACGACCGACTCGCTGATCGCGGCCAGCATGTCGCCGGCCCTCTCGCGGACCAGCGTGTAGGCGCCCGACAGCCACCGCTGGAAGCGCGGCAGCACGATCATCAGGGGCAGGAAGCAGGCCCACACCAGCAGGGTGAGCTGCCAGGAGTAGACGGTCATCAGGACGGTCGCGACCAGGAGCTGCCCCACGGAGATGACGATCATCAGACCGCCCCACTGCATGAACGTGCTGATCTGGTCCACGTCGCCGGTGACGCGGGAGACCAGGGCGCCGCGGCGCTCGGTGTTCTGGGTCAGCACCGACAGGTCGTGCACGTGGCGGAAGCCGCGCACCCGCAGCGTGGCCAGGGACGCCTCGGTCGCCCGGTAGAGGCGGACGTTCATCAGGTACGCGCACAGCGCGGTGAGCGCCACGGCCGCCGCGCACAGCAGCACGGCGGCACGGATGTAGGACACGTCCGGGACCGACCCCTTGAGCCCCCGGTCGATGGTCTGCTGGACGGCGATCGGCACGATCACCTTGCCCACGGTCGCGACGACGGCCAGGGCGAGCGTCCCGGCCAGGCCCCTGCGGAACTCGGGCGTGAGCGACAGCCCGTGGCGTACGGTGGCCAGCGCCGAGCGCTCGGTGCCCTGAAGCGAACTCACGCTCTGACCTCTTCCTCTTCTTCCGTGTCCTTCATGACGGCCCCGGGCGCGGCGATGCGGGTCCCGGCGGCCCCGGCGGCTCCGGTTGCGCCGGGGACCCCGTCCCCGGTTCCGGTCCCGTCCTCGTCGAGCGCCTCGCGCTCGGCCTCCTCGCGTTCGTAGGCGGTGACGAGGTTGCGGTAACCCTCGCAGCGGCCGATCAGCTCCTCGTGCGGGCCGTGGTCGACGACGCGGCCGTGCTCCAGGTAGACCACCTCGTCGGCCAGGGCGATGGTGGCCATCCGGTAGGCGACGACGACCACGGTCGAGGAGCGGGCCGCGTCGCGCAGGCCGTACAGGATCTTCCCCTCCACCTGCGGGTCGACGCTGGAGGTGGCGTCGTCCAGGACGAGCAGCCGGGGGCGGCGGACCAGCGCGCGGGCCAGGGCCAGGCGCTGGCGCTGCCCGCCGGACAGGGACGCGCCGCGCTCGCCGAGCCTGGTGTCGAGCCCGGCGGGCAGCGCGCCGACGAAGCCGTCGGCCTGAGCCAGGCGCAGCGCCTCCCCGACCTCCTCGTCGGAGACCGGCAGACCGAGGGTGACGTTGCCGCGCACGGTGTCGTCGAACAGGAACGTCTGCTGCGGCACCAGCGCCACCGCGGCGCTGACCTCGCCGCGGGCGGCCTCGCGCAGGTCCGTCCCGTCGATCAGGACGGCGCCCGCCACCGGGTCCACCAGGCGGACGAAGGTCTGCACGAGCGTGGACTTGCCCGAGCCGGTGGGCCCGACCAGCGCCACGGTGCTTCCGGGCTCGACCGTGAGGTCCACCCCGTGCAGCACCTCGGCGTCGCCGTAGGCGTAGTGGAGGCCGCGGACCTCCAGCCTGGCGGGGGCCTCGCCGCGCAGCCCGGCCTCGCCGTGGGTCATGGAGCCCGTCGCGGACAGCACGGCCTGGACCCGCTCGTAGCCGACGACCGCGCGGGGCAGCTCGGCCAGCACCCAGCCCAGCGCCCGGATCGGCCAGGACAGCAGGGTGAACAGGTAGGCCACCTCGACGAGGGTCCCCGGGGTGACCGCGCCGCTCTCCAGGCGCATCGACCCGATCAGCAGCACGGCGAGCACGCCGAGGGTGGGCAGCGCCTCCAGCAACGGGTCGAACAGGCCGCGGACCCGGCCGACGGCGACGTTGGCGTCGCGCAGCCGTTCGGCGCGGGCGCGGAACCGCGCGGTCTCCTCGTCCTCGCGGCCGAGGGTCTTGACGACCAGGGCGCCGTCGAAGCTCTCGTGCGCGATCTCGCTGACCTCGGCGCGGAGCTGCTGGGCGCGGGTGGCCAGGGGGCTGAGGCGGCGCTGGTAGAGCAGGTTCAGCACGGCGATCGCGGGGAAGATCAGGAAGCCGACGAGGGCGAGGACCGGGTCGGTGAGGACCAGCGAGACGGCCGCGGTGACCAGCATGACGACCACGCCGACCGCCATCGGCAGCGGCGCCAGCGGCGCCCAGGCCGCCTCGGCGTCGGAGCTCGCGTTGGACAGCAGCTGCCCGGTGGGGTGGCGGTGGTGCCACGACAGGGGCAGCCTCAGGTACTGGCGGGTGACGCCGCGCCGGGAGGATGCCTGCATCCGGTACTGCATGAGGCCGGCGAAGTAGCGCCGGCCGGCCACGCCGAACGCCTTGAAGACCGACACGCCGACGATCAGGGTGGCCCCGAGGGCGAGCGCGCCGCCGGTGACCCCTCCCTGACGGAACGAGGCGAGCACCACGTGCTCGGTCGCCCAGCCCAGTGCCCACGCCGACGCGACCGTCATCACGCCGTACAGGGCGCTGGCCAGGACGGCGGCCGTGAAGACCGCCTTCTCGGCGCGGACGGCCACCCCGAGGACGCGGAGCCCTTTACGCATGACCGCCGAGGTCACCTTGCTCGCCACTCGGGAGGTGTCCTTTCGATGAGAAGAAGCCGGGGGTACGTTTCCACGTAAGTCACTATCACGCCAGATCATGTCCTTATTCCCCGCGCGCCTCGCCCAAGGCGCCCATTACCGGCAAAATCCCCCAAACCTAGGGGTTGTTAGGATCGTCGAATGACCCATGCCCGCGCCGAACGCGCCGCGCTGAGCGACCTGTTCCTCCAGGTCGGACCGGACGCCCCCACCCTGTGCGAGGGGTGGACGGCCTTCGACCTGGCGGCCCACCTCGTGCTGCGCGAGCGCCGCCCGGACGCCGCGGGAGGCATCGCGATCCGGCGGCTGGCCGGCCGTACCGCCGCGGTGCAGGAGTCCCTCAAGGCCCGGCACGGCTACGCCGGCCTGGTGGGGCTGGTCCGCTCCGGCCCGGCGGGACTGTACGGCCTCGTCCCCGGCCTGGACAGCACGGTCAACACCGTCGAGCTGTTCATCCACCACGAGGACGTACGGCGGGCACGGCCGGGCTGGGAGCCGCGGGAGCTGCCCGCGGCCTTCGAGGAGCTCCTGTGGAAGCGGCTGCGCGGCCTCGGCCGCCTGCTGCTGCGCAGGTCGCCCGTGGGCGTGGTGCTGCGCCGCACCGGCGCCCCGGCCGGCGGGGGCCCCCGCGACGTGCTGCTCGGCGGACCCCGGGGCGGCGCGCGGGTGGAGGTGTCGGGCCGGCCCGGCGAGCTGGTGCTCTTCTGCTTCGGCCGCCAGCCGTACGCCAGGGTCGAGCTGAACGGCTCCCAGGAGGCGGTGGCGCGCCTGCGGGACGCCTCCCTGGGGGTCTGAGCGGTCTGAGCGGTCTGAGCCGCTCAGCCGTCACCGTCCCCTGGACCACAGGGCCCTTCTGAGCCGTCGCCGAACAGGCGGGCCGAGGCGCCGGCCTGCGCGATCCGCCGCAGCGCGGCGACCAGCGCGTCGCCGAGCGAGGTCCCGACCACGACCAGCTCGACCATGCCCTCCAGATCCGTCCGCTCGGCCACGGCCGCGACGTCGGCCCGCGCGATCAGCTCCGCCGCCTCGGCGTACTCGTCGAGGCGGTCCAGCATGCCGTCGTAGCCCAGCCCCGCCGCGGTGAGCAGCACGCCCGTGACGGTCTGCATCGCGGGGCTGTCGGGCTCCTCCTCCCAGCCGTGGCGCCGGATCAGCTCCCTGGCCCGGCGCTCGGCTCTGTCCCACTCCTCGCCCTCGCCCGGCTCCCGGCGGGGGGTGACCGCCTTCTGCGCGACGCCGAGCTGGTCGTGCAGGCTACGGCCGGGCTCGCCGAGATGGGCGAGCAGCTCGCGGATGTCGGCGATGGACAGCCCGGCGTAGTCGGCCAGGGCCCGGACCAGCATGATGCGGCGCACGTGCCGCTGATCGTATCTGGCCTGGTTGGGGCTGGTCCGCTCCCCGCCGGGGAGCAGCCCCTCCCGCAGATAGAACTTGATCATCGGCACGGAGACGCCCGTCGTCCGACTCAGCTCCGCCATCCGCACGGCGTTCCTCCTCTTGTGGTCCCCCCAGAGTTTAGCTATAGATAGTAGATATATCCGTTATCCGCTTGGAGGGACGCCCCGTGCCTCGCCCGCACCGCCCCCTGCTGTGCATGTCCGCCGTCATGGCCGTCCTCGCGGTCGTCGCCACCGGCGGCCTCCTCCTCGACGACCGCACCCTGGACGGAGCGCCCGTCTGGGCCAAGCCGCTGAAGTTCGCCCTCTCGCTCGGGATCTACGGGGTCACCTGGTCCTGGCTGCTCTCCCTCGTCTCCCCGGCGACGTGGGCCGCCCGCTGGAGCCGGTGGCTGGGCACCGCCCTGGCCGCCGCCGCCCTGGGCGAGATGGCAGTCATCGTCACCCAGGCGGTCCGGGGACGGCGCAGCCACTTCAACGTCTCCACCCCGCTGGACTCGGCCCTCTACTCGGCCATGGGCACCACCATCATCGTGCTGATGGTCGCCAACGTCCTGGCGGCGATCCTCGTGGCACGCGAGCGGCGGGCGGAGCCGGCGGACACCTGGGCGGTCCGCATCGGGCTGGCCGTCTCCGCCGCGGGCATGGCCCTGGGCTACCTGATGATCCGGCCCAGCGCCGCCCAGCTCGCCGCCCCCGTGGTCACCGTCGTCGGCGCGCACGGCGTCGGCGTCGCCGACGGCGGGCCGGGCCTGCCCCTCCTGGGGTGGAGCACCACCGGCGGCGACCTGCGCATCCCGCACTTCGTCGGCATGCACGCCCTGCAGGCCCTGCCGCTGCTCGCCCTGGCCGTCCGCCGCGTCGCCGACCGGGCGGCCCGGCTCCGCCTGGTCGCCGCCGGCGGCCTCGGCTACGCCGGACTGACCGCCCTGGTGACCTGGCAGGCGCTGCGCGGCCAGCCGCTGCTGCGGCCCGACGGCCCGACCCTGGCCGCCGCCGGGCTGCTCCTGGCCGTCACCGCGGTCGCCGCCCTTCCCGCCCTCTCAGCCCTCGTTCCCCCGTCCGCGCCCGCCGCCCGGCGGGCCGCCGCCCCCGCCGAGGTGAAGCCGTGATCGAGACCCTCTTCCAGCTCAGCTTCCTGGCCGCCGCGCCCTTCTGGGCCCTGATGATCGTCGCGCCGGCGTGGTCGCGCACCCGGCGGATCATCGGCTCGCCGCTGATCGTGCTGCCCTCGCTCGCGGTGTGCCTGACGCTGCTCGTCCCCCTGCTGGCGGACTTCTGGCCCGTGGTGACCCGTCCCACCCTGCCGGGTCTCGTCGCGCTGACCCGCGACCCGCAGGCGCTGTCCGCCATGTGGGCACAGATCATCTCCTGGGACCTGCTGGTGGGCCGGTGGATCTATCTCGACAGCCGGGAGAGGGGGATCCATCCGCTGGTGACGGGGCCGATCCTGATTTCCGCGATCCTGCTGTCCCCCCTATCCCTACCGGTATATCTGGCCCTGAGGGGTTGGACATCGCGGCGTCCCGACCGCACGATAGCGAAGGCGAGTCATGCCGATCCCGCGAAACCGCAATGGGCGGCCGAAGCGGGGCAGGTATGATGATCAAAATCCGGGAGCCACTCGGGCCGAAGATGCCAAAGATCTTAAAATCCGGGTATATACGGCTGGGACGGGAACTGCAGGAGGCCCCCAATGCAGGTCAAGAAGATCCTCACCTATGTGGCGATAGCCTTCGTGGCCTTTTATCTCTTCACCAAACCGGCCCAGGCCGCGGACGCGGTGAACGGCGTCTTCGACGGGATCATCAGGGGGGCCGACCAACTCGCCGTGTTCTTCACACGTGTGCTGACCTGATCCCGGCGGGTCCGCTCCGACCTTCACCCCGGCGCTCCCGCCGACCCCGCGGGAGCGCACGGCATCCCGGAGCCGCGTCCGCCACGACGCCACCGTGACGCCTCAGGCGTCCCCCCGAAAAGCCCCCGAGACCGCGGGGAGACGCGGCGGGGACCCCGGGTGAGCCTCCGGCGGGCCCCTGGGCGCACCCCGGCGAGCCCTCGGTGACCCCGTGGTGACCCCAGGGTGACCCCATGGCGTCACCGGCGCGGCCCGGATGTGCTTCCGCCGTACCGCCGGACGTGTTACGCACGAGACATGTCAGATCGTCACAGCGGGACCGGAGCCCATCCGCCCGACCCGGAGGAGCGGCGCGTCCTCGAACGCGCCGAGACCGAGGGCATCGAACTGGTCCGCTTCCTGTACGCCGACCACGGAGGCGTCATCCGCGGCAAGGCCGCCTCACGCTCCCGGCTCGCCGAGCGGCTCGGCTCGGGCATCGGTCACACCGTGGCGATGATGGCGATGAACATGCTCGACCAGCTCCAGGAGGTCGAGCGCCTCGGCCCGGTCGGCGAGGTCCGCATCGTCCCCGACCCGGCCACCTTCGTCGCCCTCCCCTACGCCCCCGGCGCCGCGGCCATGGTGTCGGACCTGCGCCGCACCGACGGCTCCCCCTGGGATGCCTGTCCCCGCACCTTCCTGCGGGACGCCGTCGACGCCCTGGCCGCCGAGGGCCACGCCCTGGTCGCCGCCTACGAGCCGGAGTTCACCCTCGGCCGACGCGTGCCGTCCCCGACGGGCGGCCTCGACCGGCTGGTCCCGATCGACGACAGCCTGTGCTACGCCACCCCCGGCTTCAACCAGGCCCACGACTACACGATGCGGCTGGTGCGCGCCCTGCAGGGCCAGGGGTTGCGCGTCGAGCACTACCACCCCGAGCTGGGCCACGGCCAGCAGGAGCTGTCCGTCCGCCACGCCCCCGCGCTGCGCGCCGCCGACAACCACGTGGTCTACCGCGAGACCGTCCGCGGAGTGGCCTCCGCCATGGGCCTGTGGGCATCCCTGGCCCCCAAGCCGCTGGCCGACCAGGCCGGCAACGGCGCCCATCTGCACCTCTCCCTGTGGGACCGCGACCTGCGGGTCAACGCCTTCGGTGACGCGGGCGACCGCTACGGCCTCTCGCCCCTCGCCTACCGCTTCATCGGCGGCCTCCTCGCCCACCTGCCCGCCCTGACCGCGCTGACCTGCGGATCGGTCAACGGCTTCCGACGGCTGGCGCCCCGGATGTGGGCGAGCGCCCACGCCTGCTACGGCATGGACAACCGCGAGGCCGCGGTGCGGATCTGCTCCCCCGTGGGCGGCGACGCCGAGGCGTCGGCCAACCTGGAGTTCAAGCCCTCCGACTCCTCGGCCAACCCCTACCTGTCGCTGGGCGCCGTCATCCACGCCGGCCTGGACGGCATCCGCCGTGGCCTCGACCCCGGCGACCCGGTGAACGTCGACCCCGCCACCCTCCCCGAGGGAAGCGTGCCCCGGCTGCCCGCGACCCTCCCGGAGGCCCTAGACTCGCTGGAGGCCGACGAGCTCCTCATGAACGCCCTCGGCCCGCTGCGCGCCGCGGCCTACCTGGCCGTCAAACGCTCCGAGGCCCGCGCCTTCGCCCTCCAGGACGCCGACTACGAGCTCTTCCACCACTTCCGCGTCTTCTGAATCCGGGGGCACACCGGTGGCGGACGTGGACGGCTCCGTGGTGACCGTCTCGCTTCCACTCGTCCGCCCACGCCGCTCGCGGTACGGCGGACGATGCCCCTCCGATGGTTTCGGGTGGCTTTTTCGTGGAGTTTCGGACGGTAATTCACAGCGGATGGTCATCAAGAGGGCGTAAAGTGCGCGAATGCATCCTCCGCAGCACCCCGGCCAGCCGCCGCAGCCCGACCGGCCGGAACAGCCCGGTCAGTGGCCCGGGCAGCACCCGCAGCAGCACGGGCAGTGGCCCCCGGGGACCGGCGGGCAGGGCGGACCGGGCGGACCGGGCGGGCCGCAGCCGTACCACCCGTCCGGACAGTGGTCCCACGGGACCGGCGCCCCCGGGCAGCAGCCCGGCAGCCAGTGGCCGGGCCAGGGCGGCGGACAACCCGGCGGACAATGGCCGGGGCAGGGCGGTGGACAGCCCGGCGGACAGCACGGTGGGCAGTGGCCAGGGCAGCAACCCCAGCACCCGCAACAGCCGTACGGCTCACCGGCCCCGCCGTACGGCCCGCAGGGGCGGCACCCCTACCCCTCCCAGCAGCCGCAGATCCACCCACCCCGGCAGGACGGCCCGCAGGGCTGGCAGCACCAGCAGCCGGGCCCGACGGCGTGGGCGCCGCCGAGCTGGCAGCCCGGAGCGCAACCCCCCAAGAAGGGCGGCGGCCCGAAGGTGGCGCTGCTCGCGGCCGGCGGCGTGCTGGTCCTGGCCGCCGCGATCGGCGGCGTGGTGGTCCTCACCGGCGACGACGACCCCGTGGCGGCCACGCCGGCCGTGACCACCATGCCGAAGGAGGAGCCGACGGAGCGGTCGCAGCCGACCGGGGAGCCGGAGTCCAGCGCGGAGCCGACCGGCAGGCCGACCCCGGAGCCGGAGTCCAGCTCGGGCGGCGGGCAGCAGGGAGGGAACGAGGAGGTCTTCCTGATGACCGTGCGGCAGCGGCCCACGCTGAAGAAGGCGGACTCGGCCACGCTCCTGCGGCTCGGACGCTCGATGTGCAAGGCCCTGGACGACGGCAGTAGCCTCACCGACGTCGCGACCGGCAACGCCGACCGGTACGGGCTGGAGACCTCGGCGTTCGTGACGGGCGCGGCCATCGTGGCCCTGTGCCCCCGCCACCGCGACCTCGTCCCGAGCTGAGACCCGCTGAGGGCCCGGCCGCGACCGGGCCCGCGGCTCAGCGGACGGGGTGGCCCGCTGCGCGCAGGGTGTCCTTCACCTCACCGATCTTGAGCTGGCCGAAGTGGAACACCGACGCCGCCAGGACCGCGTCGGCCCCGGCCTCCACCGCCGGCGGGAAGTCCGCCAGCTTCCCCGCGCCGCCGCTGGCGATCACCGGGATCGACGTGACCGCCCGCACCGCCCGGATCATCTCCAGGTCGTAGCCGTCACGGGTGCCGTCGCCGTCCATGGAGTTGAGCAGGATCTCCCCCGCCCCCAGTTCCTCACCGCGCCGCGCCCACTCCACCGCGTCGATCCCTGTGCCGCGGCGGCCGCCGTGGGTGGTCACCTCGAACCCGGACGGCGTCGGCGGCCCGTCCACCACCCGGCGGGCGTCCACCGACAGCACCACGCACTGCGAGCCGTACCGCCGCGACGCCTCCGTCAGCAGCTCCGGCCGGGCGATGGCCGCGGTGTTCAGGCCCACCTTGTCCGCGCCCGCCCGCAGCAGCCGGTCGACGTCCTCCACCGAGCGCACCCCGCCGCCGACCGTCAGCGGGATGAACACCTGCTCCGCCGTACGGCGCACCACGTCGTACATCGTGGAGCGGTCGGAGCTGGAGGCCGTGATGTCGAGGAACGTCAGCTCGTCGGCCCCCTCCGCGTCGTAGCGGCGGGCCAGCTCGACCGGGTCACCGGCGTCGCGCAGGTTCTCGAAGTTGACGCCCTTGACCACCCGCCCGGCGTCCACGTCCAGGCAGGGGATCACTCGCACCGCGACGGTCATCTCATGTCTCCTTGGTTCACGCGGGCGCTCACGACGGGCGCCTCGCGGTAGGCGTCGACCTCCACCTCGACCAGCATGCGCGGGTCGATCAGGCCCGCCACCCGCACCCCGGTGCAGACGGGCCGCACATCGCCGAACAGCTCGGCATGCGCCCGGCCGACCTCGTCGTAGTGGTCGTCGTCGACCACGAAGTAGCGGACCCGCACCACGTCGCGGCGCGACAGGCCCGCCCGCTCGATCGCGTCGAGCGCGACGCCGAAGGCGGTCAGCGACTGCCGGTAGGCGTCGCCGGCGTGCCGCACCTCCCCCTCCACGGCGGCCGTGCAGCCCGACACGATCACCCACGGCCCGGCCACCACCGCGCGGGCGTAGCCGTACCGTTCCTCCCAGACTCCGCCGCTGAACACCCTCGTGCCCGAGCGGCGGCTCGTCGTGTGCCCCCCGATGTGCCGCATCGTCAGGATCTCACCGCCGCCAGCGCGTCCTCCAGGGAGAACGCCTGCGCGTACAGGGCCTTGCCCACGATGGCGCCCTCGACGCCGATCGGCGTCAGCGCGGCCAGGGCCCGCAGGTCGTCCAGCGACGACACGCCGCCGCTGGCCACCACCGGCCTGTCGGTACGGGCGCAGATCTCCCGCAGCAGGTCCAGGTTGGGGCCCCGCAGCGTGCCGTCCTTGGTCACGTCGGTCACGACGTAGCGGGGGCAGCCGTCGGACTCCAGGCGCTCCAGCACCTCCCACAGGTCGCCGCCCTCCTTGGTCCAGCCCCGGCCGGCCAGGGTGGTGCCCCGGACGTCGAGGCCGACCGCGATCCGGTCGCCGTAGTGGGCGATGGCCTTGGCGCACCAGGAGGGATTCTCCAGGGCGGCGGTGCCGATGTTCACCCGGCGGCAGCCGGTGGCCAGCGCGGCCTCCAGGGAGGCGTCGTCGCGGATGCCGCCGGACAGCTCGACCTTGACGTCGAGCGCGCCCACGACGGTGGCGACCAGCTCGCGGTTGGAGCCCCGGCCGAAGGCGGCGTCCAGGTCGACCAGATGGACCCACTCCGCGCCGGCCTCCTGCCAGGCGAGCGCCGCCGACAGGGGGTCGCCGTAGGAGGTCTCGGTGCCCGCCTCCCCCTGGACCAGGCGGACCGCCTGTCCGTCGGCGACGTCCACGGCGGGCAGCAACTCTAGCGACATCTGATCAGGACCTCCGGTCGAAGACGAGGATGACGAAAAGCGGCGCGAACAGCGCCGAAAGCACCAGCACGCCCAGCCGCGCGGCCCACGAGGACCACAGCAGCCAGGCGATCACCTGCACGATGAGGAACAGGACCGCGACCACGCCGTTCTGCGCCCGGCGGCGGCGGGCCCGGATGCCGCCCTGCGCGGCGATCCGGACGGGCCTGCGGGGCATCAGGGCGGTGACCCTGCCGATCCGCCGGCGCCGCCGGGCCAGCCGGGCCTCCCGCTCCGCACGGAGCGTCGCCTGGCGGGCCCGCTCGGCCTCCCGTTCGGCCCGGCGCCGGGCGCGTTCCCTGCTCACCGCGGCCCGCGACGGATATCCGCCCCGCCCGCCCGGCCGCTCACCCGAGGCTGCCGAGCCAGTTGGCCAGCAGCTGAGCTCCGGCGTCACCGGACTTCTCCGGGTGGAACTGGGTCGCCGACAGCGGGCCGTTCTCCACCGCCGCGACGAACGGCGTGCCGTGCTCGGCCCAGGTGACCAGGGGCGGGACGAAACCGTCGCCCACCGGCATGTCCCAGGACCGCACGCCGTAGGAGTGGACGAAGTAGAACCGGGTCTCCGGGTCGAGCCCGCCGAACAGCACGCTGCCCTCCGGAGCCGCGACCGTGTTCCACCCCATGTGCGGCAGGACCGGTGCCGAGAGACGCTCGACCGTGCCCGGCCACTGGCCGCAGCCCTCGGTGACCACGCCGTGCTCGGCGCCCGTGCCGAACAGGATCTGCATGCCCACGCAGATGCCCAGCACCGGCCGCCCCGCGGCCAGCCGCCGGTCGATGATCCGGTCGCCCTGCACCGCGCGCAGCCCCGCCATGCAGGCGGCGAACGCGCCGACACCCGGGACGACGAGGCCGTCGGCCTCCATCGCCACGGTCCGGTCGGACGTCACCGTCACCTCGGCGCCGACGCGGGCCAGCGCCCGCTCGGCCGAGCGCAGGTTGCCCGAACCGTAGTCCAGGACCGTGACCTTCTTCACCACAGCTTCACCAGCTTCACCACCACAGCACCGCCGCCGTCGTCGCCATCGCCGCCAGGACGGCCAGCAGCAGCGCGCCCTTCTTCAGCCCCTGCTTGTAGAACGAGAGGATCCCGCCGACCAGGAACAGCGCCACGAAGGCCATGGCGACGGCCGTCCAGTTGTCGCTCACGGGCCCTCCCCCGCCCCCGCGGAACCCGCGAGGGTCACAGGACCCCCTTGGTGCTCGGCACCCCACTGGCCCGCGGGTCGAACTCCGACGCCTCACGCAGCGCCCGTGCCAGCGCCTTGAACTGCGCCTCCACGATGTGGTGGGCGTTGCGGCCGTAGGGGACGTGGACGTGCAGGCAGATCGCGGCCTGCGCGACGAACGACTCCAGGATGTGCCGGGTCATCGTCGTGTCGTAGTCGGGGCCGATCATCGGGGCCATGCCCTCGGGCTCGGTGTGCACGAGGTACGGGCGGCCCGACAGGTCGACCGTTACCTGCGCCAGCGCCTCGTCCAGCGGGCACGACGCGCTGCCGAACCGCCGGATGCCCGACTTGTCGCCCAGGGCCTCGCGGAACGCCGCACCCAGCGCGATCGAGGTGTCCTCGATCGTGTGGTGGGAGTCGATGTGCAGGTCGCCCTCGGTCTTCACGGTCAGGTCGAACAGGCCGTGCTTGCCGAGCTGGTTCAGCATGTGGTCGTAGAACCCCACACCCGTGGACACCTCGACCTGCCCGGTGCCGTCCAGGTTGACCTCCACCAGCACCGAGGTCTCCTTGGTGCCGCGCTCCACCCGGCCGCGGCGCTCCGGAACGTCTCCGGCGGGACTGCTCACAGGATCTCCTCCAGGGCGGCGCGGAACGCCGCCATCTCCTCGCTCGTACCGATCGAAACCCGCAGCCACCCGGGCGGGCCCACCTCCCGGATCAGCACCCCCCGGTCCAGGAGGGCCCGCCAGACCGCGTGCCGGTCCTCGAACCGGCCGAACAACACGAAGTTGGCGTCCGAGTCCGCGACCGCGAGACCCCTGCCGCGCAGCCACGTCACCGTGGCGTCACGCTCGGCCCGCAGCGCGTCGACCGTGCCCAGCAGCTCGCGGCCGTGGGACAGCGCCACCCGCGCCGCCGTCTGGGTGAGCGTCGACAGGTGGTAAGGAAGGCGCACCAGCAGCAGCGCCTCGACCACCGCCGGATCGGCCGCGAGATAACCCAGCCGGGTCCCCGCCATCGCGAACGCCTTCGACATCGTCCGCGTGACGATGAGCCGGGGGTGCTCCGGCAGCAGGGTCAGCGCCGACGGGGTGCCGGTCCTGGCGAACTCGAAGTACGCCTCGTCCACCACCACCATGCCCGGCGCCGCCCGCACGACCCCCGCGATCACCTCCGGGTCCAGCGCGGTGCCGGTCGGGTTGTTGGGCGAGGTCAGGAACACGATGGCGGGCCGGTGCTCCTCGATCGCCGCCACGGCCTTGCCAGGGTCGATCCCGAAGTCGTCCTCGCGCGCCGCCGGGACCCACTCGGTCGAGGCGCCCAGAGCCAGGAGCCGGTGCACCGAGTAGGAGGGCTCGAAGCCCATCGCGGTGCGGCCCGGCCCGCCGAAGGCCAGCAGGATCTGCTGGATCACCTCGTTGGAGCCGTTGGCCGCCCACACCCGCTCGCCGGTCAGTCCGTGCCCGAGATAGGCCGCCAGGTCCGCGCGCAGCGCCGTCGCGTCGCGGTCGGGGTAGCGGTTCAGCTCGCCCGCGCCGCGCCGCACCGCCTCGGCCAGGTCGGCGACCAGCGTCTCCGACGGGCCGTAGGGGTTCTCGTTGGTGTTGAGCCGGACCGGGACGTCGATCTGCGGCGCGCCGTACGGCGAAAGCCCCCGCAGGTCGTCGCGGATCGGCAGGTCTTCGAGTCTCATGAGGGGATCTCCCAGTCGAACCGGGCACGGACCGCCGCGCCGTGCGCGGGGAGGTCCTCGGCGTCGGCCAGCACGCACACGTGCGCGGCGGACTCCGCCAGGGCCTCACGGCTGTAGTCCACGACGTGGATGCCGCGCAGGAACGTCTGCACCGACAGGCCCGACGAGTGACAGGCGCAGCCGCCGGTGGGCAGCACGTGGTTGGACCCGGCGAGGTAGTCGCCGAGCGAGACCGGGGCGTAGGGGCCGATGAAGACCGCACCGGCGTTGCGGACCCGCGCGGCCAGCGCCGCGGCGTCGGCCGCCTGGATCTCCAGGTGCTCGGCGGCGTAGGCGTCCACCACCGCGAGGCCCGCCTCCATGTCGTCCACCAGGAGGATCCCCGACTGCCGGCCCGCCAGCGCCTCGGTGATCCGCTCGGAGTGCTTGGTCGCGGCGACCTGCCGGGGCAGCTCGCGCTCCACCGCGTCGGCCAGCTCCGCCGAGTCGGTGACCAGCACCGCCGCGGCGATCGTGTCGTGCTCGGCCTGGCTGATCAGGTCGGCCGCGACGTGCACCGGGTCGGCCGTGCGGTCGGCGAGGATCGCGATCTCGGTGGGCCCGGCCTCGGAGTCGATGCCGATGCGGCCCTTGAGCAGCCGCTTGGCCGCCGCCACCCAGATGTTGCCCGGCCCGGTCACCATGGTCGCCGGCCGGCACTCCTCGGTGCCGTAGGCGAACATCGCCACCGCCTGCGCGCCGCCCACCGCGTACACCTCGTCCACCCCGAGCAGCGCGCACGCCGCCAGGATCGTGGGGTGCGGCAGCCCGCCGAACTCGGGCTCACCCTCACGCGAGTGAGGAACACCATCCTTCTGGGGTGGCGAGGTGACCGCGAGCGACTTTACCCCGGCCTCCTGCGCGGGCACCACGTTCATCACCACGCTGGAGGGGTAGACCGCCCGGCCGCCCGGGACGTAGAGGCCCACCCGGTCGACCGGCACCCAGCGCTCGGTCACCGTGCCGCCGGGCACCACCTTCGTGGTGACGTCGGAGCGCCGCTGGTCGCGGTGGACCAGCCGGGCGCGGCGGATCGACTCCTCCAGCGCCTCACGGACCCGCGGGTCCAGCGCCTCCAGCGCGGCGGTGATCGCCTCGGCCGGGACGCGAGTGGATTCCAGCTCGACGCCGTCGAACCTCGCGGTCAGCTCCCGCACCGCCTCGACGCCGCGATGATGCACGTCCTCACAGATCGGCCGCACCTTCTCCAGGGCGGCTTCGACGTCGAGCTCGGCACGGGGCAGCACGTCTCGCAGGTCCTCGGGCAGGACTCCGCGCAGGTCGGTACGGGAAATCACCCGTCCAGTCTACGGATGCCCGGCACCCGCCGAGGTTCCGTCCGGCATCCGGACATCGCCTTTACGACGTAGATTTCTATCAGACACTAGACTCCGCCCGTGAGCAAGAGCAGGAACAAGGGCGGTCAGGGCACCCCGGCGACGGTCGCGCTGACCAAGGCGGGAACCGGTTTCACCCTCCACCCCTACGAGCACGACGCCGACGCCCAGGCCTACGGCGAGGAGGCGGCCGACGCGCTCGGCGTGCCGTACGAGCGGATCTTCAAGACGCTCGTGGCGGAGGTCGAGGGCGGCCTGGCGGTCGCCGTGGTGCCGGTGGCGGGCAGACTCGACCTCAAGGCGTTCGCCGCGGCGCTGGGGAGCAAGCGGGCCGCGATGGCCGACGCCGCCAAGGTCGAGCGCGTCACCGGCTACGTCGTGGGCGGGATCAGCCCGCTGGGCCAGCGAAAGCCCCTGCCGACGGTGGTCGACGCCTCGGCGCTGGACTTCGAGACGATCTACTTCTCGGCCGGGCGGCGCGGGCTGCAGATCGAGACGGCCCCCGCGGAGCTGGTCCGCCTGACCGGGGCGGTCACCGCGCCCATCGGCAGGACCGGCTGACCGCCGGTCCCGTGCCCATCGGCGGGGCGGCCCGGCCACCGCCGGTCCCGTGCCCCGTCCCGCCGCCGCGGTCCAGGCAGCGCTCCGAGCCGTGCCCGTGCGGGCACGGCTCAGGGGGCGGCGGGCAGGACCACCGAGAAGGCCGCGCCTCCGCCCGGGGAGGTCCGCAGCTCGATCCGGCCGCCGTGCGCCGCCACCAGCGACCACGCGATGGCCAGGCCGAGCCCCGCTCCCCCGTCTCCGGTCCGGGCACGGGAGCCGTCGGCGCGGTAGAACCGGTCGAACACCCGTTCCGCCTGCTCCGGGGTGAGACCGGGACCGCGGTCCTCGACCACCAGGACCGACTCCGCGCCTGACCTTCCCACCCCCACGCGGACGGGCGTGCCGTCCGCGGTGTGCGCGACCACGTTGCCGATGAGGTTGCTCACCACCTGGCGCAGCCGCGCCTCGTCCCCGAGCACCGGCCCGGGTCCGGGCGCGCCGCCCCGTGGGCCCGTCAGCTCGACCGGCCGGTCCGGCGCCAGCGCCCGCAGGTCGAGGAGGGCGTCGGCGGCGAGCGTGCGCAGGTCCATGGGGGCGAGCTCCAGCGGGAAGGCGTCCCCGCCCTCGTCCAGCCTGGCCAGCAGGAGCAGGTCCTCGACGAGCCGGGTCAGGCGCCCCGCCTCGCTCTCGATGCGGGCCATCGCCGGCGCCACGTCGGCCAGGCCGCCCATCCGGTAGAGCTCGGAGAATCCCTTGATCCCGAAGAGCGGGGTGCGCAGCTCGTGACCCACGTCGGCGACGAGGCGCCGCAGCCGCGCCTCCGACTCCGCCCGCGCGGCGAACGCCCGTTCGAGCTGGCCCAGCATGCCGTTGAGCGAGTCCGCGAGGCGTCCCACCTCGGTGCCCGGACCCGCGTCCCGGGGGATCCGCCGGGTCAGGTCTCCCGACGCGATGGCCGCGGCGATGTCCTCGATCCGGCGGAGCGGGCGCAACCCGGCCCTGATCGCGAACCATCCCGTCAGGGTGAGCAACGCCAGCAGGATCACCCCCGCGCCCAGGAGGACCGCTCGCAGCCTCCCCACGGTGGACCGCACCGCGCCGAGGGAGGCCGCGACCACCACGCCGCCGTCCGGCGCGGACCGGGCCGCCCCGGCGGGGGGCGGCGCCGGGGCCCGCCCGGCCGGAACGGGCAGGACGACGACCCGCCAGCTCTCCGGGCCGCGCCCGCCCGCGGCGTCGAAGGGGCGCCGGGCGCGGGCCGCGACCGCCCCGGCGTCGAGGACCGGCAGCTCGGGACCGTCCACGGCGGCCCCCGCGGTCCCCGGCCGCGACGGCAGGCGCGTCTCCTCCCGCACCGTGCCGTCGGGCGCCAGGCGGGCCAGATAGACCTCTGTGATCATGTCGAGGCCGGCCACGCGCCCCTGTACGGCGAGCGCCCCCGGTGAACGCTCCGTCCACATGCCGGGCGGAAGGGCGGCGGCCAGCCCGCCGAGCGTCAGGAGCCGGCCGTCGACACGTTCCACCAGGGTGGAGCGGAACCATTCGACCGCGAAGGACCCGCCGAGGGCGAGTCCCGACGCCAGCAGCGCGCTGGTGATCAACAGGAGCCGGGCGCGCAGCGACGGCCGCGCGGGCCGGAACCGGGGCCACCGGAGGACACGGGCGCGGCCGGCGCCGGCGAGACGGGAGGGCGAGCGCGTCATCGCGGCACGCGCAGCACGTAGCCCACCCCGTGCACGGTGTGGATGAGCCGGGGGCCCGCGGCTCCGAGCTTACGGCGCAGGTAGCTCACGTAGGTGTCGACGATGCCGCAGTCGCCCGCGAAGTCGTACCGCCAGACGTGTTCGAGGATCCGCGCCTTCGGCACCACCCGGCCGGCGTTCAGCATCAGGTGGTGCAGGAGGCGGAACTCGGTGGGCGACAGCCGTACCGGGTCGCCGGCCCACAGGACCTGATGGCCCTCCGGGTCGAGTTCGAGATCGCCGACGACCAGGGTGTGCGCGCCGGGGAGACCGGCGCGGCGCAGGATCGCCCTGATCCTGGCGATCAGCTCCTCCAGGTCGAACGGCTTGGTGACGTAGTCGTCGCCTCCGGCCGTCAACCCGGCGATCTTGTCCTGCGGCGAGTCCCGGGCCGTGAGGAACAGGACGGGCACCGGGGGCCAGGTGAGCTCACGCAGCCGCCGCACCACCTCGAACCCGTCCAGGTCGGGCAGCATCACGTCGAGCAGCACCAGGTCGGGCGGGGAGTCCCGGACCGCGTCGACGGCTTCGGCTCCGGTCGCGGCCGACGCGACGGTGAAACCGGCGAAACGCAGGGTCGCCGACAGCAGTTCCCGCATCGTGGGCTCGTCGTCGACCACCAGCAGCCGCTCCCCGGGACGCGGACGCCCCGGGCCGGACGCGCGATCGTCTGAGTTCATCCGTCCCTCCTCGTCGTCGGCGCCCCGCACGGCCGTCCGCGACGGCGGCCGGCCACCCCCGCCGGGAAGCCCCCGCGCCCGCGGCGCCCTCGCCCTCCCCCGACGGTACGGTGACCGCCACCGGGACGCGGGGAACGTGGGGAACGCGGCAGGGACGCCTCAGGCGTCGCGCCCGCGCAGGACGGCGAACGCGCCGAGCAGCGCCACGGCCACGTAACCGCAGAGCAGGGCGTATCCCGTCCACGGAGCCAGGAGGTCCGGATCAGGGCGCACGCTCAGCAGCCGCCCGCCCGCGTTCGCCGGCCAGTACTTCACCACGAGCTCCGCCGCCCACGGCGGGAGGAGCGGCGCCATGGCCGGGACCAGGATGCCCACCATGATCATGATCGTCAATGCCCCCGCCGTGGCGCGTACCAGGAATCCGGCCGCCAGCCCCAGCAGGGCCGTCGCCGCCGCCAGGAGCCCGCCTCCGGCGAGGGCGCGGCCCACGCCGGGATCCGCGAGGGAGTATGCGGGGACACCCCCGGAGAGCAGCACCGCCCGCCCCACGACGAAGACGGTCAGGGTCGTCGCCCAGCCCACCGGCAACGCCAGGGCCGCGCAGGCCACGGCCTTGGCCGCCAGGAGGCGTCCCCTCCGGGGCACGGCCGTGAGGCTGCCCGGCATCGTGCCCGCGGCGTACTCGACGGTGACCGCCCGGAGCCCGAGGTAGCCGACGACGAGCTGGACGAACATCATGGAGCGGAAGACGGCGTCGAAGGGGTCGAAGCCCGCCCGCTCGGCCGCCGTGCTCTGCGTGTACTCCCTGATCCCCGCACCGGCGAAGAGCGTCGCGAACAGCGCGCCGGTCAGCACGACGGTGAGCGCCGTGACCCAGGTGGACCGCAGGGTCCGCAGCTTGGCCCACTCCGACCGCAGCAGGTCGGGGAACCCCGGCAGCCAGGGGGTGCCGGTGAGCGCGCCGCCGGCGTGTCCGGTCGTCGCCCCGGCGGACGCGCCCGCGCCGGACCGGCCGGCCCCGCTCCCGGCGATGCCCGCAGCGCCCGGTGCACGGCTCCTCACGGCCCGCGGATCCCTCACCCTCATCCTCGCCTCCCGTCCCGCGCGCCGTACTCGGCGTCGTCGCGCGTCAGTTCCATGAACACCTGCTCCAGGGAGGCCCCGCGCGACGTCAGCTCGTGCAGGACCACGCCCCGCGCAGCCGCCAGGCGGCCGACCTCCCCGGCGGTCATGCCGGTCACGACCAGCCCGTCACCCGCCGGGTCCTCCGGACCGGGTACGGCGGGCCGGACGACGGCTCCGGCGCCGGTGAGCTCACGGGCGAACTCCCCCGCGGCCGGCGTCCGCACCAGCACCTCGTCCGACCGGACGAAGGTCTCGAAGGGGGCGTCGGCGATCAACCGGCCGCGCCCGATCACGACCAGGTGGTCGGCGGTGAGCGCCATCTCGCTCATGAGGTGGCTCGACACCAGCACCGTGCGGCCCTGGGCGGCCAGCTCCCGCATCAGGGTGCGGATCCACACGATGCCCTCCGGGTCGAGCCCGTTCACCGGCTCGTCGAGGATCAGGACCCCGGGATCGCCGAGCAGCGCGGCGGCGATGCCCAGCCGCTGTTTCATGCCCAGGGAGAAGGACCCGGCGAGGCGCCCGGCCGCCGGGGCGAGGCCGACCTGGTCGAGCACCTCCCCGGCCCTCGCGCGGGGTATGGCGTTGCTCGCCGCGAGACACCGCAGGTGGTCACGGGCGGTTCGTCGCGGGTGGACCGCCTCGGCGTCGAGCAGCACGCCGACCGCGCGCATCGGCGCGGGCAGGTCGGCGTACCGGACCCCGAGGACCCTCGCCTCGCCGCCGTCCGGCCGGTCGAGGCCGAGGATCATGCGCATGGTGGTCGTCTTGCCGGCCCCGTTCGGGCCGAGAAAGCCGGTGACCTTCCCCGGGCCGACGTCGAAGGTCAGGTCCCTCACCGCGTCCACCGGACCGTGGCGCTTGCACAGCCCTCTCACCTCGATCATCGCGCTCCTCTCCGCGTACGGGTCTTTCCTCGCCGGAGGAGGATGGCCCCGCCGGCCGCACGGCTCCGGAGAGGTTCTGTGAGATCCCTGTGAACCGGAGGGCGCCGAGAGGGTCCGGGGCGGCGAACCGGCCCCGGATGCCCCGTCTCCGGCCCGGGTTCCCAGGGGATTCCCAGATCCGGTCGCCCCCTGGGGGTCCGCCGGCGGCGCGGACGGTCCTTCCCGGTCCGCGTGTTGTGGAGGGTTGACGAGGCGCGCGGCGACGCCCCGGAGCAGACTCGGGCACGGGACGCACACGCGACACGGGAGACGGAGCGACACATGACCGGGGACGAGACGTTCTACCTGACCGCCGTCGAGATGGCCCGGCTGCTGCGCGCCCGTGAGATCAGCGCGGTGGAGCTGCTCCAGGCGCACCTGCGCCGCATCGAGGAGGTCGGCCCGCGCGTCAACGCGATCGTCACGCTGGTGGCCGAGCGCGCCCTGCGGGAGGCGGAGGAGGCCGACCGCGACCTGGCGCGCGGCCACTGGCGCGGACCGCTGCACGGCCTGCCCGTCGCGCACAAGGACCTCGCCGACACCGCCGGGATCCGCACCACGTACGGCTCGCCGCTGTTCGCCGGCCACGTCCCCGACGCCGACGCGCCCGTCGTGCGGCGGATGCGCGCGGCCGGGGCGATCACGGTCGGCAAGACCAACACCCCGGAGTTCGGCACCGGCTCGCACACCGTGAACGCGCTGTTCGGCGCCACCCGCAACCCCTACGACCTGTCGAGGTCGGCGGGCGGCAGCAGCGGCGGCGCGGCGGCGGCCCTGGCGAGCGGGATGGTCGCCCTGGCCGACGGCTCCGACATGGGCGGCTCGCTGCGAAACCCGGCGTCGTTCTGCAACGTGGTGGGACTGCGGCCCACGCCGGGGCGGGTGCCGTCCACCTCCGACACCGCGGCGTGGTTCACCCTGGGCGTGCCGGGGCCGATGGCCCGCACCGTGGACGACCTCGCGCTGCTGATGAGCGCGGTGGCCGGGTTCGACCCCGCCTCCCCGCTGTCGATCGCCGAGAGCGGCGCGGTCTTCGCCGGCCCCTGGGAGGAGGAGGACCTGTCCGGGGTGCGGATCGCCTGGAGTCCCGACCTGGGCGGCCTGCCTGTCGACCCGGAGACGGCGAGGGTCACCGCGGAGGCGCCGCGGGTGTTCGAGGGGCTGGGCGCCCGGGTGGACCGGGTGGACCTGGACCTCTCCGACGCCGAGGACGCCTTCCGGACCTACCGGGCCTGGTACTACGCGCTGTCCTACGGCGACCTGCCGCCCGGCGGCCTCGGGGAGAACGTCCGCTGGAACGTCGAGCGGGGCCGCGAGGTGACCGGCGCCGACCTGGCCAGGGCCGAACGGCTGCGCAGCGGCCTGTACCGGCGGATGAGCGCCTTCTTCGAGACCTACGACCTCCTGCTCGCGCCGGTCAGCCAGGTGCCGCCGTTCCCGGTGGAGGAGCCGTACGTCACGGAGGTCGCCGGGCAGGCGATGCCCGACTACCTGGCGTGGATGCGCTCGGCCTACTGGATCAGCGTGCTGCACGCCCCGGCCGCGTCGGTGCCGTGCGGCTTCACCTCCGGCGGGCTGCCGGTGGGCGTGCAGCTCGTCGGGCGGCCCTTCGCCGACCTGCGGGTGCTGCGGTTGGCCCGCGCCTTCGAACGGGCCACCGGCCACCACCTGCGCCGCCCGTCCTTCCGCTGACCGCCCCGCCCCGGACCCCCGCACCCCGGTTCCCGGGGCGGCGGGTGACGGTCAGCGGTCCAGCGGGCCGCCGTAGCCGGGGAGCGGGCCGTACGGTTCCTCGCCGCCGAAGGGGCGGCGCAGCGGCGAGTCGCGGTAGCCCGCGACGGCCTCCAGCGCGAAGAACAGACCGGCGGCGAGCGTCGGCCAGACGTAGAGCACGCCGTGGGCGGTGAGGTTCAGCGGCCCCGGCACCAGCTGCACCCCCGCCGGCGCGGACCCGGCCACGTCCGCCGCGCCGAGGTTCACCGCCCGGCCGACCGCCAGCGCCAGGTGGGAGCCGAGCAGGCCGCCCACCGCCAGGCCGAGCACCGTCGCGACCGGGCGGCGGCGGCGTGACAGCGCGTATCCGGCGACGCCGCAGGCCAGGCCCAGGACGCCGGTGACGACGGCGAACCAGCCGTCGGCCGCGATGAGGGTCTGGGTGGTGGAGTCGGCCAGGACCCTGCCCTGCCCGGTCACCGCGTACGGCGGGCGGGGGGCCAGCAGCGACCACACGGCGCCGGCAGCCACGCCCAGCACCGCGAGCGCCAGCACCGTGACGGCGAAGTCACGCACGTGTCGCAATGTGGTTCCCCTCACGCTCTGTACTGATGCGCCCGATGTTACCCATGACCCGCCCGGTGCTCCCGGTGAGCGGGGGTGAATCCCGTTAGGCTGTCCGGGTGAGCGAAGAGGTATGGCTGATCGAACCGTCCGGGCCGCTACGGGGCGATGTCGAGGTCCGCGGGTCGAAGAACGGCGTGTCCAAGCACATGGTCGCCGCGATGCTGGGCATCGGGGAGAGCACGATCCACAACGCCCCCGAGGTGGGCGAGGTGGAGATCACCGCGCGGATGCTGCGGGCTCTCGGCATCAATGTGGAGATCACCTCCCGGGCGATCACCATCGCCCAGGGGGAGCAGATAAATCCGCACGTCCCGGCGGCGTTCACCGGTCTCAACCGGATCCCCATCCTGATGCTGGGCCCCCTGCTGCACCTGGCCGGTGAGGCGTTCGTGCCGCTGGTCGGCGGCGACCCGATCGGGCGGCGGCCCGTCGACTACCACGTCGAGGCGCTGCGCGCGATGGGCGCCGAGGTCGAGGTGAGCGACACGGGGGTGTACGCCAAGGCCAAGCGGCTGCGCGGCACCCGGCTGGAGCTCCCGTACCCGAGCGTGGGCGCGACGGAGACGGTCCTGATGTCGGCGGTGCTGGCCGAGGGCAAGACCGTCCTCAAGGGCGCGGCCATGGAGCCCGAGGTCGTCGAGCTCGCCCTGTTCCTGCAGCGCATGGGCGCGCGCATCGAGCTCAGCCCGGACCGGCGCATCGTGATCGAGGGCGTGGAGCGGCTGCACGGCGCGTCCACCTGGCTGAACGGCGACCGGATCGAGGCGTTCTCCTATCTCGCGGCCGGGCTCATCACCGGCGGCGAGGTACGGGTGCACGGCTGCCCCCAGGACCGCCTGGTCACCGCGATCACCACCCTGGCGCGGATGGGCGCCGAACTGGACATCACCGACGACTACGTGTCGGCCTCGGCCCCGGACGGCCTGCGGGCGGCGGCGGTGCAGACCGACACCCACCCGGGGTTCATGACCGACTGGCAGACTCCGCTGATGGTGCTGTTCACCCAGGCCCAGGGCATGTCCGTGCTGCACGAGACGGTGTTCGAGAACCGCCTGGTCTACGTGCCGGCGCTGCAGAGGATGGGCTGCGAGATCGAGGTCTTCGACGTGTGCCTGGGCGGCCCGGCGTGCCGCTACCACGACACCAACGCCAAGCACTCGGCGGTCGTGCGCGGCGTGTCGAAGCTGCGCGGCGCCGACGTGACGCTGCCCGACATCCGGGCGGGCTTCTCGGCGGTGCTGGCCGCCGCGGCGGCGGAGGGCACCTCCACGCTGCGCGGGGTGCACCACATCGAGCGGGGATACCACCGCCCGTTCGAGCAGTTCGCCTCCCTCGGGCTGAAGATCAGCAGAGAGAACGCCCCCGAAAAGTAAAATCTTCCGGCCCGGTGTTTGGCTTTGATCAACCGGACGCACGTTACTATGCGTGACATCGCCACCACCGGAGGTGAGACGAAGCCTCATCGCCTGCCTGCGGGGCCTGCTCGTCTGCGGTGTGCTCGGCGGGTTGCTGGCCGCCGCCGCGGCGATGCCGCTGGCGGGCGGCGCCGGGCTGGCCGGCAAGGAGGTGGCCGCCACCTTCGTCGACCTGCCGCCCAGCCCGCATGAGGAGCCGCTCCCCCAGCGGACGGTCCTCCTGGACCGCAACGGCCGCAAGTTCGCGCAGTTCTACACGGAGAACCGCACGGTCGTGCCGCTGGAGCGGGTCGCGCCGGTCATGCGGCAGGCGATCGTGGCGATCGAGGACTCGCGCTTCTACGAGCACGCGGGCCTGGACGTCAAGGGGACGCTGCGCGCGCTGATCGCCAACACCCAGGCCGGCGGGGTACGGCAGGGCGGCTCCTCGCTCACCCAGCAGCTCGTCAAGAACATCCTGGTGGAGAACGCCGAGACCGACGCCGAGCGCGAGGAGGCCAGGGCGCCGAACCTCAGGCGGAAGATCATCGAGCTGCGGTACGCGCTGGCGATGGAGAAGAAGTACAGCAAGGCCGAGATCCTGGAGCGCTACCTCAACATCGCCTACTTCGGCGCGGGGGCGTTCGGGGTGGAGGCGGCGGCCCAGCGGTTCTTCTCGGTCCCGGCCTCGGAGCTGAGCCTGCGGCAGGCCGCGACGCTGGCCGGGGCGGTGCGCACGCCGTACGCCACCGACCCGTCGCTGGGCAGGCAGCGGCGGATACGGCTGCGGGAGCGCCGGAACATCGTGCTGGACCGGATGGCCCAGCTCGGCATGGTCCCCCGGGCGCAGGCCGAGGAGGCCGAGCGGTCCCCGCTGAAGATCCGGCTGAAGTCCGAGCCGGGCGGGTGCGCGGGCAGCGACTACCCGTACTTCTGCCTGTACGTGCATCGGGAGCTGCTGAACAACCCCGTCTTCGGCGCCGGGCGCGCCGAGCGGGAGCGCCGCCTGGCCAGGGGCGGCATCGTGCTGCGCACCACGCTCGACCCGGCCGCCCAGCGGGCCGCGCAGCGGGCGATCTCCGCGCGGGTCGGGGCCAGGGACACCGAGGTCGCGGCCGAGGCCATGGTGGAGCCGGGGACGGGACGGATCCGGGCGATGGCGGCCAGCAAGAAGTACGGCCGCAACTCCGGCAACGCCAACGACGGCCCCCGCACCACCTACAACCTGCCGGCCGACGTGGCGCACGGCGGCGGCCTGGGCTTCCAGGCCGGATCGACGTTCAAGGCGTTCACCCTGGCCACCGCGCTGAAGCAGGGCTGGCGGTTCGACGACGGCTTCGACACCCCGGGCAGCTTCACCCCCGACCACGGCTTCACCGACTGCCGGGGGCGCAAGGTGAACGACCCCGGCGCCGAGATCCTCAACGCCAGCGGGGAGGGGACCGGCGGGCCGTACAGCATCTCCACCGGCACGTGGAAGTCGGTGAACATCTTCTACATGATGCTGGAGCAGCGGGTCGGGCTGTGCAACGTCGTCACGACGGCCAGGTCGCTCGGCGTCGCCCGCGCGGACGGCAAGCCGCTGCGGGAGGTGCCGACCTTCACCCTCGGGGTGAACGAGATGGACCCGGTGACGGTCGCGGCGGCGTTCGCCGCGTTCGCCGCCCGGGGCCGCTACTGCCACCCGATGGCGATCACCGAGATCTCCGAGCAGGGGGGCCGGCGCATCCAGGTGCCGCCGAGCTGTGGCCGGGCGATCGAACGCGACGTGGCCGACGCGGTCAGCCACGTGCTGTCGGGGGTGTTCACCAAGGGCACCATGACGGGGCAGGGCATCGGCCGGGACGCGGCGGGCAAGACCGGCACCAACAACGGCTACACCTCGGCGTGGTTCGCCGGCTACACCCCGGACCTGGCCGCGGCGGTCAGCCTGGGCGACATCCGCGGCTCCTACCGCTACCCGCTGCGCGACGTGACGATCGGCGGTGAGTACTACGGCGCGGTCCAGGGCGCCTCCCTGCCGGGCCCCATCTGGGTGGCCTCCATGGAGGCGGCGCTGCGCGACGTCCCGGAGCGGCACTTCCACACCCCCGACATGCGGCGCTTCGGCGGGGGGCACACGCCGGGCCTGGAGAAGGAGGAGGACGAGAAGAGACGGCGGGAGGCGGTCGGCCGGGACGGCGAGTGGCGCGACGGGGACCGGGAGCCCATCGGCCGCCGGGAGGGCGGGTGGCGGCGCGGTCACCGGGACCGCCTCTCCGCCGAGCGCGCCTACCGGGTGTGGCGGGAGGAGTGGCGCCGCTGGCGGCGCGGCCACCGCTGACCCGCCCCGCTGCTCCCCGCCCGGACGGTCCCGCCCCCGCCCGGAGGCCGGGCGGGCTCACCCGGTGGGGACGGACGGGGCGGATCCGTCCGGGGAGTCGCCCGGCGTCACGGGTTCGGCCGTCGGAGCCGGCCCCTCGGACGCGGCGCTCCCATCCGGCGGGTCGGGCCGGTCCATGGACCCGAGCCCCTCGCCGATCCTCCGCAGCTCGCGCCCGACCGCCTCCGGGCCGCCGAGGTCCCCGGCGTAGGACGGGCTGAGCATCACCTCGGCCCGCCGCGTGCCCCCCAGGTCGAGGAGGAGGGACGGGGTGCCCGGCCCCCCGTCCTCGTCGACCCATTGGTTCACCAGGTACGCGGTACGGCCGCCGACGGTCACCTCCTCGCCCTCGCCCCGGTCGCGGTGGTCCCGCAGCCGCTCGTCGAACTCCCCGGCCGCCGACCCCTCGTGGACGAAGATCTGGACGCAGTAGGGGCCGTTCTCGTCGCCGTCGTAGTTCCAGGCCGTGGTGTACTTCTCCGCCCGGTCAAGCCACCAGTGGGTCCAGCGCAGCCTCGGGGGCAGGTAGGTGACCTTGACGTGGCCGAGGACCCGTTCGTTGAAGACCCGGGAAGACCCGGCCGGGCCCGTGGCGACGGCGGAGGGCCCGTCGCTCGCCGTCACCGGCGCGGGGCCCCGGGTGAGGAACAGGTGGACCGGGACCACCGCCGCGACCACGGCCACCGCGACGGCCAGCGCGGCGCGCCCGGCCCGCCGGGTGTTCCCACCACGGGCGGAACGCATGACGCGCTGGGCCAGATCCGGCGCGGCGCGCAGCTCCCGTGTCTCCTCCGCCATGACCCGGCGCAGGATCTCCTCAAGAGCAGGCACTTCCGAGCACCCCTTCCAGTGACTCGTGGCCGACGGCCGTCCTGAGCTTCGCGAGAGCCTTCGACGCCTGGCTCTTCACCGTGCCCGCCGAGCAGCCGAGGATCTCGGCGGTCTGCGCCTCACTGAGGTCCTCCCAGTACCGCAGGACGACCACGGCGCGCTGCCGGGGCGGCAGCGCGCGCAGGGCGTCCATGAGCATCCCGCGCAGGTCGAGGTCGACCTCCCGGGCCGGCCTCTCGGGCGGGGTGTGGGTGGGCAGGATCCGCAGGATCGCCCGGCGCCGGGCGCGGTTGATGGCGGCGTTGACGATGACGCGGCGGACATACGGTTCCGGATTGTCGTGCCGCACCCGATCCCACCTGCGGTACGTCCGCTCCAGCGCCGTCTGCAGGAGGTCCTCGGCCTCCCGCTCGTCACCGCACGCGAGGTGGGCGACGCGCAGCAGGCTGGTGCCCCGCGCGGCGACGAACGCGACGAACCCGTCGTCGTCGGGACCGCTCATCCCTGTTCGTCCGATCTCATGTCCCCTCAGACAACCGGGCCGGGCGGAAGGTTGCCCGGTACCCGCGACCTGCCTGACCGCGCCGGAACGTGCCCGGCTGTTGCGGAACGGGAGAATCCGATCATCCGGGCAACCCGGGACGCCGCCCGGTTGTATCAGGTGTCATGAAATCGATCATTCTCCGAGGGCCGTCCGGGCGCTCCGGCCCGCCCGCCCGCCGGGCGGCCTCGGCCGCAATCGCCATGGCCGTCGCGGGAGCCGTCATCCTGCCGGGCACGACCGCGACGGCGGGCACGGCGGAGGCCGCCGGGCCCCGGCCCGTGACCGCCGCCCGCGCGGGGACGGCCTCCGCGGAGGGCGCCTACTGGCACACGAGGACGCTGACGACGTACACCCGCTCCCGCCCGCTCGGGCGCGGCGCGAACCGCTACCGGGTGGTGGAGCGGGAACTCCTGGAGGAGTGGACCGCGCGCGACGGCGAATCCTGGTCCGGCGTCCGCAAACTGGGAGTGCGGCCCGCGACCGCGGCGGACGAGCGGGCGTGGCGCCGGGACGGCTCCCCCACCACGTGGAAGGACGGGGGCCTGCGGCTGTCCACCCGGCCGGACGCGGGCGCCCTCAACAAGACCAGGAACGTCACCGGTTTCTACCTGGTGGAGCGGTGGCGGCCGTACCGGGAGATCCAGGGGCTTCCCACGGAGCCGGAGGCGCTCAAGGCGTGGATCGAGAAGGCCGCGCGGAACGCGCCGAACCCGGACGACGAGCCGGATGCGAGGATCCCCGAGGAGATCCTCGACGGCTACACGGCCGAGGTGCTGGTCTCGCTGCTGTACAGCGTCCCGGTGTCGAAGGCGGTCCGGACGGCGGCCTACCGGGCGCTGCCGACGGTGCCCGGCGTCCGCTCCCTGGGCGGGGTGAAGGATCCGCAGGGCAGGGCCGGCAGGGGTTTCCTCATCCGGAGCGATTACAGGGGCTCCGCGTCGGCGGTCAGGGCGGTCGTCGACACCGGCGCCATGACGCTGCTCAGCGAGCACCACGAGAGCGGGGAGAGCGGCAAGCCCGCCATCAAGGACCGGACCTCGGTGATCCTCGAGGCCGGGTGGACGGACGACCGGCCCTCGGTCCCCGCCCTCCCCTGATCCCGCCTCCTCGGCCGGGCGGGCCGTGATCCGGTGGGGCCGATCACGGCCCACGAGGTCCTCTCCGGGCCGTGGTCCGGCGGGGGCCGATCACGGCCCGCGAGGGCTGATCCGGTGGCCGGGCCCCGCGTGGGCCCGGCCCGGAGAGGCCGGAGACCGTCCGCCCCCGGCCGAGGCCGCTCAGGCCCCCAGGCAGGCCGGGCCGAGGAGCTGCTTCAGGTCGCCCATCAGGGCCGGGGACAGGGCGACCCGCAGGCGGTCGTCGAGCCGCATGACGGTCGTCCGGGGACCGTTGTGGACCTGCAGGTGGACCTCGGTGGTGCCCGGATGGGTGACCAGGACCTCCTTCAGCCGCCCCACCACGGGCGGGGTGCAGCGGGTGAGCGGCATGCTGACGACCAGGGGGCCGCCGCCCTCGACGGACAGGTCGGGGGCGGTCACCTCCATCGCGATGATCTTGCCGACGTCCTCGCGCTTGTCCAGGCGGCCCTTGACGAAGACGATCGCGTCCTCGGCGAGGATGGTCGAGCAGAGCTGGTACGTCGAGGGGAAGACCATCACCTCGATGGCGCCCGCCAGGTCCTCCAGCATGGTCAGGACCCAGGTGTCGCCCTTCTTGGTGACCTTGCGCTGCACGCCGCTCAGGATGCCGCCGACCGTGACGATCTGCCCGTCCGGGCGGTTCTCGTCCTGGAGTGCGGCGACCGAGCAGTCCGCGCCGGAGGCGAGGATGTGCTCCACTCCGAACAGCGGGTGGTCGGAGACGTACAGGCCGAGCATCTCCCGCTCGAACGCCAGCAGGGTGGTCTTGTCCCACTCCCCCGGCGGGATCTGCACGTCGAAGGTCTGGTCCTCGGCGCCCTCGACCGCGCCGAACAGGGAGTCCTGGCCGATCGCCTCGTTCTTCTTGATGTCGATGATCGCGTCGACGGCCTGCTCGTGGACCAGGACCAGGCCCTTGCGGACGTGCCCGAAGGAGTCGAACGCGCCGGCCTTGATCAGCGACTCGATGACGCGCTTGTTGCAGACGATCGCCGGGACCTTGCGCAGGAAGTCCTTGAAGTCGGTGTAGCGGCCCTTCTCCTTGCGCGCGGCCAGGATCCCGTCGACGACGTTGCCGCCGACGTTGCGGATGGCCGACAGGCCGAAGCGGACGTCGGAGCCACGCGGGGTGAAGTCGAAGTCGGAGTCGTTGACGTCCGGTGGGAGCACCTTGATGCCCATCCGGCGGCACTCGTTGAGGTAGAGGGCCGACTTGTCCTTGTCGTCCTTGACGGAGGTCAGCAGGGCCGCCATGTACTCGGCGGGGTAGTTCGCCTTGAGGTAGCCGGTCCAGTACGCGACGAGGCCGTAGCCGGCGGTGTGGGCCTTGTTGAAGGCGTAGTCGGAGAAGGGCAGCAGGATGTCCCACAGGGACTTGATGGCCGCGGCGGAGAAGCCGTTGTCCTTCATGCCGCGCTCGAAGAACTCGTACTGCTTGTCCAGCTCCGACTTCTTCTTCTTGCCCATCGCGCGGCGGAGCAGGTCGGCGCCTCCGAGGGAGTAGCCGGCGACCTTCTGCGCGATGGCCATGACCTGCTCCTGATAGACGATCAGGCCGTGGGTCGTGTCGAGGATCTCCCTGAGCGGCTCCTCCAGCTCCGGGTGGATCGGGATGATCTCCTGCTGGCCGTTCTTGCGCAGCGCGTAGTTGGTGTGCGAGTTGGCGCCCATCGGGCCGGGCCGGTAGAGCGCGAGGGCGGCGGAGATGTCCTCGAAGTTGTCGGGCCGCATCAGGCGCAGCAGCGAACGCATGCCGCCGCCGTCGAGCTGGAACACGCCGAGGGTGTCGCCGCGGGCCAGCAGCTCGTAGGTCCTGCGGTCGTCCAGCGGCAGCTTGAGCAGGTCGATCATGGTGCCGGTGTTGGCCTCGATGGCCTTGAGGCAGTCGTCGATGATCGTGAGGTTGCGCAGGCCCAGGAAGTCCATCTTCAGCAGGCCGAGCGTCTCGCAGGTCGGGTAGTCGAACTGCGTGATGATCGCGCCGTCGGAGTCGCGGCGCATGATCGGGATGTGGTCGGTCAGCACCTCGGACGACATGATGACGCCCGCGGCGTGCACGCCGGTCTGCCGGATCAGGCCCTCCAGGCCGCGGCCGAGGTCGACCGCCGCCTTGACGTCGACGTCCTCCTCGTACAGCTTGCGCAGCTCGCCGGCCTCGTTGTACCGGGGATGATCGGAGTCGAAGATGCCCGACAGCGGGATGTCCTTGCCCATCACCGCGGGCGGGAACGCCTTGGAGACCCGGTCGCCCAGCGCGTACGGGTATCCCAGGACGCGGGCCGCGTCCTTGATGGCGGCCTTCGCCTTGATGGTGCCGAAGGTGGCGATCATCGCGACCTTGTCGGAGCCCCACTTCTCGGTCACGTAGCGGATCACGTCACCGCGCCGGCGCTCGTCGAAGTCGATGTCGACGTCGGGCATGGAGACGCGCTCGGGGTTGAGGAACCGCTCGAAGATCAGGCCGTGCGGGATCGGGTCGAGGTCGGTGATGCCGAGGGCGTAGGCCACCAGCGAGCCCGCCGCCGAGCCACGGCCGGGGCCGACCCGGATGCCGTTGTTCTTGGCCCACATGATGAAGTCGGCGACCACGAGGAAGTAGGACGGGAAGCCCATCTGGACGATGACGCCGAGCTCCTTCTCGGCCCAGGCGCGGTGCTCCTCGTCGACCCCCTCGGGGAAGCGGCGCTCCATGCCCTCCCAGACCTGCTGCCGGAAGAACTCCTCCTCGGTCATGCCGTCGGGCACCGGGAAGGTCGGCATCAGGTTCTTGAAACCGAACATGCCGGACGGGTCGACCTTCTCGGCGACCAGCAGGGTGTTGCGGCAGCCCTCGGCCCACAGGTCGGAGGAGTCGACGGCGCGCATCTCGTCGGCGGTCTTGATGTAGTAGCCGCTGCCGTCGAAGCGGAACCGGTCGGGGTCCGACAGCTGCTTGCCCGTCTGGATGCACAGCAGGGCGTCGTGGGAGGAGGCGTCGGACTCGTAGGTGTAGTGGGAGTCGTTGGTGACCAGCGGCGGGATGCCCAGTTCCCTGGAGATGCGGGTCAGGCCGTCGCGGACCCGGCGCTCGATGTCGAGCCCGTGGTCCATGATCTCCAGGTAGTAGTTGTCCTTGCCGAACAGCTCCTGGTATCTCGCCGCGGCGGCGAGGGCCTCGTCGTACTGGCCCAGGCGCAGGCGGGTCTGCACCTCGCCTGACGGGCAGCCGGTGGTGGCCATCAGGCCCTCGGAGTGCTCGGCGAGGATCTCGGCGTCCATCCGGGCCCACTTGCGGACGAAGCCCTCGGTGTAGGCCCGGGAGGAGAGCTTCATGAGGTTCTTCAGGCCGCGGTCGTTGCGCGCCCAGATCGTCATGTGGGTGTAGTAGCCGCCCGCCGAGACGTCGTCCCTCTTCTGGTGCGGCTCGCCCCACAGCACCGGCTTCTTCTGGTGCCGGGAGGCCGGGGCGACGTACGCCTCGATGCCGATGATCGGCTTGATCCCCGCCCCGGTGGCCTGCTTGTAGAAGTCGTAGGCGCCGTGCATGTTGCCGTGGTCGGTGATCGCGATGGCGGGCATGCCCAGGTCACCGACCTGCTTGAACATCTGCTTCAGACGGGCCGCTCCATCGAGCATGGAGTACTCCGTGTGAACGTGAAGATGAACAAACGAGTCTGGCATGCGGCCTCGCCCTCCCCTGGTCTCCTGTCGGCGTGGGAAGCCTACGCGTTCGGGCCCTCACCGGGTGCCGCACCACCCCGTGACGGCGGCGGGACTCGGCTACTTTGAGCGATGATTCATGTGAGAAGAGTGAACAGGGGGGTCACGTGAGGACCGAAGAGGGCTACAGCCACGCGCTCGGCAACCGCCAGGTGCAGATGATCGCGATCGGCGGCGCCATCGGCGTCGGGCTGTTCCTGGGCTCCGGGGGGCGCCTTCAGGCGAGCGGGCCGGCGCTGGTGCTGTCGTACGCGGTCGCCGGGCTGGCGGCCTTCTTCGTGATGCGCGCGCTGGGCGAGCTGGTGCTCCACCGGCCCACCTCCGGCTCCTTCGTGGACTACGCCGCCGAGTTCGTCGGCCCGTGGGCGGCCTTCGCCAGCGGCTGGATGTACTGGGTCAACTGGGCCTTCACCGGCGTCGCCGAGCTGACCGCGATCTCCGTCTACGTGCACATGTGGGCGCCGGACTTCCCCCGATGGCTCACCGCGCTCGTCGCGCTGGGGTTCGTGCTGACCGTCAACCTGCTGTCGGTGCGGCTCTTCGGCGAGCTGGAGTTCTGGTTCGCGCTGCTGAAGGTGCTGGCCATCTGCGCGTTCCTGGTGGTCGGGCTGGCGGTCGTGCTGCTGGGGACGGAGGTGGGCGGGACGCCCGCGGGGGCCGGCAACCTCACCTCCCACGGCGGTTTCTTCTCCATGGGGTTCCCGCCGGTGCTGATGAGCCTGCAGTCGGTCGTCTTCGCCTACTCGGCGATCGAACTGGTCGGCATCGCCGCCGGCGAGACGAGGGACCCCGGCAAGGTCATGCCCAAGGCCATCAACAGCGTGATCTGGCGCATCGGGGTCTTCTACGTCGGCTCGGTGCTGCTGCTGTGCATGGCGCTGCCGTGGACGTCCTACGGCCCCGGCCGGTCGCCGTTCGTGACGGTCTTCGCCGCCCTCGGCGTGCCCTGGGCCGCCGACGCGATGAACCTGGTCGTGATCACCGCGGCGATGTCGTCGTGCAACTCGGGCCTGTACTCCACCGGCCGGATCCTGCGGGCCATGGCGGTCAAGGGCGAGGCGCCCGCCGTCGCGGGACGCCTCAGCTCGCGTCACGTGCCCTTCGGCGGCATCCTCATCACCGCGGGGGTGCTGCTGGCCGGGGTGGTGCTGTACTACTTCGTCCCCGAGCGCGCCTTCAACATCGCCACCGCCGTCGCGTCCCTCGGCGTGATCACCACCTGGGCCACCCTGCTCTACTGCCAGCTGCGGCTGCGCCGCGCCGCCCTGCGGGGCCTCGTCGAACGGCCGTCCTTCCGGATGCCCGGCTCGCCGTACACCAACTGGTTCACGCTGGCCCTCCTCGCGCTGGTGGTGGTGCTCATGGCGTTCGCCGACCCCGACCAGCGCATCGCCTTCTTCTGCGTCCCGGTGCTGGCCGCGGGGATCGCCCTGGGCTGGCGCGTCGTCGGCTCCCGCCGCCGCGCCGGGGCCCCGCTGGCCGACCGCATGCCCGGCTGAACCCCGCGTACGGCGGGCCCGCCGCGCCCCCGGCAGGCGGCGCGGCGCGGCGCGACGGTCAGGCCCCGTCCCGGGCGCGGCGCTCCTCGGCCACGTGCAGCCCCGCCTCGATGACGGCCTTCATGATGGGTGCGAGCCGCTCCTCGCCCAGCGTGGGGGCGCGGCGGGCCATCTCGGCCACCAGGCGGCGCTCGCGGTCGGGGTCGCGGCCCGCGAAGCCGCCGACCGGCTTGAGCCGCTGGATGACTCCGGCGAGCCCGATCCGGCGCTCCAGCAGGACGGCGAGGGCGGCGTCGACGCGGTCGATGGCGCCGCGGGCGGCGAGGATCGAGCCGGGCGTCTCCGGGCGGGTCAGCGCCCCGACGACCCGGGCGGCCTCCAGCGCGCCGCGGACGGCCTCCTCCGGGGCACCGGGCGACAGCAGCAGGCCGTCGGCGCCGGCGGCGACCGCCGCCGCGGCCAGGCCGGCGCCCTCGCCGAGGCCCGCGACGACGGGCCGGCCGGACCTCTCCCGGGCGGCGCGCAGCAACGCCAGGTCGGGGGCCGGCTCCGCGACGCGCGCCCGGCCCCCGCTCTCGCACAGCACGATCCGGTCGTTGCCCTCGGCCGCGCACTGCCCGGCCACGGCCAGCCACTCCTCCAGCGTCGCGGCGGGACCGCGATGGACCACCACGGGCAGTCCGAGCCGGGCGGCCGCGCGGACCAGCGGCAGGTCGCGCGTCCAGGCCGCGCCGACCACCACCGCGTCGGCGCCGGCGGCTATCGCCGGCAGGTCGTCCGCGGCGGACGGCTCGACGAGGAGCGGCCCCTCCCAGGAGGCGCGGACCCGGGTCAGCGCCTCGGCCGCCGGTTCCCGGCGGACCCGCAGGTCGAGCAGCCGCGCCTCGGCGCCAGGCCCGCCGATCACCACGGCGGGCCCATCGCCCACGGTGAGCGTCCCCAGGCGCACGGCCCGGCGTTCCAAGTCTGCGGTCAACATCACGGCTCCCTGACTGGGCCGGCACGCCCCGCGAGCCGGCGGATCGGAGAAACAAAAAAGGCAGAGATCTCAAGGTCTCTGCCTGTGGCCGGCTCCGGAAGGTCGCTACGTCACGTCGTCACGACCGGCTCCCCGGAGCCGGCCCGATAAACGCGAAGTTGCATGTCACGGCATCGACGATAGGCCATCTTCCGGCGACACGCCAGGTGGTGAGCAGATTCGTCTCATATGCCGAACACACCGCGCGCGAGAGAGTCGATCACCCCACCTGGCCTGTGAGAGTATTCGGTGGCTTAGAAAGGGGTAGGTGCGGTTGATGGCCGAAGCACAACCTGAGGGACGCCGCGTTGCCTCCCGCTACCACCTGCTCGAACCCATCGGCCGGGGTGGCATGGGCATCGTCTGGCGGGCCCACGACGAGCTGCTCGACCGCGAGGTCGCGGTCAAGGAGGTCCGCTACGCCGACACGCTCGGCGAGGACAACCAGGAGAACTTCAACCGGCGGACCAAGCGCGAGGCCCGCGCCGCCGGGCGGCTGACGCACCCCAACGTGGTGGTCGTCCACGACGTCGTCGAGGAGGACGGCCGTCCCTGGATCGTCATGCAGCTGGTGGAGTCCCGCGCCCTCGGCAAGGTGCTGCGGCAGGACGGGCCCCTGCCGCCCGAGCGGGTCGCGGAGATAGGGCTCCAGGTTCTCGACGCGCTGCGCGCCGCGCACGCCCAGGGCGTGCTGCACCGCGACGTCAAGCCCGAGAACGTGCTGATGGCCGACGACGGCCGCGTCGTCCTCACCGACTTCGGCATCGCGACGCTGGAGTCGGAGACCGCGCTGACCATGACCGGCATCGCGGGCACACCCGCGTTCATCGCGCCGGAGCGGATCAAGGGCGGCACCGCCCAGCGCGAGTCCGACCTGTGGTCCCTCGGGGCGACGCTGTACGCGGCCGTGGAGGGCCGGGCCCCGCACGACCGCGGCGGGGCGCTGCCGACCATGCACGCCGTGCTGAACGACGAGCCCGACCCCCCGGCGCGCGCGGGGCGGCTGGCCCCGGTGCTGGAGGGGCTGCTCCGCAAGGACCCGGCGCGTCGCCTGTCGTACGACGAGGCGGAGCGGATGCTGCGCGAGGTCGCCGAGGGCGGCCGGCGGAGCGCGCCCGCCGCCGAGCCGCGGGAGCCCGCGAGGACGGCCGTCATGCCGGTCGCCGAGGCGCCGGACGCCCCGAAGCCCCGCGAGGCGCGGGAGGCGCCGGAGTCCCCCGACGACGCGGCGGCCGCGGCGACCGACCCGCAGATCAGCCTGGAGGCCGGCGGCCCGCCGTCCACCGGGGCCAGGCTCGGCACGACCGCGCCGGCGGCGGAGGAGGACGTCCCGTCCGTCCCCGCGCCGGCTCCGCCCGCGTCCCCGGCCCCGGCCGGGCGCGCACCGTCGGCCAGGCCGGCCAAGTCAGCCAAGTCGGCCAAGGCCGGGCGCGAGCCCGTCCCCCCGGTAGGACGCGCCGGGGCGGACCCCGCGCCCGCCGCCCGGCCGGAGCGGGAGCCGGAGCCGCGCGAGGCCGTTCCGGCGCCCCGGCCGGAGCCCGTCGTCCCCCCGGCGAGCCGGGAGCCCGCCGTACGGTCCCGGCCGTCCGCGCCGCCCGTCCCGTCCACCGCCTCGTCGTCCGCCCCGTCCGCGGCGGCCCCGTCCGCGGCGTCCGCGCCGCCCACCGTGCCGCCGTCCGCGGCGGGCGACGTGCTGCCCACCTCGCCCGGGAACGGCGGCGGGGGGTCCAGGTCCGTGCTGCGGTGGGCCCTGCTGATCGTGCCGGCGATCCTGCTGGTGGGGGCGCTCGCGGCGTGGCTCGGAGCGCAGAGCGCCCGCAAGGACGACGGCTCCTCGGCCTCGCGGGCCGGCCGGTCGGCCGAGCCCACCGGCGACTCGAAGACCTCCGGGACGTCCCAGCAGCCCACCTCCGGCCCCACGTCCTCCGGGTCCCCCGGCACCGGCGAGAGCCCGAGCACCGCCCCCTCCCCGTCCCCCTCGGCGTCGGAGAGCGGCGAAGACGAGAAGGACGAGAAGAAGGACGAGCCCGCGCTGCCCGCCGGGTGGCGCATGCACAAGGACCGCAACGGCTTCTCCATCGGGCTGCCCAAGGGGTGGGACGAGGACAAGCGGGTCGGCAAGCAGGTGTGGTTCCGCAGCCCCGACCGGGCGAGCTTCGTGTTCGTCGAGTACGTCGACAAGGCCGGGCCCGACCCCAAGAAGGACTGGGAGAACCAGGAGCCCTACAGTCGCGGCAGGTTCCCCGGCTACAAGCGGATCCGCATCGAGAACGTCGACTACATGGAGAAGGCCGCCGACTGGGAGTTCACCTGGAACACGAGCTCGGGCAAGGCCCGCGTGATCAACCGGGGGTTCGTCACCAAGGGCGGCCGGGGGTACGCGATCTACTGGCACACCCTCGCCTCGAAGTGGGACGAGAACCTGCACTACTTCAAGGGGTTCACCGAGACCTTCTCCTCGAAAAAGTGAGGTCCGCCCCGAACGGCTACGATGCCTGGGTTTGGGAGGGGCGGCGACAATGACCGAACGGAAGGTGGCGGGCCGGTACCACCTGATCGAACCCATCGGCGAGGGCGGCATGGGCGTCGTGTGGCGCGCCCACGACGAGCTCCTCGACCGGATCGTGGCGATCAAGGAGGTCCGTTACCGCGACGTCGACGATGCCGCGCGGGCGGACCTGAACCGGCGGACCATCCGCGAGGCCAGGAGCGCCGGGCGGCTCGACCACCCGTCTGTGATCATCATTCACGACGTGGTGGAGGAGGACGGCCGCCCCTGGATCATCATGCAGCTGGTCCGGTCGCGGTCGCTGGGCCAGGCCGTCCGCGCCGGGGGGCCGCTCCCGCCCGGACGGGTGGCGTCCGTGGGGACGCAGGTGCTGGGCGCGCTGCTGGCGGCGCACGCCGCCGGGGTGCTGCACCGCGACGTCAAGCCCGAGAACGTGCTGCTGGCCGATGACGGCCGCGTGGTCCTCACCGACTTCGGCATCGCCTCGATGGCTCAGGAGACGGGGATCACCCGGACCGGCGGGGTCGTCGGCACCCCGGCGTTCCTGCCGCCCGAGCGGCTGCACGGGCTGCCCGCCACCCCCGCGTCGGACCTGTGGTCCCTCGGGGCGACGCTGTACGCGGCCGTGGAGGGCCGTCCGCCGTTCGAGCGCGCCACGGCCGCGGCGACGATGATGGCCGTCCTGCACGGCGAGCCCGCGCCCATGGCGCACACCGGGCCGCTCGCCATCGTGATCCTGGGGCTGATGGCCAGGGAGCCCGCGGAGCGGATGCCGGCCGAGCACGCCATGGCGCTGCTCACCCGGGCGTCCTCCGCGCCGTCCGGCGCGAACGAGACGGGCGCAACGGGCACGACGGGCATCGCAGGCACGGCGGGCACGGCGGGCGTCCTCCCGCCGCCGGGCACGCTCCCCGCGGCGGACGCCGGGGACCCCGCCGGGCTCACCGGGCCGCCGACGCGGCACTCCGGCCGCGGCTCCCGGACGGCCCGCTCCGGAGAACGCTCCGGGGAACGCTCCCGGCCCGCCGAGACCGCGCCGCCGGGGTCGCCGCAGGGGTCCCACGCGCGGTACGGGCCGGACGAGGGGACATGGCACGGCCTCCCGGAACAGCCGGAGCGGCAAGCCTTCCCCGAGAGCCCGGCCACCCCCGGGCACGCGTTCCCCGGCGGCCCCGCCGCTTCCGGCCACACGTTCTCGGACGACCCGCGGCGGGCCCTCCACGAGGGCCCCGGGCACGGGGGGCGGCCCGGACGCCCCGACGAGCCGCCGTACCGGGACGAGGCACCGTACCGGGACCGGTCGCCGTACGGGGGCCTTCCGCCGTACGGCGACGGCCGGGACCCGAACGGGCCGCCGCGGTCCGGGACGCCGTACCGGGAGGTGCAGGCGCATCGGGAGGTCCCGCCGTACCAGGGCGGTCCGGTGCCCGGCGGGCGCCCGTCGCACGGCGGCGACCCGGAGCTCCCCGCCTACCGGAGCGCTCCGACCCGGGCGGGGCACGGGGGACACCCGGACGCTCCGCCGCAGATGGGCCATCGGGCGCACCAGGACGCTCCCCCGCGGGCGGAACACCGGGCCTACCCGGATGCGCCCACGCAGGCCGGGCACCGGGCGCGTCCGGACGCCTCGCCGTACCCGGGCGAACGGCCGGGCCGCAGGCGGGCCGCCGGGGACGACGCGCCCGGGGAACGGCGGTTCCCGGTGGCGCAGACCGCGCTGGCGGCGGGGGCCGCCGCGCTCGCCGTGCTGCTCGGCATCGGCGGCTGGCTGGTGTTCCAGGACTGGAAGCCCGCGACCGGGACGGTCAGGGAGACGGCCTCCCCGTCCGGCGAGGCGACCGCCTCCCCCCGGCCCTCCGGGACGCCCCGCCCGACCGCCGCCCCGTCGACGGGCACGGACCGGACGCCGCCCAGGGGCTGGCGGACCCACCTCGACCGGCTGGGTTTCAGGGTCGACGTGCCGCGCGGCTGGACCGCCCGGCGGTTCCCCGACCGGGACCGCGTGGAGTTCCGGGCCCCGGGGTCGAAGACGTTCCTGTGGATCGAGTCGACCGAGGACCCGGAGAAGGACCCGGTCCGGCACTGGCTGAAGGTGGAGCGGAGCGGACGGGCCAGGAACCTGTGGCCCGGCTACCGCCGCGTCGGCATCAGCGCGCGGACGTACCTCACCCGGAGCGCCGCCGACTGGGAGTTCACCTACCTCAGGGACGGGGTCCGCACGCACGTCCTCGACCGGGGGTTCCGCACGGCCGCCGGCCGCCCGTACGCGATCTACATGGAGAGTCCCGAGTCCGACTGGGACCGGACCCTGTTCGACAACGTCGCCAGGAGCTTCCGGCCCTGACCGGCGCCCCGGCCGGGGCGCCGGCAGACCACCGGCAGACCATCGGCAGGCCACCGTCCGGCCCTGCCCGGCGCCGTCCGACGGATACGGCTCTGGAATTCCGCGAATGTGATGGTAAATCCTGGGTATTCGGCACCCCATGACCGATTCTCAGGTGATCATCAGCTCCCGATACCGGCTGTTGGAGCAGATCGGCCGGGGAGGCATGGGCACGGTCTGGCGGGCGCGGGACGAGGTGCTCGGCCGGGACGTCGCGGTCAAGGAGGTCATCCCCTCCCCCGACCTCTCCAGTCTGGAGCGTGAGATCTTCACCCTGCGGACGCTGAGAGAGGCCCGCGCCGCCGGGAGAATCGGTCATCCGGGCGTCGCGACGGTCTACGACGTCATCGAGGAGAACGGCCGTCCCTGGATCGTCATGCAGCTCGTGGACTCCAGGACACTGGGGGCCGTGCTCCGCGAGGACGGCCCGCTCCCGCCCAGGCGGGTGGCGGAGATCGCGCTCGACGTGCTCGGGGCGCTGGTCGCCGCCCACCGGGTGGGCGTGCTGCACCGCGACGTCAAACCCGACAACGTCCTGATCGCCAGGAACGGGCGGGCCGTGCTGACGGACTTCGGCATCGCGATGCTGGAGGGCGACTCGTCGGTCACCCGGACCGGGGCGCTCATCGGCACCCCGGCGTTCATCGCGCCCGAGCGGGCGAGCGGGGGGCCGGCGGAGTTCGCCTCCGACATGTGGTCGCTCGGTGTGACGATGTACATGGCCGTCGAGGGCCGCTCCCCCTTCGAGCGCGCGCATCCGCTGGCGACGCTCAGCGCCGTCATGCACCAGGACCCGCCGCCGATGCGGTTCGCCGGACCGCTCGCGCCGGCCGTCTTCGCCCTGCTCCACAAGGACCCGGCGCAGCGCATGACCGCCGAGGAGCTCCAGATCCACCTGCAGGCGGTCCTGAGCGGGGCCGAGCCGCAGTCCACCGCGCCCGTCGCGCTCCCCGCGGGCACGGTCCCGCGGCCCCGGAGCGAGTCCGGCGTCCTGCCCGTCGGGGCGGCCGCGGCCGCCCCGGGAGCGGAGGCCACTCCGTCGCCGGAGTCCCCCGGAGAACCCCCGGAATACGCCACGAGCGGCCCGCCGCAGCGGAGGCTGTCGAGCGGCGCCCTGGTGGCCGCGGCGCTCGCCGCGACCCTGGTCTCCGGCGCCTTCGCCTGGGTGAACGTCGCCGACCCCGGGTCGGACACCGTACGGCAGACCATCCCGGCGAGCGTCCCCGTCAAGAAGAAGGCCCCGGAGAAGGCGAAGCCGTCCGAGAGCCCCGCCGCGAAGGAGCCCGCCAGGACCGACGGCGGCGTCCGCGACGACGGCGGGACCGGGCGCTCCGCCACGCCGCCTTCGGCATGGCCCCGGCAGGGCGGCGACGCCCGGCGGGACGGCGAGGACGGCAAGGACGGCAAGGACCGCGCCGAGGACACCCCCGCCCCCGAGCCGGACGGCAAGCCGTCGAAGGATCCCGGGAAGGGGGCGGACAAGGCGGGGAAGAAGCCGGAGAAGAACTCCGGCGAGAAGCCGAAGGACCAGGGAAAAGCACCGGCGGACTCCGGCGAGGAAAAGAGCCCGGAGTCCGACGGGGGAACGGCGGAGGACACGCGGGATCAGGGAGAGAACCAGGGCGGGGACTCGGTCGATCCGTACAGCGAGCCGAACGCGTCGGGGGGAAAGGCGCCGCGAACGGCAAAGGACACGGGAAAGGTCACGGTCCTGGCGGGCGGTAGCGTCTGACCCCGCCCGGGAGGACCCCGCCCGGGAGAGGTCACGGACCCGGCGGGCGGCGCCCTCCGGCCGGTGGGCCCGCGGGCGGGCCCGGAGCCGTCAGAAGTCCGCGCCGACGAGTTCCAGCGCGCGCGCCAGGTCCTCGGGGTAGTCGGTGGTGAACGTCATCCACTCCCCCGTCACCGGGTGCTCGAAGGCCAGCGAGACCGCGTGCAGCCACTGCCGGGTCACGCCCAGCCGCGCGGCCAGCTTGGGGTCGGCGCCGTACAGCATGTCGCCGACGCACGGGTGACGCAGCGCCGACATGTGGACCCGGATCTGGTGGGTCCGGCCCGTCTCCAGCTTGATGTCCAGCAGCGACGCGGCGCGGAACGCCTCGATCGTGTCGTAGTGGGTGACCGAGTCCTTGCCGCCCGCCACCACCGCGAAACGGCCGTCGCCGACCGGGTGGCGGTCGATGGGCGCGTCCACCGTGCCGCGCAGCGGGTCGGGATGGCCCTGGACCAGCGCGTGGTAGCGCTTGTCGACGGTGCGTTCCTTGAAGGCCCGCTTCAGGCGGGAGTAGGCGGTCTCGCTCTTGGCCACGACCATGGCGCCGGTGGTGTTGGCGTCGAGACGGTGCACGATGCCCTGCCGCTCGGCGGCACCGCTGGTCGCCACCCGGTGCCCGGTGCCGAGCAGGCCGCCGATCACGGTGGGCCCGGTCCAGCCGACGGTGGGGTGGGCGGCCACGCCGACCGGCTTGTTGACGACGATGACGTCGTCGTCCTCGTAGACGATCGTCATGCCGGGGACCGGCTCGGCGACCGGCATCGGCGCGGTGGGCGGGGGCGGCAGCGTGACGTCCAGCCACGCGCCCGCGTGGACCCGGTCGGACTTGGCCGCGGGCGAGCCGTCCACCAGCACGTCGCCGGAGGCGACCAGCTCGGCCGCGCGGGTGCGGGACAGCCCGAACAGCCGGGACAGCGCCGCGTCGAGGCGCTCGCCCTCCAGGCCGTCGGGAACGGGGAGACTCCGCTGGTCGGTCATCACTTCTCTGCTCTTCCGGTGTCGCGGGTGCCGTCGATCTGGTAGCCCCTCCAGGCGAGGAAGACGGCCAGGATCCCGCCGCAGACGATCGCCGAGTCGGCGACGTTGAAGACCGGGAAGTGGCCGGGGAAGGTCTCGACGAAGTCGACCACGTGCCCCTGGAACGGCGAGGGCCGGCCGAAGCCCGAGGGCCAGCGCAGGAGGCGGTCGGTCAGGTTGCCGAGCGCCCCGCCGAGCATCAGCGCGAGCGTGACGGCCCACGGCAGGCTGCGCAGGTGCCGCGCGGTGCGCAGGATGGCGACCACCACGGCGGCGGCGACGAACGTGAAGACGATCGTCATGCCGGTGCCGATGCTGAACGCGGCCCCCGAGTTGAAGATCACCCGGAACTGGAGGAGATCGGGGATGATGACGAAGGGGTCTCGGCCCTCCAGGGTCTTCAGCACGAGCGTCTTGGTGAGCAGGTCGAGACCGTAGACGATCGGGACGATCGTGGCGAGGACGGCGATCCTCCGCCTGCCCGGCGGGGCGGCCGTCGCCGCCCCCTCCGCCGGGCCGCCCGTCAGCGGCGCTCCTCCCGCTGCTTGCAGGCCACGCACAGCGTCGCCCTCGGGAACGCCAGCAGGCGTTCCTTTCCGATCTGCTTGTGGCACGATTCGCACACTCCGTAGGTACCCGCGTCGATCCGGGCGATCGCTCGCTCATTCTGCGCGACCAGGTCGCGTGAATTCAGGGTAAGGGCGATCTCACGTTCTCGTTCATACGTCCGTGCCCCGGCGTCCGCCTGGTCGTCCCCCGCCCCGTCGGTCACGTCACGGGCGGCGATCTCGCTCTCCGCCTTGACGATCTCCTTGGTGAGCTCTTCGATCTCCCCGGCCAGTCGCTCGCGGACCTCAGCCAGTTCCTCGGCCGACCAGGTGGCGGGACCGTCCTGCGACGGCCCCGTGGCGCTCTCGTCTGCGCGCACAGTCGCGGCCATGCCGGCCTCCTCGTTCTGTCGGACCGTACCGATGCGGTAAACGGTGCGGGCAGCATAGGTCCGCGATAACAGAACGGCAAACGACCCGCCCATATGTTTACCGATCCCGTACGATCCGGCCCCGCGCCTCCCCTCCCGCCGTCCCGCGCGTGGACGGCGCCGCCGCGCCCCTTCCCCCGTTCCGTGCGCGGACGATAACCGGGAAGATTCCGGCGGGCGGGTGCGTTATCGTGGGAGTTCGCAAAGGCGTTGACGGGGACGAGTACGTCCGGGGCCCCTCGCGCGAGCGACCCGGGGACGGTGTGAGCCCGGGGCGAGGACCCGGGCGGAAATCACCCCCGAGCCGCCGGAGGAACGGCCCGCGACGGGCTCAGTAGAACCGGCAGCGAACCGAAGGAAGAGGGCCTCCCACCGCCGTTCCCGGCGGCAGGGGGTCAAGGAGGGTGGTACCGCGGGGCCGCGAGGTCTCGTCCCTCCACGCCACTGCCAGCACCAGCGTGGAGGTCCCGCCCGTCATGTCAGCCCGCTTCCGCCCTCTTCCCGCGCAGGTCGACCTGCCCGCGCTCGAACACGAGATGCTCGGCCGCTGGCGCGACGGCAAGATCTTCGAGCGCTCCGTCGAGCAGAACGCCGGCGGCCCCACGTGGGTCTTCTACGAGGGTCCGCCCACCGCGAACGGCATGCCCGGCGTCCACCACGTCGAGGCCCGCGTCTTCAAGGACGTCTTCCCCCGCTACAAGTCGATGCAGGGCTACAGCGTGCCGCGCAAGGCCGGCTGGGACTGCCACGGCCTGCCCGTCGAGGTGGCCGTGGAGAAGGAGCTCGGCCTCTCCGGCAAGAAGGACATCGAGTCGTACGGCGTGGCCGAGTTCAACGCCCGGTGCCGCGAGTCGGTGCTGCGGCACGTGGACGCCTTCGAAGAGATGACCGAGCGGATGGGCTACTGGATCGACCTGGCCCAGGCGTACCGCACGATGGACCCCGACTACGTCGAGTCGGTCTGGTGGTCGCTGAAGGTCGTCTTCGACAAGGGCCTGCTGTTCCGCGACTTCCGCATCACCCCCTACTGCCCGCGCTGCGGCACCGGTCTGTCCGACCACGAGCTGGGCCAGCCGGGCGGCTACGAGACCGTCTCCAGCCCGTCGGTCTACGTCCGCATGCCCGCCACCTCCGGCCCGCTGGCCGAGCTCGGCGCCTCGCTGCTGATCTGGACCACCACGCCGTGGACCCTGGTGTCCAACACCGCGGTGGCCGTGCACCCCGACGTCACCTACGTCGCGGCGCGCCCCGCCGGGTCCGACGAGGTGCTGGTGGTGGCCGAGCCGCTGCTGGCCGCCGCCCTGGGCGAGGGGGCCGAGGTGCTGGCCTCCTTCCGGGGCGCCGACCTGGAGCACACCTCCTACTCCCGCCCGTTCGAGCTGGTCGACATCCCCGGCGCCCACTACGTGGTGCTCGGCGACTACGTCACGACCGAGGACGGCACCGGCCTGGTGCACCAGGCCCCGGCGTTCGGCGCCGACGACATGACGATCTGCAAGCGGTACGGCCTGCCGGTGGTCAACCCGATCGGCCCGGACGGCCGTTTCCTCGACACCGTGCCCCTGGTCGGCGGCCGGTTCTTCAAGGACGCCGATGACGAGCTGACCGCCGACCTGGACGCGCGGGGCCTGCTGTACCGCGGCGGCCACTTCGAACACAGCTATCCGCACTGCTGGCGCTGCCACACCGCGCTGCTGTACTACGCGCTGCCCGCCTGGTACATCCGGACCACCGCGATCAAGGACCAGCTCCTCGCCGAGAACGAGAAGACCAACTGGTACCCGGAGACGATCAAGTGGGGCCGCTTCGGCGAGTGGCTGCGCAACAACGTCGACTGGTCGCTGTCGCGGTCGCGCTACTGGGGCACGCCGCTGCCGCTGTGGGTCTGCTCCGCCGACGACTCGCACGTCACGTGCGTGGGCTCCCTGGAGGAGCTGGGCCGGCTGGCGGGCCGGGACGTGTCCGCGCTCGATCCGCACCGCCCCTACGTCGACGACGTCACCCTGCCCTGCCCCGACTGCGGGGCCGAGGCGCGCAGGGTGCCGGACGTGATCGACGCCTGGTACGACTCCGGATCGATGCCGTTCGCCCAGTGGGGCGCCCCGCTGCGCAACGCCGAGATGCTGGATTCGGCGTACCCGGCGCAGTTCATCTGCGAGGCCACCGACCAGACCCGCGGCTGGTTCTACTCCCTGATGGCGGTCGGCACGCTGGTCTTCGGCCGGTCCTCCTACGAGAACGTGCTCTGCCTCGGCCTGATCCTCGCCGAGGACGGCCGCAAGATGAGCAAGCACCTGGGCAACGTGTTGCAGCCGATCCCGTTGATGGACCGGCACGGCGCCGACGCCCTGCGCTGGTACATGGCCTGCGGCGGCTCCCCGTGGGCCGCCCGCCGGATCGGCCACGCGGCCCTGGAGGAGATCGTCCGCAAGGTCCTGCTGACCTACTGGAACACCGCGGCGTTCTTCACCCTGTACGCCGACGCCGAGTCCTGGACGCCGTCGGCGCTCGCCGAGGCCCCCTCCCCCGCCGACCGGCCGCTGATCGACCGCTGGGCGCTGGCCGAGCTGCACCGCACGGTCGCCGAGGTGACGGCGTCGCTGGACGGCTTCGACACCGCCAGGGCCGGACGGCGGCTGGCGGAGTTCCTCGACGACCTGTCCAACTGGTACGTGCGGCGCTCCCGCCGCCGGTTCTGGTCCGGCGACGTCTCGGCGTTCGCCACGCTCTACGAGTGCCTGGAGACCGTGACCCGGCTGATGGCGCCGGTGGCGCCGTTCATCACCGACCACGTCTGGGACGTCCTGCGTGACGACGACGCCCCCGTCTCGGTCCACCTGGCCTCCTGGCCCGCCGCGGACCCGGCGCTGCTGGACGCGGAGCTGTCGGAGCGGATGGCGCTGGTGCGCCGCCTGGTGGAGCTGGGCCGCTCGGCCCGCGCCTCCAGCGGGGTCAGGACCCGTCAGCCGCTCGGCCGGGCGCTGGTGGGCGCCCGCGGCTGGGCCGCCCTCCCGCCGGAGCTGCGCGAGCTGATCGCCGACGAGCTCAACGTGCAGGCGCTGGAGGACCTGTCGGATGTGGAGGCCGACCTGGTCTCCTTCACCGTCAAGCCCAACTTCCGGGCGCTGGGCAAGCGGTTCGGCTCGCAGACCAAGCTGGTGGCCGCGGCCGTCGCCTCCGCCGACGCGACCGGGCTCGCCCATGCGCTCCGCGCTGGTTCCACCGTCACGGTCGAGGCCGCCGGGCTGGGCCCGGTGGAGCTGACCGCCGAGGAGGTCATCGTCACCGAGCAGCCGAAGGCCGGCTGGGCGGTCGAGACGGGCGCCATCGGCACCGGGACCGGCGAGACGGTCGCCCTCGACCTGGCGATCACCGACGAGCTGCGCCGCGCCGGTCTGGTCCGCGAGGTCGTCCGCCTGCTCCAGGACGCCCGCAAGTCGACGGGCCTGTCCATCTCCGACCGGATCGACGTGTGGTGGTCGGCCGCCGACGCCGACCTGGCCGGGGCCCTGCGGGCGCAGGGCTCGGTCGTGGCCGACGAGGTGCTGGCCGTCTCCTTCACCGAGGGGGTCGCCGACGGGCTCGACGTGCACCGCGACGACGACCTCGGGCTGGCGTTCCAGCTCCGCCGTACGGCCTGAGCCCTCCCGGCGGTCCTCTCCTGGAGGGGAGGACCGCCGGGGCGCGGAGAGAAGGCGGAAAGGGCCGCCGGGAGGTCTCCCGGCGGCCCTTTCCGTGTCGTTCGGGCTCAGCCGCGGCCTGCGCGGCAGACCGTGCAGCCGCTCAGCCCGGCCTCCTCGGCCTCGGCCACGGTCATCGTCTCGACGCCGTCGTCGTCTCCGCCCCGGACCAGGGGGCAGGACGGGTCGTGGAAGCGGCGGGTGCCGACGATCACCTTGACGGTCCCGGCGGGCGGCTCGTCCCGGATGGCGGGGAACCCCCGGGGGGCGGTGTCGTCGTCGGAGGTGTCGTCGTCGGAGGTGTCCCCGTCGTCGGCGGCATCGGCGTTCCCGCCGGCGGAGGCGCTTCCGGCGGTACTTCCCGCGGCGGGCTCGCTCCCGGCTTCGGCGGCGCTTCCCGCGGCGGGCCCGCCGCCGGCCGCGGCACCGGCGTCGTCGGAGGCTTCGGCGGCGTCACGGGAAGCGGCGTCACGGGAGACGGCGTCCTCGGCGGTGGCGGCGCTTCCGGCGGGGTCGCCACCGTCCGCGAGGTCGTCACCGTTCGCGGGGTCGTCACCGTCCGCGGGGTCGTCACCGTCCGCGGGGCCGGAGGCGGCCGGGGGGTTCCCGGCGGTGGCCGGTCGCTCCGGGGAGTCGCTCCCGCCGGAGCCGGGAGACCCGGAGGTCTCGGAGTCATGGAGGGCCCCGGGGGCCCCGGAGGTCTCGGGGGTGACGCTCTCGCCCGAGCCGGGGGCCTCGGGAGCCCCGGAGGCGACGATCTCATCGGCGCCGGAGGATTCCGCCGAGGTGGAGTCGGCCGTCGGCCGCGACCCGGCGCGCCCGGGAACGGCCTCGGCCGGCTCCACCGGCTCGGAGTCGCCGGATCCGGGCTCGACGGCCTCGGACTCGGCGGGTTCGGACTCGACGTCCCCGGATCCGGTGTCCGCGGACTCGGCCGGTTCGGGCTCGGCGCCCTCAGGCTCAGCGGAATCAGGCCCGCCGGCCTCCGGCGTCGCGGACACGGGCTCGCCGGCCTCCGGCTTCACGGCCTCGGGCTCAGCGGGGTCGAGCTCCGCGGGCTCGGCGGGTTCGGGCTTCACGAGCTCGAGCTCCGCGGGCTCGGCGGGCGCGGAGCCGGCCGGAGCGGGCTCGGAGGCCGGCCGCCCGGTCACCGGGCCGGCCGTGGTGCGGCTGAACCAGCTCGTGGCGTTGGGATCGTCGGAGGGGGTCTCCGGCGCGGGCCGCGAGGGCCGGGCGGGGGACGGCGGCACGGCCGTCCCCGAGGCGCCGGAAGGCGGACCGGCCTGCGCGTCCGGTGCGGCGGACGCCTGGGCGGCGGGCCGTTTCGCCGGAGCCGGGGACGCCGGCTCGGCGGGTGAGGCCACGGCGGCGGAGGCCGCCGGGGGCTTCGAGGCCACCGGAGACGCCGGGGCCGTCGGCTGGTCGGGAAGGCACGTGGTGCAGGGCGTGAAGCCCTCCTCCCGCGCCTCCTCCTGGGTGAGCTCCTCGTGGTCCCGGCCTGCGAGCTGCCGGCATCCCACGACGTGGTAGCGCCTGCGTCCCGGGATCACCAGGACGATCGCCCCGGCGCCCGGCAGGCCCCGCCTCGCGGAGGGAGCGGCGGGGGCGGTGGCGGCGACCCGGCCCGGCCGAGGCCGAGCCGGGGCGGTCGCCGTCTGCCGCGCCATCGGGTGGGAGACCGGCGTGGCCGGTCGGCCCGGTGGCATGTGCGGCACGGGCGCGGGGCCGGTGGGCGCCGGCTCCCTCGGCTGGAGCGGCGGGGCCGCTCCGGCGCGCCCGCCGCCGGGGAACAGTTCGTGGCGGCGTAACAACGCCCCGATCACCAGGAAGACCGCGGACAGCACGCTGATCGCGATCGACCACATGACCAGGAAAGGTTTGGCCAGCACGAATCCCACGATGAGCAGGACGATGGCCGTGAGGACCAGACCGGCGCTGATGAGGATCACAGGGGAACTCCCGGATACGGGTCAGGACGAATGACCCGACACCCTAGCGCCGGTCGTTGTGAGGACCGTCAACGCCCTGGAAGGCACCCGAGTGCTGCGCCTGCTCGCCGCCGAACGGACCGGGGGCGCCCTGCATCGGCTGCGGGCCTCCCTGAGCCACGGCGTGGGACATCGCCGGGGGACCGCCCACGATCGGGAACGCGCCACTGCCCTCGCCCGCGACGTTCAGCTCGGCGAGCTGGTTCTCCAGGTAGAGCTTCAGTCGGCTGCGATACTCCCGTTCGAAGCTGCGCAGCTCCTCGACCTTGCGCTCCAGCTCGTCGCGGTTCTGCACCAGCGAGCCCATGGCCTGCCGGTGCCGCTCCTGCGCGTCGCGCTCCAGCGTCTCGGCGCGTGCGCGGGCGTCGCCGATGACCTGCTCGGCCTGGCGGCGGGCCTTGCCGAGGATGTCGTCGGCCTCGCGGCGGGCCCGGGTCACCGTCTCGTCCGCCTCCCGGCGGGCGTCGGCGATGGCCTGGTCGGCCGTCTGCTGGGCCAGCGCGAGCACCCGCGCCGCGGTGTCCATGTTGTCCTCGGCCTGCGGCATGCCCATGGAGACGGGGACGGGCTGCTGGTGCTGGACGGGCTCCGGAGCGCGCATCGGCTCCGGCTGCTGCATCATCATCTCGGGCTTGGGCTCGGCGACGGGAGCCGGTGCCATGGCCATGTTGACGTTGCCGGGCACCTTGCCCCGCAGGCACTCCGCCAGCTTCGCGCGAAGCTCCTCGTTCTCCTGGATGAGGCGGTCCAGCTCGGACTCGACCTCGTCGAGGAAGGCGTCAACCTCTTCCTCGTCGTACCCCGGCCTCAGCCGGGTCGTACTGAACTGCTTGTTCCGCACATCAGCGGGCGTCAGCGGCATTTCGGTCTCCTTGGCGCGCTTGGAGTCTGTCCGGAGGGACGGTACCCGATCAACGAAGCGCGGACACGAGTCGGATCAAGACCAAGACCACAATGAACAGCACTGTGAAGCTTAGGTCAAAGGCCACCGTACCCAACCGGAGTGGTGGAATGAAACGGCGGAGGAACTTGAGAGGCGGGTCGGTGACCGTGTATACGGCCTCCGCCAGGACGAGTACGGCCCCGGTGGGCCGCCACTGGTGCGCGAACGCCTGCACCGTCTCAAAGATCATTCTGCCGATCAGCAGAACCAGATAGAGAGAGAGGACGATGACCAAGATCTCGCTAACGATCCCCAAGGTCCACCCTCGTCTCTGATCCGTTCCGCCGCCTCCGGTCTTGTGTGGACCTGTCCGGCCGGTCACTGTTCATGGTGGAACTCTAGCTCTGGTTGAAGAACCCGCGTTCCGCGATTCGGGCCTTGTCCTCGGCGGTCACCTCGACATTGGCAGGGGACAACAGGAACACCTTGTTGGTAACACGTTCAATGCTGCCATGTAGGCCAAAGACCAGACCTGCCGCGAAATCCACAAGCCTCTTGGCGTCGCTGTCAACCATCTCGGTCAGATTCATGATGACCGGGGTGCCGTCGCGGAAATGCTCCCCGATTGTCCGGGCCTCGTTGTAGGTGCGCGGATGAAGCGTGGTGATGCGCGCCAGATCGGTCGTACGGCGCTCGATGACAGCCGTCGCGGGCCTCGGGGCGGGCACCCCGGAATCGGCGTCGTCCTCGCGGTCGTGGACCGCTCCGGGACGCTCCTCCGCCGTCCGCCGCGAGTCGTCGAACTCCTCGTAGTCCTCGTCGGAATAGCTGTCGTATCTGTCGTAGCGGTCGTCCTCCACAAGACCGAGGTAGACCGCCATCTTGCGCATCGCGCCGGACATCGCTGCTTCTTCCTCCGTCTTACTTCGCTTCGCCTGGGGCGGTAGCCGCACCCCCTTGGAGCTCACCACCGATCGACCTCTATCCGGGTACGCGGACGCCAAGGTCCACTTGAAGGGACATTACCTGACCAAGGGCTTCCGGCGACCGAGCAACGCCGTACCGACACGCAGGTGTGTCGCACCGTTGGCGATGGCCTCCGCCATGTCGCCGCTCATCCCCGCCGATATGACGTCCGCGCCCGGATGGGCCTCCCGTACGGCCTCCGAGATCTCCCTCAGCCGGGCGAAGGCCCCGGACGGGTCCCCGCCCAGCGGCGCGACCGCCATCACCCCGCCCAGCCTCAGCCCGCCGGCCCCGGCGACCGCGTCGGCGAGCGCCGACACCTCTTCCGGCCGGGCGCCGCCGCGTGCGGGATCGCCGTCCAGCGCGACCTGCACCAGGCAGGTGACCTCCCGGCCCGCCCGGACCGCCTCCCGGCCCAGCGCGGAGACCAGCCGGAGCCGGTCCACCGAGTGGACGACGTCGGCGTAGGAGACCACCGAGCGGGCCTTGTTGGTCTGCAGCTGGCCGATGAAGTGCCAGGTCAGCTTCAGGTCGGCGCACTCGTGCGCCTTGGCCGAAGCCTCCTGGTCGCGGTTCTCCCCCACGTCGGTCACCCCCAGCCCGGCCAGCAGCCGCACGTCGGAGGCAGGGTAGGTCTTGCTCACCGCGACGAGCGTCAGCTCCCCGCGGTCGCGGCCGGCGGCCCGGCATGCCTCGGCGATGTCCGCCTCGACCCTGGCCAGACCGGCCGCGATCTCTTCACGTCGTGTTGTATCCGTCACTTCTCCGCCGCTCGAACACCGACAAACCGGCGGAACCCATTCTTCCCTGTCACGGCCGGGCATTCCCCGGGCCCCCGGCCGTGAGCAAAGTCACTTCAGGAAGTCGGGGACGTCGAGCTCCTCCTCCTGCTCCTCGAAGACCACCGGACGCCGCCGGGCGGTGTCGGGGACCCGCGCGGAGATGGGCGTGGGAGCGGGCGGCTCGGGCGCCGGACGCGGGATCGACACCGGCGAGGCCGGCGGCTCCTCGGCGCGCGGCGGCTCGGGCTGCTCACCCGGCGCGTGGGCGGGCGCGGCGGGCTGGACCGGGTGGGCCTGCTGGGCCGCCGGGGGCTGCGCGGGCTGGGGCTCGGCCCGGAACTCCGGCTGCGGCGGGGTCGCCGGGCGGGCCGGCGCTGGCGGGTACTCGGCCCTGGGCTCGGCCCGGAACTCCGGCCGCGGCTCGGGACGGGGCTCGGCCTTCACCGTGGGCGCCGCCGGGACCGACGGCCGGGACGGCGGGGTCGCGGCCGGGCGGGCGGGCTGCTGCTGCGGCCGGGCCGCCTGCGGAACGGCCTTGTTCGCCTCCGCGTCGGCCTCGTCGAAGCCGGCCGCGATCACTGTGACGCGGACCTCGTCGCCGAGGGCGTCGTCGATGACCGTGCCGAAGATGATGTTGGCGTCCGGCGCGGCCGCGTTGGAGACGAGCTGGGCGGCCTCGTTGATCTCGAACAGGCCGAGGTCGGAGCCGCCCGCGATCGACAGCAGCACGCCGTGCGCGCCGTCGATGCTGGCCTCCAGCAGCGGGCTGGAGACGGCCATCTCGGCCGCCGCGACCGACCGGTCGTCGCCGCGCGCGTGGCCGATGCCCATGAGCGCCGAGCCCGCGCCGGACATCACGGACTTCACGTCGGCGAAGTCCAGGTTGATCAGGCCGGGCGTGGTGATCAGGTCGGTGATGCCCTGGACACCGGAGAGCAGCACCTGGTCGGCCGCCTTGAAGGCGTCCAGCACGCTCACCTGCCGGTCGGAGATCGACAGCAGCCGGTCGTTCGGGATCACGATGAGCGTGTCGACCTCCTCGCGGAGGGTCTCGATGCCCGCCTCGGCCTGCATCGCCCGGCGCCGGCCCTCGAAGCTGAACGGCCGGGTGACCACACCGATGGTCAGGGCGCCCAGGGACCGCGCGATGTTGGCCACCACCGGGGCTCCGCCGGTGCCGGTGCCGCCGCCCTCGCCCGCGGTGACGAAGACCATGTCGGCGCCCTTGAGGACCTCTTCGATCTCCTCACGGTGGTCCTCGGCCGCCTTGCGCCCGACCTCGGGGTTGGCGCCCGCGCCGAGGCCGCGGGTGAGTTCACGCCCCACGTCGAGCTTGACGTCGGCGTCACTCATCAGCAGCGCCTGAGCGTCGGTATTGATGGCGATGAACTCGACGCCCTTGAGTCCCTCCTCGATCATCCGGTTGACGGCGTTGACTCCGCCTCCGCCGATTCCTACAACCTTGATGACCGCGAGGTAGTTCTGCGGTGCTGCCACGACGAGGGGCCTTTCCGCTCGTTGACTTGCAATTTCCCGCGGCACGGGGTCCCGTGCCGTCGCTTTCAAAACCCTCACCCTCAAGTTGAGATTTAGATTTATGTCAACCTGAGGAGTGATACGGACAGTAGGAGTTACGCTCCGGGCGGGTCAACTAACCGGGCCGCAAGCGCGCCCGGCGTGTCGCGCGCTGTCCTTTTCCCGGTGCCCGCGGCGGGGGCGTCACTTCACCGTCACGACCTCGGGGGAGCTCACGTCGTAGGTGGCCGCCCGGCTCCTCAGGAGCGTGGCGAGGATCCGCGCCTTGTCCTCCGAACGGTCCCGCCCGCCCCAGACCACCGCGCGGCCGTCCTTCAGCCGCAGCGAGACGGTCTCGGGCGAGGGCGCGGCCACCTCGGCCACCCGCCGGGCCAGGCTCTCCGGCAGCGCCCCGACCACGGCCAGCGCCGCGGCGGTCGCCGGGTCGCCCGCCCGCGGACGGTCCACCCGCAGCACGGGAAGACCCGGAGGCGCGACGTCCCTGACCTCGATCACCACGCCGTGGCGGTCCACCAGCGCGGCCCGGTCCCCCTCCGGCACCACGGCCGCCGGGCGGCGCTCCACGACCCTGACCGCCAGCGTGCCCGGCCAGTCGCGGCTGACGGAGACCGACTCGACCCGGCGGATCGCGCCCACCCCGGCCCTGACCGCGGCCACGTCCACGGTGGCGAGCGGCCGGCCGGCGGCCACCCCGGTGGCCCGCCGGATCTCCTCCGCGGGCAGGACCGCGTTGCCCGTCACCCGGATCTCCCGCACGCCGAGGACCGGCGAGAAGAACACCAGCCACACGACGCTGCCCACCACGCCCGCGGTCAGCAGGCCGAGGAAGGCCGTGCGCCAGACTCCGTTCAAGAGTCGCTCACCGCTTCCTTCCTCGCTCCGCGGGCCGCTCGTCCCTCACGAACCACTCCGCTCCCGCGTCGGGCTCGCTCCCTGCTCAAAGGTCGCTCGCCACTCCTTCCTCGCTCCGCGGGCCGCTCGTCCCTCACGAACCACTCCGCTCCCGCGTCGGGCTCGCTCCCTGCTCAAAGGTCGCTCACCGCTCCTCCCCCGCTCCCCCTCGAAGGCCGTTCACCGTGCGGACAGCTCCGCCACGATCCGCGGGCCCAGCTCGGTCACGTCGCCCGCCCCCATGGTGAGCACGATGTCGCCGGCCCTGGCCCGCTCCGCCACCAGGGCCGGGACGCTCTCCCGCTGCGGCGCGTAGCTCACCCGCTCCCCCGGGAGCGGCACCTTGCCCGCGACCAGCGCCCCGGAGACGCCCGGCTCGGGGTCCTCGCGCGCGCCGTAGACGTCCAGGACGACCACCTCGTCGGCCAGGGCGAGGGCCGCTCCGAAGTCGTCGGCGAAGAACCGCGTCCGGGAGTACAGGTGCGGCTGGAAGACCGCGATGACCCTGCCGGAGCCGGAGAAGGACGCCACCACGTCCCGGGCCGCGCGCAGGTCGGCCGCCAGCTCGGTCGGATGATGGGCGTAGCTGTCGAAGACCGCGACCCCGCCGGCCTCGCCCTTGGCCTCGAACCGGCGCTTGGCGCCGGTGAAGGCGGCCAGGCCGTCGCGGATGTCGCCGAAGGAGACGCCCAGCTCGGCCGCGACGGCGATGACCGCGGCGGCGTTGAGGGCGTTGTGCCGGCCGGGTACGGCCAGCCTGACCAGGCCCAGGCCGCCGACCGTGAAGGTGACGCCCAGGCCGTCCGGGGTGATGTCGCTCACCCTCAGGTCGGCGTCGCCGGCCTCGCCGTACGTGACGACCTTCAGGCCGCGGGCGCGGGCCGGCGCCACGAGGGCCGCGGAGCCGGGGTCGTCGGCGCAGAGCACCATGGTCCGGCCGACCCGCTCGACGAAGCGGGCGAAGCTGTCGTAGACCGCGCGGGGGTCGCCGTAGTTGTCCAGGTGGTCGGGCTCCACGTTGGTCACCACGGCGATCTCCGGGGCCAGCATCAGGAAGGAGCCGTCGCTCTCGTCGGCCTCGGCGACGAAGACGTCCCCGGCGCCCTCGTCGGCGCCCAGCCCGGTGGTCACCAGCTGCCCGCCGACGCAGTAGGACGGGTCGGCGCCGCACTTCTGCAGCGCCACCGTCAGCATCGACGTGGTGGTGGTCTTGCCATGGGTGCCCGCCAGGGCGACGCCCGTCCGGCCCGCCATGACCGAGGCCAGCGCGGCGGCCCGCGGGATCACCCGCAGCCCCTGGCGCAGCGCCTCGCCCAGCTCCGGGTTGGAGTCGCGGATCGCGGTGGAGACCACGACCGTGTCGACGTTCTGGACGTGCGAGGCGGCGTGACCGATGTGGATCCTCGCCCCCAGCCCCCGCAGCTCGTTGACCAGCTCGGAACCGCGGGAGTCGCTGCCGGAGACCCGCACGCCGCGCTTGAGCAGGATGCGGGCGATGCCGGACATGCCGGAACCGCCGATCCCGATGAAGTGGACCCGCCCCAGGTCTTCGGCCGCGACCGGATCCACCAACTTGACCAGGCTCATCGGCCGTTCACCATTCCCCGTTTCCCGTTCATCGGTCGCTCACCGCTCCCGCTCGCTCCCCGCTCAAGGTCGCTCACCACTCCTCGCTCGCTCCGCGGGCCGCTCGTCCCTCACGGACCACTCCGCTCCCTCGTCGGGTTCGCTCCCCTTTCACGCCACGCCCCGCGCGATCCGCAGCACCCGGTGGGCCAGCGCCGCGTCGGCGTCCTTGCGGCCCATCCGGGAGGCGGCCTCCGACATGGCGACCACCCGCTCCGGGTCGGACAGCACGGGCAGCACGTTGCGGACGATCCACTCCGCGCTCAGCTCGGCGTCGTCGACCAGCATGCCGCCCCCGGCCCTCGCGATCGGCTCGGCGTTGAGCCGCTGCTCCCCGTTGCCGTGCGGGAGCGGGACGTACGCCGCGGGCAGGCCCACCGCGGTCAGCTCGGCGCAGGTGATGGCGCCGCCGCGGCACAGTGCGAAGTCGGCGGCGGCGTAGGCGAGGTCCATCCGGTCGACGTACTGCAGCACGACGTACTGGGGGTCGCCGGGCGGCGGCTCCTCCTCCAGCGTGTTCTTCGGGCCGATGATGTGCAGCACCTGGATCCCGGCCCGGCGCAGTGCCGGGGCCGCGGCCAGGGCCGCCTGGTTGATCGAGCGCGCCCCCTGGGAGCCGCCGGTGACCAGCAGCGTCGGCAGGTCGGCCTCCAGGCCGAACCAGGAGCGCGCCTTGTCGCCCATGGACAGCCGGTCCAGCGAGGTGATCTCGCGGCGGAGCGGGATCCCGATGTGCTCGGCGCCGGACAGCGGCGTGTCCTGCTGGCCGATGAACACGTGGTCGGTCAGCCGCGCGCCCAGCCGGTTGGCCAGGCCGGGCCGCGGGTTGGCCTCGTGCACCACGATCGGCACGCCGCGGCGGCGCGCCCCGAGGTAGGCGGGGGTCGCGACGTAGCCGCCGAACCCGACGAGGACGTCGGCCCGGACCCGCTCCATGATGCCCGCCGCGGCGCTGATCGCCCCCGCCAGACGGCCGGGAACGGTCAGCAGCTGCGGGGTGAGCGATCGGGGCAGCGGTACGGCGGGCACGAGCTCCAGCTCGTACCCCCGGGCCGGGACCAGCCGTGTCTCCAGGCCGCGTTCGGTGCCGAGGCAGGTGATCCCGATGCCGGGATCGAGTTGGCGCAGCGCGTCGGCCAGGGCCAGCGCCGGTTCGATGTGACCGGCCGTCCCGCCGCCGGCGAGGACCACCCTCATGTCGGTCCTTTCCCCTGTCGTCTTCCGTCTGCCGGCCGCCGTCCGCGGGCCGGGCCACCCAGGCCAAGCCAGCTTAGGCCCCGCGCCACCGGTCCCGGGCCACGCGCGGCCAGGGCCTGCCGCGCGCCGGGTTCCTGTTTGGCGAAGCTCAGCAGCATCCCGAGCGCGGCCAGCGTGGGCAACAGCGCCGACCCGCCGTAGGAGACCAGCGGCAGCGGGATGCCGGTGATGGGCACCACGCCGATCACCGCGCCGATGTTGACGATCGCCTGCCCGGCGATCCAGGCGACGGTGGCGGCCGCGGCGAGCCGGACGAAGGTGTCCCTCACCCGGACGGCGACCCGCAGCCCGGCGTAGCCGAGCAGCCCGAAGAGGGCCACCACCACCAGGGTGCCCATCAGGCCGAGCTCCTCGCCGATGATCGAGAAGATGAAGTCGCTCTCGGCGTGCGGGATCCAGCTCCACTTCTGCCGGCTGGAGCCCAGCCCCAGCCCGAACCAGCCGCCGCTGCCCATCGCGATCTGCCCCTGGACGGCCTGGTAGCCCTCGTTCTGGGCGTACTTCCACGGGTCCAGCCACGCCTGGACCCGGTCCAGGCGGTACCCCTCGGTACTGATCATGACGACGGCCGCCAGCACCGCGACGGCCATGATGCCGCCGAACAGCCGCAGCGGCGCCCCGACCACCCACAGCAGGGACAGGAAGATCAGCATCAGCACGATCGTGGTGCCGAGGTCGCTGCCCAGCATGACCAGCAGGGAGAGGATGACCGCGCCGGGCATGAGCGGGATGAACAGGTGCCGCCACTCGATCGTCCCGGCGCGCGCCCGGCGCGCCAGCAGGTCGGCCCCCCACAGCATCAGCCCCAGCTTGGCCGGCTCGGAGGGCTGGATGGTCAGCGGGCCGATGTAGATCCAGCGCTGCGCCCCGAGCTCCGCCCGGCCGATGAACAGCACCAGCACCAGGCCGAGGATGGACAGGACCATCATCGGGTATCCGGCCAGCCGGAAGAACCGCGCGGGCAGGCGGGAGCACAGCCACATCAGCGGCAGGCCGAGCGCGACCGAGATCGACTGCTTGAGGAACCAGTAGAACGGGCTCATGTCCTTCTGCAGCGCCTCGATGCTGGAGGCCGACAGCACCATCATCAGGCCGAGGGCCAGCAGCAGCGCGCAGCACCCGAGGATCAGGTAGTAGGAGGTCAGCGGCCGGTTGAGCAGTTCGCGGAAGGCGGTCAGCCGCTCGCGCGCCCCGTTCCCGCGCCGGGCGTCCGCCGGGCCCCCGGCCTCCGTCGCGCGGCCCCCGCCGTCCCGCTCCCCCACGGCCCCCGACGGGACCGCCGGAGCCGCGGGGACCGCCGCGGCGCGCCCGCCCGCGGAACCCGCCGTCGCGGTCGCGGCACGTCCGGCGGCCCCGGCGGGCCGCCCGTCGCGCGCGCTCACGCCCGCTCCCCTTCGCCCGTCTCCGCGAGCCGGTGTACGGCCCGCGCGAACGCCTCCCCTCGCGCTGGGTAGCCGGCGAACATGTCGAGGGAGGCTCCTGCGGGGGCGAGCAGCACGGTGTCCCCGGGGGAGGCGAGCCGGGCGGCTTCGGTGACGACGCGATCCATGACCCCAGTGTCTTGCCCCGCCACCTCCACCACCGGGACATTCTCGGCGTGTCGCGCCAGAGCCTGACGGATCCGCTCGCGGTCGGCGCCCAGCAGCACCGCGCCGCGCAGCCTCGGCGCGGCCCGCCGTACCAGGTCGTCGACGTCGGCTCCCTTGAGCTGCCCGCCGGCGACCCAGACGATCGAGGGGTAGGCGGCGAGCGAGGCGGCCGCGGCGTGCGGGTTGGTGGCCTTGGAGTCGTCGACGTAGTCGACGCCGCCCACGCACGCGACGTGCGCGATGCGGTGCGGGTCGGGGACGAAGTCGGCCAGGCCGCGCCGTACGGCCTCCGGGGGCACCCCGTAGGAGCGGGCCATGGTCGCGGCGGCGAGCGCGTTGGCGACGTTGTGCGGCGCGAACGGCCGGATGTCGGCGAAGCCCGCCAGCTCGGCGGCCTCGCGCACCGGGTCGTCGGTGAACGCCCGGTCCACCAGCAGGTCCTCGACCACGCCGACCTGTCCGGGACGCGGCACGTCGAGCGTGAAGCCGACGACGCGGGCGGCCCCGCCCGCGTACGGCCCGGCCAGGCGGGCCGCCTGCTCGTCGCCGGCGTTGAAGACCACCGTGCCGGCCCGCTCGAAGATCCGCCCCTTGTCCCGGGCGTACGCCTCCAGGGAGCCGTGCCAGTCGAGGTGGTCGGGCGCCACGTTGAGCACGGCGGCGGTGTGCGGGGCCAGGCCGGGCGAGCGGTGCAGCTGGAAGCTGGACAGCTCCACGGCCAGCACGTCCCAGGGCCCGCCGACGGCCTCCACGACGGGGGTGCCGACGTTCCCGGCGGCGAGCGCGCGGTGCCCGGCGGCGGACAGCATGGCGGCGAGCATCCGTACCACGGTGGTCTTGCCGTTGGTGCCGGTCAGCGCGAGCCACGGCGCCGCGCCGGCCGGGCGCAGCCGCCAGCCGAGCTCGACCTCGCTGATCACCTCGATTCCGGCCTCCGCGGCGGCGGCCATCACGGGGTGACGCGGCGGCCAGCCGGTGGTGACGACCAGGGAGGCGCCGGCGGGCAACCCGGCGGACTCGCCGAACCGGACCTCGACCCCCAGTCCGGCCAGTTCCGCGGCGGCGGCCCGGGCTCCCTCGGTGTCGCGGCCCTCGAGGACGACGACCTTCGCGCCCCGCCCGGCCAGCACGCGGGCGGCGGCGGTGCCGGAGACGCCGAGCCCGGCGACCACGACCGTGCCCCCGGCGCCCCCGGCGCCCGTGAGGTCTGAGGTCGTCACGGCTTGGGCATCCATTCGACGTAGAACAACCCGAGGCCGGCGGCGGCGCACAGGGCGGCGATCAGCCAGAAGCGGACCACGATGGTCGTCTCGGCCCAGCCCGACAGCTCGAAGTGGTGCTGGAGCGGCGCCATCCGGAAGACCCGTTTGCCGGTCATCTTGAAGAACCCGACCTGGATGATCACCGACATCGTGATGACCACGCACATGCCGGCCAGGATGATCAGCAGGCCCTGGGTGCGGGTGGTGATGGCCAGGCCCGCGATCACGCCGCCCAGGGCCAGCGAGCCGGTGTCGCCCATGAAGATCTTGGCGGGCGGGGCGTTCCACCACAGGAAGCCGACCAGCGCGCCGAGCACGGCGGCGGCGACCACGGCCAGGTCGAGCGGGTCGCGGACCCAGTAGCAGTTGGGGCTGAGCTGGACCGTGCAGCTGTTGCGCAGCTGCCAGTTGCCGATCAGCACGTAGGAGGCGAGCACCACGCCGGTCGCGCCGCTGGCCAGGCCGTCGAGGCCGTCGGTGAGGTTCACCGCGTTGGAGAAGCCCACGATCATGATGAGCACCCAGATCGTGAACCCGATGATGCCGATGGAGGGGCCGAAGTCCCGCAGGAACGACAGCCGGGTCTCGGCGGGGGTGATGAGGTAGGCGTTGGGGAAGCGGGTCACCAGGACCGCGAAGACCGCGCCGACGACGAGCTGGCCCAGCGCCTTGGCGCCGCTGCGCAGGCCCAGGCTGCGCTGCTTGTAGATCTTGATGAAGTCGTCGAGGAAGCCGACCATGCCCAGGCCGGTCATCAGGAACAGCACCAGCAGCGCCGAGACGGTGGGCTGGGTCCAGGCGACCAGGTGGGCGCAGGCGAACCCGATCAGCGCCGCGATCACGATCACGGTGCCGCCCATGGTGGGGGTGCCGCGCTTGTCGTGGTGACCGGAGGGGCCCTCCTCCCGGATGCTCTGGCCGTAGCCGCGCCGGGAGAACAGACGGATCGCCAGCGGCGTGCCGAACATGGACAGCAGCAGGCTGACCGCCGCCGCGATGAGGATCTCCCTCATCGGCGTTCACCCCCGAGCAGGGCCTCGGCCACCCGTTCCAGGCCGGCCACCCGCGAGCCCTTGACCAGCACCACGTCGCCGGGCGCGAGGATCGCGGAGACCTCGGCGACGGCCGTCTCGACGTCGGGGACGTGCGTTATCCGGGGGACGTGGCCGCCCGCGGCACGGGCCTCCTCCGCGGCGGCCCCGGCCCCGGCCAGGACCGGCTCGGCGTCGGCGCCGACGACGAACAGCGCTTGGAGGCCCGCGGCGACGGCCGTACGGCCCACACCCTCGTTCAGCTCGGCGCCGTGCTCGCCCAGCTCGCTCGGGGAGGCGATGACCGCGAGGCGGCGCCGGCCCCCGGCGATGGAGCCGAGGGCGCCGAACGCGGCGCGCATGGACTCGGGGTTGGCGTTGTAGGCGTCGTTGATCACGGTGACGCCGTCGGCCCGGTCGGTGACCTCCATCCGCCAGCGGCTGCGGGGCTCGGCCTCCGACAGCTCCTCGGCGATGGTGGCGACCGGCAGCCCCAGCTCGTAGGCGGCGGCCGCCGCGGCGAGCGCGTTGTCCACGGCGTGCTCGCCGTACAGGCGCAGGGAGACCGGCGCGGCCCCGGAGGGGGTGCGAAGCGTGAAGGAGGCGCGGCCGCGCCCGTCGAGGACGACGCCCTCGGCCCGCACCGTGGCGCTCTCGCCGCGGCCGTACCAGGTGACGCGGGCGCGGGTCCGGCCGGCCATCGCGGCCACCAGCGGGTCGTCGGCGTTCAGTACGGCGACGCCGTCGGCGGGCAGCGCCTCGACCAGCTCGCCCTTGGCCCTGGCGATGGCGTCCCGGCCGCCGAAGACCCCGATGTGCGCGCTGCCGACGTTGAGGACCACGCCGATCTTCGGCGGGGCGATCTTCGCGAGGTGGGCGATGTGCCCGACCCCGCGGGCGCTGAGCTCCAGCACCAGGTAGCGGGTGCCCTCGTCGGCCCGCAGCACGGTCAGGGGGTGGCCGATCTCGTTGTTGTACGAGCCGACCGGCGCGACCGTGGGGCCGATCCGCGCGGTGAGGCGGGCCAGCAGGTCCTTGGTGGTGGTCTTGCCCGCCGACCCCGTCACGCCGATGACCGTGGCGGCCGGCAGCGCGGCGCAGACCGCCGTGGCCAGGTAGGCCAGGGCCCCGACGACGTCGCCGACGACGACCGCGGGGGCCTCGACGGGCCGGGAGGCCAGCACGGCGACGGCGCCCGCCTCCACGGCGGCCGCGGCGAAGTCGTGCCCGTCGGACCGCTCGCCCTTGACGGCGACGAACAGCGACCCCGGCTCGACGGCCCGGGAGTCCACGACGACCGGGCCGCGCACGACCGCGCGGGGGTCGGCCATGCCCGCGAGGGCGCCCGAGGTGATCTCGGCGATCCTGCCCAGCGGCAACGGGATCATGATGAGGCTTCCTTACTCTCCATACACGCCTGACGCCCGGTACGGCTCCGCCGCCTGCCGATCGCGTCGGCCACCACTTGCCTGTCATCGAACGGGAGGACCCGGTCGCCGACGTACTGGCCCTGCTCGTGCCCCTTGCCGGCCACGACGACCACGTCGCCGGGGCCCGCGCGGCCGATCGCCAGATCGACGGCCGCGGCCCGGTCCGGCTCAATGATCACATGAGCCCGCTCCTCCTCGGGCACGCCGAGGACCCCGTCCATCATCTCGGCCAGGATCCGCAGGGGGTCCTCCGAGCGGGGGTTGTCGCTGGTGAGGATGGCGACGTCGGCCAGCCGGGCGGCGGCGGCGCCCATCAGGGGGCGCTTGCCGCGGTCGCGGTCGCCGCCGCAGCCCAGCACGACGGTCAGCCGGCCCCCGGTGACCTCGCGCAGCGAGCGCAGCACCGACTCCACCGCCCCGGGCTTGTGGGAGTAGTCCACGATGGCCTCGAAGCCGTCGGCGCCCGGCACCCGCTCCATCCTGCCGGGCACCCCGGCCAGCGTGCCGATCCCGGCCACCGCGGCGCGCAGCGGCACCCCCGCCTCCACCAGGGCGACGATCGCGCCGAGGGCGTTGGCGACGTTGAACGGGCCGGGCAGCGCCACCGTGGCGTCCTCCTCGACGCCTCCGGGGCCCACCACGCGGAAGGAGCTGCCGTCGCCGCCGAGGCGCACGTCGGCGGCGCGCCAGTCGGCCTCCGGGGCCCCCTGGGCGGAGAAGGCGGTCATCGGGATCTTCGCCGTGCCGAGGAGCTCGCGGCCGTGGGCGTCGTCGATGTTGACGACCCCGGCGCGGCTCATCTCGGGGGTGAACAACCTGGCCTTCGCGGCGAAGTAGTCGTCGAGGTCGCGGTGGAAGTCGAGGTGGTCCTGCGACAGGTTGGTGAACAGCGCGACGTCGTAGAAGAGCCCGTCGACGCGGCCGAGGGCCAGCGCGTGGCTGGAGACCTCCATCGCGGCGGCGGTGACGCCCCGCTCGCGCATGAGGGCGAACAGGCCGTGCAGGTCGCTGGCCTCCGGGGTGGTCAGCGTGGACTCCAGGCGCAGGTCGCCCACGCGGATCTCCACGCCGCCGACCAGGCCGGTGGTGTGCCCGGCGGCCCGCAGCCCGGCCTCCAGCAGGAAGGTGCTGGTGGACTTGCCGCTGGTGCCGGTGACGCCGATGAGCGTGACGGCGGCGGCGGGCGCGCCGTACACCCAGGAGGAGACCTGGCCGAGCACGGCCCGCGGGTCCGGCACGACGAGGACCGGCAGGCCGGTCGCGACCGCCGCCTCCCGGCCCGCCTGGTCGGTCAGGATCGCGGCGGCGCCGGCGGCGAGCGCCTGGGCGCAGAAGTCCGCGCCGTGGACCGTGGCGCCCGGCAGCGCGACGTAGAGGTCTCCGCGCCGCACCCGGCGGGAGTCGATGGTGACCCCGGACACCGCGGCGAGCGGAGCCCGCGACGTGCCGGAGGGCGCGCCGAGCAGGCTCGCCAGCCCCGACAACGGCCGGGGCGAACTGTTTGAGGGTCGCATGGACGACGGGGGACGCACGGCGAGAGCGTACCTTCCCTCGTCAGCGGCCGGTGCGGATCGGCACCGAGGCCGGCGGCCTGGTCGCGGTGGGCGGGATCTTCTGGCTCTTCAACGCGAACGTCATCACTTTCTTGAATACCGGGGCTGCGACCTCTCCACCGTAGTGGGCTTTCTGAGGATCTTGGACGACCGCCAGGACCACCAGGCGGGGCGCGTCCGCCGGGGCGAAGCCGACGAACGTCGAGGTGTACCCGCAGTATCCCCGGCACTCGGCGTCGTAGCGCATCGCGGTGCCGGTCTTGCCCGCCACCCGGTAGCCGTCGATGGCGGCCAGGTTGCCGGTGCCCTCGGCGCCGACGGCGGCCTCCAGCATCCCGGCGACGTCCGCGGCGGTGCGCTCGCCGATCACCCGCGTCCGCGCGCCGGGCGCGGCCGGGGTGAGGACGCCCCGCTCGTCGGTGGTGCCGGCCACGATCCTCGGGGCGACGCGCACGCCGCCGTTGGCGATGGTCTGGTAGACGCTGGCCGTCTGCAGCGCGGTGACCGAGACGCCCTGGCCGTAGGCGATCGTGCAGCGCTGGCTGCCCGACCAGTTCCGCCAGTCGGGCAGCAGGCCGGCCTCCTCGCGGTACAGGCCGCTGCCCGGCTTGGCGCCGAACCCGAAGCGCCGCATCATCTCGTACAGCCGCTGGTCGCCGATCTTCTGCGCGGCCATGATCGTCCCGACGTTGCTGGAGGTCGCGACCACGCCGGAGAAGGTCAGCCGCTCCACGGGGTGCGGGTGGGAGTCGCGCAGCACCTGGTCGGCGCAGCGGATGTTGTCCGGGACCCGCATGGCGGTCTCCGGCCGCAGCGCGCCCGACTCCAGGGCGGCCGCCGCGGTGATGACCTTGTTGGTGCTGCCCGGCTCGAACACGTCGGTCACGGCGCGGTTGACCCAGTCCTCGGGGGAGGTCCGCCGCCAGTCGTTCAGGTCGAGTTCGGGGGCGTTGGCCATGGCGTACACGCGGCCGTCGCGGACGTCCATCACGATGACGGTGCCGGTGCGCGCGCCGGTGGCCTTCACCTCGTCGGCGATCGCCTTCTGGGCGGCCCACTGGATGTCGCGGTCGATGGTGAGCCGGACGTCCCTGCCCTCGACGGGCGCCTTGACCGTGCTGCGGGTCATCGGGATGCGCTGCCCGGCGCGGCCGGTCTCGATGATCTGCTCGCCGTCGCGGCCGGCGAGCAGGGTGTCGTAGGTGCTCTCCAGCCCGCTCAGGCCGTTCCCGTCGTCGCCGACGAAGCCGATGAGGGTCCCGGCGAGGTCGCCGCCGGGGTAGTCGCGGACGTACCGGCTCCTGGTGCCGAGTCCCTCCAGCTTGAGCTTCGGGGCCCGCTGCATGATCCGCTCGGCCACGGACGGCTCCACGGCGGCGGCCAGCTTCTGGTAGCGGCTGCCGGGTACGGCGAGCTTGGCCGCGATGTCCTGCTTGGGCTGGTTCAGCTCCGCGGCGAGGAAGGCGGCCATCTGGTCGCGCAGGGCCGGCTTGACCTGTGAGGGGTCGACGTAGACCTCACGGGCCTCCCGGGTCAGCGCGAGCTCGTGCCCGGCCGAGTCGGTGATGGAGCCGCGGCGGGCGGTCAGCTTCTCGCCCTGGACCCGCTGCTTGGCCGCCTCGGCGGCGTAGACCTTGGAGTCGAGGCCCTGGAGCTGGATGAGCCGCCCGGCGAAGATGGACAGCACGAAGGTCATCGCGATCAGGCCGACGCTGATCCGCCGGCCGGGGTTGCCCAGGCGCAGCACCGCGGGCGGCCGGGCGGGCGGCCTGGGGGGCCTGCCGCCGCCTCCCTTCTCGCCGCCGCCCTTTCCGCCGCCTCCGTTCCCGCCGGCCGGGGGGGCGGTCCGGGGCGGGCGCGCCTGGTCGCCGGGCGGACGGACGCGCGGCCGGCCCGCCGGGCCCGCCGGCTCCTCGGGGCGCGGGGAGCGGCCCGGCCTGCGGGGCGCGTCGGGGCCCGGCGGGCGGCCGGGCCGGCCCGTCGCACCCGCGGGGGCGGGCCTGCCGGTCGCGGGACGGCCGGACGCCGGGTGCCTGGCGGAGGACTTCGCGGAGGCGGAAGGCTTGTTCGCGGAGGCGGAAGGCCTGGAGGAGGCGGAGGGGCCGGAGGAGGCGGGACCGGGCTTGGCCGCCGGAGACTTCGCGGAGCCGGAGCCGGAGCCGGAGCCTGAGCCGGGCCGTCCGCCGCGGGCGGGGCCGTCCCCGGCGTCGCGGGCGTTCCGGGCCGGCGACCCGGCGCGGGGCCTGCCCGGCGGTACGGCGGAGCCGCCGGTCCGGCCGGCGGAGGCGGATCCGCCCGCGCCACCGGAACGGGCGCCACGGCCCCCTGAATCCTCCGGGCGGTCCGGCCGGCCGGACCCGGAGTCCGGACGCGCGGAACGGCCCGGAGCGGCCTGCGGGCGTGAGGGACGGCCGGATCCGGCCTCGGGACGGGCGGGACGGCCGGAAGCCCCCTCGGAGCGGGGGGGACGGCCGGATGCGCCCTCGGGGCGCGCGGGCCTTCCGGGCGACTGGCCGCGGGAGGACCCGCCGGTCCCGCCACCGCCGGACGCGGAGGATCCGCCCCGGCCGCCGGAGCCGTCCTGCTCGGGGCGGCCCCGGCCGGACGTCCCCCGGGGGGCGTCCGGACCGCCGGAGCCGCCGGGACGGCCCGGCCCCTTCGGGACCCGGCGGCCGGATCCTCCGGCGGGGCCGCCGGAGCCGCCGCGGCCCGGGCCGGAGCCCCGCCCGCCGGTCTCCCTCACCTGCCCGTGCCCTCCACCCGCTCGGGCGCGAAGGGCTCCTGGCCCTGGCCGGCGACCCGGCTGTCGATCGTGTTCATGTCGTCCCAGTCGGGGTCCTGGCCCTGCAGCTCGGCCCGCTTGGCGAGTTCCTCGGGCGTGTCGAGCCGGGCGTTCTCGTTCCTGCGCTCCTCCCCCTGCTGCTTGAGCTTGCTGATGCCCTGGCGCAGCTCGTTGAGCCGGTAGGAGTCCTGGGCGAGGACGACGTTCAGCAGCAGCAGGCTGACCAGCCCGCCGCAGAGGAGACCCACGACGAGCAGCACGAAGGGAGCGCGCGGCGGGCGGGCCTGCCGGGACGGCCGCGCCGTACGGGCGGCGGAGGGCCGGGCGGGCCGGCCCGGAGCGGCCTTGGCGGGCGCGGGCTTGGCGGGCGCGGAGGTCCGGCCCGGCACGGTCCTGGCGGGCTTGGCGGGTTCGACGGTCCGGCTCGGGGCGGGCGCGGCGGGCTTGGCGGGCGCGGTGGCCCCGCGTCCCCGCGGCACGGCGCGGGAGACGCGCCCCGGCCGCGCGGTGCGGACGTCTGTGTCACTCCTCGTCAACTGCCTCACGGATCCTCTCTGCAGCCCGGCACCGGGCGGAGGCCGCCCGCGGGTTGCGGGCCACCTCCTCTTCGCTCGGGAGTTCGGCACCCCTCGTCAGCAGCGCGAACCGCGGCTGGTGGGCCGGCAGCGGGACCGGCAGCCCGGGGGGGCTGGTGTCCCTGGTCCGGGCCGCCAGGACCTGCTTGGTCAGCCGGTCCTCGAGGGAGTGGTAGGCGAGCACCACCACGCGCCCGCCGAGCGTCAGAGCGTCGAGCGCCGCGGGGAGCGCACGTTCCAGCGCCGTCAACTCCGCGTTCACCTCGATCCTCAGTGCCTGGAAGGTCCTCTTGGCGGGGTTGCCCCCGGTCCGTCGCGTGGCGGCGGGGATCGCCGTACGGACGATCTCCGCGAGCCGCTTGGTAGACGTTATGGCCTCGTTGCCCCTTTCTTTGATGATTAGGCGCGCGACACGCGGGGCGAATCGCTCCTCGCCGTAATCCCGCAGGATCCGGATGAGCTCGGCGGCCGGGTACGTGTTCACGACCACCTCGGCCGTCAGCTCCTGGTCGGGATCCATCCGCATGTCCAGGGGCGCGTCATAGGAGTAGGCGAAGCCCCGCCCGGCCTCGTCGAGCTGGGGCGAGGAGACGCCCAGGTCGAACAGGACGGCGTCGACCCGGGGCCGGCCCAGCCGGGCCAGCACCTCGGGCAGTTCGTCGGAGACCGCGCGGACCAGGGTGATCCGGTCGGCGTACGGCGCCAGCCGGGCGGTGGAGCGCTCGATGGCGGCGGGGTCGCGGTCGATGCCGATCAGGTGCAGCGAGGGGTGGGCGGCCAGCAGCGCCTCGGCGTGGCCGCCGAGGCCGAGGTTGGCGTCGACGGCCACCGGGGCGGGACCCGTCAGGGCGGGGGCCAGCAGTTCGAGCACGCGGTCGAGCATCACGGGCACGTGGCCGCCCGGAGACGCGCCGGAGCCCGGAAGATCAGACATGTCGTTTTCAGCGCGCATGAAGCGCAAACCCCCTCTTGCCGCCTCGCTCGCGGATGTGCGGCGACGCTCACCGGTGTTCCTGATGGCCCCCACCACGGGCCGCCCGGCCAGGTCCCCATCCGCACCCGCGTGCCGGCCCGTCACCTGACACCGGGGAAGGTGCATCAGCTGACGGGGGCTTGGTTGCGGGTGGAGACCTCGCCGAACGACATGCTCACCGATGAGTCGACCGTGGAGTCACAAGATCCCTGGCAGCACCTCCTCCGACAGGTCGGAAAAGGCCTGTTCCTGCTTGGCCAGATAGGCGTCCCAGGCACCCGACTCCCAGATCTCCAGGCGGGTGTTGGCGCCGATGACCGCGCAGTCACGGCTCAGGCCGGCGTACTCGCGCAGGGGCTGCGGGACGGTGATCCGGCCCTGCTTGTCGGCGACCTCGTCGGACGCGCTGGCGAAGAAGACACGGCTGTAGTCACGGACCGCCTTGGCGGTCACCGGCGCGGTGCGCAGAGCCTCGGTGATGCGCCTGAACTCCTCTACGGGAAAGACGTAGAGGCAGCGCTCCTGGCCTTTGGTGATCACCAGACCCTCCGCCAGCTCCTCGCGGTACTTCGCCGGCAGGAACAGCCGTCCCTTGTCATCGAGACGCGGATGGTGAGTGCCGAGGAACACCGGCCCCACCTCCCGTGCCTTGCGGAGGGCGAGCCACTTTCGTCCCTGCTCTCCACTGCGCACCACCATACTCCACTTCTCTCCACCGTCAACTGATTCCGCGGCTCCCGGCGATCGACTTCGGTGAAGAAATCCCAGGTCAGAAGGGGTGGAGCGAAGTGGAGGGGGTGGGAGGCCCCGGTACGTCACGGGCGTGTCGGGAAGACGGCCCATGGCCGAACGATCATGAAATCGGCGGACCGGCGGCGATGTGACGCGGGCGCGGCGCGGCGGGCAGCCCGAAATGAGGTCTCATGCCCACATCGGGTCGCCCGGGAACTTCCGGCACCGTAATGTCGGTACCCACAATGAAAAGGGGCGCTAAAGCCCCGAAATATGACCCCCGGCGCAAAACCGCCGCACCCTCATGGAGGCCTGGTGGCAGTAACCCATGACGTCCCTCCCCGGCTCGACGAGCTGGTGGTCACGGCCCAGCGGATCCACCAGGCGATCGAGTCGGTGATCGAGGGCAAGGCCGACGTCGTCCGCCTCACCCTCACCGTTCTCCTCGCCGAGGGCCATCTGCTCATCGAGGACGTTCCCGGAGTCGGCAAGACCATGCTCGCCAAGGCGCTGGCGCGGTCCATCGACTGCCCGGTGCGCCGGATCCAGTTCACCCCCGACCTGCTGCCCAGCGACATCACCGGGGTCAGCGCATACAACCAGCAGACCAGGGAGTTCGAGTTCAAGCCCGGACCGGTGTTCGCCAACATCGTGGTGGGCGACGAGATCAACCGGGCCTCGCCGAAGACCCAGTCGGCGCTGCTGGAGTGCATGGAGGAGCGCCAGGTCACCGTGGACGGCTCGACCTACGTGCTGGACGGCCCCTTCATGGTGATCGCCACCCAGAACCCCATCGAGATGGAGGGCACCTATCCCCTCCCCGAGGCGCAGCGCGACCGCTTCACCGCCCGGATCGCGATGGGCTACCCCGGGGCGGGCGCCGAGCTGGAGATGCTCGACGTGCACGGCGCCGCCTCCCCGCTGGACAAGCTGGAGCCGGTGGCGACCACCGCCGAGGTGCGGGCGCTGATCGACGCGGTGCGCGCCGTCTACGTCTCCCAGCCGATCAAGAAGTACGCCGTCGATCTTGTGACCGCCACCCGCACCTCCCCCGACCTGCGGCTGGGCGCCTCTCCCCGGTCGACCCTGCAGCTGGTCCGGGCCGCTCGGGCGCACGCCGCGCTCTCCGGCCGCGACTACGTCATCCCCGACGACCTGCAGGAGCTGAGCGGTCCCGTGCTCGCCCACCGGCTGCTGCCCAGCGTCGAGGCTCAGGGCCAGCGCCGGATGCCCGAGCAGGTGGTGGCCGAGCTGGTCCGGCGGGTGCCCGTCCCCGAGGCCCCGGCCAAGTGACCTCGGGACTCAGGGCTCTGACGTCGCGCGGCCGGTCGTTCATCGCCTCCGGCCTCGCGGCGATGCTGTGCGCCGTCGTCCTCGGGGAACAGGACCTGCTCAGGATCGGCGTGCTGATCGCCGCCCTGCCGCTGCTGGCGGCCGTGGTGGTGGCCCGCACCCGATACCGGCTGAGCTGCGCGCGGCGGCTGGATCCGCCCAGGGCCGAGACCGGCAGCGACGCCACCGTGACGCTCCGCCTGGAGAACATCACCCGGCTGCCGACCGGCCTGCTGCTGATCGAGGACACCGTCCCCTACGCGCTCGGGGCGCGCCCCCGGTTCATCCTGGACCGGGTGGAGTCCCGCGGCGTCCGGGAGATCGACTACCGGGTGCGCTCCGACCTTCGCGGCCGCTTCCCCATCGGCCCGCTGACGGTCCGGATCAGTGACCCGTTCGGCCTGGTGGAGCTGAGCAGGTCGTTCACCGTCAGCGACACCCTCGTGGTGACCCCGCGGGTGGTGGCGTTGCCGCACGTCCGCCTCTCCGGGGAGTGGAGCGGCGGGGGCGAGAGCCGTACCAGGAGCGTCGCCGCGGCCGGCGACGACGACGTCGCGCCCCGCGAGTACCGGCAGGGCGACGACCTGCGGCGTGTGCACTGGCGCTCGACCGCCCGGTACGGCGAGCTGATGGTGCGGCGCGAGGAGCAGCAGTGGCAGAGCCGCGGCGCGCTCCTGCTGGACACCCGCAGGTACGCGCACCGCGGCGAGGGCCCCCGCTCGTCGTTCGAGGTAGCGGTCTCGGCCGCGGCGTCCATCGGGGTACACCTGGCCCGCGAGGGGCTGGGGCTGCGGCTGGTCACCGACCAGGGGGCCCAGCATCTGGACGACGTCGGGACGAGCTGGTCGCTGCTGGACGCCCTGGCCGTGGTGCGCACCGGTTCCTCCCGCTCGCTGGAGTACGGCGTGGGCGCGCTGCGGCAGGGCGGCGGCGACGGCCTGGTGGTGGCCGTGCTCGGCGGGATCGATGTGGAGCAGGCCGAGGCACTGGCCCGGCTCAGGCACGGGAACATGACCGGGGTGGCCGTGCTGCTGGACGTGGCCGGGTGGGAGCGTCCGGAGCTGGGCTCGAACGAGGAGTACCGGGCGGCGCAGGCCGTCCTCGCCGGGGCGGGCTGGCGCGTCGTGCGCCTGCCGTCCGGCGTCTCGATCGCCGACGTGTGGCCGGAGGCCGGGCAGCGCGGGCGGTTCGCCACCAGTGGAGGTGCCGTATGAGGCTTCAGGGACGGTTCGCACCCGGCGGGGCCGCCGCCGGGGCCGCCGCCGGGGCGGTCCGCGACCGGTGGACGCCCCGCATGAGGTGGTCCGCACGGGGTGGAGGCGCGGCATGAGGCTCACCGTCGCGGCGGGCGCGGCCACCGGAGCGGTCGCGGTCGCTCTCTACCCCCTGTTCTCCGGCGGCGCCTGGTTCTGGTCGAGCCTCGGGGTGATCCTGGTGGTGACCGGGACCGGCCTGCTGGCCGGCCGCCACGCCCTGCCGGACTGGCTGGTGGCCCCGCTCCAGCTGCTGACCGTCCTGATCTTCCTGACCGCGGTCTTCGCCCGGGACGAGGCGTGGGCCGTCCTGGTGCCCACCGTGTCGTCCGTGCGCGTGCTGGGCCGGCTGCTGGCCACCGGCTTCACCGACATCCAGCGCTACGCCGCCCCGGTGCCGGCGAGCCCCGGCATCGTCCTGCTGACCTGCGGCGGCGTCGGCCTGATCGCGATCGTCGTCGACCTGCTGGCGGTCCGGATGCGCCGGGCCGCGCTGGCCGGGCTGCCGCTGCTGACGCTGTTCACCGTCCCGGCGGCGGTGATCGCCGACCCGATCAACTGGCTGGCGTTCATCATCGCGGCCACCGGCTACCTCGGGCTGCTGGCCGCCGACGGGCGGGAGCGGATCAGCCACTGGGGCAGGGCGGTGCTGGTCCGCCGGGCCCCCTCCTTCGTCGCGCCGAGACCGTCCGACGCCGAGACGGGAACGCTGCGCATGTCGGGCAAGCGCATCGGCTTCGCCGCGGTCGCGCTGGCCGTCCTGGTGCCCGCGCTGCTGCCCACCCTGGAGCCCGACCCGCTGTTCGGTTTCGGCGTGGGCAACGGCAGGGGGCGGGGCGGCAACTCGATCAGCGTCTCCAACCCGATGGTCAGCATGCGGGGGCTGCTGTCGCTGCCGGAGAACTCCACCGTGCTGAGCTACACCAGCAGCGACGGCCTGTCCCGCTACCTGCGGACCTACGCCCTGGACGTCTTCGACGGCGAGCAGTGGACGATGTCGGAACCGCACGGCCGCCCCGAGGACCGCACCTCGGAGGGGCCGCTGCCCGCGCCGCCGGGGCTGGCCCCGGCCACGCCGGTCACCCGTGCCACCACCTCGATCACGGTGAGCGAGGACGTCAGTGGCATGAGCTTCCTGCCGCTGCCGTACCCCGCGGGCCGGGTCGACGCCGAGGGCGACTGGCGGCCCGACCGGGACACGCTCATGGTGTTCTCCACCAGCGACACCGCCGCGGGGCTGACCTACCGGGTCACCAGCGCCGAGCCCATACCCACCGCCGAGGCGCTCAAGGCCGCCGGGACCCCGCCGGACTCCGTCGGCGAGCGCTACCTGCGGCTGCCCCCGGACCTGCCGCGGGAGGTCCGGGCGCTGGCCAGGCGGGTGACGGAGGACGACGCGAGCCCGTACGAGAAGGCGATCCAGCTCCAGGAGTTCTTCACCAAGAAGGGCGGGTTCACCTACAGCCTCGCCACCCGGGGGCACACCGGCTCCGCGCTGGCGGACTTCCTGCTGCGCAGCCGGACCGGCTACTGCGAGCAGTTCGCCGCCTCGATGGCGGTGCTGGCCCGGATCCTGGGCATCCCCGCCCGGGTCGCCGTCGGCTACACCGGGGGCACCAACGTCTCCGGCGTCTGGCAGGTGCGCGCCCACGACTCGCACGCCTGGCCCGAACTGTACTTCGAGGGGACCGGCTGGCTGCGGTTCGAGCCCACCCCGGCCGGGTCGGCGGGCCAGGGCACCGCGTCGGTGCCCGTCTACACCCGCCCCCAGGTCACCACGGACGGCTCCGACCGGCCGGACTCCGCCCCGGAGACGGATTCGGGCGGCGCGGACACGCCGCGCGACCCCTCGGCCCGCTCCCGCGACGACCGGACGCTGCAGCGCGACCTCACCGGGGTGCCGGTCGCGGTGGACGAGGGCACGCCGGTCGCCGCCTGGGCCGGCCTCGGCCTGCTGGCCGTGCTGCTGGTGGCGCTGGTGCCGGCGGCGCTCCGCTGGGAGCTGCGCGCCCGGCGCCGCAGGTCCTTCTCCCGGGGCCCGGGCCGGCGGCCCGGGGAGCCCGGCGGCCCGTCCGCGACGGCGCCCGCCGAGGCGGCGGAGGCCCGGACCGGCCGCGGCGCCGCGGAGGGGGCGGTGCCGGCCGCCTGGGCCGAGCTGGACGACGTCCTGTGCGACTACGGCATGCGCCGGCTGCCGAGCGAGAGCCCCCGCGCCCTGGCCGGGCGGCTGGCCGGGCAGCACGGGTTCGACGCCGACGAGGCGGCCGCGCTGAGCAGGATCACCGCCCTGGTCGAGCGGATGATGTTCGCCCGCACCCCCGGTGAGACCGGCCCCCTGCGGGAGGACCTGCGGCTGGTACGGCGGGCGCTGGCGGCCCGGGCGACGCGGGGCCGGCGGATCCGCGCGGTGCTGATGCCGCCGTCCACGCTCCTGCGGATACGCCGGGCGGGCGGGCGCCTGCTGGAGGCCGCCGAGCGGCTGGAGAGCGCGCGGCTGCGGCTGACGGCCAGGCTGGACGGCCTGACCGGCGGCCGGCTGACCGGCCGCGCCTGACCACGGGACCGGAACGGGCCGCCTCCGTCGAAGGAGGCGGCCCGTGGCGCGCCGGTGGGCGGGGGGCCGCCCAGACGCGGGTTCCGTGCCGCGGACTCCGGTCACGCCGGAGGCCCACGGGACGGAACCTGACGATCAGAACCCGGCGATCGAACCTAGCGATCGTCGTGCCGGCGGCGCCAGCGTTCCTCCATCCGCTCCATGAAGGTCTGCCGGGGCCCCGGATGACGGACCGCCCCGCCCTTCTGCCGGCCCGGCTTGGCCCCTGGGGCGTCACCGAAGCCGTTCATCCGCTTCCAACTCGACAGACCCCAAAGACACGCGGCGAGCATGACCACGAAACCGCCGACACCGATGGGGATCTCATTGATCACGACGCCGACCATCAGAAGGGCGATGCCGAGGACGAAGCCGATGGAGGCTTTCACCAGGCGGCGCCGGTAATGGCTGCGCGGGTCACTGATCCTGACGGTGTTGGCCCACTTCGGGTCCTCGGCGTAGAGGGCCTGCTCGATCTGTTCGAGCAAGCGCTGCTCGTGCTCAGAGAGCGGCACGGCGCCTCCCAAGGACGGCCCCAGGACGGGGAAGACGGTGACGGACGACACGGGGTGTCCGAACCTCGCGGTCGGTTATCCCCAGAATACGAGGCTGTAGACGTAGACGAAAGAAAACGTCCAACGTAGTCCAAACCGGAGGTGACGTCATAGATCTATTTCATCAAACGGAGGGCGGACAAGAGAAGCCGGGAGCACCACATCCCGTCCGAACCTGCGGGCCGCCCGGTCCATGGCCCGCTCCGCCTCCCGCCAGCCCTTCTCCCGCTCGTCCAGCCCGAGCTGCCGGGGGGTGTCGGCCGCGGGGCGGAGGTTCTCCACCCGCACCCCGACCAGCCGCAGCGGCGTCCGGACCAGGCCGGAGGCGGCGTACAGCTCGCAGGCGACGGTGTAGAGGTCGCGGGCGACGTCGGTGGGCTCCCGCAGGGTCCGCGACCGGGTGATGGTGCTGAAGTCGGCCCGGCGGAGCTTGACGCCGACCGTGCGGCCCACGTGACCGCCCTCGCGCAGCCGGGCCGCGACCCGCTCCGACAGGCGCAGCAGCTCGCGGCGGATCTCCACCGGGTCGCCGACGTCTGTGGCGAACGTCTCCTCGGCGCCGATGCTCTTGTCGGGCACGTCGGCCCGCACCGGGCGCGGGTCACGCCCCCAGGCCAGCTCGGCCAGGTGCGTCCCGGCCGCCTGGCCCAGCTCGCGCCGCAGGGTGTCGACCGGGGTGTGGGCGAGGTCGCCGACCGTCTTCACGCCGAGCCGTACCAGGGAGCGCTCGGTGCGCTCGCCGACGCCCCACAGGGCCGCGACGGGCAGGGGGTGGAGGAAGTCGACGACCTCGCCGGCGGGGACCACCAGCAGGCCGTCGGGCTTGCAGTGCTGGGAGGCGAGCTTCGCCACGAACTTGCTGCCGGCCACCCCGACGGAGCAGGTGATCCCGTGCTCCCGGACGACCTGCTCGCGGATCGCCGCGGCGATCACGGCGGGGCGGCCGAGGCGCTTGCGGGCCCCGCCGACGTCGAGGAACGCCTCGTCGGAGGCGATGGGCTCCACGTCGGGGGTGATCGAGCGGAAGATCTCCATGACGCCGCGGGAGACCTCGGTGTACTTGTGCCGGCTGGGCGGGATGACCACCGCCCGGGGGCAGAGCCGGCGGGCCCGGGTCATGGGCATCGCCGAGTGCACCCCGAACCGCCTGGCCTCGTACGTCGCGCTGAGCACCACGCCCCGCGCGCCGGGGTCGCCGATGATGACGGGGACGCCGCGCAGCTCGGGGCGCTCGCGCAGCTCGACGCTCGCGTAGAAGGCGTCCATGTCGACGTGCAGGATCGGGCAGCCGGTGTCGTCGGTGCCCAGCGCCGGCCCGGGACGTGGCACCTGCTGTTTCCTCGACACCCCGCCATCCTATGGGAACAGGCGTTCGGCACAACCCTCATCGGTGACCGAGGACGTGCAACTGGGTCGCGATGTCCCGGAGCACCGGGTGCGCGGCGGCCGCCTGCTCCAGCGCGACCAGCGCGCGGGCCGCGCCCGGCTCGCCGTCGAGCAGCCGGCTGGGGACCAGGTCGGCGAAGATCCGCACGCCGTGGGCGTCGCCGGGGGCGAAGCCGGCCCCGGCGAGGAGCCGTGACAGGGCCTCGCGGGTGAAGCGCCGGGGCGTGGGGTCGCGGTCACCCCAGCGGCCCTCGGGGTCGTCCAGGACCTCGCGGGCCTCGTCGAACCGGCCGGCGACCGAGCGGTGCAGCGCGGCGGCGACCGGGTTGGCGGCCAGCACGCTGATCACGCCGCCCGCGCGCAGCAGGCCGCCCATGGCGGCGAGCGCCCCCGCCGGGTCCTCGACGTACTCCAGCACGCTGTGGCACAGCACCAGGTCGGCGGAGCCTGCCGGGAGCAGGTCGCCGAGGTCGGCGGCGTCGCCCTGCAGGGCGCGCACGCCCACGCCCGCCTCCGCGGCGCGCCGTTCCAGGGCCGCCAGCGAGTCGGGGCTGGGGTCGACGACCGTGACGGCGTGCCCCAGTTCGGCCAGCGGTACGGCGAAGCCCCCCGTGCCGCCCCCGGCGTCGACGATGTCGAGCCGGTCCCGGCCGGTCGCGGACGACCGTTCGGCGAGCACCGTCCGCAGGACGTCCCAGACCACGGCGGTGCGGACCGCCGGGGTGCCTGACTGCCGTGAAGTGCCTACGGCGCGCAACTTCTGATCGCCTCCCTATGGCCTGTGACGAGCCCAGCCTACGGCCCGGACCCGGGTGCGGCCCCGGCGGCCTCCGGGGAACCGGGGGCCGCGGGGGTCCGCGAGGGGGCCGGCGGGCTCGCGCCCTACAGCGCCAGGGAGGGCTTGAGCTGCTTGAACCGTGCCATCAGGCCGTTGACGAACTGCGGCGACTCGTCGGTGGACAGCTCCGAGGCGAGACCGACCCATTCGCTGATGACGACGCCCTCGGGGACGTCGGGCATCCACAGCAGCTCGTAGGTGCCGCCGCGCAGCAGGTTGCGGTCGACCGCGGGCATGCGGTCGAGGGTCCAGCCCTCGGAGTACGTCGTGATCAGCTCGTCGATGCGGTCCCGGTGGCGGCACACGCCCTCGACGATCGCCGCGGTGTACTCGTTGACCGGCGGGTCGGCCCGCTCCAGGCGCTCGGCGAGGATCTTGAGGGGGTCCTCGCCGCGCGCCTCCGCCTCGAACAGGATGTCCAGCGCGCGCCTGCGCGCCTTACCGCGTGCCGACATCAGGCGCGGCCGAGGTAATCGCCGGTGCGGGTGTCGACCTTGACCTTCTCGCCGGTCGTGATGAACAGCGGCACCTTGATCTCGGCGCCGGTCTCCAGCGTGGCGGGCTTGGTGCCGCCGGTGGAGCGGTCGCCCTGCAGGCCCGGCTCGGTCTCGGAGATGGTCAGCTCGACGGCGGCCGGGAGCTCGACGTACAGGACGTTGCCCTCGTTGATCGCCACGGTGGCGAGCATGTTCTCCAGCAGGTAGTTCGCGGCGTCGCCGACCGCGACCCGGGAGACGTGGAGCATGTCGTAGGTCTCGGTGTCCATGAACACGAACTCTTCGCCGTCCATGTAGGAGAACTGCATCTCCCGCTTGTCGACGTTGGCCACCTCGACCTTGACGCCCGCGTTGAAGGTCTTGTCCACGACCTTGCCCGACAGGATGTTCTTCAGCTTGGTGCGGACGAACGCACCACCCTTGCCGGGCTTGACGTGCTGGAACTCCACGACGGTCCAGAGCTCGCCACCGTCGAGCTTGAGCACCAGGCCGTTCTTGAGGTCGTTCGTCGTCGCCACTAGTTTCTCCTGCGTACGGCCGCTCTTAAAGGACAAGCAGCTCTTTGGTCGTCCGTGTGAGAAGTTCCGGTCCGTCATCACGCGTCACGAGCGTGTCCTCGATGCGGACGCCGCCCCTGCCCGGTATGTAGACCCCGGGCTCAACGGTGACCGGCACTCGATCCTCTAGTCTAGCGTGCTCGCGCCCTGGCTCGGCCTTCGCTGCGGCCGGGGCCGGGGACAGGAACGGCACCTCGTGGATCTCCAGCCCGACGCCGTGACCGAGGCCGTGACCGAAGTGCCCGCCGTGGCCGGCCGCCGCGATGAGGTCGCGGGCGGCGGCGTCCACCTCGTGGACGGAGACGCCCGGCCGTACGGCCTCGCGGCCCGCGCGCTGGGCGGCGCGGACCAGGTCGTACAGCTCGCGCTGCCAGCCGGCGGGCTCGCCGATCGCCACCGTCCGGGTCATGTCGGCGTGGTAGCCGCCGTGGCGCGCCCCGAAGTCCATCGTGACGAGGTCGCCGCGGGCGAGGGGCCGGTCCGAGGGCGAGTGGTGCGGGATGGAGCCGTTGGGCCCGCTCGCCACGATCGTGGCGAAGGCGGGCGCGTCGGCGCCCAGGTCCGCCATGTGGCGCTCCAGCGCCCGCGCGACCTCCCGCTCGGTCAGGCCGGGCCGCAGCGCAGGCAGCAGCTCGGCGAACGCTCCGTCGGTCAGCTCGCACGCGGTGCGCAGCAGGCCGATCTCCTCCTCGTCCTTGACCCGGCGCACCGACTCCACCAGGCCGGACAGCCGCAGCAGCTCCCCGCCCAGCGCGAAGTAGGCGTCCGCCGTCATCCGGTGGGCCTCGACCGCGAGGCGGCCGGGCGGCGAGTCCGCCAGGGCGGCCGCGGCGAGGACCCCGGCGACGTCGCGGTCCTCGATCACCTCGACGTCGGGGCAGAGCCGCCGGGCGGTCTCGGCGTAGCGGGAGTCGGTGGCGAGCGCGGCGCGGGCGTCGGCCCGGACCAGCAGGGCCGCGTTGGAGCTGTCCAGGCCGGTCAGGTAGCGGACGTTGACGCCGCCGGTGACCAGGATCGCGTCCGCCTCGCGGGCGGGGAGCAGGGCCGCCAGCCGCTCGCGGCGCCGGGTATGAGTGACGGTCATCACGGCATGGTATTGCCCGTTCCGCGGCTCTCTCCGCGCCGCCCGGCCGGGGCGGGGTGCGGCGCCGTACGGAGGTCACCCGCGTGCGGGCCCGGATCGTCCGGGACACCGGGGCGCGCGGGACGGCCGGTACGCGCGCCGGGCACCGGCCGCGGGACGCGCGGAGGGCGGGCCCCGGCGGACCGGGACCCGCCCTCCGGCGGGGTGCGTCAGGCCGACAGGGGCTCGGCCCGGCCGGGGGTGGGAGCGGGGGCGGGGGCGGGGGCCTCGTCCAGGGACTGCGGCGGGGCGTTGAGGACCGCCTCGTCGAGCCTGCCCTCGGAGCGGGCCACGATGACCGGGACGACCATCTGGCCGGCCACGTTGGTGGCGGTGCGGATCATGTCGAGGATCGGGTCGATGGCCAGCAGCAGGCCGACGCCCTCAAGCGGCAGGCCGAGCGTGCTGAGGGTGAGGGTGAGCATGACGATCGCGCCGGTCAGGCCGGCGGTGGCGGCGGAGCCGACCACGGAGACGAACGCGATCAGCAGGTAGTCGCCCACCCCGAGCGGGACGCCGAACACCTGCGCCACGAAGATCGCGGCGAGGGCGGGGTAGATCGCGGCGCAGCCGTCCATCTTGGTGGTCGCCCCGAACGGCACGGCGAAGGAGGCGTAGTCGCGGTCCACGCCGAGGCGCTCGGTGGTGACGCGCTGGGTGAGCGGCATGGTGCCGACCGAGGAGCGGGAGACGAAGGCCAGCTCGATGGCGGGCCAGGCGTTGCGGTAGAAGGTCAGCGGGCTGACCCTGCCGGCGAGGGCCAGCAGCAGCGGGTAGCTGACGAGGAGGACCAGGGCGCAGCCGATGTAGACGCCGGCGCTGAACTTGGCGAGGGGGGCCAGCAGGTCCCAGCCGTAGGTGGCCACGGACTTGCCGATGAGGCCGGCGGTGCCGATCGGGGCCAGCCGGATGATCCACCACAGGGCCTTCTGGACCAGTTCGAGGACCGACTGGCTGATGTCGAGGAACGGCTTGGCCTTCTCCCCCACCGCGATGGCGGCGGCGCCGAGGGCGGCCCCCAGGAAGACGATCTGCAGGACGTTGACCTCGGTGAAGGAGGTCACGATGTTGGTCGGGATGATGCCGGTCAGGAAGTCGACCCAGGTTCCGGCGCCCTCCAGGTCGGGGGCCTTGGCGCCCGCGGTGGAGATGGTGACGCCCTGGCCGGGGTTGAGCAGCAGCCCGAGGCCGATGCCGAACGCGACGGCGATCAGTGAGCTGCCCAGGAACCACAGCAGCGTCTTTCCGGCCAGCCGGGCGGCCCCGTTGACGTTGCGCAGGTTGGCGATGCTGACGATGACGGCGGTGAAGACCAGCGGCGGGACGGCCAGCTTGAGGAGCTGGACGAAGATCTTGCCGACCTCGGTCAGGGTGGCGGTGAGCCAGGCGACGTCGCCGGCGCGGGCGACGAAGCCGAGGACGAGGCCGACGGCCAGGCCCAGCAGCAGTTGCAGGGAGAAGGAGAACTTCTTCATGGTGAGACTTTCCGGAAGAAGGCACGCCGGGGCGGACACGGTCGTGCCGGTGAGGAGAAGGGGGTGATCGGGGGTGGACCGGGTTCAGCGACAGAGACGGCTGCTGGTACGGCACAGATCGACGTGCAGCCGCTCGACGAGCCACACGATCACCGGGAAGAACCTCACGAGGGGGTAGAACCGGCACATTCGCCACACAATTCCCCCTTTCCCTGTGATCCACCTCACATTTCATGGAAGATAAGGGGGTTTGTCAATACTCCGGGTTCCTCAGGGAACGACTCCGGGTCCCCAAGGAACGACGAGGGGCCCGGCCGGAACCGGGCCCCTCGGAGATCGCCCACGCCGAAGGCCCTCCCCCGCGTCCTCACCCGGGCGCGGAGCCTCAGGAGATCACCGGAGCGGCGGGCGCAGGAGCGGGCTCACAACGGGAACTGCGCCTCCACCTCCCGGTCGACGGCCGCGCTCATGGGCGAGTAGCGGGCGTAGAACTCCCTGCCGCACTCGAGGTCGTCGAGCGCGTCCTCGATCTCCTCGGCGAGGTACGGCCTGGCCTGCGCGGGCGTGAGCTCAGGCCAGGACTTCCCCTGTTCCTTCCCGAACCTGCCGACCTGCGCCAGCGCGGCCTTTCTCCCCCTGTCGGCCAGGTGGCTCGGCGTGAGCGAGGCGATCGTGTAGCCCTTGCCCCTGAGGCAGGCGCCGAACGGCTTGGCCAGACTCACCAGCCGGGCGTCGCCGTCGAGCCGCTGGACGGTGAGCCGCTTCTTGAGCTCGATGTGCTTCATGAGCACGTCCATCCGGTTCTTCACGTCCTTGTTCAGGACCGCCTTGAACGCCTTGGCCAGGCAGGCATCCTCCGCCGCCTTGTAGGCGTCGAACTGCGTCTCGTTCATGCGGGCCCCCGGGTTGGGGTCCTCCCCGCGCTCCTCGACGACCAGCGCGCCCGAGGCGGAGTCGTCGGGATAGACGAACTGGGCGAAGATCCGGTAGCCGTACTTCGTCCTGACCTCCTTGGCCGCGGCGTAGTCGCCGGCCTCGGCCTTCCTCTGCGTCTCCGTCTCCTTGGGCCCGGACTCGACGAACGGGGTGTACTTGAAGCCCTTCTGCTTCATGCAGCCGGCCTTGAACCGCTCCAGCTTCCACTTCGTCTCCTGCGCCGCGTCGGCGGTGGCCGGAGCGGCGGGGCCCGGCGCCGCGGCGGCGTGTCCGGTCAGTACGGCGAGCGTCAGGGCGGTCGTGACGAGCACTCTCATGAGATCTCCAAGGGAATGTCGCGCCGGAGGATCGGCGCGGGACGGTTCTGCGGTGCCCGCGCGCCACCAGGACCGCGGTGACGGCGGGGAGAAGGAATGTCGCGCCGGAGGATCAGCGCAGGGCGGTTCTACGGTGCCCGCGCGCCACCATGACGGCGGTGACGGCGGGGAGGGCGAGCAGGGCCCAGTAGGCCAGGTGCCGCACGGTCAGGTACGGCCCGTGCTCGGCGAGCGCCACGGTGACGGCGAGCAGGTGGACCAGGGCCGCCACCCCCCAGCGCGGGTCTCTCGCCAGGCGGGCCGCCCAGACGGCCAGGACCAGCAGCCCCGGCTCGACGACCGCCCGGACCACGCCGACGGGGAAGACCGACTCGCCCATCAGGACGGGACCCGCGCAGAGGGCGGGCGCGACCGCGAGCCACCACCAGGAGCGCGTCCTCAGCGGACGGGCGCCCGCCGCCAGCACGAGCGACCCGGCGAGGGTGAGCGCGTAGGAGAGGGCGACGACCTGGGGGCCGGTGGTGGCGAACAACCCCTCGTGGGGCCGGAGGCCGGACTCGATCGGCATCAGGGCGTGGTCGAACAGGGGAACCCCCGCCGCGATCGCCGTGGCCTTCGCGCCGGTGAGGAGCAGGAGGGGCAGGGCCGGCCGTACCCGCCCCCGCAGGACGGCCAGTACGGCGAGGGCGGACAGGGCGGTCCACAGCGGGATCGCGGCGGCGAAGGGGAGCAGCGCGGCCAGGTTCGCGACGGCCAGCGCGGTGACCCCCAGGTGCAGGCCGTCGCGCCGGGCGGGCCCCGTCGCCGCGTGCTCGACGCGGGTGCGCAGCCCGCCCATCAGCAGACCCAGGGCCTCCCTGGGCTCGGGCCTGCGCCGCCCCGGTTCCGCCGTGTCGAGCAGGACGTCGACGAGCTCGTCGCCGTGCGCCCTGCGGTAGCCCGCGGGATAGGCCAGGAGCAGCCTGCGGTAGCCCCGCTCCAGCCGCGTCACGCGAGGGCCGTGCGGTCGAGGACCAGGGCGGCCGCCTCGTTCATGCGCCTGGCCTCGCTCCTGGCGATCGCCGCCCCCTCGTCGGTGATCCGGAAGTAGCGGCGGGCCCGGCCGTTGACCGTCTCCTCACGGTCGACGACGAGCACTCCCCGGGCGGCGAGGCGTTCGAGGATGGCGTAGAGGGTGCCGACCGTCGGCCGGACCCGGCCCGCCGACAGCTCGCCGATCCGCTTGAGGATCGCGTGGCCGTGCAGCGGGCCGTCGAGCAGCGCGGCGAGCACGAAGTACATCGGCTCGCTCACCTCTGATGATCTTCTGGGCACGACCGAGACCATACTCTGTTCAACAGAGTATGGCAACGGGCCGGCGGGCCTCCGGCGCGCGGCGGCGCCCGCAGCGCTCCACGGACGCGCGGGGCGCGGGGCGTCAGGCGGTGAGGTCCCTGACCTTCTCGATGAGCCGGACCCGCTCGGCGTGCGTGCGGCCCAGCGGGGCCACGTTGATCGTGGTGACGCCCGAGTCCCGCATCACCGCCAGGCGCTCGCGGACGTGGCTCTCCGGGCCGATCAGCGACATCTGCTCCAGCAGCTCGTGCGGGACGAGCGCGGCGGCCTCGTCCTTCTTACCGTCGAGGTAGAGGTTCTGGATCTGCTCGGCCTCCCTCTCGTAGCCGTAGCGGCGGGCGAGGTCGTTGTAGAAGTTCTTGCCCTTGGCGCCCATGCCGCCGATGTAGAGGGCGGCCATCGGCCGGCCCAGCTCCAGCCACTCCGACACGTCCTCGCCGATGGCCAGCGGCGCCTGGGCGATGACGTCGAGCTCACCCAGGGCCGGGTCACGCCTGGCCTTTCCCGCGGCCAGCGACGCCCCCCAGACGTCGGCGGCCTTCTCCGGCATGTAGAAGATCGGTTCCCAGCCCTCCGCCAGCTCCGCGGCCAGCTCGACGTTCTTGGGCCCGATGGCGGCGATCACGATGGGGATGCGGTCCCTGACCGGGCGATTGATGATCTTCAACGGCTTGCCCAGGCCGGTGCCCTGGCCGGCGGGGAGCGGGACGTTGTAGTACCTGCCCTCGTAGGTCAGGCGCTCGCGCTTCCAGACCCGGCGGCAGATCTCCACGACCTCGCGGGTACGGCCCAGCGGCGCGGTGTACGGCACGCCGTGGAAGCCCTCGATCACCTGCGGCCCCGAGGCGCCCAGGCCCAGGGTGAAGCGGCCGTCGGAGACGTAGTCCATGCCGGCGGCGGTCATCGCCAGCAGGGTCGGGGTGCGGGAGTAGATCGGCAGGATGCCGGAGGCGATCTGCAGCCGCTCCGTCCTGGCCGCGATGTAGCCCATCTGGCTCACCGCGTCGAAGCTGTACGCCTCGGCCACGAAGACGATGTCGAGTCCCGCCTTCTCGTAGTCGGCCAGTTCGGCCACCGTCTCCTTGAAACCCCCCGAGTAGTTCAGGGCCATGCCGATGCGCATCGTGAGATCGTCCTTCCGCCCGCGTCCGGGCCCGCCCGCGGGCCTTTTTTCCGGATCGCCCGGCCTCCCGGACGGCCCGGGAGAACCGAATGATGTTCCGTTGTCTTCGCGGGACAGGCTATCGACTCACCGGCCTGCCACCAAGCGCCCCCCTTCCCGCCGCGAAGCGGGTAGCGTACGCGTTTCGGGGCAGTAGAGGATCATCATCAGACGGGCGGGGAGCGGTGCTGTGCTCGAGCGGGTGATCATCGTGTTGGCGGGAGCGCTCGCCCTGGTCCTCGGCGGCCACGGACTCCTGCCGGATCTCGGCGGGTTCACGCCGGTGCTGGAGAGCGGGCTGCCCTGGCTCGGCGTCGCCGTGCCGTTCCTGCTGCTGGGCGCGCTGCCGGCCCGCTCGTGGAAGGCCGTCGCCGCCGCGCTGGTCCCGGCGACCGTGTGGGGGGTCATGTTCGGCCCCGCCCTGCTGCGCAGGCCGCCCGGCGGGCCGAGCGACCTGTCGGTCGCCACGCTCAACGTGGGAGTGACCAACGCGGCCTCCGGGCGGGCCGTACAGCGCCTGGCCGAGGGCAGGGACCTCGTCGCGCTGCAGGAGCTCACCCCGGGCGGCCCGGCGGCGAAGGCCCTCGGCGAGACCTTCCCGTACCACTACCAGGTCACGACGGTGGGCCTGTGGAGCCGGTTCCCGATCGTCGAGGCCCGCAAGGCGGACATCGGCCTGGACTGGGCGCGGGCGCTGCGGGCCGTGGTGAACACTCCCAAGGGCAGGGTGACCGTCTACGTCATGCACCTGGCCTCGGCCCGTCCCGGCGAGACGGACCTGCGCGACAAGAACCTCTCCTACGTCCGGCGGATCGTCGACGCCGACGACAGCCGGCGGCTGCTCCTGCTCGGCGACCTCAACACCGCCACCACCGACCGCAACCGCTCCGGCCTGGTGCCCCCGCTGCTGGACGCCCAGCAGGAGGCGGGGTCGGGGCTCGGCTTCACCTGGCCGGCGTCCTTCCCCGTCACCCGGCCCGACCACATCCTCTACCGCGGCCTGACCGCCACCGGCGCGGCCGTCGAGGAGGCCGCGGGCAGCGACCACCGCGCGGCCGTGGCCACCCTGCGCTTCTAGGCTCTGTCCACGGGAGGTCCGGGAGGTCCCGAAAGGTCCCAGGAGGTTCCGGGAGCCCACCGGAGGTCCCGGAGGTCCCGGAGGTCCCGGAGGTCCGGGAGCTTCCGCCCGGATCACGGCCGTGACGGCGCGGCACGCGGCACGGCCCACGGCGTACGGCACGGCCCGCGCCGTCCGGCGCGGGTCACCGCTCCCGCAGCGCCGACAGGTCGGCCGGGGTGTCGATGTCGGCCGGATCGCCGACGTCGTCACAGGCCACCGGGACGACCAGTTCGGGGTGGGCCCGCAGGAACGGCCGGGCGCCGACGTCGCCGGTCGCCATCGCGGCGACCCGGCCGAAGTGCTCCCTCGCGATCAGCACCGGGTTCCGCCGCGCCCCGCCGTAGACGGCGACGGCCACCGACGCCCCCTGCCGCGCCGCCCGGATCAGCCGCCGCACCGCCTCCGGCCCGACGAACGGCTGGTCCACCAGGGCGATCACCACTCGCTCGGCGTCGTCCGGCAACGCGGCCAGGCCGGCGCGCAGCGAGGAGCCCATGCCGGTGCGCCACCCGGGGTTGCGCACCGTCACCGCCCCGCGCACCTGCGCGGCCGCGGCCCCGAGCACGACGACCACCGGGTGGCAGCCGCCCTCGCGCAGCGTCCGCACCCCGCGGTCGACCAGCCGCTCCCCCCGGAACTCGACCAGGGCCTTGGGCGTGCCGAGCCGCGAGCCCGCCCCGGCCGCCAGCAGCAGCCCGGCGGTGACCGGCTCGGCGGACCCGCCCGGCTCCCGGAGCCCCGGATCCCGGATCCGTGGATCTCGGATCCCCGGGCCCCCGAGATCCGGGTCCGGGTTTCGCGGGTCCGGGGTCCCCGGGGTCCCCGGGGTCACGGCCGGGCCCCGTCCCCGTGGATGCGCCCGGAACCGCCGGTGAGCGGCCGCCCCGAGCCGCCCCAGCGCAGCTGGACCAGTTCGGCGGCGATGGACACCGCGGTCTCCTCGGGGGTCCGCGCGCCCAGGTCGAGCCCGATCGGCGAGCGCAGCCGCGCCAGCTCGGCCTCCCCCAGCCCGGCCTCCCGCAGCCGCTCCAGCCGGTCCTCGTGGGTACGGCGCGAGCCCATCGCGCCGACGTAGCCGGCCGGGGTGCGCAGCGCGACCTCCAGCAGCGGCACGTCGAAGCGGGGATCGTGGGTGAGCACGCAGATCGCGGTGCGCTCGTCCACGGAGATCGAGGTCAGGTAGTCGTGCGGCCATCTGACGACGACCTCGTCGGCGTCGGGGAAGCGCTTGGCGGTGGCGAAGACCGGCCGGGCGTCGCAGACGACCACGTGGTACCCGAGGAACTTGCCGATCCTGGCCACCGCGGCGGCGAAGTCGATCGCGCCGAAGACCAGCATCCGGGGCGGCGGGGCGAAGGAGTGCACGAAGACCGCCAGGTCGTCGAGCCGCCGCTCGCCCTGCGGGCCGTACCGGCGGATCCCGGTGATCCCCTGGGCGAGCATGCCGCGGACGTCGTCGTCGACGGCGTCGTCCAGGCGGTCCCCGCCGAGGGAGCCGGAGGCGCGGTCCGGCCAGACGACCCGGCGGGCGCCGGTCCGGCCGGGCCCGGACAGCACGGTCGCCACCGCCACCGGCTCGCGGGCGGAGACGGAGGCGGCCACCTCCCCCAGCTCGGGGAACGCCTCCCGCGAGACCGGCTCGACGAACACGTCGAGGATTCCCCCGCAGGTCAGACCAGCCGAGAAGGCGTCGTCGTCGCTCACGCCGTACCGCTGCAGGACCGGGGCGCCCGAGGCGGCCACCTCGCGGGCCAGCTCGTAGACGGCGCCCTCGACGCAGCCGCCCGAGACGCTGCCCTCGGCCTCCTCGCCGAACACGGCCATGGCGGCGCCCGGCGGGCGGGGCGCGCTGCGGAAGGTGCTCACCACGGTGGCCAGGCCGAACGTCTCCCCGGCCGACCACCACCGCACGATCTGCGACAACACGTCACGCATGAGCCCCTCCCAGGAGCGCGGCCAGTTCCTCGAACGCCGCCAGGCTGTGCCCGGCGACGAAGTCGTCGATGTACGGCAGGGCCGCGCGCATCCCTGCGGTGAGCGGCCGGTAGCCCTCCCGCCCCCGGTGCGGGTTGACCCAGATCACCCGGTGCGCCACCCGCGACAGGCGGGCCATCTGCGCGCCCAGCAGCGAGACGTCGCCGCGTTCCCACCCGTCGGAGGCGATGACCACGGTCGCGCCGCGGGCGTCGTTCAGCGCGAGGAGCCGGCGCAGCTCCTCACCGAGGCGGGTGCCGCCGCTCCAGTCGGGGATGGCGCGGGAGGCGGCGTCCATCGCCGCGGCCGGGTCGCGGCGGCGCAGCTCGGCGGTGACGCGGGTGAGGCGGGTGCCGGCACTGAACACCTCGGTGGCCCGGGGCTCGGCGGCGAGAAGGGCGTGGCCGAGTCGCAGCAGCGTGTCGGCGTAGGGCGTCATGGAGCCGCTGACGTCGACCACCAGGACGACCCGGCGGGGCCTGGTGCGGCGGGCGCGGCGGCGCAGCCGGGCGGTCTCCCCGCCGCGGCGCAGGGTCTCACGGATCGTCGCGGCGGGGTCGAGCCGTCCCCGCCGCGACGGCCGGGACCGCCGCGACCTGCGCCGTTCGCGCCCGGCCCGGAGCAGGGCCAGCAGCCGGTGCACCTCGGCCAGCTCGGCGGCGGTCAGCCCGGCCACGTCCCGGTTGCGCAGCACCTCCAGCTCGCTCGCCCCGGCCGGACGCGCCGTGGACTCCCGCTCGCCGCCGTCGCCGGACTCGCCGCCGAGGGTGGCGACGTGCCGGGTGACGGTCACCGTCGCGGATCGGGCGGGGCCCGCCCGCAGGCCCCCGAAGTAGGCCGCGAACACCCGGTCGTAGCGGGGGAGGTCCTCGGCGGAGGCGCACAGGGTGAGCCGGCCCGCCCAGTAGACGTCCCCGGGCCGGGCGGCGTCCAGGCAGGACAGCGCGCGCAGCAGCCCCTGGGTCCTGGCGTGGTCGGCGGGGACCCCGGCGGCCCGGAGCGTCCTGGCGAACCCGGTCATGACGGCGACCAGGTCGCGGCCGTCAGCGGCGGAGGTCATCGAACAGCCCGTCCCCGAGCGCGGCCTCGTGGTCCTCACGGTGCTTGAGCAGGGCGCCGAGCGTGGCGGCGGCCAGGGCGGGATCGAGTTCGCGGGCGCCGAGGGTCAGCAGGGCCTCGGTCCAGTCGAGGGTCTCGGCGATCCCCGGCGGCTTCACCAGCCCGGCCCCGCGCAGCCGCCCGGCCGCGCCGGCGACCTGCCGGGCGAGCGTCTCGGAGCAGGCGGGCAGGCGCCGCAGCAGGATGGCGACCTCCCGGTCGAAGGAGGGATGCTCCAGCCAGTGGTAGAGGCAGCGCCGTTTCAGGGCGTCGTGAACCTCCCGGGTGCGGTTGGAGGTCAGCACGACGACCGGGGGGTGCTCGGCGCGGATCGTGCCGAGTTCCGGGACGGAGATCGCGAAGTCGGAGAGCACCTCCAGCAGGATCGCCTCGAACTCCACGTCGGCCCGGTCCACCTCGTCGATCAGCAGGACGCTGGGCCAGGTCTCGATCGCCCGCAGCAGCGGCCGGGCGATCAGGAAGCGCCGGTCGTAGACCTCCGTCTCCAGCCGGGCCGGGTCGGCGGTCCCGCCCGCCTCGGCGGCCTTGAGGTGCAGGAGCTGGCGGGCGAAGTCCCAGTCGTAGAGGGCCTGGGGGCCGTCGAGGCCCTCGTAGCACTGGAGCCTGATCAGCGGCGCGTCCAGCACGGCCGCCAGGGCCCTGGCCAGCTCGGTCTTGCCGACCCCCGCGGCGCCCTCCAGCAGCAGCGGGCGGCCCATCCGCAGCGCCAGGAAGGCGGCGGTGGTCAGCCCCTCGTCGGCGAGGTACGCCTGCCGGTCGAGCAGCCCGGCCAGCTCGCCGGGCGAGCCGAGGCCCGGCACGTCGGTCAACCGCACCACATCAGGCTACGCCCGCCCACCCGTTTCCAGGGGTTCCGGCGGTGTCCGGTTCCGGCGGGTTCGGGGCCGCTCAGTGGCGCTCGTCGGTCTCCCCGCGCTCCCGGATGAGCGCCAGCAGCTCGCGGACCTGCCGTACGGTCCGCTCCTTCTCCGAGCCCTGCAGGCCCATGGCGCCGACGGTCGCGCCGTCGGCGAAGTCGATCTTGGCCCAGGGTTCGCTGTCGATCAGCGTCACCCCCAGGACCTCGGGCCACTCGTAGCGGTGCACCCGCAGCGGGTTGACCACGGTGACGCCCCGCTCGTCGGCCTCCACCCGGCACCGCCCGAGCAGGTGCAGCAGCCAGGCGATCACCCCGCCGAGCCCGACCATCGCGATCCGGTCGGGCAGGTGGAACGGCGCGGGCAGCACGAACGCCATCACCAGGGCGCCCAGCATGACCAGCCCGGCGAAGCCGTAGGCCACGGCCCGTCCCTTCTTCGGCCGCCACACGACGGGCAGCGGGGGCGCGGGGACGCTCTCGGGGCTCATTCGGGGCTCACTGAACGATCACGATCCTTCGGGAAACCGCCGCTCAGAGCGGTCGTGGCGGCAATCACGGCACCTGACGAAATCTATCGCACACCCGGCCGGCCCCTGCTCTCCGGTCCGGCCGGCGTCCGGCGTCGCGTCCCACCGCGGTCGTACCCGTGTGCGACCACGGGATCATCCGGAACTCGATCTCGGCGACGAGGCGGACGCCCGCCCGCGCGCCGAGGATTGATCTCGTTCCCACGCCGCCGGAGGACGCCGAAGCGCTCCCCCACCGGAAGACACCGAAGCGCTTCCCGCCAGCGGCCGCCGAAGCGGCTCCTCCGCCGGCGGCCGCCGCCGGGAGTCCGCCGGGCGGCCCGCTCCCCCGAACCGATGAGGACCCCCTGATGTCACGTACCGTCGCGATCGCCCTGGCCGTCACCGCGTTCCTCGGGGCCGCGGCACCCGCCCACGCGACGACGCGCCCGCGGGACGACCTGGCCGAGGTGCGGAGGACGCTGGACGGGATCGTGGCCGCCGGGGCTCCGGGGGTGCTCGCCCGCGTCGACGACGACGAGGGCGCCTGGATCGGCACCGGCGGCGTCGCCGACCTGACCACCCGTGCCCCGATGCCGCCGCAGGCCCGGTTCCGGGTGGCCAGCCTGACCAAGAGCGTCGTGGCCACCGTCGTCCTGCAACTGGTCCAGGAGGGGAAGGTACGGCTCGACGACCCGATCGCCGCCCTGCTGCCCGGCCTGATCAGGGACGGCGACCGCGTCACCGTCCGGCGGCTGCTCAATCACACCGGGGGGCTGGCCGACTACATGGAACACGCCGAGTTCGCCGATCCCGGGCACTACGCGCGGCGCGCCTACCGGCCCGAGCGGCTCGTCGCGTACGCCGAGCAGGTCGAGAGGCCGGAGCCCGGCGCCTTCCACTACTCCAACGCCGGGTACATCGTGCTGGGGATGCTGGTGGAGAAGGTGACGGGCCACACCCTGAGCGCCGAGGTGGACCGGCGGATCCTCGGGCCCGCCCGCATGACCCGCTCCTACCTGCCGGTCACCGACCCCCGCATCCACGGCCCGCACGCCACCGGCTACTACCTGCCCGAAGGCGCGGACACGGACGGGCTGCGGCCGCTCACCCGCATCGATCCCTCCTGGGCCTGGGCCGCCTTCGGCCTGGTGAGCGACGGCCGCGACGTCAACCGCTTCTACCGGGCGCTCTTCGGCGGGCGTCTCATCGGCCCGCGGCTGCTGGCGGAGATGCGGACCGGGGTGGGGACCCCGCAGGCGCCGGTGTTCCCCCGGTACGGCCTCGGCCTGGAGGCGGTGGCGCTGACCTGCGGGGAGAAGTGGGGCGCGACCGGTTCCATCCCCGGATACGTCACCTTCGGCTTCGCCGACGACACCGGGAGGAGGCGTATGACGATCTCGGTCAACGTCCAGCGGAACGACCCCCGGGCCGGGCTGCTCATCCTCGCGGCCGTCAACTCCCTCAACCAGTACTTCTGCGGCGAGCCGTACGAGATGCCGCGGGGGTGAGCCCGGGCCGGCGGTGCGGGTGGCACCGCCGGCCCGTATGCCCTGCGGCCGTCCGGCCTCGGGACATGAGGGTCCGTGCCCGGCGCGGGGTCTCCGGCGCCGGACGCTAGCGGGACGTTTCGCCGGAGGCGAGGCCGCGCAGCAGCAGCGCGGTCTCCAGGGCGGCGACGGTGGCCTCGTAGCCCTTGTCCTCCTTGCTTCCCGGCAGCCCGGAGCGGTCGAGCGCCTGCTGGAGGGTGTCGCAGGTCAGCACGCCGTTGCCGACCGGCGTCCGTTCGTCGAGGGAGATCCGGGTCAGGCCGGAGGTCACCGAGTCGCAGACGTAGTCGAAGTGGGCGGTGTCCCCGCGGATCACCGCCCCGAGGGCGACGACCGCGTCGCAGCGGGCGGCCAGCGCCTGGGCCACGACGGGGATCTCCAGCGACCCGGCCACCCGGACGACGGTCTCGGTGGCGCCGCTGTCCCTGGCGGCCTGGACGGCCCGCTCCACGAGCCGGTCGGTGATCTCCGCGTGCCACCGGGCGGCCACGATGCCGACGGTCAGCCCGGCGGCGTCGGCGGCGTCGGCCGGGGGCCTTCCGGTGCCGCTCACGCGTCCTCCCGCCCGCCGCGGACGCCCGGCGCGACCGGCACACCGATGTCCCCGGCCGCCGTCCCTCCCGGCGGCTCCTGCCCGATGTCATGGCCGAGGCGGTCGCGCTTGGCCGTGAGGTACCTCTCGTTGTACGGGTTCACCGCCACCGGCATCGGCTCACGGCCGAGCACCTTGACGCCGTAGCCGTCCATCCCGCGCAGCTTGGCCGGGTTGTTGGTGAGCAGCCGTACCGACTTCACGCCCAGGTCGGCGAGGATCTGCCCGGCGTTGGAGAACTCGCGGGCGTCCACCGGCAGCCCGAGCTCCAGGTTGGCGTCCACGGTGTCGCTGCCGGCGTCCTGAAGGCTGTAGGCCCGGAGCTTGGCCAGCAGCCCGATGCCGCGCCCCTCGTGCCCGCGCAGGTACACGACCACCCCGCGGCCCTCCTCGGCGATCATCGACATGGCGTTGTCGAGCTGCACCCCGCAGTCGCAGCGCAGCGAGCCGAGCACGTCGCCGGTCAGGCACTCGGAGTGGGCCCGGACCAGGACGTTCTCGCCGTCCTCCAGGTCGCCGTAGACGAGGGCGAGGTGCTCGCCGCCGTCCAGGGCGCTGGAGTAGCCGAAGGCGCGCCACATCCCGTGGCGGTTCGGCATCCGGGTCTCGGCGACCCGGGTCACCATCCGCTCGGTACGGCGGCGGTACTCCGCGAGCTGCTCGATGGAGACCAGCGCCAGGTCGTGCTCGTCGCAGAACTCGCGCAGCTCGGGCAGCCGCTTCATGGTGCCGTCGTCGTTGACGACCTCGGCGAGCGCGCCCGCCGGGGTCAGCCCGGCCAGCCTGGCGAGGTCCACGGCCGCCTCGGTGTGACCGCGCCGCGCCAGCACGCCGCCCTCGCGGTAGCGCAGCGGGAAGACGTGGCCGGGCCGTACCAGCTCGTAGGGCTCGGTCGCCGAGTCGCACAGGGTCCGGATCGTCTTGGCCCGGTCGGCGGCGGAGATGCCGGTGCTCACGCCGTCGCGGGCGTCCACGCTGATCGTGTAGGCGGTGCGCAGCCGCTCGCGGTTGTCGTTCACCATCAGCGGCAGGCCGAGCCGGTCGAGGGCCTCGCCGGGCATCGACACGCAGATCACGCCGCTGCTGTGCCGGATGGTGAAGGCCACCAGCTGCGGGGTGGCGCGGGCCGCGGCGAAGATGATGTCACCCTCGTTCTCGCGGTTCTCGTCGTCGACGACCACGACGGGCAGGCCGTCGCGGATGTCGTTGACGGCACGTTCGATCGGGTCGAGCACGGTCACAACGCCTCCTCGGGGACGAGTGCCGCCCGGGAAGAGCGGTACTCCTTGAGCCAGTTGAGGAACCCGGCCAGGACGAGCACGAAGAACACCCCGTACACCGCCCCGGACACGACGAGTCCGGACTTGAAGGCCAGCGGCACGCCGACCAGGTCGACGGCCACCCAGACGATCCAGAAGTCGACCAGCGCCCGCCCCTGCGCCCAGGTGGCGACGGCGCTGCCGACGAAGATGTAGGCGTCGGCGGCGACCAGGTAGTAGCCCTCGGGCGGCGGGACGGCCGCGCCCCAGGACAGCTTGGCGACCCAGAAGACGACGCCCACCGCGATCGTGCCGACCAGCAGGGTCGCGATCATCCCGGCGCGCTCGAAGAACCGCGCGGGCCGCACGGGCAGGCTCCCGCCGTCGCGGACCCCGCGCGACCACCGCCACCAGCCGTAGACCGCCAGGCCGCCGAACATGACCTGCTTGAGGGCGTTGCCGGTGACGTGCGCGGTGAGCGAGGCGATGAGCAGCAGCACCGCGCCGGTGAGCTGCACCGGCCAGGTCCACAGCGACTTGCGGATCGCCAGCAGCACCGTCGCCAGGGAGGCGACGTTGCCGACCAGGTCGGTCCAGAGCACCTTCGTGCCGAGGACCTCGAATCCCGCCTGCGTCCAGTTCACGCCCGGCCCCCGGGGGCGTAGGCGGCGGTCAGCTTCTCCACGTGCTTGGCGATGACGTCGGCCTCCAGGTTCACCGGGTCGCCCGGCCGCTTGGCGCCGAGGGTGGTGAGCCGCAGCGTGGTGGGGATCAGGCTGACGGTGAGGCTCTCGCCGTCCACGCCCGCCACGGTCAGGCTGACGCCGTCCACCGCGATCGAGCCCTTCTCGACCACGTAGCGGTTCAGCTCGGCCGGCAGCGAGATCCTGACGACCTCCCAGTGCTCGCCCGGCTCGCGCGACAGCAGCGTGCCGGTGCCGTCGACGTGGCCCTGGACGATGTGGCCGCCCAGGCGCGCGTCGGCGCGGACGGCCCGCTCCAGGTTGACCGGGGAGCCGGGCCGCAGCGCCCCGAGGGAGCTGCGGTCCAGGGTCTCCTTCATCACGTCGGCGGTGAAGACGTCCCCGTCCACCTCCACCACGGTCAGGCAGACGCCGTTGACGGCGATCGAGTCGCCGTGCCGGGCGTCGGCGGTCACGACCGGTCCGCGGACCGACAGCCGCGCCGCGTCCGGCAACGGCTCGACCGCGGCGATCTCGCCGAGCTCCTCAACGATTCCGGTGAACATCCGCATCTCCTCGAAGGGGTATCGGCCGGGCGGTGAGCCGCAGGTCCGGGCCGGTGGGGGTGACATCCTCGAACTCCAGGCGGTGGGTGCCGGCGATCGTGGCGACGCCGGCCGGGCCGAGCGCGGCGGCCCCCGCGCCCAGCAGCGCGGGCGCGAGGTAGCCGACGACCCGGTCCACCAGGCCCTCGCGCAGGAACGAGCCGGCGAGCGTGGGACCGCCCTCCAGCAGCACGCCGACGACCTGGCGGCGGCGCAGCTCGGCGAGCAGCTCCGCCAGGTCGAGGCCGTACGGCTCGCGCCGGGTGAGCCGTACCACGTCGGCCCGGCCGGCGAGGGCCTCGACCGCGGCGGGGTCGGCGTCGGCGGCGACCACCACCAGGGCGGGGGTCCGGCCGTCCAGGACGCGGGCGCCGGCGGGGACGCGGGCGGCGGAGTCGACGACCACGCGCAGCGGCTGCCGGGCGGGCGGCCCGCTCGCGGGGCGGGCGGTCAGGAGGGGGTCGTCGGCGAGGACGGTGCCGATGCCCGCCACGACCGCGTCGGCCTCGGCGCGCAGGCGGTGCACGTCGGCGCGGGCCTCGGGGGAGGTGATCCACTGACTGGTGCCGTCGGCGGCGGCCGAGCGGCCGTCCAGCGTCGCGGCGTACTTCCAGGTGACGTGCGGGCGGCCGAGCCGTACGGAGGTCAGCCATTCGGCGTTGCCACGCCCGGCCTCGGCGGCGAGGACGCCGGTCTCCACCGTCACCCCGTGCCGCCGCAGCCGCTCGGCGCCGCCCGCCGCCTCCGGGTTGGGGTCGCGCACCGCGACGACGACGCGGGCGACGCCCGCCGCCAGCAGCGCGGCCGAGCAGGGCCCGGTGCGCCCGGTGTGGTCGCAGGGTTCGAGGGTGACGTAGGCGGTGCCGCCCCGGGCACGCTCACCGGCGGCGCGCAACGCGGCCACCTCGGCGTGGGGGCCACCGGCGCGGGCGTGGAACCCCTCCCCCGCCACCCGGCCCGAGGCGTCGAGGACGACACAGCCGACCACGGGGTTGGGGCTGGTGGTGCCGCGTCCGCGTGCGGCGAGCTCGATGGCCCGGCGCATGTGCGCCAGATCGGTCACCCGGGTCTCCTCGTCGCCAGTAGCTTTGCCTGCCACGGCGGCCCCGGGGGAGATCACGACGGCACGCGCGCCGCTCACGGCGGCGGCCCGCACCGTCATCGGCGAAAGGAGTGCCCGAAGACACCTCTTCCGCCCGCGCGCTTCCTCCCATCCGGACTTTGACCGTCGGTCCCGGAATTCCACCGGGTCAACCGGTCGATGGATTCGACCGGGTCGCGGACTGTAACCGCCGGTTCGGAGTTTCACCGACCCCGGAGCACGCTGCTCTTGCTTTTCCTGCCTTCTCGCTTTCGTACGGACGCCTCGCCGAAGGCCGGCGTCCGTACATCAGTGTGCCACGCGTGGCAAACCGCATGGAACACCCCTACCGGATGCCGCAACCCCCTCAAGGGCGGTCCGGAACGCTCAGGCGGCCCGCTCGGCCGTCAGGCGCCGCGCCCGGCGGGCGTCGGGGCTGTAGCGCACCGGAGTGGGGACCAGGCCGATGCCGGTCTGCAGCGCCCGCAGGGTGGCGGTGGCCCACAGGTCGCCGAACGGCGTGCCGGGCAGGCCGTACAGCCTGCGGGCCCAGCGCGGCATGGTGGCGAAGGCCAGCACGGTCAGCGCGGGCAGGACCGGCTTGAACGGCACGAGGTACGGCGGGAGCGGCGCGCTGATCGACTGGGTGATCGACTGGCGCAGCGGGTGCGGCACCTCGGGGGCGAAGTAGAGGCCGGGCCGGCGGGCCTCGATGTAGTCGCGCATCTCACGGACCGAGCCGGGCACGGCGTCCGGGCTGAGGCCGACGACCTCGGCCGCGCGCCGCTGCTCGGCCACGAACAGGTCGGCGTCGGCGTCGCTCAGCCGCACCCCGGCCCGCCGGGCGACCGACAGGTAGGAGTCGACCTCGCCGACGTGGACCCAGGCCAGCGCGTCGGGGTCGTCGAGGCGGTAGCGCTCACCGGTGTCGGGGTCGAAGGCCCGGAGACTCTCGTGGATCCTCCTGACCCTGGCCCCGGCGGCGGCGACCTCGGCGGTCGTGCCGTAGGTCCGCACCCGGACGAACTCGGAGGTGCGCAGGAAGCGCGACCACGCCTCGCCCGGGTCCATCAGCGCGGAGTTCTGCGCGACCCCGCGCATCGCCCTGGGGTGGAGGCCCTGCATCAGCAGCGCCCTGAACCCGCCGACCAGCAGGATCGGCTCGCCCATCACGCGCCAGGTCACCGAGCCCGGTCCGAACAGCCCGTGGTCCATGCGCCACCTCCCGTCGGATGCGCGTGGGCGCCCCCGGTGGCCGGGGGCGACACGTCTCGGGTCCATGACACAAGCATCGCAGAACACCGGCGGGACCGGACGGGCCGGCCGGGCTTTCCCGGCGGCCGGGCTTTCCCGGCGGCCGGCTGCGCCCGCCGGGGTTCCGCTCCCGTGGCCGGGGTTCCCCGCCGGTCAGGGTTCCCTACCGGTCGGGCCTTCCCACCGGTCACCGGGAAAACGCTCCCGCCGGTCGGCTACTCCCATGGTCAGGGTTCCCCGCCGGTCGGGATCCCCGCCGGTCAGGCGTTCTCGCCGGCCGGGTCCGTCTTGGCGGCGATGGACCGCAGGACGTCCACCGCGTGGGCCGGGTCCTCGGCGCCGTAGACGGCGTTGCCCGCCACGAAGACGTCCGCGCCCGCCTCGGCGCAGCGCTCGATGGTGCGCTCCGACACGCCGCCGTCCACCTGCAGCCAGACCCGGCCGCCGTGCGCCTCGATCAGCTCGCGGGACCGGCGGATCTTGGGCAGCACCATGTCGAGGAACTTCTGGCCGCCGAAGCCGGGCTCGACCGTCATGAGCAGCAGCATGTCGATCTCGCCGAGCAGGTCCTCGTACGGCTCGACGGGGGTGGCCGGGTTCAGCGCGAGACCGGCGCGCGCCCCGGCGGCGCGGATCTCACGCAGGGTGCGGACCGGGGCCTTGGCGGCCTCGGCGTGGATCGTCACGCTGCCCGCCCCCGCCTCGGCGTAGGCCGGGGCCCAGCGGTCCGGGTCGTCGATCATGAGGTGGCAGTCGAGCGGCAGCGGGCCGGCCTTGACCAGTGACTCCACGACCGGCAGGCCGAGGGTCAGGTTGGGCACGAAGTGGTTGTCCATGACGTCCACGTGCAGCCAGTCGGCGTTGGAGACCGCCGCGGCCGCCTCGGCGAGACGGGCGAAGTCGGCGGACAGGATGCTGGGTGAGATCTGTACGGCCATGATGCGGCCGAGTCTATTGGGCGGCCCCCACCGGCCCTCCCCCGGCCGCCTCGATCACCCCGTCGGTCCGCCGGCCTTTCGGCACCGGCCACGTCACCCGTGATCCTCCTCGCCGCACTCAGCCGATCTCCATCACCTCACCCGCCCCGATCACCCGGCGAACGCCGTCCCCACCCGGACCGTCCGGACGCGGGACCCCGGAATGTCGTAGATGATCTACGTTCGTGGGTGTTCTAAGCTGGAAGCCGATGCCGATGCCGGAGCCGGTGCTCGTCCCCGCTCCCCGCCGGGCCGCGCGGTTCGCCGGGCGCGCCTGGCTCGCCCTGACCGGCGCCTCCATCGCGGCGATGCTGCTCCTCTGCCTGGCGGGCCCCTCGGCCGCGGTGCCCGCCCTCGGAGACGGACCGCCCTGGTCCTTCGCGTCCGCCTCCGCCGCCACTCCGGTGATCCTGCTGAGCGCCGCGGCGATCGTCGCCGGCGCGCTGGGAACCGGTGCCGGGCTGTACGCGCTGCGCCGGGGCCGGCACCTCGCGCCGGGCGCGATGCTCGCGGCCTCGGCGGTGGCCGTCCTCGTCTTCGTCCTCGTGCCGCCCGCCGGTTCGACCGACGCCCTCAACTACGCGATCTACGGGCGCATCGCCGCGCTGGGGCACGACCCGTACGTGGTGACCCCGGCGTGGCTGCACGCCGTGGGCGACCCGGTCGGCGCGTTCTCCCCCCCGGCCTGGCGGAACGCCCCGTCGGTGTACGGGCCGGTGGCCACCTGGGCGCAGCAGGCCGCCTCGTGGCTGGGCGGCGCGTCGATGGCCCGCACGGTCTTCGCCTGGAAGGCGATGGCCGGGCTGGCCTTCCTGCTGTCGGCGTTCCTCCTGGACCGGCTGGCCGGGCCCGCCCGCGAGCGGCGGGTCCGCGCCCACCTGCTGTGGAGCCTCAACCCGCTGATGCTGTGGCACGTGGTGGCCGGCGGCCACGTCGACGGGCTGGGGACGCTCCTACTGCTCGGGTCCTTCCTCGCCGCGCGGCGCAGCGGCCTGGCGGCGGGTGTGCTGCTCGGCGCGGCGGCCGCCGTCAAGGCGCCGTTCGCGCTGGCCGGGGCCGGGCTGTTCTGGGCGGCCCGCCGGTCGCCCGCCACGCTGGCGGCCACGGCCGCCGGGGCGGTCGTGGCCCTGACGGCTGCCTACGCCACCCGGGGCCCGGAGGCGCTGGCGAACGTCGCGGGCAAGGTCGCCTCCCGCGCGCTGGCCGACCCGTGGCGGGTGGCGGTGGCGGCGTGGCTCGGCGAGGGGCCGGAGGCGGTCGCGCTGGAGGGGCGGCTCGCCCTCGGCGCGGCCGTCCTGGTCGGCGCGCTGCTGTGCCTGCGGCTGCCCGCGGCGCCGTACGGACCGCACTCCGGACCGCATTCCGGGGCGCAGGCCGGGCCGGGGGCGGGGACGCCGGCCGTACGGACGGCGCTGGCGTGCTGCCTGGGCTGGCTGCTCACCTCGCCGATGCAGCACCCCTGGTACGACGCCCTGCTGTTCCCGCTCCTCGCGCTCATGCCCGCCTGCCGCCTGGACGGGCTGATGCTGGTCCGCGGCGTCGTGACGAGCCTGGTCTACCTGCCCGGGGCCGCGGGACTGCTCACGCTCCCGCCCACCCCGGTCGTCCGCTGGGCCGTCGAGGTCTACCGTCCCTGGGTTGCCCCGCTGGCCTCCGACGTCGTCATCGCCTGCGTCGTGGCGCTGGCCCTGGCCGGACGGCTGGGCGCCCGGCCGCTGCCGCCGGACACCGCACCTCCCACCGGAGCGGGACGCGCGGGACGGGCGGCGGGCCGGACGGGTCCGCCGGGCTGAGCGTCTCCCCGGACGGACCCGCCGGACCCCGCTGGACCTCACTAGACCCCGCCGGACCCCGCCGGACCCCGCCGGACCCCGCCGGGGATCCGAGCCCGGTCAGAGGTCGAGCCGGACGTCGTACTCGGCCATCCAGGCGTTGAGCTGGAGAAGCCCCTCCAGCTGCGCCCGGGCCCCGTCCGGGGCGCCGCCGGGACCGGCGGGCCTGGCGAGCGCGGCCCGCGCCCTGCCGACGTCGATCAGCGGTGCGACGGGGATGTCGCGGCGGTCGAGCAGCCGGGCCGCGCGCTCGCGCAGCGCCGCGTCGTAGCCGGGGTCCTGCGTGGAGGGGTAGGGGCTCTTGCGGCGTTCCAGGACCGAGCGGGGCAGCACGTCCGTGGTGGCGGCTCGCAGCAGGCTCTTCTCCCGCCCGTCGAAGGTCTTCATCGACCAGGGCGCGTTGAAGACGTACTCCACCAGGCGGTGGTCGCAGAACGGCACCCTGACCTCCAGCCCCACGGCCATGCTCATGCGGTCCTTGCGGTCGAGGAGGATCTGCACGAACCGGGTGAGGTGCAGGTGGGAGATCTCCCGCATGCGCCGTTCCAGGCCGCTCTCACCCGGCAGGCGCGGCGACTCGGCGAGCGCCTGGTGGTAGCTCTCGGCGCGGTAGGCGGGCAGGTCGAGCTTGCGCAGCAAGGCGTCGTCGAGGAGCGCGGCCAGCCCGCCGAACCGCCCGGCCCCCGGCGTCACCAGCCACGGGAAGGTGTCGGCGGCGACCGTCTCCGGATCGTGGAACCAGCGGTAGCCGCCGAACACCTCGTCGGCGGACTCCCCGGACAGCGCCACGGTGGAGTGCCGGCGGACCGCCGTGAACAGCAGCAGCAGGGAGGCGTCCATGTCCCCGATGCCGGTGGGCAGGTCGCGGGCCCGCAGGACCGCCGCCCGTACGGAGGGGTCCATGAGGTCGGCGGAGTCGAGCGTGATGTCGCTGTGGTCGGGGGCGACGTGCCGTACGACGTCGTGGACGTAGGGGGCGTCGGGGGTGTCCCGCATCTCGTCGGGCCGGAAGTTGTCGCTGTAGCCGGCGAAGTCGACGGCGAACGACCGGATTCCGCCCGCGTCGTGCTCCTTCGACGCCTTCGCGGCCAGCGCGGTGACGGCGCTGGAGTCGAGGCCGCCGGACAGCAGGGTGCACAGCGGGACGTCGGAGACGAGCTGGCGCTCGACGATGTCGTCCAGCAGGTCGCGCACGGTCCGGACGGTGGTGTCGAGGTCGTCGGTGTGCTCGCGCGCCTCCAGCCGCCAGTAACGGCGCCGGGCCAGGCCCCGGCGGCTCACCGTGACGATCTCGCCGGGACGGACCTCGTGCATGTCCCGGTAGATCGCGTGCCCCGGTGTCTTGACGAGCGCGAGCGCCTCGCGCAGGCCGTCGGCGTCGACCGCCGCCGGGCGGGCGAGCGGATTGGCCAGGATCGCCTTGGGTTCGGAGCCGAACAGCACGCCCGCCGGGGTCGGCCGGTAGTACAGCGGCTTGACGCCCATCCGGTCGCGGACCAGCAGCAGTTCCTCGCGGAGGATGTCCCAGATCGCGAAGGCGAACATGCCGTTCAGCCGGGTGACGAAGTCGCCGCCCCACTGGAGGTAGGCGCGCAGCACGACCTCGGTGTCGCTGCGGGTGCGGAAGCGGTGGCCGCGGGCGGCGAGCTCGTCGCGCAGCTCACGGAAGTTGTAGACCTCGCCGCTGTAGGTGAGGACGGCCAGCGGCCGGCCGTCCTCCTCGGCGACCATCGGCTGCCGGCCGCCCTCGACGTCGATCACGGCCAGCCGCCGGTGTCCCAGCGCCACGTGCGGGGCCAGCCACAGCCCCTCGTCGTCGGGCCCCCGGCAGGCCATGGTGGCGGTCATGGCCAGCGCGGTGCGTCCCGCCTGCCCGAGGTCGCGGTCGAAGTCCACCCAGCCGGATATTCCGCACATTTTCCGCACCCCGTCCCGTCGCCGGTCGTCGCGCGTCCGGGACGGCCCGCCGTACCCGCCGCCACGCCGGTTGCAGCGGCACGGCGGCCGGCGAGCGCCCGCGAACGCGCAAAAGACCATTGGAACCCGGTGAAGCCGTCAGGTCCACAGGGGCGCGCCAACGAGTCGGCGGCGCACCGGACCCGGTCCGGCCTCCCCCGTCCCGCCTTCCAGCGTACGGTCACCCGCTCCGGGACGGCCGTCCCCACCCGGCGGATGACCCGGCGGCCCGGTGGCGTGCGGGAACGGACAGCGGCCCCAGCCGGCCTCAGCCGCGGCGCAGCAGGGCCAGGAACATCGCGTCGGTGCCGTGCCGGTGCGGCCAGAACTGGGCGTACGGGCCCTCACCCAGCCCCTCGATCCCGGGGAGGTACGCGCGGGCGTCGAGGGCCTCGATGTCGTCGCGACGGCGCAGCAGGTCACCGACCACGGCGGAGGTCTCGGCCAGGTGCGGCGAGCAGGTGACGTAGGCGACGACCCCGCCGGGGCGCACGGCCTCCAGGGCCGAGTCCAGCAGCGCGCGCTGCAGCCGTCCCAGCTCGGGAAGGCTGCGCGGGTCGCGCCGCCAGCGGGCCTCCGGCCTGCGGCGCAGCGCGCCCAGGCCGGTGCAGGGGGCGTCGACCATGACCCGGTCGAACGCCCCGGGCCGCCAGGCGGGGGCCGTGCCGTCCGCGGTGATCACCGCCGCCTCGCGGGTGGACTGCCGGACCAGCCGGGCGCGGTGGTACTGCAGCTCGGCCGCGACCAGCCGGGCCCCGCCCCCGAAACCCGCCGGTCCCGGCTCCCCGGTCGCCCCGGCCCCGGTCGCCTCGGCCCCGGTCCCGGTGGCCGCGGACTCTTCGGCTCCGGTGACCGTACCGGCTCCGGCGTCGCGGGCGGCCGGGTCGCCGTGCGTGGCGATGGCGTCGAGCAGGCCCGCCTTACCGCCGGGCCCCGCGCACAGGTCGAGCCAGCGGGTGTCGCGGCCGCGCACCGGGACGCGGGCCAGGGCCAGCGCGACGAGCTGACTCGCCTCGTCCTGGACGGCGGCGCGCGTCTCGGCCACCGCCGGGACGGCGCCGGGGTCACCCTCGGGGAGGTAGGCCGCATAGGGGGAGTACGCGGCGGGCAGGGCCCCTTCCCGGAGCAGCTCCTCGACCGACGCGCGGCCGGGACGGGCGACCAGCGTGACGCGGGGGCGTTCGTTGTCGGCGGCCAGCAGCGCGGCGGTCTCGTCGAAGCCGCCGCCCACGGCGTCGCGCAGCGCGGTGACGATCCACCGGGGGTGGCTGTGGACCACGGCCAGATGACCGACCGGGTCGGCCTCCGGGCCGGGGGCCACGATCCCCAGCCACTGCTCACGCGACCGGGTCGCCACCTTGCGCAGCACCGCGTTGGCGTACTTCGACGCGCCGGTGCCGACGCGCAGCCGTACCAGGTCGACGGTGGTGCCCACGGCGGCGTGCGGCGGCACCCGGGTGGCGAGGAGCTGGTGGACGCCGAGGCGCAGGGCGTCGAGCAGCGGCGGGTCCACCTCCTCGGGGGCGCGGTCGCTGCAGGCGGCGATGACCTCGTCGTAGGTGCCGAGGCCGCGCAGCGTGCCGTAGGCCAGCTCGGTGGCCAGGCCCGCGTCACGGCCGGTCAGGCGGCGTTCGCGCAGCAGTGCGGGCATCAGCAGGTTGGCGTAGGCGTCGCGCTCGTCGACGGCGCGCAGCAGGTCGTAGGCGGCGTTGCGCGGCTCGTCGCGCGCCGGCCGCCTCGGACGGCCGCCGCCCGAGCCCCGGCCGCCCCGGCCGCCCGAGCCGCCGTTCCGGCCGGGGCCGTGCCCGCCGCGGGACGCGCCGCCGCTCCCCTGGCCGCTCATGACGCGCCGCCCATGAGGTCGTCGTCGCCCGGCCGCACGCCGCGGGCCCACTCCAGGGCGCTCATCACGCGCTTGCCCTGCGGCTGCACCTCGCCCAGCTCCACCGGGAAGGTGGCCGTGCCGACCAGCACCGACCTCCTGGAGGCCAGGATCCGGCCGGGGGCCGGGGCGTCCGGGCCGGCGGCCTCGGGGACGGGCCGTACCGGGCCGAGCTTGAGCCGCAGGCCGCGGAACTCCGTCCACGCGCCGGGAGCGGGCGTGCAGGCGCGGACCAGCCGGTCGATCCGCATGGCGGGCGCCGACCAGTCGACCCTGGCGTCGTCCACGGTGATCTTCTTGGTGAAGCTCACCCCCTCGGGGGGCTGCGGGACGGCCTCCAGCGTGCCGTCCTCGATCCCGTCGAGGGTGGCGGCGAGCAGCCCGGCACCGGACTCGGCGAGCCGGGCGAGCAGGGCGCCGCTGGTGTCGGAGGCCCGGATCTCCTCGGTGAGGACGCCGTAGACCGGGCCGGCGTCCATCTCCTTGACCAGCCGGAAGGTGGTCGCGCCGGTGATCTCATCGCCGTGCAGGATCGCGTGCTGCACCGGGGCGGCGCCCCGCCAGGCGGGCAGCAGCGAGAAGTGCAGGTTGACCCAGCCGTGGCGCGGGACGTCCAGGGTGGCCTGCGGCAGCAACGCGCCGTAGGCGACCACCGGGCAGCAGTCGGGGGCGATCAGGCGCAGCCGCTCCAGGAACTCCGGATCGCCCGCCTTCTGCGGCCGGAGGATCTCGATGCCCGCCTCCTCCGCCAGCTCCGCGACGGGGCTCGGGTGGACCTTCCGGCCGCGGCCGGACTGGGCGTCCGGCCGGGTGACGACGGCGGCCACCTCGTGGCGCGAGGAGTCGAGCAGGGCCCGCAGGGAGGGCAGGGCGATGTCCGGGGTACCGGCGAAGACCAGACGCAAGGTCCTACAGAGCCTTCCCGTGGGTGGTGTGCGGGGAGAACTTGATCGCGGGCGCGGCGATCCCGCTCCACTCGGCCTCACGGATCGCCTTCATGGCGAGCTTGCGCTGCTTCGGATCCATCCGGTCGATGAACAGGATGCCGTCGAGGTGGTCGGTCTCATGCTGGAAGCAGCGGGCCATCAGGTCGGTGCCCTCAAGGGTGACGGGCTCGCCGTGCATGTCGAACCCCTTGGCCACGGCCCGGATCGCCCGGGGCGTGGGGAACGACAGGCCGGGGAAGGACAGGCAGCCCTCCTCGCCCTCCTCGTCTTGGTCGTCGGACAGGTCGAGGTCGGGGTTGATCAGGTGCCCGAGCCGGTCGTCCACGTAGTAGGTGAAGACGCGCAGGCCCACGCCGATCTGGGGCGCGGCCAGGCCGGCGCCGGGGGCGTCCATCATCGTGTCGGTGAGGTCCTTGACGAGCTTGCGCAGCTCCTTGTCGAAGTCCTTCACCGGCTCCGCGGGGGTGCGCAGCACCGGGTCGCCGAAAAGACGGATCGACTGAATGGCCAACAGGCTCTCCTCACGCTTCTCAGGGGATCCCCCAAGTCTAAGGGCCCGGACCGGGTCCACCGGCTGTGCTCATGGCGACGCTGCGCGTCGCGGCTCGGGGGCTGGTAACCGGTGCCTTCCCTCGTCACTCCGCCGCTTCGCTCCCTGTTGATGGCGACACTGCGTGTCGCGGCTCGGGGCTCTTGATCCGGTGCCTTCCCTCGTCACTCCGTCGCTTCGCTCCTGCGTTCCTCAGTCCAGACACCGGCGCCCCTCGCGGCGCCCCTCAGTCCAGACACCGGCGCCCCTCGCGGGTCAGCGCGAGCGGGCCTTCATCGCGGCCTTGCGGGCGGCCTTGGCGACGGCCGGTTCGCCGTGCCGGGCGGCCAGCAGGTCGAGTACGGCGATCGTGTCGGGGTGGCCGGCCCGGGACATCTCCTCGATCACCCGGACCGGGTCCTCGCCGGGTTCGAGCAGGTCGAACTCGCGCGCCACGTCGGAGGCCCGGCCGGGACAGGTCATCGCGGCGAGGGTGTCGACGGTGAGCCAGGTGCGGTCGGCGAGCGTGAGGGCGGGCGCGGGCAGGTCGCGGATGTGCAGCCAGGAGGCGGCGTAACGCCACATCGCGGGCTCGGCGAGGGCCTCCCGCAGCGGGACCTCGGCCTCGGGGCCGAGCTCCTCCAGGATGGAGCCGACGGTGGCGCGCTGGGCGGCCGTGCCGGACGCGGCGATCTTGACCAGTTCCCGGGCCGCGGCCTCGGGGGTGCGGGAGGCGAGCCACACGGTGACGGCGCTGGGGGCGGCCGAGCGGTTGGTGACCGCGTCGACCAGCTCGGTGGCGTCGATGCCGGCGAAGACCGCGACCTCGGCCGCGGTGGGCGCGTCGTGGCCCTCGCGCAGCAGGTCCTGGCGGACAGCCCACATGCCGAGCGGGGTCAGCCGGGGCAGGCCCGCGGGGGAGGTCTCGATGATCCCGCAGTAGCCCAGCAGCTCCAGCGCCGCCTCCAGCTCGGCGGGCAGCGCGGCGGCCAGGGCCCGCATCTCCGCCGGGCGGGCCTGGCAGGCCACCTCGTGGGACTGCAGGATGCCCTTGACGAGCGTGGCGCGGGACAGGCCCTCGTTCACGGCGTACATCGTGGCGAGCATCTCGGCCAGGTGGTCGTCGACCACGGCGGAGCCGGTCAGCGACTCGTCGGCGCGGTCCAGGACGTCCATCACCACGCCGTCCCAGAACTCCAGCAGCACGGCGGGAGGCGGCGAGGCCGGCGGCGCCAGGGGGCCGGGCGACGCCACGCCCCGCATGATGCGGATCATGCGGGTGTTGACCGCGACGACCCACAGCAGGTGCAGCCGGGCCGGACCCGGCAGGCCGAGCTCGGCGCAGGGCAGGAACGGGTCGGGCAGCAGTCCCTCGGGCGTCACCTGGCGGGTGCCCGTCCACGCGGCCAGCCGCCGGGCGTCGCGCACCAGCGGGACGTCGAGAACGGCGGCGGCCAGCTCCTCGTCGGGGGCGAGCCGGACCGGCGGGAAGCTCAGCGCGTCGGGACCGCAGCCGGGGCAGTCGCAGTCGCCGTCCGCGGCGACCTCGTCGAGGACCGCGGCGCGCGCCTCGCGCGACCCCGATCCCAGCTCCTCCACGAGCCTGCGCAGCTCGCCGAGATCGAAGACGTTGCCGGAGTTCCCGCTCTTTGCCACCCGAGCAACTTACTGCACTCGAGCCCCACGGGTGTACGGCTAGCCGATGGCGCGGGAACGTGCCTTGAAAGCGGCCTTGCGGGCGGCCTTGGCGGTGGCCTGGTCGCGCATGGAGCGGCCGAGCAGCTCCAGGACCTCGACGACCTCGGGGTGGTCCACCCGCCACATCTCCTCGATCACGTGGGCCGGCGGGCCGGAGGCCGAGATGTTCTCGGCGAACGCCTCGGGGTCGTCCTCGGCGGCGGAGATGGCCAGGGCGAGCATGTCGACGCTCATCCACAGCGCCTCGTCGGGGGTGAGCCCCGGCGCGGGCAGCCCCCGGGCGGAGAGCCAGTGGATGGCGTGCGGGCGCAGCTCGGCCTCGTCCAGGCGGCGGCGGACCGCCTCCTCGGCCTCGGGTCCGAGCCGGTCGACGATCGACACCGCGACGCCCCTGACGACCGCCGCCGCGCCGGAGGCCGCGTCGAGCAGCTCGACGGCGGCCTCCAGCGGCGGCCTGCCGCGCAGCCAGCCCTCGATGTCGGCCTCGGCCATCTCCTCCGGGATGCCCGACAGCAGCTCCTCGATGAGCTCGGGGGCGCCGACGGCGACCATGTCGGCCACCTCCGGCGCCTCGATGCCGAAGGCGCCGTACAGCTCCCGCATCCCCCACACGGCCAGCGGGGTCAGCTCCAGGGCCTCCGGAGCCGGGTCGTCGTCCTCGCCGTCGCCGGGACCGCCGCCGGGACCGCCGTCGCCCTCGTCGTCGGCGGGGCCGTCCACGCCGGTCTCGGCCAGCCCGCAGTAGGCCAGCCGCCGCACGAACGCGGAGAGGTCCACCGGCCCGTCGTCCAGCAGCCCGATCCCCTCCAGGTGCTCGGCGACCGTGGGCAGCGGCACGGGCTCCTGGAGGCGGTAGGCCATGTCGAGCAGGGTGTAGAGCTCCTCGTCGAGGGCCGGGTGGCCGGTGACGGCGCCACCCGGGCCGGAGGTCAGCAGGAAGCCCACGGCCGCCGTCCAGACGTCGAGCGGAGCGGGGTCCTCGCCGTCGAAGACGGCGTTGCGCTCGACCCGCACCAGACCCGCGTGCACCGCGAGGTCCCACAGCAGGACCGGGTCGGCCACCCCGAGCTGGGCGCGGGCCTCCGCGGCGTCGCGGACCCGCAGCCGCCCCCTGACGGTCGGCGTGCGGCCCCCGGCCAGCATCCACTGGGCCAGCCGCCGGGCGTCGCGCACCAGGGGCACCCGCACGACGTCGGCGGCCAGCTCCTCGCGGGGCGCGAGCCGTACCGGCGGGAGCGGCGGGGAGCAGGCGGGGCAGTCGCACGGCTCGTCGCCGTGCTCCCCGTCGTGTCCCCCGGCCCCGGCCTCCGACGGCTCCGGCGCGTCATCCTGCTCCAGCGAGTCGGCGCCCATGGCGCTGAACAGGCTCTTGGCCATGCCGAACAGGGAGGTGTCGGCGAGCGCCACCGGCATCTCCGGCTCGATCCGGTCGAGGGTGGAGCGCATCCGCGCGGCCATCTTGCCGCCGATCTCCTCGGTGGCGAGCAGGAAGTCGACGAGCGTCCGGGCGGCGGCGACGGTCTCGGCGGCGCTCTCCGGCGGGGCGATGACCTTCCGCGGGTAGATGTCGAGCAGCAGTTCCTCGAAGGTGACCGGGGTGAAATCCCCCAGTTCGTGCACGTTCAGATAGTCGCTCGCGTAGTCGCAGAGCAGCCGGACCTCGTCGACGTCGACGTCGACGTCCCGCGTGCGCCCCCACTCGCGCAGGTCGGCGACGGCCCGATTCACCCATTCGATCGACACAGGGGAAAATTAACGGCTTACCGACGGCACCGCGAATCGGGGAAACACGTCAAATCACATCGAGAGGGTCAATGCACACCCGGACCGGCTCCGGGCTCTTGCGTGCCGAGCGCACTCCGACGGCCCCTTTCAGCGCGGTGGCGAGCGCCGTCCCCGACCCCTGTGAGACCCGTATCATGGCGCGTTCCCGCACCTGGTCGCCCCTGTGCGTCTCGACCGGCACGGGTCCCAGAACCTGCGCCCCGTCCGGCAGCGTCACCTCGCCGAGCATCTCCCTCACCGCCGCCGGCGAGCCGGTGAGGGTCGCCATCCGCACCGCGGGGGGGAAACCCAGTTCTGTCCTGTCGGCCAGTTCCCGTTCGGCGTGGGTGATGGGATCCCAGCGCAGCAGCGCCTGCACGGCCGGCGCCCCGGAGTCGGCCATGACGACCAGCTCGGCGCGGGGCCGCAACAACGCCGCGGCGTTCATCCAGCGGCGCAGCGTCTCCTCGCCCGCCCGCAGGTCGGGCCGGCCGAGCAGGGCCCAGCCGTCCAGCAGCACGGCGGCGGCGTAGCCCTCCTCGGCCACGGGCTCCGCCCCGGGCGTGGCGACCACCAGCGCCCGGCCGGGACCGACCGTGGTCAGCACGCCGTCCCGGCCGGAGGTCCTCACCTGGATCGAGGGGAAGGCGCGCCCCAGCTCCTCCGCCGTCCGGCGGACCCCGACGATCTGCGCGCGCACCCGGGACGCGCCGCAGGCCCGGCAGCGCCAGTCGCCCGCGATCCGCCCGCACCAGCGGCAGTACGGCACGGCGTGGCCCGACCGCAGGGCGAGCGGCCCGGAACAGTGCCCGCAACGGGCCCGCGCCCGGCAGTTCTGGCAGGCCAGCGCGGGGAGGTAGCCGCGCCTCGGGACCTGCACCAGCACCGGGCCGCGCTCCAGACCGGCCCGCAGGGCCCGCCAGGCGAGGCTGGGCAGCCGGGCGGCCCGCGCCGCCTCGTCCCTGGCCAGCTCCGCGTCCTCGCCGGCCGGCCGTACCCAGGGGGCCCTGGTCCGGACCGTCTGGCGGGCGGCGACGAGGGTGCCGGCCCAGCCGGTGGCCAGCAGCCGGGTGGCCTCGGCGGTCCGGGCGTGTCCGCCGACGAGCAGGCCGGCGCGGCTCTGGTGGGCGCGCAGCGCGAGCACCTCGCGGGCGTGCGGGTACGGCGCGAGCCGCTCGGCGTGCAGGTCGTCGCCGTCGTCCCAGATGACCGCCAGCCCGAGACCGGTGACCGGGGCGAACGCCGCGCCCCTGGTGCCGACGACGGCGCGCACCCGTCCCCGGGCGACCCGCAGCCACCGGCGGTAGCGCTCGGCGGGCCCCAGGTCGGCGGTGAGGGCGACGTGCGCTCCCGGGCCCAGGACGGCCGTCAGCGCCGCGTCGGCCAGCGCCACGTCCTTTCCGTCGGGCACCACCACGAGCGCCCCCCTGCCGCCGCGGAGGGTCTCCCGTACGGCGACCGCGACGGCGCGGGGCCACTCGGGACCGTCGCCGGTGACGCCGGGCAGCGCGGTCCACACGGCGCGCGGCGCGCGTCCTTCGGCGAGGGCCGAGAGGAACGCCTCCCCGTCGGGGTAGTCGGCCCAGGGCCCCGGGCCGCCGGAGACCGGAGAGGAGGCGGGACCGTTGAGATCGCCGGGATCACCGGGACCGCCGGGACCGCCGGGATCGCCGGGACCGTCCCCGGGAGCGGTGCCGCGCCCGGGATCGCCGGGCGTCTCCGCGCGCTCCTCCGCCTCCGCCCGGGCGTGGCGCGGGGGCACGGCCAGGCGCAGCACGTCGGCCATGGTCCCGGCGTAGCGGTCGGCCACGGCGCGTGCCAGCGCGGCGATCCCGGGGGTGAGCACCGGTTCCGGGGAGACCACCCGCTCCAGGCGGGCCAGCCGGCCCTGGTGCTCGCTGGCCTCGGCCCGCTCCAGCAGGAACCCGTCCACGAGCTTGCCCGCGAAGCGGACACGGACCCGCACGCCCGGCACCGCCTCGGCGTCCATGGCGGCCGGGACGAGATAGTCGAACGGCCGGTCGAGGTGGGGCAGCGGGGTGTCCACGGCGACCCTGGCGACCGGCAGCACAGCGGCCGGCTCCGGCACACCCCTGGCGGGCGCCCCGGCCCGCCGCGACGCGCCCGGCGCCGCCTCCCCGGCCCGCTCCCGGCGCACGGCGTCGAGCGGCAGCAGCGCACCTTCGTCGCAGGACGGGCGGGCGCCGGGTGCGGGTCGGGTCTCGGTCACCCACCTGGTCTACCAGACCCGGCCACCCTGCCGGGCATGGGAGGATCCGGCCGCCGCCATCGCCGGCGGCGCCGTGGGCCGGCCACCCGCCGGGCATGGGTGGAACACCCCACCCGGCGGCGGACGCCCGGGCCGCGTCGCGCCGCGCCACCGGGTGGGAGACGCGTCCAGGGCCAGTGGGTCACGCCCGACACGGGGCGCGTCCCGGCGACAATCAGGTGGAAGGGGACCCCTCCCATGTCCCACCCGAACGCTGCGGAAAGCCGGCACACGCGTGGTGCCCCACTGGCCGCGTCCATGATGACGGCCCGGCTGGGCGTTCCGCATCGGTTGATGTGCCTATATCGGGCTCGTCCCTGTCCGTTCCCATCCGTCCTTGGGCGTTCCCCGGCGTTCCATCCGTCCTTGGGCGTTCTCCCACGTTCCCGCCCGTCCTCGGGCGTTCCCCGGCGCTCCCGGCCGTCTCCGGGCACGGGGCCGGTCGCCGTACCGGAGCCGGTCACCGTACGGTGTCGTCCCCGGACGCACGCGCGGGCGGCTGCCGGTCGCTCTCGGCCACCCAGGCGGCCACCTGGGTGCGGGAGGCCAGTCCTCCCTTGGCGAGGATGTTGCGGACATGGGCGTCCACGGTGCGCTTGGCGATGCCCAGCCGCACGGCGATCTGCGGGTTCGACAGCCCCTCGGTGATCAGCTCGGCCACCTGGAGCTCCCGGGCGCTGAGCGTCCCGGCGACCGCCTGTCCCGTCCGCGCCGGCTGGCGGGCCCCGCACACGGGCCGCCAGACGCCGCGTGGCTGCCGTGGCGCGGACGGCCGCGCCCGGTGCCCCGCCGGGTGCTCAGGGCGCTCGGGATGCGCGGGATGCTCGGGGCGCTCCGTGAGCTCCGGGGGCTCGGGGCCGAACCGCCGGTAGAGCTTCGGCATCCGGTACCGGTCCCCCGGCTCGCGCAGCACCACCGACGACTCGACCAGCTCGGCCAGGACCGGCGCCACCCGGTCCGCACCGAGCGCCGCCGCGCAGGCCCGCTCGGCGGCGGCCAGGTCGAAGGGGCCGGGCAGGGTTCCGAGCATCGACCACATCCTCCGCTGCTCGGCGTCGCACAACCGGTGACTCCACTGCACGGCCGCCCGCAGGTCCCGGTGGCGCGGCAGCACGCTCCGGCTCACGCCTCCCAGCAGGGTGAACCGGTGGCGCAGCTCCTCCAGCAGATCCCCGGCCGACATCGAGCGCATCCGGGCCGCGGCCAGTTCGACGGCCAGCGGCAGCCCGTCCAGCCTGTCGCAGATCTCGGCGACCACCGGCGCGGCGGCGGCGGTCAGGGTGAAACCGGGGTCGGCGGCCACCGCCCGGTCCTCGAACAGCCGCACGGCGTCCGCCTGCGGCAGCGGCGCCAGCCGCAGCACCCGCTCCCCCGGCAGGCCGAGCGGCCTGCGACTGGTGGCCACCACGGTGACGCCGGACGCGCCGGCCATCAGTGACCCGGCCAGCCGGGCCGCCTCGCCGAGGAGGTGCTCGCAGGTGTCGAGGACGAGGAGCATCCGCCTGTCACGCGGCCTCGGCGCCGCCGGAGCCACGCCCGCGGGGGCCGGGCCTCCGGGAACCGCGTCCTCGGTGACGGCGATGGCGTCGGTGGCGGCGGCGACCGTGACGGCCTCCCACACCGTGCCCGGCGCGGCGTCCCGGGCCCCGCTCCCCCTCGCCTCCCGTGGCCCGCTCGACGCCGCCTCCCGCGCCTCGTCCCGTGCGGGGAAGGGCGCGTGCCGCCCCAGAGTCGCGGCGACGGCCGCCGCGGGGTCGCCGGTGCCCGACAGCTCGACCCGCCACACCCCGTCGGGGAACAGGCGGCGCAGACCGCCGGCCAGGCGCAGCGCGGTGCGGGTCTTGCCCACTCCGGCGGGACCGGTGACGGTCAGGAGCCGCGCACCGGCCAGCAGGCGCGCGGCGTCGGACAGCTCCCCGGCCCGTCCCACGAAGCTGGACAGGTCCACCGGGAGGTTCCCCGGCCGCCGTCTTCCCGGCCGTGCCGTCATCACCGCCTCCTCTCCCCCTCCGGCTCTCGTTCCCCGGCTCTCGTTCCCCGGCTCTCCGGCGGATCTTCGGCTCTCCGGGGAACAGAACCTAGCAGCCGGCGCTCACGAGCCCCGGCGGCGCCGGGTCGCCCACGCCGCGATCTGGGCGCGCGCCGAGAAACCCAGCTTGGCCAGGATGTGCTCGACGTGCGAGTCCACGGTCCGCTGGACCACCATCAGCCGGTGGGCGATCTGCCGGTTCGTCAGCCCGTCGGCGACCAACTCGGCGACCTCTCGCTCCCTGCGGGTCAGCGGCGCCCAGTCCCCGGCGTCCCGTACGGCCCCGCCCGGCGCGCCCGCGGTGTTCCCGGCGTCTCCGGCGTCCCGGGCGCCCTGGCCCGGCTCCTCGCCCAGCGCGTAGGCGACCGCCTCCGCGAGGCCCATCCCCGCGCCCTCGCGGGCCGCCCGTTCGGCCTCCCGGGACGGAAGCCCCCTGCCCACCGTCTCGGCCCAGCGGGCGCTGTCGGCCGTCATCACCGGGTAGCCCCCCTCCGGCAGCCCCTTGTCGCTCCGGCCGGCCCGCGCCGCGGCGAGCAGTCGCCCCGCCCGGGGCAGGTCGCCCTCGCAGGCCGCGGCGCAGCCCAGCAACTCCAGGCAGAAGACGATGCCCACCGCGTCCGCCAGCCGCCGTTTGACCCGCAGGGAGTCCCGCGCGTACGCCGCGGCCCGGCCGGCGTCGCCCTCGGCCAGCGCGACCAGGCCAAGGCCGTAGTCGGCGTAGGCGCTCGCCCACTCCTCCCCCAGCTCCATGCAGATCCGGCGGCACTCCAGGAAGACCTCCCCCGCCCGTGCCGTCTCCCCACCCCAGGCCAGGCTCGTGCCCAGCTCGATCAGCGCGGGCAGGAACACCTCGGGCACCTCCCCAGCGGGGACGAGCCGCTCGGCGGCCTCACCCAGCATGCGCTCCGCACCGCGCATGTCGCCCTCCAGGAAGGCGGCCGTGCCGCTCATCTTGAGATGGACCAGGGGGATCAGGGGGGCTCCGGGCGGGGAGTGCCCGGCGCACTCCTCCAGGAGCGACCGGGCGAGCTCCAGGTCTCCACGGGCCTCGGCGATGTAGACGAGGGTGAGCGTCCCCCAGGCGCGGGCGTCGTCCCACGGCCCGGGAAGGGCCAGCAGCCGCTCCAGGTGGTGGCGGCCCTCCCGGAGCATCCCGCAGGCCACCCAGAGGTACCACAGCGACGCGGCCGTCATCAGCCCGATCTCACGCAGAGCGGCGTCCTCGGCGCACAGGTCCAGGGCCGCCCGCAGGTTGGGCCAGTCCCGCCGGACCCGGATCCACATCCGCAGCTGGTCGCCGTGCCGGCCGGCGTCCTTGCCCCGCCGCGCCAGACCGGAGTAGTGGTCCAGGTGGCGGCGGCGCAGCCGTTCCCGGTCGACGCCCCCGGCCGCGACGCCGTACTCGCGGATGATGCCCGGCAGCCGGTAGACGGTGTCCTCGTCCTGCCTGACCGGCACGACGATCGACTTGTCCACCAGCCCCAGCAGTGCCGGGAGCACCCGTTCGGGAGGCAGCTCCCCGTCGGAGCACACCACCTCGGCCGCCGCCACGTCGAAGGAGGAGACGAAGACCGGCAGCCGCGCCCACAGCAGCCGCTCGTCGGCGGTGCACAGCTCGTGGCTCCACTCGACGGTGGCCCCGACGGTCGGGTGCCGCCCGCCCGCCGTACGGCCCGCCAGCAGCCAGAGCCGGTCGCCGAGGAAGCGCAGGATCAGCCCCAGCGGGATCTCGCGGGCCCGGGCGGCGGCCAGCTCGATGGCCAGCGGGATGCCCTCCAGCCTGACGCAGATCTCGGCGATCCTGGCGGCGTCGGCGTCGGAGGGCGCGTAGCCGGGGTTCGCCGCGGTGACCCGCTCCAGGAACAGCGCGACCGCGTCGTACCGGGCGAGCGCGGCCGGGGAGGTCCCGGCCCGCGGACCGGGCAGAGCCATCGGCGGCAGCGCCACGATGTGCTCACCCGGCACGCCGAGCGGCTGCCTGCTGGTGGCCAGGATCCTCAACTCGGGACTGTTCTCCAGCAGGGTCTGCGCCAGCTCCGCGCAGGCGTCCACCAGGTGCTCGCAGGAGTCGAGGACCAGCAGCGCCCGCCCGTCGCCGAGCCGGCCGGCCAGCCCCGGGTCCCCGGGACCGGCGAGCGTGCCGGTGGGGTCGAGCGCCCGGGCCACCGCCAGCTCCAGGTGGCCGGGGTCGCCGACCCCGGCCAGCTCCACGACGTGGACGCCGTCGGCGAAGGCCCGGCGCACCCCGGAGGCGGCCTCCACCGCCACCCGCGACTTGCCGACGCCCGCCACACCGGTGACGGTGACCAGCCTCGACGCCTGGAGGAGGCGCCTGATCTGGCGGACCTCCTTCTTGCGCCCCACGAAACCTGTGATCTCCACGGGCGGTTCGCCCGCCCCCGACCGCCCGTCCACGTTCTCCCCCAAGATCCTTCAGGGAGAAAATACCCCCTGCCGGTGACCGGCTCGCGATCAAGGTCGCCCGAACGGCACAGCCCCCGTGAGCGAGCTCACGGGGGCTGCCGGGCGGATCCGGTCGGCGGATCCGGGTGCGGTCTGCGATCTACAGGCCGGCGGCGGTACGCAGGGCCTCGGCCCGGTCGGTCGCCTCCCAGGAGAACTCCGGACGGCCGAAGTGGCCGTAGGCGGAGGTCGCCGAGTAGATCGGGCGCAGCAGGTCGAGGTCACGGATGATCGCGGCCGGACGCAGGTCGAAGACCTGGAGCACGGCCTCCTGGATCTTCTCGATCGGCGCCTTCTCGGTGCCGAAGGTCTCGACGAAGACACCGACCGGGTGCGCCTTGCCGATGGCGTAGGCGACCTGGACCTCGGCACGGTCGGCCAGACCGGCGGCCACGATGTTCTTGGCGACCCAGCGCATGGCGTAGGCGGCCGAGCGGTCCACCTTGGACGGGTCCTTGCCGGAGAAGGCGCCGCCGCCGTGACGGGCCATGCCGCCGTAGGTGTCCACGATGATCTTTCGGCCGGTCAGGCCGGCGTCGCCCATGGGGCCGCCGATCTCGAAGCGGCCGGTGGGGTTGACCAGCAGGCGGTAACCCTCGGTGTCGATGTCCAGGCCGGCGAGCACCGGGTCGACCACGTGCTCCTTGATGTCCGGCGCCAGCATCTCCTTGAGATCGATCTCGGCCGCGTGCTGCGTGGAGACGACCACGGTGTCGAGGCGGACCGGCCTGTCGCCGTCGTACTCGACGGTGACCTGGGTCTTGCCGTCCGGGCGCAGGTAGGGAACGGTGCCGTCCTTGCGGACCTGGGACAGGCGCTCGGACAGGCGGTGGGCCAGGGTGATCGGCAGCGGCATCAGCTCGGGGGTCTCCCGGCAGGCGTAGCCGAACATCAGGCCCTGGTCCCCGGCGCCCTGGCGGTCCAGCTCGTCGCCGGCCTCGCCCTCACGGGCCTCGTAGGCGTCGTCGACGCCCTGGGCGATGTCGGGCGACTGGGCGCCGATGGACACCGAGACGCCGCAGGAGGCGCCGTCGAAGCCCTTGTGGGAGGCGTCGTAGCCGATGTCGAGGATCTTCTCCCGGATGAGACCGGGGATGTCGACGTAGGTCTCCGTCGTCACCTCTCCGGCGACGTGGACCTGGCCGGTGGTGATCAGCGTCTCGACCGCGACGCGGCTCCTGGGGTCACCCTTGAGCATGGCGTCGAGAATCGCGTCACTGATCTGGTCGGCGATCTTGTCCGGGTGGCCTTCGGTGACCGACTCGGAGGTGAACAGGCGACGGGACAAGTCAGTGGCTCCTCATGCAGCGGCTGCTGGCGTCTGGGGCTCTGGCGTCGGCACGACGCCAGTAGCGCTCCGCCGAAGTCTAGCCCCCCCTGTGACGGCGCCGCGAAACCATCACGTTCGTATCATCTCGTGTCGGGGCCGGTGCCGACATCTCGCATCGTGCCGCTGTGCTCATGGCGACGCTGCGCGTCGCGGCTCGGGGCTGTGTTGATGGCGACGCTGCGCGTCGCGGCTCGGGGGCTTTTTGAGCCGGTGCCTTCCCTCGTCACTCCGCCGCTCCGCGGCTGCGCTCCTCAGTCCAGACACCGGCGCCCCCTCGCGGGTCCAGACACCGGCGCCCCCGAGCGGGCTCACGGCGACGCTGCGCGTCGCGGCTCGGGGGCGGGGTGGGGGTCAGAGGTCGGGGAGGGGGTCCGGGGGGAGGGTCTCGGGGGCGAAGACCTCGGCGTCGGCGGCGGAGATCACCGCCGCGTACTCCTCCTCGATCTCGAAGACCATGCCGCCCAGCTCGATGGCCGCGCCCACCGAGAACTCGACGGGCCCCAGGCGGGTACGGCGCGCGTGCGTGGCGTACACCGAGGTCGGCATATCCCGGTCGAAGAACCGGGTGGACAGGACGAAGATCGACCGGCTGGAGACCACGATCAGGAAGGTGGCCATCCCGGGTGAGCCCACCGACAGGGCGGGCAGGACGTAGCGGATGTCCTCACCGGGGGGCAGCAGGGCGCGGCACCGGGCCCGGACGGCGGCGGACACCGGCATGGTGGACTCCTCCCGGCCGGACGCGTTCCACGACCTTCCGGACGAAGTATCCGCCTACGGGGGAACCCCGGCAAGCGCTTACGGAGATCCGCCGGGAACCTCGCCCGTCACCGGTCGGCGTCAGCCGGGACGGACGCCCCCTGCGGGCACCGGCCGGGACCCCGCCGAGAACCCGGAAGGTGCCCGCCGTACCCGCCGGAGGACACGGCCGGGGTCCGCGGAGGACCCGTGGCGGGCGGCGGGTCAGGCCAGGCGTTCGGCGACGAGGTCCCAGACCACGTCGGCGAGGTCCTCCTTGGGACCGCGGGGCACATCTGTCCGGCCGCCGTCCGCGCCCAGCACCACGGCCGCGTTGTCCGGGGTGCCGAAGGCCAGGCCCGCACCCACCTGGTTGACGACGAGCAGGTCGCAGCCCTTGCGGGCGAGCTTGGCGCGGCCGTTGGCCAGGACGTCGTCGGTCTCCGCGGCGAAGCCCACGATGACCCGCGGGTACGGCTTGAGCCCCTCGCGGCGGCGCTCCCCCAGCTCGGCGAGGATGTCGGGGTTCTCGACCAGGTGGACCGGCTCGGGCCCGGCCGAGGTCTTCTTGATCTTCGAGTCGTGCTGCGCGGCGGGCCGGAAGTCGGCCACGGCGGCGGCCATGACGACCGCGTCGGCGCCCTCCAGCGCCGCCAGGACGGCCTCGCGCAGCTCCAGGGCGGACTCCACCCGGACCACCGTCGCCCCCGCCGGGTCGGGCAGCGAGACGTTGGCGGCCACCAGGGTGACCTCGGCCCCGCGGGCGACGGCCGTGCGGGCCAGGGCGTACCCCTGGAGGCCCGAGGAGCGGTTGCCGATGAAGCGGACCGGGTCGATGGCCTCGCGGGTGCCCCCGGCGGAGACCACCAGGCGGCGGCCGGCCAGATCGGGGCCGCGCCCGCGCAGCGCCCGGCGGCAGACCTCGAAGATCTCGCGGGGGTCGGGCAGCCGGCCGCGGCCGGTGTCGGCGCCGGTCAGACGGCCCACGGCGGGGTCGATGACGATCGCGCCGCGCTCGCGGAGCGTGGCGACGTTGGCCCTGGTCGCCGGGTGCTCCCACATCTCGGTGTGCATCGCGGGGGCGAACACCACCGGGCACCGGGCGGTGAGCAGGGTGTTGGTCAGCAGGTCGCCGGCCAGCCCGTGGGCGGCGCGGGCGAGCACGTCGGCGGTGGCGGGCGCCACCACCACCAGGTCGGCGCCCTGGCCGATCCGGACGTGCGGGACCTCGTGCACCGAGTCCCAGACGTCGGTGGCGACCGGGTTGCCGGACAGCGCGGCCCAGGTCGGCTCGCCGACGAACCTCAGGGCCTCGCGGGTCGGGACGACCCGGACGTCGTGGCCGGACTCGGTGAACAGGCGCAGCAGCTCGCACGCCTTGTAGGCGGCGATGCCCGCGCTGACGCCGAGGACGACGGAGGGGCGGTGCGGCCGGCCCTCCGCGCGCGCCGCGGCGTCAGCGGGGAGGCCGTGCCGGTCACCGGCCGGGTCGCCGATCAGACCGTCGATCGGGCCGTCGTCCGGCGCGGCCGGGCGGCCCGCCGCCGGGCCCTCGCCAGACGTCATCGGTGTGACTAGCCCTCGATCGGCTCGGAGGTGAGCAGGCCCTCGCTGACCTCGCGCAGCGCGATGGACAGCGGCTTCTCCTGCGCGTGGGTCTCGACCAGCGGGCCGACGTACTCGAGCAGGCCCTCGCCGAGCTGCGAGTAGTAGGCGTTGATCTGCCGCGCCCGCTTCGAACCGAAGATCACGAGGCTGTACTTGCTGTCGACGATCTCCAACAGCGCGTCGATCGACGGGTTGGTGATGCCTTCGGAGTAGGAGGAGGTGTTGGTAGCCACGTGTGATTTCCCCTAGCTAGGTGAACGGCCGGGGCGCGAGGCCTCGGGAGCATCAGCCATCAAGGCTATCAGCCGGTGGCATACATCCCGGACGGACGTGTTGACAAGAGTCAGGTCGAACTCGCTCTCGGCCGCCATCTCGACGCGGCCGGCCGCGAGGCGCCGCTCGATGACGTCCTCGGGCTCGGTGCCCCTGCCGCGCAGGCGCTTCTCCAGCTCCTCCCAGGTCGGGGGGGCCAGGAAGACCAGGAGGGCCTCGGGCATGGTCGCGCGCACCTGCCGCGCGCCCTGCAGATCGATCTCCAGTACGGCGGGCACCCCGGCGGCGAGCTTCTCCAGCACGGGGCCGCGCGGCGTGCCGTACCGGTTGCCGGCGAACTCGGCCCACTCCAGCAGCTCGCCGGAGGCGACCAGGCGGTCGAACTCCTCGTCGTCGGCGAAGAAGTACTCCACGCCGTGGGTCTCGCCCGGACGGGGCTTCCTGGTGGTCACCGAGACCGACAGCCACACCTCGGGGTGTGCCCGCCGGAGCTCGGCGACGACCGTGGACTTGCCGACGCCCGACGGCCCCGAGAGGACCGTCAGGCGCCTGCCGGCCGGGCCGGAGAGGGCTTGCGCCCGCTCGCGGCCCGCGGCCGAGGACGTGGAGCCGCCGGACCCGCTTTCAGCGGCTTTCCCCGAGGCAGGGCTGCCGCCCTGCCGCGTCGATCCGGCCACTCCAAACCCCCCGTGATGACATTTCCCGCCTGAGCGGGACGAACATGGTCCTGCGTGAACCGAGACTAGCTCTCGGCTCCGCCGAACTCACGCTCGAGTGAAGCCCGCTGGTTGGCACCCAGGCCCCGCACGCGGCGGGACTCTGCGATGCCGAGCCGCTCCATGAGCTGCTTGGCGCGGACCTTGCCCACGCCGGGGAGCGACTCCAGGAGGGCCGAGACCTTCATCTTGCCGATGACGTCGTCGGCCTGCCCGTCTTTGAGCACCTCAGCCAGAGAGATGGCACCGTGCTTGAGACGGTTCTTAACCTCGGCACGCTCTCGGCGGGCCTTGGCAGCCTTTTCTAGGGCTGCGGCGCGCTGCTCAGGGGTAAGGGGAGGAAGAGCCACGCCGGGTCACCTCGAATTTCCTGTCGATGTACTCGGACGGGAAGGGAAACTAGCTGGTCATGACGCTCCAAGCAACGTCAAGACCGGTTTCTCCCCCCAGAAAATCTACTTTGTCGCCCTGCGTGACGAGATTGTGACATGGTGTCGACGAAAGTACGGTCTACACGGCGTTTTCAGCGACGAAGATCACACCTGCCGTCCGCCCGTCACGACGCTCCTCCGGAGGGCCGCGGCGATGCCCGCGGCGGCCGCGCCGGGGTCGGCCGAACCGGTGATCGGGCGGCCGATCACGAGCAGGTCCGCCCCGTCGGCGAGCGCCCGCTCGGGCGTCGCCACCCGCGCCTGGTCCTGGCTCCCGGAGCCCGCGGGGCGCACACCGGGGGTGATCAGGGTGATGTCCGGCCCCACCTCGCCGCGCACCGCGGCGACCTCCTGCGGCGAGCAGACGAGCGCCTGGGCGCCCGCGCCGACGGCCATGGCCGCCAGACGGCGCACCGCGTCGCCGGACGGGCCCGCGAGGCCGATCCGCTCCAGGTCGGCCTCCGACAGTGACGTGAGCACCGTCACGGCCGCCACCTTCGTGTCTGGAAGGGCCTGTACGGCCTCTGAGATCATCGCGGGGCCGCCCCCGGCGTGGACGGTCAGGATGGCCGGTCTGAGCCGTCCTACGGCCCTGGCGGCGCCCGCGACGGTGTTGGGGATGTCGTGCAGCTTCAGGTCGAGGAAGATGTCGATGCCGCTCGCGCCGCGCACCGAGGCGATCACCTCGGGGCCGTAGCGGAGGTAGAGCTCCAGGCCGACCTTGATCGTGCTGACGTGGGGCGTCACCAGGGCCGCCCAGCGGGCCGCGGTCTCCAGGTCGGGCGCGTCCAGGGCGACGGCGATGGGTGCGGGCCTCACAGGGAACTCTCCTCCAGGTCTGTACGGTGCCGGGCCGATGAGCCCGGCGGGCGGTGGGCCAGCCCGACGGCGTCGGCGAGCCGGTTGAACCCCCGGGCCGCCAGCAGCTCCTCCAGCTCGCGCAGGATCCGCATGCAGGCGTAGGGGTCGTGGAACAGGGCCGTGCCCACGGCGACGACGCAGGCGCCCGCCAGGATGAGCTCGAAGGCGTCCCTGCCGGTCAGCACGCCGCCCATGCCGATGATGGGCACGCTGGGCAGCGCGGCGTGCACCTGCCACACGCAGCGTACGGCCAGCGGCCGCACGGCGGGGCCGGACAGCCCCCCGGTGACCGCGGCGAGCGCGGGCCGCATGGTCTCGGTGTCGATGCTCATGCCGAGCGGATTGTTGATCATCGAGAGCGCGTCGGCGCCGCCGTCCACGCACGCGCGGGCGACGCTGACGATGTCCGGCACGTCCGGGGAGAGCTTGGCCACGACGGGCACGTCGTAGCGCATCACCGAGCGCACCGAGGCGATCACCTCCGCCGAGGCGGCGCCGTCACGGGCGAAGACCCGGCCGCGGTCCTCGATGTTGGGGCACGACAGGTTGACCTCCACGGCGGTCACCCCGGGGGCGTCGGTGAGCCTGCGGGCCAGGGCGGTGTACTCGGCCACGGTGCCGCCGCCGACGGAGACGACCGTCCGCACGCTCCGCTGGGCCAGCCAGGGCAGCTCGCGCTCCAGGAAGACGTCCACGCCCGGCCCCTGGAGCCCGACGGAGTTCAGCATGCCCGAGGGCGTCTCTGCCATCCTGGGCGTCGGACGGCCCGCCCTGGGGGCCATCGTGATCGACCGCGTGGTGAGCGCGCCGATGCGGCCCAGGTCGAAGAACTGGGCCAGCTCGGCGCCCGACGCGGCGCACCCGGCGGCCGTGGTGATCGGGTTGACCAGTTCCACGTGCCCCAGGTACGTGCGCATGTCAACCGGCATGCCGCGATCCCCCACCGGGCGCTCCCAGCGCGTCGAACGGGATCGTTCCGACATCGTCGAAGCGGACGCGCTCACCCCGGAAGACCGGGCCCTCGACGCACGAGCGGACCATCCGGGTGACGCCGTCGTCCCCTATGACCGGCAGCACGCACGTCATGCACACGCCGGTCCCGCACGCCATCCGCTCCTCCACGGCCACCTGGACCGGGATGTCGAACTCGACCGCCACGGCGGTGACGCCGCGCAGCATGGCCATCGGGCCACAGGCGTAGACCGCGTCGGCCCGCACGTCGGCGATCACCCCGGGCAGCACGTCGGTGACCCTGCCGCGCATCCCCACCGAGCCGTCCTCGGTGGTCAGCGTGGTGGTCTCCCCCATCCGGCGGGCGCGCAGCGCGCCGAACACCCGGTCGGCGGAGGCCGCGCCGAGCACGAAGTCGACCCGGCAGCCGCGCCGCTGGAGCGCGTCGGCCAGCGGGAACAGCGCGGCCGAGCCGTGCTCCCCGCCGGCCAGGACGCAGCCCACCGGGTCGCGGGGCAGCGGGAAGGGGCGGCCGAGCGGCCCGACGAGGTCGAGTGTGTCGCGGGCCCGGCGCTCGGCCAGCCACTCGGTGCCCGGTCCGCGCACGGTGAAGACGAACTCCACGGTGCCGCCGTAGTCGGGCTTGACGTCGTGGACGAAGAAGGCACGGCGGGTCAGCGACGACGTCCGCGCGCCGCCGACCGCCACCGCCACGAAGTGACCGGGCCGGAAGCGCTCGGCGATGCCGGGCGCCACCACGGTCAGCGCATGGTAGGCGTCGACCCGGCGCGTCGTCAGCACCGTGCCGGTCACCTGCACCGGAGTAACAGGCGTCTTCCTCACCTCCGCCTGGGGCGTCCGCCCCGCAGATCCGCCGTGCCCGTGGTCTCCTTCGCCTCGCCCCCCGCCTACGTCCTCCCGGGTCTCATCCCCTCAGTCTGCAGTGCCCATGGTCGCGTTCGGCTCCTCGCTCACTCCGCGGACGGCTCATCCTTCGCCGGCCACTTCGCTCACTCGTCCCCTCAGCCGCCCGTCCACACGGTCGCGTTCGGCTCCTCGCTCACTCCGCGGACGGCTCATCCTTCGCCGGCCACTTCGCTCACTCGTCCCCTCAGCCGCTCCGCGTGCTCCTGGAGGGACCGTACCCCCACGTCGCCGCGTACGATCGCCTGGATGCCCTGCACGGCGGCGGCCAGGCCCTGGACGGTCGTGATGCACGGGATGCCCCGCAGCACGGCCGCGGTGCGGATCTCGTAGCCGTCCAGCCGCGGCCCGGACTGGCCGGGGCTGCCAAAGGGCGTGTTCACGATGAGATCCACCTCGCCGTCCAGGATCCGCCGGCCGATGGTCGGTTCACCGTCGGGGCCCGGCCCGTCACTCTGCTTGCGCACGATCTTGGCATGGACGCCGTTGCGGCGCAGCACTTCGGCGGTGCCCTCGCTGGCCAGGATCTCGAAGCCGAGATCGGCGAGCGCCTTCACCGGGAAGATCATGGCGCGCTTGTCCCGGTTCGCCACCGAGACGAACGCCCGTCCCTTGACCGGCAGCGAGCCGTAGGCGGCGGCCTGCGACTTGGCGTAGGCGATGCCGAAGAACTCGTCGATGCCCATCACCTCGCCGGTGGAGCGCATCTCCGGGCCCAGCACCGTGTCCACCGCGTCGTTCATGCTGCGGATGAACCGGTTGAACGGCAGCACCGCCTCCTTGACCGCGATGGGCGCGTCCAGCGGCAGGGTGCCGCCGTCGCCCTCGGCCGGGAGCATGCCCTCCGCGCGCAGTTCGGCGATCCCCGCCCCCATCATCACCCGGGCCGCCGCCTTGGCCAGCGGCACCGCGGTGGCCTTGGAGACGAACGGCACCGTACGGCTGGCGCGCGGGTTGGCCTCCAGCACGTACAGGATGTTCGCCGACATGGCGTACTGCACGTTGATCAGGCCGCGCACGCCCACGCCGCGGGCGATGGCCTCGGTGGCCGCGCGGATGCGCTTGATGTCGTGGCTGCCCAGCGTCATCGGCGGCAGCGAGCACGCCGAGTCGCCGGAGTGGATGCCGGCCTCCTCGATGTGCTCCATGACGCCGCCGAGGTAGAGCTCCTCGCCGTCGAACAGGGCGTCCACGTCGATCTCGACGGCCTCGTCGAGGAACTTGTCCACCAGCACCGGGTGGTCGCTGGCGGCCCCGGCCCGGGACATGTAGGTGACCAGGGTCTCGTCGTCGTAGACGATGGCCATGCCGGCGCCGCCGAGGACGTAGGAGGGCCGCACCAGCACCGGGTAGCCGATCTCGGCGGCGATCTCCAGGGCGTCCTGCTCGCCGGTCGCGGTGCCGTGCCGGGGCGCGGGCAGGCCCGCCTCGGCCAGGACGCGGCCGAACGCGCCGCGCTCCTCGGCGAGGTGGATCGACTCCGGCGAGGTGCCGACGATCGGGACGCCGGCGTCCTTGAGCGCCTGGGCCAGGCCCAGCGGGGTCTGGCCGCCGAGCTGGACGATGACGCCCGCGACCGTGCCGCTCTGCTGCTCGGCGTGGACGACCTCCAGGACGTCCTCCAGGGTGAGCGGCTCGAAGTAGAGCCGGTCGGAGGTGTCGTAGTCGGTGGAGACCGTCTCGGGGTTGCAGTTGACCATGACGGTCTCGTAGCCGGCCTTCGACAGCTCGAAGGAGGCGTGCACGCACGCGTAGTCGAACTCGATGCCCTGGCCGATGCGGTTGGGACCGGAGCCGAGGATGATGACCTTGGGCCGCTCGCCCGGCGGGACCTCGGTCTCCTCGTCGTAGGTGGAGTACAGGTAGGGCGTCCGCGCGGCGAACTCCGCGGCGCAGGTGTCCACCGTGTTGTAGACCGGCCGCACGCCGAGCGCGTGGCGCAGGTCGCGCACCCGCTCCTCGGTCATGTCGCACAGCTCGGCGATCTGCGCGTCGCTGAAGCCGTGCCGCTTGGCCAGGGTCAGCGCCTCGGCGTCGAGCCGCGGGGCCCGGCGCAGCCCGCCGGCGACCTCGTCGATCGCGAAGAGCTGGTCGAGGAACCACGGGTCCACCGAGGTGGCCCCGAACAGCTCCTCGGGCGTCGCCCCGGCGCGGATGGCCTGCTGCATGGCGCGCAGGCGGCCGTCGTGCGGGGTGCGGCAGGCGTCGAGCAGCGCGTCCTTGTCGCCGGGCTCCCCGGCCCAGGTGAAGACCGCGTCCTTCTTCTCCAGGGAGCGCAGCGCCTTCTGCAGGGCCTCGGGGAAGGACCGGCCGATGGCCATGGCCTCGCCGACCGACTTCATGTGGGTGGTCAGCGTCGCGTCGGCCCCGGGGAACTTGTCGAAGGCGAACCGCGGGACCTTGACCACGATGTAGTCGAGCGAGGGCTCGAACGACGCCGGGGTCTCCCGGGTGATGTCGTTGGGGATCTCGTCCAGGGTGTAGCCGATGGCGAGCTTGGCCGCGATCTTGGCGATCGGGAAGCCGGTGGCCTTCGAGGCCAGCGCGCTGGAGCGGGAGACCCGGGGGTTCATCTCGATGACGACCATGCGGCCGGTGGCCGGGTCGACCGCGAACTGGATGTTGCAGCCGCCGGTGTCCACGCCGACCTCGCGGATGACCGCGATGGCGACGTCGCGCATGTTCTGGTACTCGCGGTCGGTCAGGGTCAGCGCGGGGGCCACGGTGACGCTGTCGCCGGTGTGCACGCCCATCGGGTCGAGGTTCTCGATGGAGCAGACGATGACGACGTTGTCGGCCCGGTCGCGCATCACCTCCAGCTCGTACTCCTTCCAGCCGAGGATGGACTCCTCCAGGAGCACCTCGCTGGTCGGGGAGGCGTCGAGGCCGGCCCCGGCGATGCGGCGCAGGCCGTCCTCGTCGTGGGCGAAGCCGGAGCCGACGCCGCCCATGGTGAAGGAGGGGCGCACCACCAGCGGGTAGCCCAGCTCCGTGGCGGCGGCCAGGCACTCGTCCATGGTGTGGCAGACGACCGAGCGGGCCGACTCGGCGTTCAGGCCCCGCTCTGCGGCGACCTTGCCGACGATGGCCTTGAACATCTCGCGGTTCTCGCCCGCCTGGATGGCGTCCACGTCGGCGCCGATCAGCTCGACGCCGTACTCCTCCAGCACCCCGGCCTCGTGCAGCGCGATCGCGGTGTTGAGCGCGGTCTGGCCGCCGAGGGTGGGCAGGAGGGCGTCCGGCCGCTCCTTGGCGATGATCTTCTCGACGATCTCCGGGGTGATCGGCTCGACGTAGGTGGCGTCGGCGAACTCCGGGTCCGTCATGATCGTCGCCGGGTTGCTGTTGACGAGGATCACGCGGAAGCCCTCGGCGCGCAGCACGCGGCAGGCCTGGGTGCCGGAGTAGTCGAACTCGCAGGCCTGGCCGATCACGATCGGCCCGGAGCCGATCACCATGACCGACCGGATGTCCGTGCGCTTAGGCATCCTTATCCTCCGTCTTCATGGTCGCGTGCTGCTCCATCAGGTCGCAGAACCGGTCGAAGAGGCCCGCGGAGTCGTGCGGACCCGCCGCCGCCTCGGGGTGGTACTGGACGCTGAAGGCCGGCCGGTCCGTGAGCCGCAGCCCCTCGACGCAGTCGTCGTTGAGGTTGACGTGGCTGACCTCCGCCGGGCCGTACGGCGTGTCGAACGGCCCGTCCAGCGGCGCCTGTACGGCGAAGCCGTGGTTGTGCGCGGAGATCTCCACCTTGCCGGTGCTCCGGTCCTGGACCGGCTGGTTGACGCCGCGGTGGCCGTAGCGCAGCTTGTAGGTGCCCAGGCCCAGGGCCCGGCCGAAGATCTGGTTGCCGAAGCAGATGCCGAAGAACGGCCTGCCCGCGGCGAGGACGCCGCGCAGCGCCTCGACGGCGGCGTCGGCGGTGGCCGGGTCGCCGGGGCCGTTGGAGAAGAAGACCCCGTCGGGGTCGAGCGCGAGGATGTCCTCGGCGGTGCTGGCGGCGGGCAGGACGTGCACCTCGCAGCCGCGCTCGGCCAGCCGGTGCGGGGTCATCGCCTTGATCCCGAGGTCCACGGCCGCCACGGTGAAACGCTTGGCGCCGATCGCCGGCACCACGTACGGCTCGGCGGTGGAGACCTCCCGCGCCAGGTCGGCGCCCTCCATGCCGGGGCTGCGCCGTACGCGCTCCACCAGTTCCTCGACGGTGGCGAGGGCGTCGCCGGAGAAGATCCCGGCGCGCATGGCCCCGCGCTCGCGCAGGTGGCGGGTGAGGGCGCGGGTGCCGGGGATGGCGATGCCGACGACGCCCTGCTCCCGGAGGTAGTCGTCGAGGGAGCGGCGGGCGCGCCAGCTGGAGGAGACGCGGGCGGGCTCGCGGACGACGTAGCCGGCGACCCAGACCCGCGAGGACTCGGGGTCCTCGTCGTTGACGCCGGTGTTGCCGATGTGCGGCGCGGTCATCGCGACGATCTGACGGTGGTACGAGGGGTCGGTGAGCGTCTCCTGGTAGCCGGTCATCCCGGTGTTGAAGACCATCTCGCCGAAGGTCTCTCCCTCGGCGCCGTAGGGCGCCCCTTGGAAGACACGGCCGTCTTCCAGCACTAGCACTGCGGTCACTCGAAAACCCCGATCATATCGGTCACTGCTCCGCAAAGTATGAAATATCAGGCATGTTGGTGGAGGGTGCCTCCACGATGTGAGACGCGCCGTCCGTCCGGCCCCGCCCGCCCGTTCCCGGGCGCGGGCCGGCCGTCACGCGTCCGCGCACGCGTCGTCGGGTGCGCTTCCCCCCGGCGCTCCGCGCCTTCGCGGGCCGGGATCCGGCGGCCCCTCCCGCCCGCCGTACGGAGCGGACCGTACGGCGGGCGGCGGGGTGAGGCGTCAGACGAGCTTGCCGTCCAGGACGGTCGGCCTGCCGCGCAGGAAGGTCGCGACGACCCGGCCGGGCAGCGTCCTGCCCTCGTAGGGCGTGTTGCGGCTGCGCGAGGCGAAGCCCGAGGGGTCCACCTCCGCGCGCGCCGAGGCGTCGTACAGCGTGATGTTGGCCGGGGCGCCCGCCTCGACGGGACGGCCGTGACCGGCCAGGCGGCCGATCCTGGCCGGGGCGTACGACATGCGCTCGGCGACACCCGACCAGTCAAGCAGGCCGGTCTCCACCATGGCCTCGTGAACCACCGACAGCGCCGTCTCCAGTCCGATCATGCCCATCGCCGCGGCGGACCACTCGGTCTCCTTGTCCTCGACCGGGTGCGGCGCGTGGTCGGTGGCGACGCAGTCGATCGTGCCGTCGGCCAGCGCGAGGCGCAGCGCCTCGACGTCGGCGCGGGTGCGCAGCGGCGGGTTGACCTTGTAGATCGGGTTGTAGGCGCCGACCGGGGAGTCCTCGACAAGGTCGTCGGTCAGCAGCAGGTGGTGCGGGGTCACCTCGGCGGTGACGTCCCAGCCCTTGGACTTGGCCCATCGGATGATCTCCACCGAGCCGGCGGTGGAGACGTGGCAGACGTGCAGCCGGGAGCCGACGTGCGCGGCCAGCAGGCAGTCGCGGGCGATGACCGCCTCCTCGGCGACCGCGGGCCAGCCGGTCAGGCCGAGCCTGCCGGAGACCGCGCCCTCGTTCATCTGCGCGCCCGCGGTCAGCCGCGGCTCTTGGGCGTGCTGGGCGATCACTCCGTCGAACGCCTTGACGTACTCCAGGGCGCGGCGCATGAGCACCGCGTCGGAGACGCACTTGCCGTCGTCGGAGAAGACCCGCACCCGGGCCGCCGAGTCGGCCATCGCGCCGAGCTCGGCCAGCCGCTCGCCCTCCAGGCCGACGGTGACGGCGCCCACCGGGCGCACGTCGCAGTGGCCGGCCTCCTGGCCCAGCCGCCAGACCTGCTCGACGACGCCGGCGGTGTCGGCGACCGGGTCGGTGTTGGCCATGGCGTGGACGGCGGTGTAGCCGCCCAGGGCGGCGGCGCGGGTGCCGGTCTCGACGGTCTCGGCGTCCTCCCGGCCCGGCTCGCGCAGGTGGGTGTGCAGGTCGACGAGGCCGGGCAGGGCGATGAGGCCCCGGGCGTCGATCGTCTCGTCGCCGGTCAGCCCCTGGCCGACCTCCTCGACGACCCCGCCGCGGACGAGGATGTCGGCGGGCTCGCCGCCGAGGATCCGCGCTCCCTTGATCACTGTGCTTCGCTGCTCGCTCACTGTCGGATCTCTCCCCCGAGGTCGGCGCCGCCCAGCAGCAGGTACAGGACGGCCATGCGCGTGGTCACCCCGTTGGCGACCTGCTCGACGATCGTCGAGCGCGGTGAGTCGGCCACCTCGGCCGCGATCTCCATGCCCCGGTTCATCGGGCCGGGGTGCATCACGATGGCGTCGTCGTGCATCCTGGCGACGCGGTCGCGGTCGAGGCCGTAGCGGCGGCTGTACTCCCGCTCGGTGGGGAAGAACGCGGCGTTCATCCGCTCGCGCTGGACGCGCAGCATCATCACCACGTCCGATTTGGGCAGCACGGCGTCGAGGTCGTAGGAGACCTCGCAGGGCCAGGAGCCGACGCTCACCGGCAGCAGGGTCGGCGGGGCGACCAGGGTCACCTCGGCGCCGAGCGTGCTCAGCAGCAGGACGTTGGAGCGGGCCACCCGGCTGTGCAGCACGTCGCCGACGATGGTGACCTTCCTGCCGTCCAGCGGGCCCAGGCGGCGGCGCATGGTGAAGGCGTCGAGCAGCGCCTGGGTGGGGTGCTCGTGGGTGCCGTCGCCGGCGTTGACGACGCTGCCGCGGACCCAGCCGGCCAGGCGGTGCGGCGCGCCGGAGGCGCCGTGCCGGATGACGACGGCGTCGGCGCCCATCGCCTCCAGGGTCAGCGCGGTGTCCTTGAGGGACTCGCCCTTGGAGACGCTGGAGCCCTTGGCCGAGAAGTTGATCACGTCGGCCGACAGGCGCTTGGCCGCCGCCTCGAAGGAGATCCGGGTCCGGGTGGAGTCCTCGAAGAAGAGGTTGACCACCGTACGGCCGCGCAGCGTCGGCAGCTTCTTGATCGAGCGGTCCGAGATCTTGGCCAGCTCGTCGGCGGTGTCGAGGATGAGCAGGGCGTCGTCGCGGCTCAGGTCGGCCGCGGAGATGAGATGGCGCCTCACCGGTCGTCCCCCCTCAGCAGCAGGACGGCGTCGCGGCCGTCGTTCTCCTCCAGGTAGACCTTGACGATCTCGGACTTGGAGGTGGGGAGGTTCTTGCCCACGTAGTCGGCGCGGATCGGCAGCTCGCGGTGGCCGCGGTCGACCAGGGCGGCGAGCTGCACGGCCTGCGGGCGGCCCAGGTCGTTGAGCGCGTCGAGCGCGGAGCGGACCGTGCGGCCGGAGAAGAGGACGTCGTCGACGAGGACGACGACCCTGCCGTCGATGCCGTCGGCGGGCAGGTCGGTGCGGCCGAGGGCGCGGGCCGGGCGCAGCCGCAGGTCGTCGCGGTACATCGTGATGTCGAGCGACCCGACGGGCACCGGGCGGCCCTCGAAGCGGGCGATGTGGCCGGCCAGGCGGCGGGCCAGGTGGACACCCCGGGTGGGGATGCCGAGCAGGACGATGTCCTCGGCACCCTTGGTGCGTTCGAGGATCTCGTGGGAGATGCGGATCAGGGCGCGGTTGATGTCGGGTCCCTCGAGGACCGCCCGCGCGTCCTGGGCATGCGAAACGGCGTCAGCCAAAAGAACACCACCTTTCCCGCCTCACGGGACGGGTCTTAAAGGAAGTCGACGCCTCACGGTAGCAGGCGCGCCGTGATGCCTCCCAACCAGCCCCTTCGCGCCTCCGGCGTCGCCGGGCGGGGCGCGGGCCGTTCCGGCCTTCCGGCGGCGACCTGCGGGAAAAACTCCAAAAAGAGGGAAGAACCCGAAGAACCGGGAAAACCGGGAAAGCAGTGGATGAACCACCCCTGAAGCGCCCGATGCGCATCGAGGCAACACGGAGGACGAAAGACATGACCTTCCACGTCGGCTCCGAGGTGGGCAGGCTCCGCCGCGTCCTGCTGGACCGGCCCGAGCTGGCCCTGCGGCGCCTCACCCCCTCCAACAAGGAGGACTTCCTCTTCGACGAGGTGCTGTGGGTGGAGCGCGCGATGGAGGAGCACCGGCAGTTCGAGCGCATCCTGCGCGAGCGGGGCGTCGTCGTGCACCTGCTGGCCGACCTGCTGCGCGAGACGGTCGAGGTCCCCGAGGCGCGCAAATACGTCCTCGACAACGTCATCGACGAGCGCTACTTCGGGCCGATGGCCGTCGACGCGCTGCGCAACGCGCTGGACTCGATGGACGCGGCCGACCTGCAGCGCCACCTCGTCGGCGGCATCACCAAGCGCGAGCTGGTGGAGCGGGGCACCGACCCCAAGAGCCTGGCGTTCCACACGCGCGAGCCGGACGAGTTCGTCCTGCCGCCGCTGCCCAACCACCTGTTCACCCGCGACACCTCCTGCTGGATCTACGGCGGCGTCTCGATCAACGCGATGCGCCGCAAGGCCCGTCGCCGCGAGACCGTCAACTACCAGGCGATCTACCGCTACCACCCGATGTTCGCCTCCGGCTACGACCGGCCGGGCGAGGGCGGCTACGACGTCTGGATGCCCGGCATGTCGGCCGCGCCCGCCACCATCGAGGGCGGCGACGTCCTGGTCATCGGCCGGGGGGCGGTCCTGGTCGGGATGAGCGAGCGCACCAGGCCCGAGGCGGTGGAGATGCTCGCGCGCAGCCTGTTCGCCCGGGGCGGCGCCGAGCGGATCGTCGCGCTGCACCTGCCGAAGGCCAGGGCGTTCATGCACCTGGACACCGTCATGACGAATGTGGACGTCGGGGTGTTCACCAAGTTCGCCGGCCTGGGCATGCTGCCCTCCTACACGGTCGAGCCCGGCGACACCGAGAAGGAACTCAAGATCACCGACCACGCCCCCGAGGACATGCACCGGGCCATCGCCCGCGCCATAGGGCTGGACGACATCGAGATCCTCACGCCCACGCAGGACGTCCGCGCGGCCGAGCGGGAGCAGTGGGACGACGGCTGCAACACGCTGGCCGTCGAGCCGGGCGTGGTCATCGGCTACGAGCGCAACACCGTCACCAACGACCACCTGCGCGCGAACGGCATCGAGGTGATCACCACCCCGGGCGGCGAGCTCGGCCGGGGCCGGGGCGGCCCGCGCTGCATGAGCTGCCCCCTCGAACGCGACGGCGTCTGAGAAGGTCGCCGTGACGACCACCCCGGGAGGCTGAGCCGTGCGCATCCTGGTCGCCCTCGGAGGGAACGCCCTGCTGCGGCGCGGGCAGCGGCCCGACGCCGAGGCGCAGCGGGACAACGTCCTGACCGCCGCCGCGTCGCTGGCGAAGCTGGCCGTACGGCACGAGCTCATCGTGACCCACGGCAACGGCCCCCAGGTGGGCGTGCTGGCCCTGGAGAGCGCGCACGACCCCGAGCTGAGCCGGCCCTACCCGCTCGACACGATCGGCGCCGAGACGCAGGGCATGATCGGCTACTGGCTGCTGCAGGCGCTGCAGAACGCCCTGCCGGGGCGTCAGGTCGCCGCGCTGGTCAACCAGACGCTCGTCTCGGCCGTGGACCCCGCCTTCGACGACCCCGCCAAGTTCGTCGGCCAGGGCTACGAGAAGGAGGAGGCCGAGAAGCTGGCCGCCCGGTACGGCTGGACCGTCAAGCAGGACGGCGACCGCTGGCGGCGGGTCGTGCCCTCCCCCGTGCCGCAGCGGGTGGTGGAGACCCGGCTGATCCGCCGCCTGGTCCGCGACGGCGTCCTGACGATCTGCGCGGGCGGCGGCGGCATCCCGGTCATCCGCAACGAGGTCGGCCTGCTCCAGGGGATCGAGGCCGTCGTCGACAAGGACCTGACCGCCGCGCTGCTCGCCGAGGCGCTGGAGGCGGACGTGTTCATGTCGCTGACCGACGTGCCGGGGGTCGCCAGGAACTTCGGCACCCCGCGGCAGGAGGAGATCGCCCGCACCACGCCCCACGAGCTGCGCGCCGAGCACTTCCCGGCCGGTTCCATGGGGCCCAAGGTGGAGGCGGTCGCCCGGTTCGTCGAGACGACCGGCGACATGGCCGCCATCGGCAGGCTGGAGGACGCGGCGCGGATCCTTGAGGGCACGGCGGGCACCATCGTCACGCCCGGCGGCACCTGGCCGCCGGACGGCGTGCCGTGACCTCCGGGGCCTCCGGGGCCCGGCCGCGGGGCCCCGCCGTACGGCCCCGGGAGGCCGGGGACCCCGCCGTACGGCCCGGCGGCCTCCGGGACCCCTCCGTACGGCCCGGCGGCGTCCGGGGCGCCCGGCCGGGGTAATGCCCTCCGCGAGGGGCGGAGCAGGGCGCGGGCCGCGCACCCGCGCGCGACGAGGGGAAGGGGGCGCCGATGGTCTCCATGGCGCGCCGGCTGCTGCGCACCAAGCCGGCCGACGAGATCGTCGCCGAGGGCGGCCACGGCGAGGGCGGCGAGCTGCGCCGGACCATGACCATGTGGCAGCTGACCCTCTTCAGCGTCGGCGCCACCCTCGGCACCGGCATCTTCGTCATCCTCGGCCAGGCCGTGCCGAAGGCCGGTCCCGCGGTGGTCGCCTCCTTCGTGCTGGCCGCGGTCACCGCCCTGTTCTCCGCGCTGTCCTACGCCGAGCTGGCCGGCACGATCCCGGTCTCCGGGTCGTCCTACTCCTACGCCTACGCGACGATGGGCGAGCTGGTGGCGTGGGTGTGCGGCTGGTGCCTGATGCTGGAGTACGCGGTCTCGGTGGCGGCCGTGGCGGTCGGCTGGGGCGAGTACCTCAACCGCTTCCTGGAGGACCTGTCCGGCACGCGCCTGCCCGACGCCGTCACCCACTCCCCCGGCGACCAGGGCGGCGTGCTGAACCTCACCGCGATCCTGATCGTGCTGCTGGCCACCTGGCTGCTGCTGCGCGGCGCCTCCGAGAGCGCCAGGGCCAACGTCGTCTTCGTGCTCATCAAGATCGTGGTGCTGGTGTTCTTCTGCGCGGTGGCCTTCAGCGCGTTCCGCGCGGGCAACCTCACGCCGTTCGCCCCGCTGGGCATGGCCGGCGTCACCGCCGCCGCCTCGCAGGTGTTCTTCTCCTACATCGGCTTCGACGCCGCCTCCACGGCCGGAGAGGAGGCGCGCGACCCCAAGCGCGACCTGCCGCGGGCGATCATCCTGTCCCTGGTCATCGTCACGATCGTCTACGTCGCGGTGGCGCTGTCGGCCGTCGGCGCCATGCACTGGCGGCTGTTCGACCCGAACACCACCGAGGCCAGCCTCGCCCTGGTCGCCGACCGGGCCACCGGGGCGACCTGGCCGGGGATCGTCATCTCCTTCGGCGCGGTCGTCGCCATCGCCAGCGTCGTGCTCACCGTCCTGTACGGCCAGACCCGCATCCTGTTCGCGATGTCACGCGACGGCCTGATCCCGAAGGTCTTCCAGCGGGTGGACCCGCGCCGTCAGGTGCCGGTCGCCAACACCCTCATCGTGGCCCTGTTCGTCTCGACGCTGGCCGGGTTCGTCCCGCTCGGCCAGCTCGCCGAGGCGACCAGCATCGGCACCCTGTTCGCCTTCGCGATCGTCAACGCGGGTGTGCTCGTGCTGCGCCGGACCCGCCCGGAGCTGCCGCGCAGCTTCCGCACGCCGTTCTTCCCCGTCACCCCGATCCTCGGGGTGATCTTCTGCTTCGTCGTGATGGCCGGGCTCGCGTCCGTCACCTGGCTCGCGTTCGGGGCCTGGATGGCGGCCGGTCTGCTCGCCTACTTCCTGTACGGCTACCGCCACTCCCGTCTCAACCGGAGCGCCAGATGAAGATCGAGCACATCCTCGCCGGGTTCATCCCCGAGACACGGGGCAGGGACGGGCTGGCGCTGGCCGTGCTGCTGGCCAGGCAGGCCGGGGCCCGGCTGACCGTCGGACACGTCCACCCGCCCGCCTGGCCCACGCCGGGCCCCGGGAAGGTCGACGCCGAGTGGCGGGCCTACATCACCGCGCAGGCCGCCCAGGCGCTGCAGCAGGCGCGGCTGGCCCTGACCGGCGTCCGGGACGTGCCGATCGGCTACATGCTGGAGGCCGACCGCGGCAGCGGGCGCGGGCTGGTCGGGCTCGCCGGGCGGATCGGCGCCGACGCGGTGGTCATCGGCTCCGCGCCCAGGGGCTCCCGGGGCCGCATCGCACTGGGCAGCACCGCCGACCAGCTCCTGCACTCCTGCCCGGTGCCCGTCGCCCTGGCCCCGCGCGGGTACGCCGAGGACCACCCGCCGGCGATCCGGCGGCTGGTCGTGGCCTACCGCCGCGACCCCGCCTCCGACGACGCCGTACGGCCGGCCGCGGAGATCGCCGTGGCGCTGGGGACGCCGCTGCACCTGATCACCCTGGTCGTGAGCCGGGGGATGCGGGTGAAGGCGGCCGAGCAGACGCTCGACCGGCTGCGTGAGCGGGCCGCCGCCGACCTCGGTGAGGCGGCGCACGGGCACGACGTGGAGGTCACGACGCAGGTGCTGGAGGGCGGGGACGTGGCGTCCGCGCTCGGCGGCGCCGGGTGCGAGGGCGCGCTGCTGGTCTGCGCCTCCAGCACGGCCGGCCCGCTGCGCCGGGTCTTCCTCGGCGACACGTCAATGAAGATCATCCGCGCGTCGGCGTGCCCGGTGATGATGCTGCCCCGCAACCCGCCGCCGCGGCCGTCCGGCACGGCGACCCATGGGGCCGTATCGCCCATGCGGGACAACTGCGGCCTTTGAGGCGGAACCCACCGGACCGGATTCCGCATCTTTTTTCCAATCAGCTTGACCTTGGGCGTCCACCGCTTTACCGTCACTGTCCGTAACCGCACCTCGCGGCCTTATCGGGTAAACCCTGACGCTCCCGTCACCGAAGGTCCCTGTCCCGCGCACCAACCCAGCGGTTGGGGCATAAGTTGCGAGGGAGCACAATCAAGTGAAAGCAGTGCATAACAGAGCCGGGGGGCCACACTATGCCGTCTGAGTACGCCAAGTCGCTGGGTGCACGACTCCGTGCCATCCGCACCCAGCAGGGCCTGTCCCTGCACGGAGTCGAAGAGAAGTCGCGCGGGCGCTGGAAGGCGGTCGTGGTCGGCTCCTATGAGCGCGGTGACCGCGCCGTGACGGTCCAGAAGCTTGCCGAACTGGCTGATTTCTACGGCGTGCCGGTTTCGGAGCTGCTGCCCGGCGGCGCCGCGCCGAGTCCGCTCGGCCCGACGCCGAAGCTTGTCATCGACCTTGAGCGCCTTGCCCAGCTCCCCAAGGAGAAGGCCGGCGCGCTGGCCCGTTACGCCGCCACCATCCAGAGCCAGCGTGGCGACTACAACGGCAAGGTGCTGTCCATCCGCCAGGAGGACCTCCGCTCCCTGGCGGTGATCTACGACAAGTCCCCGGCCGAGCTCACCGAGGAGCTCATCAACTGGGGCGTGCTCGATCCCGAGGCACGGCGCGCCGTCGAGTCGTTCTGACCGTCGCCGTGGGCGTGCCGCCGCGGCGCGCCCACGGCCGCGGAGCGCGACACGCCGTATCCCCGGAAGATCACTCGCATACCGCCACAGAAGACCTTCGCTGTGGTAGGAAAAGGCAAATACGGCTTTAGCGAGATGTGGTGAACATGGCACGGAGAGAGGATCGGCACGATCACTCTCCTCCGTCCCCGAAAAGCCGCCTCGACGTCGTCGTGGCGATGCTCGGCTCGACGAAGACCCGCGCCTTCCTGCGGCTGCTGACCTCCGTCGGGGCCAGCAGGACCCAGGACACCCTACGGCTGCTGCCCTTCGTCGTCATGGCCGTGGTCGCCCTGGCCGACCTCGGCTCGGGCCCGGAGACCGGGCTGCTCCCCCTGCTGGCCCTCGGCCCGGCGTTCGCCAGCGTCGCCTGCGGCCTGGGCCGGACGACGGTGGTCGGGATCGTCGCGCTGGCGCTGTGCGTCGCCCTCGGCCTGCACTACGACGTCCTGTGGAGCTCCCGCACCAACATCACCATGATGGCCATCCTGGGCGTCACCATGGCCAGCGTGCTGGCCAGCGCCGGCCGGCTCCGCCACGAACGGCAACTCGCCGACGTCCGCTCGGTGGCCGAGGCCGCCCAGCGGGTTCTGCTGCGGCCGGTGCCGCGCCGGGCCGGACCCGAGATCGGCGTCGCCGTCTCCTACACCTCCGCCACCGCCGAGGCCCGGATCGGCGGCGACCTGTACGACGTGGTCACCACCCCGCACGGGGTGCGGATCATCGTCGGGGACGTGCAGGGCAAGGGCCTGGAGGCGGTGGAGACGGCCGCGGTGGTGCTGGGCGCCTTCCGGGAGGCCGCCCACGACGAGACCGGGCTGCTGCGCGTGGTGACCCGCCTGGAGAACGCCCTGACCAGAGAGCTCTCGGGCGAGCAGTTCGTGACGGCGATCCTCGCCGAGATCACCGGCGACGCCTCCATCACCATCGTCAACTGCGGTCACCCGCCGCCCATGGTGCTGGGAGCCGGCGGCAAGCAGTGCTTCGCCGAACCGCCCGAGGAGGCGCTGCCCCTGGGCATGGGCGCACTGCGGGTCAGCGAGCCGAAACCGTACCGCATCCCCTTCGAACCCGGGGAGCAGGTGCTCTTCTACACCGACGGGGTCATCGAGGCGCGCAACGGGGCGGGCGAGTTCTATCCGCTGGAGGCGCGGGCGCACCTGCTCGGCGGATCGGATCCGCAACTGGCCCTGGACGCCCTGCGCGCCGACCTGCTGCGGCACGTGGGCCGCCCGCTGGGCGACGACGCCGCGATGCTCCTGCTGCGCCACCGGGTGGACCGCCGGACGGACTCCTCGGACGCGTCAGCCCCCTCGGCGGTCCCCTGAGCCCGGCCCGGGTCTCCTGAGCCGCGCCCTGCCCCAGGTCTCCTGAATGCCCGGCAGGGGTCTCTTGAGCGCCCGGCAGGGGTCTCCTGAGTGCCCGGCAGGGCCACAGGACGGGACCGGGACGCCGCGGACGCGGGCGACGGGATGACGGAACGACGCGGTGAGGGGCGCGCCTGCCGGCGTGTGAGGGGGTGCGCCGGGCGGCGGGGTCAGCCGGCCAGCGGGACGCTGCCGGGCAGGGTGGGCTGGACGGGCACGCCGAGCATCTTCTCGACGGTGGCGACGAACCGCTCCGCCTCGGAGATCAGCTCCTCGGCGTCGCGCGCCGACACCACGCGCGTCATGCCGGCCTCGGCCGAGGCACGCTTGGTGGCGCTCATCTCGAAATAGGGGGCCCAGTCGGCCAGCCGGGGCTCCGCCTCCGGCAGCAGCTCCCAGGCGCTGCGCAGCCTGCGCCTGCGGCCGTCCATGGGGCGCGGGCGGGCGGCCAGGACCGCGGCGGCGGCACGCAGGGCCGCCAGGTGGGCCGCGACGTAGCGGGTGGCGGGGGTGGTCGCGGCGGCGGCCTCCTCCAGGCAGTCGCGCGCATCGGCCAGATGCGCCCGGACCGTGGGCGAGAGCCGGGGCCCGCCCGAGTCACCGGGTCGATGGATCACTGCGCTTCAACCTCCTTGGTCGCAAGCGGCTCCCGGCGTTCTCACCGGTGATGTCAAGGCTCGCAGACACCACCGACAAATCCGCCGGGCGGCCGGACGAGGAGCTTCCCCTCTCCCCGTCCGGTTCCCGCCCGCCGTCGCCGCCGTGACGGCGGCGACGGCGGACGACCGCCCCTGGACGCGAGCCGCGAGCCTCGCATCTTTACATCGAACATAAATTCGATCACCCGCACTGTCAAGCAGTGCGGCGAACAAAGGTTCGATCGGCGGGAAAAGCGAGAACCCCGGGAGATGGGGATCTCCCGGGGTTCTCCGCGCTCGAACAGGCGCTCGGGGACGGCCGGCGAACCGGCGGGACGGGCTCCCGCCGCGGCCGCCGCGCGCCCCCGCGGCCTCCGCCGTACCGGCTCCGCCGGGGAACGGCGGGCCGCGGCGGAGACGGCGTACGGGGAGGCGGCGGACGGGCCGCGGTGGAGACCGCGGACGGTCCCTGTGGGCTAGCTCACGAACCTCCTGCGGACGGTCCCCGTGGGCTACCGCACGAACCTCCCGCGGACGGTCCCCGTGGGCTACCGCACGAACCTCCCGCGGACGTGCACCGGCACCCCGGTGCCGAGCAGCTTGGGCAGTGCCGACGCGACGTTCATCGGCAGCCGCACACAGCCGTGCGAGGCCGGGGCCAGCGGCACCGACAACGCGCCGTGCAGGGCGATGCCGCCGTTGAAGAAGATCGGGTTGTACAGCTTGCCGAGGTAGGAGGTGTGCCAGCCGCTTCGCCGCCAGGTCGTCCGGTAGTCGCCCGTCGGCGTGCGGGCGTTGCCGCAGAACCGTTGGGTCCGGCCGTTCCAGGTGGCCGTCTCGCAGTAGGGGATCCCGCTGCCGGAGGAGATGTGGCTGATCAGCCGCACCCTCCCGCCGACGTACAGGACCATCACCTGCTGGGTGAGGTTCACCTCGACCCGGGTCGCCCGGCCGCCCGGCACGAGCACCCTCGGGGCGCGCGGAGCCTCCAGCGCCCGCCACGTCCTGCTCGCCACGGTGCTGGTCGGCGCGATGCCGTTGACCTTCTGGAAGGCCCACAGCGCGGTCAGGGTGCCCCCGCCGTACCGGCCGTCGGCCGTGCCCGGCATGTAGCCGAGCTGCTGCAGCCGCGTCTGGAGCACCTTGACCTCGGCCCCCTTGGCGCCGAGCCGGAGCGTCCGGCCGGGCGCGGTGAACGCGGGCGCCGCCATCGGGACCGCGGCCGCGCCGACCGGGGCCCCGGTGACCGTGGAAGCGGTGACCGGGACCGCGGCGGCCGGGAGGGCGCCCGCCGGGGTGCGGGGAGCCGCCGCGGCGCTCGCGAGACCGGGTGAGGAGACAAGGAGGGCCGCCGCAGCCAGCGTGGCCGCTCCGAGCCGCCGTCGGACTCTCATCTGGACCATCCCCTCGTTACCGTGATTTCTGGATCAAGGGACCATAGTGCATCGGCGTCTCGTCCCCATCACGGTCAATGGGACGGCATGCAACGGTCCAACTGTTTAGAGTGGCCGCGTGCCAGAAAAGTTGCATCCGAATGTGGAGAAGGTCGCCGCGGTCCTCCGCGAGCACGGCGCCACCGGTGAGATCGTGGTGTTCGAGGAGGCGACCCCGACCGCGGCGACGGCGGCGGCCCGGCTGGGCTGCGAGGTCGAAGCGATCGCCAACAGCCTGGTCTTCGACACCGACGGCGAGCCGCTCCTGGTGCTCACCAGCGGCGCCCACCGGGTGGACACCGCCCTGGTGGCCCGGACGGCCGGCGTGGCGAAGGTACGGCGCGCGAGTCCCGACTTCGTCCGGGCGGCCACCGGCCAGGTGATCGGCGGGGTGGCCCCGATCGGCCATCCGGCCCCCCTGCGGACCCTGGTCGACACCTGGCTCGGCCGGTACGAGACGGTGTGGGCCGCGGCGGGTCACCCGCACACGGTCTTCCCCACGTCCTTCGCCGAACTGCTCCGCCTCACCGGGGGCGTCGCGACCGAGGTGGAGGAGCCGGCCCTCGCGCGGGAGACGGCCTCGGCGGAGGAGAGGACCACCGCCGGGTAGGAGGCCCGTGACGCCGCGGGCCGTCGGCCGCCGGCGCGCTCACCGGGACGGCCGGCCGGTTCCCGCCGCGCCGCCGTACCGCCGGGCGTTCATTTCCCGGCTCGGTCCGGTTCGGGCGGCATCGTCCCTGCTAGGGTGCGGAAGGTGATCGGACTGCGCCGGGTCGGACCCGCTGAGTTCACCTCCCGGCTGGACGCGGTCCTCGCCGTCTACACCGCCGCGATGAGCCCGCCCGAGGAGCAGGTCCCGGGCCGCAGGACGATCATGGAGAACCACTCCGTCCAGCCCGGGTTCTCCTGCGTGTTCGCCGAGGACGCCACCGGCACGCCGGTGGGTCTCGCCTACGGCTTCCACGGGGTCCCCGGGCAGTGGTGGCACGACGTGGTCATGCGGGCCCTCGCCGACCGGAACGGCGAGGGGAGCGCGCGGGGCTGGCTGGGAGACGCCTTCGACCTCGCCGAGGTCCACGTCCACCCCGACCACCAGGGCGGGGGCATCGGCCGGGCGATGGTCGTCGCGGTGTGCGGCGGCCGTCCGGAACGCACCGCCGTGCTGTCGACCCGTGACCGGCCCACCGCGGCCAGGCACCTCTACCACAGCATGGGCTTCGTCGACCTGCTCACCCGGTTCGTCTTCCCGGGCGGCCACGAGCGCTACGCCATCCTCGGGACGGTGCTCCCCCTCAGGCCGATGGCCGGACGGCCTCCGGAGGCGTGAGCCGGACGGCGTGAGCGGGGTGACGCGGCGGGCAGCGCGAAGCCGCCGCCCACCGATCCGCCCGCCGTGCCGTCCGCGTCCGGCCCCGGTCCGCGGCCCGCCGTGCCGCCCGCCATGCCGTCCGCGTCCTGCTCCGGCCCGCCGCGCACCCGCGACCGGGCTTGAGGCTCCGGGACCCGGCTCAGGCGAGGGCGGCCTGCGGGGCGACGGGGAGCCCGGGGGAGATGTCGAGCGCCTGGAAGACCTCGCGGGTCGCGCTGGAGCGGTTGAAGGTGATGAAGTGGATGCCCGGCGCGCCCTCGTCGAGGAGCGTCCGGCACAGCTCGATGGCGTGCTCGATGCCCAGGCGGCGCACGGCGGCGGGGTCGTCGGCGACGGCCTCGAACCGCGCCGCGACCTCCGGCGGGAACGGCGCGCCCGACAGCTGCTCGGACCGGGCGATCGTGCTCATCTGGGTGACGGGCATGATGCCCGGGATGATCGGCGTGTCGCAGCCGGTGGCGGCCACCCGGTCGCGCAGCCGGAGGTAGTCCTCGGCGCGGAAGAACATCTGGGTGATCGCGTAGTCGGCGCCCGCACGGCACTTGCGCACGAAGTACTCGGTGTCGGACTCGATCGTGGCCGACCTGGGGTGCTTGTAGGGGAAGGCGGCCACGCCCACGCAGAAGTCGCCGGACTGGCGGATCAGCCGGACGAGGTCCTCGGCGTACTGGACGCCCTCGGGGTGGCGCACCCACTCGCCGGTGGGGTCGCCGGGCGGGTCGCCCCGCACCGCGAGGATGTTGCGCACGCCCGCGCCGGCGAACCGGCCGACCAGGTGGCGCAGCTCGCGCAGGGAGTGGTTGACCGCGGTGAAGTGGGCGACCGGGGTCAGCGTGGTCTCGTGGGCGAGCCGCTCCACGATCTCCACGGTGCGGTCGCGGGTGCCGCCGCCGGCGCCGTAGGTCACCGACACGAAGGTGGGACGCAGCGCCTCCAGCTCCCGGATGACGCGCCAGAGCTGACGCTCGCCCTCGGCGCTCTTCGGCGGGCCGAACTCGAAGGAGAAGGAGCGGCCACCGGCGGCGAGGAGCTCGCGGACGGTGGGCACGCGGTCGGGAAGGACGGACGGGCGACCCAGAGCCATGCCCCAAGGGTACTCGGAGCGCCGCCGCCCGCCGTACTCGTGGGATGCGCTGTCGCGTCGCGCCGCCCGGTGCGCGGCGGGACGGTCGCGCCGCGCGGCGGAGTCGTCGCGCCGCGTCGCCCGGTACGCGGAGGGTCGCGAGGGCCGGGGGGCACGGCCGCCCGCACGGCCCGATCCATGGGGACGCGGCCGCCGCACGGCCCGATCCGCGGGGCGTCGTCGCACCGCGTCACCCCGGGCGCGGGGGCACGGCGGCCGGCGCGGCCCGGTTTCCGGCGCCCTTCCTGCTCGGGGGCCTTTCGGGTGTCCCTTCCTTCGGTAACGGTGCGTGCGAAACGCCGTAGTGTCCCGCGGATAGGAATCCGTCCGCTTGGACCGATAATGTCTGGGCATGACCACTTCCGCAGCCACACTCGATATCGTCCGCATCGAGGTGGACCGCGCCCTCAGGGAGTTCGTCGACCGGCAGCGGCCCCAGGTCAGCGCACCCGAGGCGGCGCCGCTCATCTCCGCCGCCGAGGACTTCCTCTCCGCGGGGAAGCGGCTGCGCCCGGCGTTCTGCTACTGGGGCTGGCGCGGCGCGGGCGGCGAGGACGACCCGGCGTTCTTCAACGCCGCCGCGTCCCTGGAGCTCCTCCAGGCGAGCGCGCTGGTCCACGACGACGTGATGGACGCCAGCGACATGCGCCGGGGCATGCCGTCGGCGCACCGCAGGTTCCAGGCCCTCCACGAGGACGCCGGCTGGCACGGCTCGGCCGCGCAGTTCGGCATGGGCTCCGCCATCCTGCTGGGCAACCTGATGCTCATCTGGTCGGGCGAGATGTGGCGGTCCAGCGGGCTGCCGCCGGCCGCCCTGGCCGCGGCCCAGGACGTCCACGACCACATGCGCACCGAGCTGATGTGCGGCCAGTATCTCGATCTGCTGGAGCAGGCCCACGGCGAGGGCACCTTCGACAGCGCGCTGCGGGTCGCCCTGTTCAAGAGCGGGAAGTACTCGGTCGAGCAGCCGCTGCGGCTGGGCCTGGTGCTGGCCACGCGGGGGCGCGAGCCGTGGATCGACCGGCTCTGCGAGGAGTACGGCCAGTGCGTGGGCATCGCCTTCCAGCTCCGCGACGACATCCTCGGCGTGTTCGGCGACCCGCTGGAGACCGGCAAGCCGGCCGGCGACGACCTGCGCGAGGGCAAGCGGACCATGCTCATCGCCCGCACCCTCGCGGCGGCCTCCCCGGCCCAGGCGGCCCAGGTGCGCGCCATGCTCGGCGACCCGGCGCTGGACGGGGCCGGGGTGGACCGGCTGCGGCAGATCATCCAGGAGACCGGGGCGCTCGCCGCGTGCGAGAGCCTGATCCGGGAGTATCTCGACGACGCCCTGCGCTCGCTGGAGCACGCCCCGATCACCTCGGAGGCCCGTACGGCGCTGGCCGAGCTGGCCGTGGCCGCGACGTCCCGCCGCACCTGACCGGCCGCGGCCGGTCAGCCTCCGGCGGTCAGCCGGCGCCTGAACTCCTCGGCCGCGGCCTTGGGGTCGTCGGCCTCGGTGATGGCCCGCACCACCACGACCCGGCGCACGCCGTACGACATGACCTCGTCGAGGTTGGCGAGGTCGATGCCGCCGATGCCGAACCAGGGCCGGTCGGTCGCGAGGGCCGCGGCGTGCCGGAGCAGGCCGGGGCCCGGCGCGGACCGCCCGGGTTTGGTGGGCGTCGGCCAGATCGGGCCGCAGCAGAAGTAGTCGACGCCGGGCTCGACGGCCGCGGCGGACGCCTCCCCGGGGGCGTGGGTGGAACGCCCGATGAGGATGTCGTCGCCGAGGATGTCGCGGGCGACCGGCACGGGCAGGTCGTCCTGGCCGAGGTGGAGCACGTCGGGCCGGGCCGCGTAGGCGATGTCGGCGCGGTCGTTGACCGCCAGCAGCCGGCCGTGCCGGTCGCAGGCGTCGCGGAAGACCTCCAGCAGCGCCAGCTCCTCACGGGCCTCCAGGCCCTTCTCCCGGAGCTGGACGATGTCGACGCCGCCGCTCAGGGCGGCGTCGAGGAAGTCCGCGAGGTCACCGCGGTCACGGCGGCCGTCGGTGCAGAGGTACAGGCGGGCGTCAGAAACCGAGGGCCTGGGCACGTCTCTTGACCTCGGTGTGTCGGCCCGCGGCGATCGCCTCCACCGGCGATCCCGGCAGGCTGTCGTCCGGGGTGAAGAGCCAGCGCAGCGACTCGACGTCGTCGTATCCGGCGTCGAGCAGCACGGTGAGCGTGCCCGGCAGTCCCTTCAGGACGTCGCCGTCGGACAGGAACACGGCCGGGATCTGGGGTTCTCCCCCGCCCCGGCGCACCCCGATGAGCTTGCGGTCCTTGAGGAGCTGCTTGGCGCGGCCGGCACTGAGGCCGAGCCTCCGGGCCACCTCGGTCAGGGTGAGCCACTCGCCCACCAGCTGGTCGGTCTCCCGGTCGATCTGCGCAACAGAAAGCGTCACGAATCCACCACTACCACATCGAGCCTTTCGCCAAACACCGGCGCGGGATCACGCCGCGCAGTCGCGCAACGCTACCGCAGGGTCGGCCAGGCGCTCGACGTCGAGGGGCCGGCCGCCCTCGATGAGGCGCCTGCCCTGGACGAGATCGCGAGGCCGGTCGACGGACAGCACCGCGACGAGCCGGTCGCGGTGGTCCACCCAGCAGGCCCCCCACTTCGGGTCGGTCCCGGGGTCGCCGCGCATGACCATGCGGCCGCCGTCGTGCCGCCCGGCGTACTGGACCATGTGGCCGAACTGCTCCGACCAGAAGTAGGGCACCGGGTCGTAGACCGCCGTCTCCCCCATCAGGGAGGCCACGGCCACCTCGGGGGCGTTCAGCGCGGTGTCCCAGTGCTCGACCCGCAGGCGGCGGCCGTAACGGCGCGACCACCAGGCGGTGCAGTCGCCCGCGGCGACGACGCCGGGCAGCCAGGTGCGCAGGTGCTCGTCGGTGACGACGCCGTCGTCGAGCCCGACGCCGGAGCCGGCCAGCCACTCGACCGCGGGGCGGACGCCGACACCGGTGACGACGACGTCGGCCTCGATCGCCGAGCCGTCGGCCAGGATCAGCCCGCCGTGGTCGACGGAGGCGACCGCGGTGCCGAGCCTCAGGTCGACGCCCGCCTGTTCGTACCAGGGAACGGTCCGCGCGCCGACCGGGCCGAGGGCGGCGGCCAGCGGGACGCCGGCGGCCTCGACCACGGTGACCTCGCAGCCTGCCCGGCGGGCGGCTGTGGCCACCTCCGCGCCGATCCAGCCCGCGCCGACGACGGCGATCCTGACCCCCGGCGCGAACAGGGCGCGCAGCGCGAGGGCGTCGTCGATGGTGCGCAGGACGTGCTGCGGGCCGTCGCCGAGCAGCCGGACCGGGCGGGCGCCGGTGGCGATGACCAGCCCGTCGTAGGGCAGCTCACCCTCGGTGGTCTCCACCACGCCGGGCCGCAGCCCCTTGGCGGCCACCCCCGGGCGGAACGAGACCTCGAGGGCGCCGAGGTCGGAGTCGACGACCGTGGAGTCGGTGCCGCCCAGCAGGACGGCCTTCGACAAGGGGGGGCGGTCGTACGGCCGGTGCCGTTCCTCCCCGATCAGGGTGATCGTGCCGGCGAACCCACGGGCCCGTAACGCCTCGACGCTGCGCACGCCGGCCAGGCCGGCGCCAACCACCACGACATGATTCACACCTCATCAGCCTAGGCGGCCGGAGGACCTCCGGCTATCTGCTACGTGCGCTGAAACCGACATTTAACTCACGGAGGGTGCTACGCCCTCCCCGGGAGGCACCCCTTATGGTTGGGATGTCAAGACGCGCGGGAGCCCGGCACGCACCGGGCTGAGAGGAGGGCCGCGAGACCGCTGAGGAGCGCGGAGCCGTGCACCGCGACCGGAAGCGCCCCCGGTGGGCGCCGCCGGGCGACGCGGGCGGGCCGCGACCCGGCGTGACCGCGAGCGGGCCCTCGACCGCCAGGAACCTGATCCGGGTCATGCCGGCGAAGGGAGCGGGATGGGAATGCCGCAGCGGTTCGACCTCCTGGTCGTCGGCGGAGGGGTGATCGGCCTCTCGGTGGCCTGGCGCGCCGCCAGAGGAGGCCTGCGGGCCGCGGTGATGGACCCCGCCCCCGCCTCCGGCGCCTCGCACGCGGCGGCGGGCATGCTGGCGCCGGTGAGCGAGGTCACCTACACCGAGGAGCCCCTGCTGCGGCTGGGCCTGGCCTCGCTGGCCAGGTGGCCGTCGTTCGCCGCGGAGCTCGCCGCCGACGCCGGCCGCGAGGTGCGCGACCTCGACTACGGCGACGGCGGCACCCTCGACGTCGCCTTCGGCGCCGACGACATGGCCGCGCTGGAGGAGCTCGCCGCGTTCGCCACCGGGCTGGGACTGCCCGCCCGGCGGCTGACCGGCCGCGAGTGCCGCCGCCTGGAACCGATGCTGGCCCCGTCCGTCCGCGGCGGCATGCTCGCCGAGCGGGACGCCTGGGTGGACCCCAGGCGGGTCACCGCGGCCCTGCTGTCCGCCCTGGAGCGCCGGGGCGTCACCCTCCTGCGGATGCGCGCCGCCGCCCTGGAGACGTCCGCCGGGCGGGTCACCGGGGTACGGCCGGCCGGCGGCGCGGCCGTCGGGGCCGACCGGGTGGTCCTGGCGACCGGGGCGTGGTCCGGAGGCCCCGCCGGCTCCGGGGGCGCGGGCGGACCCGTCGCGATCGAGGGCCTGCCGCCCGGGGCCCTGCCGCCGGTCCGGCCGGTCAAGGGCCAGATCATGCGGCTGCGCTCCCCCGAGCCGATCCTGGGACGCTGCGTGCGCGGCACGGTCCACGGCTCGCACGTCTACCTCGTGCCGCGCGCGGACGGCGAACTGGTCGTCGGGGCCACCCAGGAGGAGCTGGGCTTCGACACCAGGGTGACGGCCGGGGGGCTGTGGGAGCTGCTGCGCGACGCCCGGGAGCTGGTGCCGGGCGTGACCGAGCTGGAGCTCTCCGACACGGTCGCGGGCCTGCGCCCCGGCACGCCTGACAACCTCCCGGTGATCGGCCCGGCCGGCCCGCCGGGCCTGTGGCTGGCCACCGGCCACCACCGCAACGGAGTGCTGCTCGCCCCGCTGACCGCCGACCTGTGCGCGGGCGACGGCGACCCCGACCTTCTGAAGATCTGCTCACCCCTCCGCTTCCAGGAGCCCTGTTGAACGTGACCATCAACGGCGTCGCGCGCGAGCTGCCCTCCGGGGCCACCGTCGCCGAGGCCGTGAAGACCCTGACCGAGACCCGGAACGGGGTGGCCGTCGCCGTGAACGGCGAGGTCGTCTCGCGGGGCGCGTGGGACTCCACCGCGCTCGCCGACTCCGACGCGGTCGAGGTGCTCACCGCGGTGCAGGGAGGCTGAGGGACGTGGACGACGACCTGATCATCGGCGGCGAGAAGTTCGCCTCCCGGCTCATCATGGGCACCGGCGGCGCGCCCTCGCTGGAGGTCCTGGACGCCGCGCTGGCCGCCTCGGGCACCGAGCTGACCACGGTCGCGATGCGGCGGCTGGACCCGTCGGCGCGCGGCTCCGTCCTCGACGTGCTGCGCCGGCGCGGCATCAGGGTCCTGCCCAACACGGCCGGCTGCTTCACCGCCCAGGAGGCGGTGCTGACCGCCCGGCTGGCCAGGGAGGCGCTGGAGACGGACTGGGTCAAGCTGGAGGTGATCTCCGACGAGCGCACCCTGCTGCCCGACCCGATCGAGACCTTCGACGCGGCCGAGCGGCTGGTGGCCGACGGGTTCACGGTGCTGCCGTACATCGGCGACGACCCGGCCCTGGCGCGCCGGCTGGAGCAGGCGGGCTGCGCGGCGGTGATGCCGCTCGGCGCGCCGATCGGCTCCGGCCTGGGCATCCGCAACCCGCACAACATCGAGCTGATCGTGGAGGCGGCCGGGGTGCCGGTGATCCTGGACGCCGGGATCGGCACCGCCAGCGACGCGGCCCTGGCGATGGAGCTGGGCTGCGACGCGGTGCTGCTGGCGACCGCGGTGACCCGGGCCCAGCGGCCCGACCTGATGGCGCGGGCCATGCGGTCGGCGGTCGACGCGGGGCGGGCCGCCCGCCTGGCGGGACGGATCCCCCGGCGCCGCTACGCGGAGGCGTCCTCCCCCATGACCCCCTGAGAGGCCGGGGCCCCGGCCCGGGGCGGCCGTACGGCTTCGTGAAGGACGTTCCCGGACACCGGGCGGGGTGCCCGGCGGTTCCCGGCGAGGTGCCCGGCGGTCCTGGGCCGGGACACCGGAAACGGGCGCGGCGGGCCGTCCCGTGGATCTCGGAATGCCCTCGGAATCCGCAGAAAACAGTCAACTTCTCGGCATCGGTTTGGAACACCGGCACCCTGTGGACGCCAAAACGCCCGTAAACTCAGCCGGGTGGACACGACGGTTACTGACCCCCTGGTCGGGAGACTCCTGGACGGGCGTTACCGTGTCGAGTCCCGGATCGCCCGAGGCGGAATGGCTACCGTCTACCTGGCCATGGACATCCGGCTCGACCGCACGGTCGCCGTGAAGGTGATGCACCGATCCCTCGCCGAGGACCCCTCCTTCGTCCGGCGGTTCATCGGCGAGGCGAAGTCGGTGGCGAGCCTGTCGCACCCCAACGTGGTGCACGTCTTCGACCAGGGCACCGACGGCGGCAACGTCTATCTTTCGATGGAGTACGTCCCGGGGCGCACCCTGCGCGACGTGCTCCGCTCCCGCGGCCGGCTGCCCGCCCGCGAGGCGCTGGAGGTCATCATCCCGGTGCTCGCCGCGCTGGGCGCCGCGCACCAGACCGGGATGATCCACCGCGACGTCAAGCCGGAGAACGTCCTCCTCAGCGACGACGGCCGGATCAAGGTGGTGGACTTCGGCCTGGCCCGCGCGGTCGAGGCGACCAACCAGACGCGGACCGGCGTCATGATCGGCACCATCGCCTACATGTCGCCCGAGCAGGTCACGGCGGCCGCCGCCGACGCCCGCAGCGACGTCTACGCGGCCGGGATCATGCTGTTCGAGCTCCTCACCGGCAGCCAGCCGTACGAGGGCGACACCCCGATGTCGGTGGCCTACCGGCACGTCCACGACACCGTGCCGCCGCCGTCCGGCCTGCTGCCCGACATCCCCCCGCAGCTCGACGCGCTGGTGGCCCGAGCCACGGCCCGCGACCCCGAGGGCCGTCCGGCGGACGCCACCGCGATGCTGGTCGCCGCGGTGGAGGCGCACCGGGCGCTGCCCGCCGACAGCGGCCCGGCGCCGCAGGTGCCGGTCGCCCCGGTACGGCCCGCCGGGCGCCCGGGGCCGGCGGGCGCCACGGCGGTGCAGCCCGCCGTCAGCCACACCCTGGTCCAGCCGCGCGGCGACCTGCTCACCACCCCCGCCTCCGATCACCCCGGCGCCCCGGCCGCGCCCGGGGCGCGGGCGGCCGCTCGGCGCCGCGGGTCCCGGCCCACGTGGTTCCTGATCGCGCTGGCCCTGGTGATGGTGGCCGGGATCGGCCTGACCGGCTGGTGGTTCTCCCAGACCCGCACCGTCAAGGTGCCCGACTCGCTGGTGGGCATGAACGTCAAGCTGGCCGAGAAGGAGGCCGCGCGGCTCGGCTTCGACGTCGTGATCGGCCAGGCCCAGTACGACGAGAAGGTCCCCAAGGACAACGTCCTGTCGACCGACCCGGCCGGCGGCACCGAGGTCGAGCCGAAGTCGCGGATCACCCTGATCGCCTCCGCGGGCCCCAAGCGGGTCCCGGTGCCCAACGTCGTCGGCATGGACCAGAACGCGGCCCGGTCGAAGCTCGCCGAGGTCAAGCTGGTCGCCGGGAACGTCCGGCGGCAGGGCAGCGGCACCGTGCCGCGTGATCAGGTCATCAGGACCAGCCCGGCGGTGGGCAACCCCGTCAAGGAGGGCAGCAAGGTCACCCTGGTGGTCAGCGCGGGCCTGCTCATGCCGGACGTCAAGGGCATGCCCCGCGACCAGGCCGACGCCACGCTGCGCACCGCGGGCTTCCTGCCGGAGTTCCTGGAGCAGACCGACGCCGCCACCCCCTGCACGGTCATCGCGCAGGACCCCAGGCCCGGGGCGGAGGTGGACAAGGGCATCACCGTGCGGATGACCCTCTCCAAGTGCGACAACCCCGGCTGGCACTGGCCGTGGGAGAACGACGGCCAGCCCGGCGACGGCGACGGCAGGCAGGTGATCGTCGTCCCCAACGTGATGTTCAAGGAGGCCAAGGCGGCCCGCGAGGAGCTGCGCGCCGTGGGGATGAACGTGAAGATGCGCAGGGGTCCGGGCCGGGGGCTGGTGGTGGCGCAGCTCCCGGGGGGCGGTCAGCAGGTCCCGCCGGGCACCGAGGTGACCCTCTGGTTCTGACCGGCCGCACGCTCTGACCGGCCGCACGCTCTGACCGGCCGGGTGCCCGGCGGGCCGTACGGCTCAGGGCCGGTGGAGCAGGCCGTGCAGCCGGACCCGGGCCAGGCCGCCGTCGGGGAAGACGTCCACCTTGACGTGGGTGGTCACCGGCGCGTCCGCGAGGCGGAAGCGGTGGCGCGTGTCGGGCAGCAGCGGGGTCCTGGGCAGCAGCTCCGTCCAGGTACGGCCGTCGGCCGTACCCCGGAGCGACACGGCGGCCGGGGCGTTGAACAGCAGGTTCGTCGTGTCGATCTCGGCGAGCCCGATCACGCCGGGCCCGGCCAGGCGGATCACCAGCCAGTCGTTGCCGCCGTCGCGGCGACGGGCCGTCTCCCAGCCCTCGGCCTGGTGCCGGGCGAGGCCGGGGGCGATGACGTTGCCGGGCGGGGAGTAGAACCCGTCGGAGCACTCGGTGACCAGCCCGCCGTTCTCCAGCGCGGCCAGGTCCAGGCCCAGGCCGTCGTAGACGGTCAGGTCCGGCCTGGCCTCGCCGTGCACGCGCAGCCGGGCCACGCCGCCGTCGGGGAAGATGTTCAGCCGCACGTGGGTGCGGCGCCGCTCCCCGGTCACCGCGAAGCGGTGCTCGGCGTCCCCGGTGAGGGCGGCGCGCGGGACGATCTCCTCCCACTCGGCGGCGGCCAGCTCCGCCGCGGTGGGGTACCCGGTGACCTCGGCCGCCTCGACGGAGGCGTGCGACGGGTGGTTGGCCCGGAACCAGGCGGTGTCGATCACGACACCGCGGACCACGCCGGGCACGCCGAGGCGGACCACGGCCCAGTCGTGGCCGGGCTCGCGCCGCCGCCGGGTCTCCCAGCCGTCGTAGACCTGCCCCTTGGCGCCGAAGGTGTGGGCCTGGAAGCCGGGCCGGCCGGGCCGGATGAGGTTCTCCCGCTCGGCGAAGGACTCGTCGCTGGCCGCGACGACCGCGCCGCCGTGGGTGCGCAGTGCCAGGTCGGGCAGGGTGGTGAAGTCGTTCACGGCGGGGTCCTTCCGATGTCGGGCCGGCGCAGCAGAACTCCTCGGGGCTCACCACCGGGTTCGCCGCCGGGCTCACCACCCGTGAGGCGGCCGCGCAGCCAGGTGGCGCGGACCACGCCCCGCAGCGTCCTGCCGTGGTACGGCGTGACCGGGTTGCGGTGGTGCAGGGCGGCGGCGTCCACGGTGTGTTCGGCGTCGGGGTCGAAGGCTACCAGGTCGGCGTCGCGGCCCTCCTCGATCGCGCCCTTGCGGGTCAGGCCGGCCAGCGCGGCGGGGCCGGCGGCCATCCACCGGACGACGTCCTCCAGGCCGTGCCCGCGCCGCGCCGCCTCGGTCCAGACGACGGACAGGCCGAGCTGGAGGGAGGAGACCCCGCCCCAGGCACGGGCGAAGTCGGGCACCTTCAGGTCCGGGGTGGACGGCGAGTGGTCGGAGACGACGCAGCTCAGCACCCCGTCGGCGAGGCCGCGCCAGAGCGCGTCGCGGTTGGCCGCGACGCGGATCGGCGGGCAGCACTTGAACGCCGTGGCGCCGGGCGGCACCTCCTCGGCGGTCAGCGCCAGGTAGTGCGGGCAGGTCTCGGCGGTGACCCGCGCTCCCCGCGCCCGCGCCGCGGCCAGCGGCGCGAGGCACAGCGCCGACGACACGTGCAGGATGTGGACGCGCGCGCCGGTCTCCCCGGCCAGCGCCGCGACCCGCTCGACCGCCCGGCTTTCGGCCTCGCCGGGCCGGGAGCCGAGGAAGTCGGCGTAGCCGGGCCCCGGGGGGTCGGCGAGCAGCGCCGGATCCTCGGCGTGGACGATCAGCAGGCCGTCGAAGGAGGCGATCTCCGTCATGGCCCGCCGCAGCCCCTCGTCGTCGAGCGGCGGGAACTCCTCCACGCCCGACGGCGACAGGAAGCACTTGAAGCCGAACACCCCGGCCTCGTGCAGCGGCCGCAGGGCGGCGGCGTTCCCGGGGACCGCGCCGCCCCAGAAGCCGACGTCCACCGCGCACCGGCCCTCGGCGGCCCGCCTCTTGACGTCGAGCGCGGCCACGTCCACGGTCGGCGGCAGCGAGTTGAGCGGCATGTCCACGATCGTGGTGACGCCGCCGGCCGCGGCGGCCCGGGTGGCCGACGCGAAGCCCTCCCAGTGGGTACGGCCGGGCTCGTTGACGTGCACGTGGGTGTCCACCAGGCCCGGCAGCAGCGCGACGTCGCCGAGGTCGGCCCGTTCGGCGGCGTCCGGGGGCGCGTCGTGGGGGTGCAGGCCGGTGATCCTGCCGTCCCGTACGGCGACGGCCGCCGGGGCCTCGCCGCCGGGCAGCACCACCCGGCGGGACCGGACCACCAGGTCCGGCCGCCGCCCGTCCGTTCCCCACCCGGTCACGGGCCGTCCTCCTCTTCCGTCGACTTCCGTCAACGGCGCTCCCCGGCTGCTCCCCGGCTCTCGTCACCGGCGTTCCCCGGCTCCCGTGGACTCCCGGATCCGGTCACAGGCGTTCCGCGGCGATCCGGCGCGCGAGGCGCTCCAGCAGGGGGCCCGCCTGCGCCATGCACACCTCGGGGTCGGGTTCGAGGTCGGTGAGAGCGTAGGCGGCCGAGATGCCCGCCGCGGCCAGTTCCTCGTCGCCCAGCGACCGGCGGCCGCACACCGCGACGACCGGGATCCCAGCCTTGGCCGCCGCCGCCGCGACGCCCGCGGGCGCCTTGCCGCGCAGGGTCTGCTCGTCCAGCGACCCCTCCCCGGTGACCACCAGGCGGGCGCCGGGGAGCCGGTCGTGGAAGCGCAGCAGGTCGAGCAGGTACTCGATGCCGGGCCGCAGGTCCGCCCCGAGGAAGGCCAGGGCGGCGAAGCCCACTCCCCCGGCGGCGCCCGCGCCCGGCCGGGCCGCCACGCCCATGGCGCGCACGACGCCGTCGTGCTCGGCGGCGCCGCCCAGGCCGTGGGTGTGCGCGGCGACCGCGGCGAGCCGCCCCAGCGCCTTCTCCAGCAGCGCGACGTCCTCGGGCCCCGCGCCCTTCTGCGGGCCGTACACGGCGGCGGCGCCGTGCGGGCCGAGCAGCGGGTTGTCCACGTCACTGGCGATCACGTACTCCACGCCGCCGGACGGGCCGAGCCCGGACGCCTCGAACCCGGAGGCGTCGATCCTGTCGAGGTCCGCCAGGGCCGCGCCGCCCGGGGGCAGCTCCCGCCCCTCGGCGTCCAGGAACCGGACGCCGAGCGCCGCCATCATGCCGGTGCCGCCGTCGGTGCAGGCGCTGCCGCCCAGTCCGAGCACGACGCGCCGCGCGCCGCGCCGTACGGCGTGGGCGATCAGCTCGCCGGTTCCCCGGCTGGTCGCGGTGAGCGCCCGTGGGCCGGCGGGCAGGCGGCGCAGCCCTGACGCCTCGGCCAGCTCGACCACGGCCGTCGCCGTCCCGGCGTCCTCACGCCAGGCGTAGGCGGCGAGGACCGGCTCCCCCGTGGGCCCGGTGACCTCGGTCTCGACGCGGCCGAACCCGGCGGCGACGGCCGCGTCCACGGTGCCGTCACCGCCGTCGGCCACCGGCACCGCGACCGTGGCGATGTCCGGGCCGAACCCGGCGGCGACCCGCGCCGCGACCTCGGCCGCGGTCAGCGACCCCTTGAACTTGTCCGGGGCGATGACGACGTGTCCCGACGACTCAGACAACCCTGCTCCCTGGTGTGCGGCGGGCCGGCGCGGTCCGCCCGGCGCACCCGGGCGGCACCGGCCCGGGTCCGGTGAGGTGGGTCACCATCATCACATCACCCCGGAAAGGGATTTCCAGGGTGTCCCGGATTCTCCGGGAGTCCCGGCCCCTCCGGAGCCGCCGGATTCCTCTGACGTCGTGGGTCTCCCGGGCCTTCCGGGCGTCCCCGGTCCTCCGCGGGTCACGGCTTCCCGTCCTTTCCGCCCCTCACGGGCCTCACGCACGTCACGGGCGAGGAGCCGGAGGGGAGACGCCCCGTTCGGCGGCCAGGCGCATGAGGCGGCGGTGGGCCTCGGTGCCCGCCCGGCCCAGCTCGTCCTGCGGCGCCGTGCGCAGCTCGTCGTCCGCCACGACCGTCTCGCCGCCCACCAGGAGCCGGACCAGCGGCGGCTGCCGGGTCCCGAGGACCAGGGCGTGCACCGGGTCGGCGACGGCCCCGGCGAAGGAGTCGATCCGCCACAGCGCGATGTCGGCGAGCTTTCCCGGCTCCAGGGAGCCGAGCTCCGCCTCGCGGCCGAGGTTGCGCGCCCCGCCGAGGGTGGCGGTCTCCAGGGCCTGCCGGGCGGTCAGCGCCCCGGGCCCGTGCCTCGCCCGCTGGAACAGCAGCGTCTGACGCATCTCCCCGGCCATCGAGGTCAGCTCGGCCGAGGCGCTGCCGTCCACCCCGAGGCCGACGTTCGCGCCGCGGCGGAGCAGCTCCGAGACCCGGGCGATCCCCGCGCCGAGCCGTCCGTTGGAGCTGGGGCAGTGCGCGACGCCGGTGCCGGTGCGGGCGAGCCGGTCGATGTCGGCGTCGCTCAGGTGGACGGCGTGGGCGAACCACACGTCCGGGCCGAGCCAGCCGAGCTTCTCCATGTGGTCCACCGGGCGCACGCCGTACCGGGCCAGGCAGTGCTCCTCCTCGTCGAGGGTCTCGGCGAGGTGGGTGTGCAGACGCACACCCCTGTCCCTGGCCAGCGCGGCGGACTCGGTCATCAGCTCCGTACTGACCGAGAACGGCGAGCAGGGCGCGACCGCCACCCGCAGCTTCGAGGAGAAGGAGGGGTCGTGGTGGGCGTCGATCGCCTCGGCGGTCGCGGTGAGGATCGTGTCGAGGTCCTCCACCACGTCGTCCGGCGGCAGACCGCCGTCGGAGGCCCCGCGGTCCATGGAGCCCCGGGCGGGGTGGAAGCGGACGCCGACCGCGCGGGCCGCGTCGATCTCGGCGGCCAGCAGGTCACCGCGCCCGGCGGGGAAGACGTAGTGGTGGTCGGAGGACGTGGTGCAGCCGGACAGCGCGAGGTGGGCCAGGCCGGCGCCGGCCGCCCCCCTGACGACCTCGGCGTCCATCGCCGCCCAGACGGGGTAGAGCGCCACCAGCCACTGGAACAGCGTGGCGTCCCGGGCGAACCCCTGGGAGGCCCACTGGTAGAGGTGGTGGTGGGTGTTGACCAGGCCCGGCGTGGCCAGGCAGCCGGCCCCGTCGACACGGCGCGCGCCGGGGAGGTCGGGCGCCGGTCCCGGGCCGATCGCCTCGATCCGGTCGCCCCGGACGACGACGTGCCCCGAGGGGATCTCCGGGCCGGTCACCGGGACGAGATAGGCGCCCTCGATCACCAGCGCGCCGTCCGCCGCCCCGGGTACGGCCGGTGTGCCCGCGACCTCCCGCCCGCCTGGAAGGCCCGCGGAGGAGCCGCCGGTCACAGCGCCTCCGGTCACAGCGCCTCCGCCTTCCGGGTGGCGGCGAGCCGTACCGCGTCGAGGATCTTCTCGTAGCCGGTGCACCGGCACAGGTTGCCCGCCAGCGCCTCGCGGATCTGGGCGTCGGTGGGGCGGGGCGTCCGGTTCAGCAGGTCGTGGGCCTGCACGACGAGGCCGGGGGTGCAGAAGCCGCACTGTACGGCGCCGCACTCGGCGAACGCCTCCTGCACGGGGTCGAGCCGGCCGTCCCCGGCCAGCCCCTCGACCGTGCGGACCTCGCGGCCCTCCGCCTGCCCGGCCGCGACCAGGCAGGCGCAGACGGGCAGACCGTCGAGGTAGACCGTGCAGGAGCCGCACTCGCCCTGCTCGCAGGCGTTCTTGGAGCCGGACAGCCCCAGCCGCTCGCGCAGGACGTACAGCAGGCTCTCGCCCTCCCATACGTCGTCGGCCGTACGGCGCCGGCCGTTGACGGTGAGGCTGACGCGCATCAGCCCTCCTTCCACAGATCGTGCCAGGCCCAGGTCAGGGTGCGGCGCGCCAGCACGGCGACGGCGTGCCTGCGGTAGTCCGCGGTGCCGCGCACGTCGTCGATGGGCGAGGCGGCCTCCGCGGCCAGCTCGCCGAAGCGCCGGGGCAGCCCGGGGTCGAGCCGGCCGGTGTCCCAGTCGAGCTCGGCCGCGAGGAACTCCTCCGCCGCGACCGCCCGGCGCGGGGTGGGGGCGGCCGACCCGACGCCGGTCCCGGCCCGCCGCTCGGCGGGGTGCAGGGCCAGCGCGAACGAGCAGACCGCGATCACCATGGCGTTGCGGGTGCCGACCTTGGAGAAGTACTGCGGGCCGCCCGCCGGACGCGTCCAGAACGCCCGGATCAGCTCGTCGGGTTCCAGCGCGCTGCGCTTGACGCCGAGGTAGAACTCCCCGGCCGGGATCATCCGCACCCCGCGGGCGGCCGACTCGACCTCGATCTCCGCGCCGGCGGCGAGCAGCGGCGGGTGGCCGTCCCCGGCGGGCGAGGCCGCGCCGAGGTTGCCGCCCACGGTGCCCCGGTTGCGGATCTGCGGCGAGCCGACCGTGCGGGCGGCCTGCGCCAGCCCGGGAAGCCGGTCCCCCAGCTCGTCGATCAGCCGCGCGTACGTCACGCCCGAGCCGACCCGGAGCCGCCCGTCCTCCTCGGCGCTCCACTCGCCGAGCGCGGCCACCCGGTTCAGGTCGAGCAGCGCGTCGGGCCGGCGGACGTCGAAGTTGAGCTCGACCATCACGTCGGTGCCGCCCTGGACGGGCACGGCCCCGGGCCGCTCCGCCTTGGCCTCCAGCGCCTCGGCCCAGGTCGCGGGTCTCAGGAAGTCCATCGTCACTCCCACGCGAAGCGGGCGTCGGGGGCCGCGTCGTCGAGGACCGTGCCCTCGATCAGCCCGTAGGGGCGGTCGGCGGCGTGGAAGATCTCGCCCGGGTTGTCCAGCCCGAACGGGGTGAGGTCCACCGCGAAGTGGTGCCGGTTGGGCATCGCCAGCCGTACCTCGCAGATCCCGGGGCACGTCCGGAGCACCAGGTCGCCCATCGCGTAGAGGGTCTGCTGCAGCGACAGGCTGTAGGTCCCGGCGAACGCCTCCAGCAGGCGGCTCCGCACCTCCTCGTACGACTCGCCGAACCCGTACGGCCGGGGCGGCCCTGACGCGCCGGATGACCCGGGCGGTTCGGGCGGTTCGGGCGGCCCGGCGGATCGGAAGCCGTCCGGCAGGTGCCGCCAGCGGGCCGAGACCTCGGTGGCGAGGACGCGGTCCCGGGTGGGCGGCAGGGTGGTGTACTCGTCCTGGATGAAGCCGTGGAACTCCGAGCCGGTGGAGTTCAGCACCACCAGGTCCCGCAGGCCGGAGACCACGGTGGAGGAGCCGTCGCGGTCGTGGTGGACGACGCAGGTGCGCGTCTCCCGCCCCGAGCGGACGAAGGAGTGCCGCTCGTCCCGGCCGTCCGGCGGGGGGATGCGGTCCCAGAAATACTCCTCGATCTCCACCCGGGCGTGGTGGATCGAGGGGTGGGAGTCCACGTGGTGGCGGGCCAGCAGCAGCGCGAAGTCCTCGATCTGGTCCACGCCGTGCTTCCTGGCGAAGGCGTAGACGATGTTCTTCTGCGTGTCGGTCGGCAGGACCGCGGAGTTGTCCCCGGTCAGGTGCGCGTCCTCCATGTCCCCGGAGAGGGACGTGCGGACGTTGAGGTCCTTGAGGTGGTGGACGGCGCCGTCCCTGACGACGCGGACCAGGCGGATCTCCGCCTTGCCGTAACGGTTGGGTCCCAGCACGACCGCCATGCCCCGTCTCAGCTCCCTCGGTACGTCGAATAGGCGAACGGGCTCAGCAGCAAGGGGACGTGGTGGTGCTCGGCGGGGTCGGCGACGGTGAAGTCGACCGTCACCTCCGGGTAGAAGGTCGCGATCCCCTGGGCGGCGAAGTACTCGCCGGTGGCGAAGACCAGCCGGTGGGCGCCCGTCTCGGTCGTCTCCCAGCCGCCGATCCGGCCGTCGGCGCCGGTGACGCCCTCGGCCAGCACCTTCCCGCCGTGCTCCAGCCGTACGGGGACGCCCGGGGCGGGCCGGCCGATCGATGCGTCCAGGAGGTGGGTGGACAGGCTCACGTACTCTCCTCTCCCGTGTCCGGGTGGTTTCCCGTGCCGGAGTCTCCGGGTCCTCCGGATCCTCCCGATCCGGCCGCCCGGTGGGTGCCCGTCCGGGGACGTCCGGCCGTCACGCCGTTCCCTCCGGGCCCTCCAGCAGCCGCGCCACGCGCAGCCGGGCGATCCCGGCCAGCTCGGCCCGGACGACGTCCCGCTCGGTCCCCTCGTCGTTGCGCAGCCGTTCCCGCAGGCGGTCCAGCATCTCCCCGGCGGTCAGGCCGGCGGCGCGGACCAGGTAGACGTGGCCGAAGCGCGCCTCGTAGGCGCGGTTGCCCTCGGCCAGCGCGGTGAGCACGGCGGGGTCCGCCCCGGCGACCCCGGACTGCTCCCGCCGTGACCAGGACGCCTCCCGCCCGCCCGCACCGGAACCGGACGCGCCGGGGCCGGACGCGCCGGGGCCGGACGCGCCGGAACCGGACGCGCCGGAACCGGCCACATCGGGGCCGGTCACGCCGGGACCGGGCGCGCCGGGCGCGGCTCCGTCGTCGCGGGGCGGCTCGCCGATCCTGGGGTGGGCGGCCAGCGCCGTCAGCACCTCCGGCCAGCTCAGGCCGAGCACGGCCTCCTCGACCGCCGACTCCAGCGCGGCGAGGTCGCGGCAGGGGCGCCGGGCGGCCACCTCCCGCGCGAAGACCGGGGACGCGCAGCACGACAGCAGCCCGGCCTCGGCCTCGGCGGCTCCGAGCGCGTTGAACCCGGCGAGTCCCGCCTCGGCGGGGGCGTCGATGTTCGGCATGTGAGCAGTACACACAGCGCCGCCGCGCCGGTCCAGCAGCGGGAACTCCCAACCGGGCCAAAGGTTGGTCCCGGTTTTTCGTGTCATGCTCCAAAACGCCGACGACGGAGGCGGCCGGGAAACGTCGGGGCCGGCGCATAAACTGACGGCACCATGTCTTCTCTCTCCCTCATCGGCGGACACGTCTCCGTCACCGGCGGCCTGGGCAAGGGCGGCCTGAAGTGCGCCGCCGACATCGGCGCCGAAATGATCCAGGTGTTCGTCACCAACCCGCGGGGCTGGGCGCTCGCCGACGGCGACCCCGCACAGGACGCCCTGCTCCGCGAGTCGGGCATGCTGTCCTTCGTCCACCTTCCCTACCTCGTCAACATGGGCACGCCGAGTGCCGAGACCCTGGAGAAGTCCACGGCCGTCGTCCGGCACGGTCTCCGGCGGGCGTACGCGATCGGCGCCCCCGGCGTGGTGGTCCACACCGGCTCGGCGGTCAGCCAGCCGCGCGACGACGCCATGCGCCAGCTCCACGAGCACCTGCTCCCCCTGCTCGACGAGATCCCCGAGGACGGCCCCGACCTGCTGCTGGAGCCGATGGCCGGGCAGGGCGCGATGCTGTGCGCGACCGTCCAGGACCTGGAGGCCTATCTCGCGGCCCTCGACTGGCATCCCAAGGCGGGCGTCTGCTTCGACACCTGCCACGCCTTCGCCGCGGGCCACGACCTCTCGACCGCCGAGGGGGTCGCCGAAACGCTCGACGCGCTGCACGCGATCGCCCCCGGGCGGCTCCGGCTGATCCACGTCAACGACTCGAAGGACCCCCACGGGTCGAAGAGGGACCGCCACGAGAACATCGGCGCGGGTCACATCGGCATCGACCCGTTCGCCGTCCTGATGCGCCACCCGGTCGCGGCGGGCATCCCGCTGTGCGTGGAGACCCCGGGCGGCCCGGAGAAGCACCGCGAGGACATCGAGCTGCTGAAGAAGCTCCGCGACACGCCCGGCGCCTGACGTCCGCCGTCCCCTCCGGACCGCCGCGCCCCCCGTGGCGCGGCGGCCCCCCGCCGCCCGCGCCGCCCCCCGTGGCGTGGCGGCTTCCGCGCCGCCGGGCGGGTCGTGCCCGCCGGCGGGGCGGAACGGGACGCCCGTTCCCGCGATCCGGCCGCCCCCGCGGACCGGATCACGGCTCCCCGCCGCCTCAGGGCGGCGCGGGCGTCCCGTCACACCGGAGCCGGCCGGGCCCTCCCCCGATGTCGGAGCCCGGCGCGGGTGGCCGCAGGAATCGGCCACCCGGAAATCCCGTCGCGTCAGACCACGTCAGGGGCCTTGCAGGCCCCTCGTCCCCCCGCTGACCCGGCGGTTTCGGCTCTCCGGTGTGTGAGAACACTAGAGCGGCGCCCCGGCGGGTGAACCGGGGTTCCCGCGCAGCGCGGTCAGCGGCGCGTAGTTGTCGCCGTACGGAGGGTGGCGGCGCGACGAGCGGCGCCCGGGAGACGACGAGCGGTCGCCGGAGACCCCGTGAACCCCATCCGCACCATGAGACACATGAGCATCGGGCGTCCGGACTCACGATCAGCCGGCCGCGCCGGAGGGCACCGGCCGGTCCTGGAACTGGCGGACGAGCCGCTCGCGGACCTGCCGGGTGTGGCGGCGGCTGACCGGCAGGGTCTCCTCGCCCACCTGGAGCACCACCCGGCCGCCGTCGAAGCGCAGCTCGCTGACGTGCCGCGCCGAGACCAGCGTGCTGCGGTGGACGCGGATGAAGCCCGAGGCGGCCCAGCGCCGCTCCAGCGCGGCCAGCGACATCCGTACGAGGTAGGCGCCGTCCACGGTGTGCAGCCGGACGTAGTCGCCTTTGGCCTCGGCGAACCGGACGGTCTGCCGGGCGACGAACCTGGTCCGCCCGCCCAGCTCCACCGGGATGACGTCCTCGGCGGGCGGCTCCGCCTGGGCGGGCTGCAGGGACGCCGCGGACTCCAGGCGGCGCACGGCCTCGGCCAGCCGGTCGGCCCGCACCGGCTTGAGGAGGTAGTCGACCGCCTCCACCTCGAACGCCTGGAGCGCGCAGTCCTCGTGGGCGGTGACGAACACCAGGCGGGGAGGGTTGGGGAAGGCGCCGATGAGCCGGGCCAGGTCGAACCCGCCGAGACCGGGCATCCGGACGTCGAGGAACACCCCGTCGAGCCGCGCCCCGGAGCCGACCATCTGCACCATGTCCTGGAGCGCGGTGACCCCGCCCTCGGCGGTGGAGACGTGCTCGATGCGGGGGTCCTGGCGCAGGAGGTAGGCCAGCTCCTCCAGCGCGGGGACCTCGTCGTCGACGGCCAGGACTCGCAGCATGCCCCCACGCTGCTCCCAAACCGCGCTCACCGCAAGAGACATGTCAACTTTAGGTAATGCTATGACTACAAATAGCTATTGGAGGAGAGCGGCTCAGGAGACGAGCTTGGGGACGCGCAGCCGGACGGTCGTCCCCGCGCCCGGCGCGGTCTCCAGGACCAGCCCGTACTCCTCACCGTAGATGCGGCGGAGCCGCACGTCCACGTTGGACAGGCCGATGCCGCCCTCCCCGCACCGGTCGTCCCGCCCGGCGCCCGGAATCGTCCCGGCTCCGGCGCCCAGGAGCGTCCTGGCGCGCTCCGGGTCCATCCCGAGGCCGTCGTCGGCCACGCTGATGTGCGCCTCCCGCCCGGCGTCCACGGCCACCACCCGCACCCGCCCCGCACCGCCGCACAGGGCGGTGCCGTGCTTGATGGCGTTCTCCACCAGCGGCTGCACGCACAGGAACGGGACCGGCACCGACAGCACCTCGGGGGCGACCTCGACGGTGAAGCGGAGCCGGTCGCCGAACCTGGCCCGTTCCAGCTGCAGGTAGCGGTCCACGCAGTGCAGCTCGTCGGCCAGGGTGGTGAGGTCGCCGCCGCTGCGCAGCGCGTACCGGGTGAAGTCGGCGAAGTCGACCAGCAGCTCGCGGGCGTGCTCGGGGTCGGTGCGCACGAAGGAGGCGATGGTGGTCAGGCAGTTGTAGACGAAGTGCGGGGAGATCTGCGCGCGCAGCGCCCGCGTCTCCGCCTCCGTCGCGCGCCGCCGGGAGGAGTCCAGCTCGGCCAGCTCCAGCTGGGCGGAGACCCAGCGGGCCAGCTCGGCGACGGTCCGGACCGGCGGCTCGCCCGCCCCGGCGCCGTAGGCGGCCAGCGCGCCCACCACCCGGCCGTCCACCGTCAGCGGCGCGACCGCCGCCCCCCGTACGGCGCAGCCCGGCGTGCCGCAGGCCGCGGCATCCCCCGCCTCGGCGAGCGGACGGCCGGCGGCGAGCGCGGCGCGGGCGTGCCGGACCGCGTGGCCGCGGTGGCAGCCGGCCGCGCCGTCCCAGGCGAGGACCTCCTCGGTGTCGATCACCGCGACGGCGTCGGCGCCCAGCAGGGCGCGCAGATGGCGGACCGACTCCCGGGCGGAGCCGCGGCTCAGGCCGGTCCGCAGTGACGGGGCCGCCCGGGCCGCGACGCGCAGGGTGGCGAAGGTGGCCGCCGCCGCGTCCGTCGCCTCCTCCGGTGGTCCCTGCGGGTTCCGGCGGGTGGCCGCCCACCGGGACAGGACGAACCCGAGGAGCACACTGGCGGCGCACAGGAGCGCCCAGCCGCTGGTCGACATGACGCAAACCGTAGTCAAACCATTACGGTCCATCACGGGAAAACCTGGATCAGGGGGGACCTTCGCCTGGTTCCTCCTGATACGAGTAGCGCTGCTCGCTCCAGGGGTCGGCGACGTTGTGATAGCCGCGGTCCTCCCAGAAGCCGCGCCGGTCCTCGACCATGTACTCCACGGCCCGCACCCACTTGACGCTCTTCCACGCGTACAGGTGCGGGACGACGAGCCGGACCGGGAAGCCGCGCTCGGGGGACAGGGGCGCGCCGTCCAGCTCCAGCGCGAAGAGCGTGTGGTCGCGGGTGAAGTCGGCCATCCGCACGTTGGCGCTGTAGCCGTACTCGGCCCAGATCATCACGTGCCTGGCCTCGGGCGCCGGCGGGGCCAGCTCCAGCAGCGTCGCGGCGGCCACCCCGCCCCACTCGTTGCCCATGATCGAGAACTTGGTGACGCAGTGGAAGTCGGCGAGGACCGTGGCGCGGGGCAGCTCGGAGAACTGCGGCCAGGTGAACCGGTGCTGATCCCCGGAGGCGGTCGCCCCCATGACCTGGAACGCCCACGTCGCCGGGCGGAACGTCGGCACCCTGCCGTAGTGGATCACCGGACGGCCCCGGGGGACGTACTGCCCCGGAGGCAGGCGAGGTTCCTCCCGTGGAGGTTCGGACTGCTCCACCATCATTCCCCTCGCCTTCCCCGACGGCACGGGGTAATCCTGCCACCGCGCCTCCGGCGGCCTTCCGGTGCCCCCTCCCGCGGTCGGCGGCGCGGACCGGCGGCACGACACGGGGCGGCGCGACGGGGCGGCGCGGGGCGAGGCGGCGCGGGGCGGCCGGTCCACGGCGCGGGGATGACGGTCCGCGGCGCCGGACGCCGGCCATGCGCTAGTATTGCCCGCGATGCGTACCGCGTTCTGGTTTTGGTATGGCGACGGACCCGTAGGTCGGACCGATCGCCACCGGATGCTGCGCTGACATCCAGGCGAACGAAGGCCCCGGGTCCACCAAGGACCCGGGGCCTTCGCTTTCCCCGGGGCCCCTCGGAGGATCTCCCGCCGGCCTTCGGCGAACTTCCAAAGGTTCCTAAGGAGAGACATGGTCATCGTCATGAGCCCCGGCGCGACCCCCTCGGACATCGAGGCGATCGTGGAGACCATCGGCACGGCGGGCGGCGAGGCGTTCGTCAGCCGGGGTGTGAACCGCACGATCATCGGCCTGGTGGGCGACATCGTCCGGTTCGAGGCCCTCGACCTGCGCGCCATGCCCGGGGTGGCCGACGTGATGCGGGTGAGCACGCCGTACAAGCTGGTCAGCCGGGAGAACCATCCGGAGCGGTCCACGGTCCGGGTCGGCGGCGTGCCCATCGGGCCCGGCACGGTGACCCTCATCGCCGGCCCGTGCGCGGTGGAGACGCCCGAGCAGACCCTCCAGGCCGCCGAGATGGCGAAGGCGGCCGGCGCGACCCTGCTGCGGGGCGGCGCCTACAAGCCCCGCACCTCCCCTTACGCGTTCCAGGGCCTCGGCGAGGCGGGCCTGCGCATCCTGGCCGATGTGCGCGAGGAGACGGGCCTGCCGGTGGTGACCGAGGTCGTCGACGCCCACGACGTCGACCTGGTCGCCTCCTACGCCGACATGCTCCAGGTCGGCACCCGCAACGCGCAGAACTTCGCCCTGCTGCAGGCGGTCGGCGGGGCGGGCAGGCCGGTCATGCTCAAGCGCGGCATGAACGCCACCATCGAGGAGTGGCTGATGGCGGCCGAGTACATCGCCCAGCGCGGCAACCTCGACGTCGTGCTGTGCGAACGCGGGATCCGCACATTCGAGACCGCCACCCGCAACACCCTGGACGTCTCGGCCGTGCCGGTCGCCCAGCGCCTGTCGCACCTGCCGGTGATCGTCGACCCGTCCCACTCCGGCGGCCGGCGCGACCTGGTGCTCCCGCTCGCCCGCGCCGCCATCGCGGTCGGCGCCGACGGCGTGATCATCGACGTCCACCCGCACCCGGAGCAGGCGCTCTGCGACGGGCCCCAGGCGCTGGTGGACGGCGACCTCACCGAACTGGCCGACGTCATGCGACGCTTCCCGGCGCTGCTGGGCAAGACGGCCGCCGGTGAGCTGCTGACGCCCGCCTGACCCCGCCCTCCGCGCCCCGCCGGACCGGCTCAGCCCTCGATCTTGTACTCCTGGAGGGAACCGGCGAGCTGTACGGCGAGCTCCTCGGCGTCGAGCCGCTGCTCGATCCGCCTCAGGTCGGCGACCTTCGCGGCGGTCTCGGCCCGGCGGGGCGCCAGGAGGGTGCAGCAGTCCTCGTCGGGGAGCTCGGAGATCTCCAGGGTGCCGATGCGCCGGGCCTCGGCCATGATCTCCGTCTTGTCCAGGCCGATGAGCGGGCGCAGGATCGGCATGTCCACGGCGTCGTCCTGGGCGGTGATGTTCTGCAGGGTCTGCGAGGAGACCTGGCCGAGGGAGTCGCCGGTGACCAGCGCTCCGGCGCGGAGCCGCCGGGCGACCTCCTCGCCCGTCTTGAGCATCAGGCGCCGCTGGGCGATCACCGCCAGGCGGTCCTGCCCGGACGCCTTGATCGACTGCTGGGCCTTACCGAACGGCACGACCCACAGCCGGGACCTGCCCTGGAACTTGTCCAGCGCCCGCACCAGCGCGTACGCCTTGTAGATCGACTCCGACGTGGTGAACGGGATGCCGGAGAAGTGCAGGAAGTCGACCCGCAGGCCGCGGCGCATCATCCGGTAGGCCGCCACGGGCGAGTCGATGCCGCCGGACATCAGGACCAGGCCGCGGCCGCTGACGCCGACCGGCAGGCCGCCCTGGCCGGGCAGGCCCCCGGTGAAGACGAACACCTCGTCGCGGTCGACCTCGATGGAGACCACCAGGCCGGGGTTCTTCAGGTCGACGGGCAGGCCGTAGATGTCGTTGAGCTCTCCGCCGACCGTACGGTCGAGCTGCATGGACGTCAGCGGGAAGCGCTTGTCGCGGCGGCGGGAGCGGACGGCGAAGGAGACGCCGCGCCGGACGTCCTCCCGGTCGGCCAGCAGCTCGATCGCCGCCTTGGTCACGGCTCCGGGGTCCTTCTCCACCCGCCAGGCCCGGTGGACCCAGACCAGTCCGGGGACGTGGGAGAGCCGCCGGGCCACCTCGTCGGCGACCTCGACGCCGGTGCCGTCCGGCAGGAAGACCGCGATGACGCCGTGGCGCTGGCGCACGTCCGGTTTCGGGCCGAGGTCCTTCAGCGCCGCCTTGATGTTGGACTGAAGCCGCCGTTCGAAAAGCTCGCGGTTGTCCCCCTTGAGGACGACCTCGCCCAATTTGAGCAGCACGCAGGGCTCGCCCAAGGCGGACATGGTCATGGTGCAACCTCCGGTGGCGCTTCGAGGGGAATGTAGGGGTACGGCCAAGTCTGGCGCGGTACCGCGTAAAGGCAATGGCTCGACCTCGCCACTTTAGTCGCCGTCATGACCTGTCAGCGCCCGCGCAGAGGCGGGACGGGGCCGGGAAGCGGGCGCGCGAACGGGACACGGGCGGGCGCGAGCAGAGCCGGAGCGGGGCGGAACGGGACCGGAGCGGGGCGGAGGTCCGGGGCAGAGTGAGACGCGTCCGGGACAGGGTGGCGCGGGCAGGGCGCGAGTCGAAGAGCGGGGCACGGGAGCGCAGGGACAGGCCGCGGACGGCGCGGGAGCAGGCCACGGACGGCGCGGAAAACGCCGAATGGGAGAACACCGCGCGAGAGAACATGGCGCGGGAAAGCCCGAGCGGAAAACCCGAGCGGAAATCCTGGGCGGAAAGAACGGACCGACGGCGCGCGGAACGGCTCCGCGGCGCGGGCGCTCCTTCCCCGCACCACTCGGGGCGGGCGGAAAAGGAGCGCAACGGCCGTTCAGCGGCTCTTCGGCATGGGCGCCGGCCGGGGCGGTTCAGCCGCCACCACCGCCGCCGCCGCCTCCACCGCCGCCACCGCCGCCTCCGCCACCGCCGCCACCGCCGCCACCGCCGCCACCGCCGCCTCCGGCAGTGTTGATGTTGGTATTGGTGTTGGAGACATTGGCGCCACCGCCGCCTCCACCGCCTCCGCCACCGCCACCGCCACCTCCGCCACCGCCTCCACCGCCTCCACCGCCGCCTCCGCCACCGCCGCCACCTCGGCGGGCGTAGCACCTGGCGGGATTCCTCTTCTTCCAGCAGGGCGTCGCCGCGGAGACGACGGCGGACGTGGAGGAGACGGTCTCGACTGTGGTTCCGGCGCTGGCCGGCTGGGCGGACATCGTCACGGGGACGGCGAGAGCGGAGGCCAGCAGCGCGCCGGCGGCGATCGCGTTCTTCGTCTTGATCATGGGAGATCACTCCATGTCGTACGGGGCCGGCCCGGCCGACACCCGGGGCTGAGTGAGACGTGGAATCGGCGCCGGAGAAGGCGCCGGAGCGGCACAGAACCGCAAGTCCCACGGTAAATCGCAGCAAGTCCGACGCTCATCACACCGAAGCAAAAGCATTGATCCGCACGAATTACCTTTCGATTCAACCGCGAAACAGAAAGGAATCGACCGGTCACCTTATGTGACAACGATTCGGCGGAGGGCTTTCCCGGCGAAGATTCTCAGCGGCCCCGGAAGGCAACGGCCGGGTAGGTCGTCACGACCCGGCCCGGCCGTCTGGGGGAAATGATTCCGTCCGGCTTCTGGGACGGAAAGGCGGGGGTTACCGCCGTTTGGGAATGACGACGGCGTCCGTCGCGGGCGCGCGTCCCACGGGAGGGGCGGAACGGAGGAGGGCCCGCGGAGACGTCGTCCTCCGCGGGCCCTCACCGGCGGCCGGCCGGCACCGGATCCGCCCGTTCGGCCGACCCGGCGACTCCCGTCGGCAGGCCCGGCGACCCCGGTCATCCGATCCGGTGATCTCCATCGACCGGCCCGGAGACCTCTGCCGTCCGGCCCGGTGGCTCCCGTCAGCCGAAGAAGACCTCCGCCTCCTCGTAACGGCCGACCGGCACCGTCTTCAGTTCCTCGGTGGCCTCGCCGAGACCGGCCCGGACGATGTCGGTGCCCCGGAGCGCCACCATGACGCCGAACTCGCCGTCGTGGACGGCGTCGATGGCCTGCAGCCCGAACCGGGTGGCCAGGACCCGGTCGAAGGCCGTGGGTGTGCCGCCGCGCTGGATGTGGCCGAGAACGGTGGTGCGGGCCTCCTTGCCGGTCCGCTTCTCGATCTCCTTGGCCAGCATCTCGCCGATGCCGCCCAGCCGGACGTGGCCGAACGCGTCGAGCTCGCCGGCCTGGAGGGTCATCTGACCCTCGATCGGGTGGGCGCCCTCGGCGACCACGATGATCGGCGCGTACCGGGTCTGGAAGCGGGACTCGACGTAGGCGCAGACCCGGTCGATGTCGAACGGCTTCTCCGGGATGAGGATGACGTTGGCGCCTCCCGCCATGCCCGCGTGCAGGGCGATCCACCCGGCGTGGCGGCCCATGACCTCGCAGATGAGCGCCCTGTGGTGGGACTCGGCGGTGGTGTGCAGGCGGTCGATCGCCTCCACGGCGATGTTGACGGCCGTGTCGAACCCGAAGGTGTAGTCGGTGGCGTTCAGGTCGTTGTCGATGGTCTTCGGCACACCGACGACCTTGACGCCGCGGTCGAAGAGCTGCTTGGCGACGCCGAGGGTGTCCTCGCCGCCGATGGCGATCAGGGCGTCGACCCCGGACTCGGCCAGGTTCGCCTTGATCCTCTCAACGCCGCCTTCGATCTTCAGGGGGTTGGTCCGGGAGGAGCCCAGGATGGTCCCGCCACGTGGCAGGATCCCCCGGACCGCATTGATGTCCAGCGGCACCGTCTCACCTTCGAGCGGGCCGCGCCAGCCGTCGCAGAATCCGACGAACTCATGTCCGTAGACGCCCACACCCTTGCGCACGACGGCGCGGATCACGGCGTTCAGTCCGGGGCAGTCGCCGCCCCCGGTTAGCACTCCGATACGCATGGCATCCTCCGGTGGTTCCGAAACAAGACAGCCAGAACGAGTGGGGTGACACGACCGGCGAGGTCTCCCGCGCCGACCTCACGCATTCTGCCTGCTGAAAGACCAATGGTCTAGACCAAATGGAGGAGACTTCGACGTTGTCCGCGCCTCCCGTGCCGGTACGCCGCGGGCCCGCTCCCGGATGTCCGCCGCGACGGGCGGGGCCGGTGCGGCCCGGGATGCGCGAGGAGATACCTTCCCGCATCCGGGCCGCGCGACACGGGTACGGCCGTACGTTCCGGGCCGGTCAGCGCGCGCCGAGGCCCGCCGAGGCGAGGTTGTCCACCGCCGGGTGGCTGCGCCCGGCCGGGCCGGCGGCGAAGGCCCGCAGGATGTTCACCGTGCTGCGGCGGACGAACGCCCTGGCCCGCCCGGTGACGCCGTGCCCGCATCGGGCGCCGCGCAGCGCGCAGACCCAGCGCATCGTGCCGGAGTTGAACACCCCCGCGCCGCTCGGCGCGGTGTAGTAGGCGCTGTGCGCGACCGTGGACCGCCCGCCGCAGTCGACGGGCGAGACCGACAGCACCTCCACGGGGCGGGGCGCGTTCAGGCCGATCCGGTCGGTCTCCACCCCCGCCATTCCGGGGAAGCGGGTGCCGCGCCGTACGCCGGTGCCCTGGAAGATCCAGCTCCGCGGGCGGTGGACCACGTAGGCCGCCTCGGCGGGATAGCAGTCGTACATCGGGCCGGTCAGCGAACTCTCGGGACGGCGGTCGCGCCACAGGCCGGTGCGGGGGTCCTCGGCGGTGTCCTTGTGGCAGACGACCAGCCGGCCGGGGCCCAGCGGCGTCGCGGCGAACCTGATCCGCCAGTAGACGGCGTTGGCGCCGAGGAAGGCGATGTTGACGCCCCTGTCGCGGGCGGTCTCGACGACGCGGCGCATGCGCGGCGACCAGTACTCGTCGTGCCCGAGGGAGACCAGGCCCCGGGCGCCGTCGAGGGCGTGCGGGTCGTCGTCCAGGTCAACGCTGGTGAGGTAGGCGAGCGGGACGCCGGTGCGCTCGGCGAGGGCGATGGCGTCGTACTCCATGTCCAGGAAGAGCCGGGCGCCGGAGGTGTCGTAGGGGCGGTCGAAGCTGACCGCCCGGGAGCGGTCCTCGAAGCCCCCGGGACCCAGGTAGAGGCTGCGGCCGCCCCAGTCGTTGTACGCCTGCCAGGTGGTGACCGCGTTGACGACCGCCGTCCGCCCCCGCGCCGAGGCGGACCTGACGGTGACGGGGACGTAGCGGCCGCCGCCGGTGGCGGCGTCCAGGCGGATCAGGTAGGAGCCCTCGGGCCAGCCGGTGGTGTCCACCTCCGGGCCCGGCCGCCAGCGGGCGGCGGTCACCGTGCGGGTCGCGGCGACGACCTTGGGCGCCGGCTGCCGGACGCCGGGCAGCCCGGCCACCCGCCACACCCGCCGCGCGCCGGCTCCGCCGTACCAGCCCATCCGGAAGGCCGTGGCGGTGTAGCGGTCGGCCGTGGTCGAGACGTACAGCCGGAACCTCTCCCCCGGCAGCACGCTGACCCGGTCGGCGAACCCCTCGATCTCGTGCGCGGCCCCGAGGCGGCGCAGCCGCCAGTGCGGGTCTCCCGGCCTGGCGTTCTCGGCGGCCGTGTCGTTCCCGGCGGCGCCGCCGGGACTCCCGGGGTCCCCGGCGGCGCTCCCGCCGCGGGCATCACCGGGCGCGGCGGGCCGGGAGCCGGAGGGCGCGAGAGTGCTCGCGGGGTGGTGGGCGGCGGTCGCGCACCCCATGACCAGTGCCGTGGTCATCAGCAGGGTGACCACCAGATGCGAGGGCGTGCGGGACATGCCCGGCATCATCGCCGCCCGGCGTACGCCCCGTCCGCGACTTGACCGGCTCCTGCCCCATCCGTGGGGAAACCGTCAGGACGGCGGCAGGACGCACGAGGGCGTGCCGACGGCGAACGTCTCCTCGGCGTCCCCCGGGACGCCGTCCCTCATCGGCAGTACGGCCACGCCCGCGGACCGCTGGTTGGCCACGTACATCCGGTCCCCGGCGACGGCGAAGTGCCGGGGCCACGCGCCGCCGCAGGGCACCTCGGCGACCGGCTCCAGGCCGGGCGTGGAGAACACCGAGATCGTGTCCGGGCCCCGGTTGGCGACGTAGACGAAGCGCCCGTCCCCGGACAGCTCCAGGTGCGAGGGGTGGTTCTCGCCGCCGGCCGCGCTGGCCGGGACGGCCCGGACCTCCCGCCAGCCGTCGTCTCCGGCGTCGTAGGCGCGGACCGTGCCGTCCAGCTCCCCGGCGACGTACCAGCGGTCCCCCGCCCTGGCCATGTGCCGGGGCCCCATGCCCTCGGCCAGCCGCACCGGGCCGCCGGGGTGCGGGGTCACCCGGGCCTCCGCCCGGCCGGGTTCGGCGACCAGGTAGCGGCGGATCTCGCCGGCGCCCAGGTCGGAGACGTACAGCACGCCGTCCGGCCCGAAGACGGACTGGTGGGCGTGGGAGTCCTCGCGGTGCGGGAAGACCTGGGGGGCGGCGAGGACGCCGGTCTCGTCGATCGGGTACACGCTGACGACGCCGTCGCCGTAGTTGGCCACCGACAGCAGGGTCCCGGAGGGATCGACGGCCAGGTGGCAGGGGGTGTCCCCCTCGCTGGGCCGTCGGTCGGTCTCGGTGAGCGTCCCGTCGGCGGCGCGGGCGAAGACCGCGACCGTGCCGGGCTCGCCCTCGCCCACCGCGTACAGGACCGGCAGCCGGGGATGGACGGCGAGGAACGACGGGCTCGGGGCGGGCGTCTCCGCGACCCGGGTGAGCCCGGCCGGCTCCATCAGGGTGATCCCCGGGCCCGTGCCCTCGGTCCCCGGCGTGTCTCCCGGTGTGTAGCCGCCGATGTACGCGATCTCCGCCATCACTCTCCCACCGCAGTGGGGACCGGCCCGCGCCGTCCCCGAACCTTTCCCGGCCTTCCGTGCCGCGCCGGACCCTTCCGGGCCCTCCGGGCCTTTTCGCCCGTCACGGCCAGGTTGAGAACCTAGCGCACCCGGCCTTCCCACGAGAGGACGCTTAATTCATTGACTCGGTCATCGAAATGGTTGATCGTGTCAGGCATGGTTTCGGACATCGACCGCCGTGTGGCGGACATCCGCGCGTTCAACCGCTTCTACACCGGCGTCATCGGCGTGCTCCACCAGGGCATCCTGGACACCCCCTACTCCCTCACCGAGGTGAGGGTGCTGTTCGAGCTGAACGGCGGGGACCGGACGGAGACCGGCGAACTGCGGCGGCTGCTCGGCCTCGACGCCGGCTACCTGAGCAGGATCCTCGGGCGGTTCGAGAGCGACGGCCTGGTCACCCGCGAGCGGTCGGCGGCCGACGCGCGGCGGCAGGTGGTCTCGCTGACCGCCGCCGGCCGCGCCACGTTCGCCACCCTCGACGAGCGCTCGGCGGCCGAGGTGCGGGGCCTGCTGGAAGGGGTCACCGAGGAGGACGCGCGGCGGCTGGTGGCGAGCATGGCGACGATCCGGGAGATCCTCGCCCCCGCCCGGCGGGCGGAGCCGTACGTCATCCGCCCGCCGCGCCCCGGCGACCTGGGGTGGGTGGTGCACCGGCACGGCGTGCTCTACAGCCAGGAGTACGGCTGGGGCGCCGACTTCGAGGCGCTGGTGGCGAGGATCGTCGCCGACTACGTCGACCACCACGACCCCCGGCGCGAGGCCGGGTGGATCGCCGAGGTGGACGGCGAGCGGGCCGGGTGCGTGTTCTGCGTGCGCAAGGACGACGGGACGGCACTGCTGCGGATGCTGCTGGTCGAGCCGTCCGCCCGGGGCATGGGGATCGGCGGGCGGCTCGTCGGCGAGTGCGTGGCCTTCGCCCGGGCGGCGGGCTACCGGCGCATGGAGCTGTGGACCAGGAGCGTGCTGACCGGCGCCCGGCGGATCTACCGGGCGGCGGGCTTCGAACCGGTCGAGGAGCGGCGGGCGGGCGACGTCGTCGAGGAGGTCTGGGCGATGGACCTCTGACCCGCTCCGCCCGGGAGCCGTGGCGGGGCCCGGGCCGGGCCGGGGGCCGGACGACGGGTGAGGGTGACCGGGATCCGGGGCGGGCGGTGGCCGACGCGGTGGAGCCGCCCCGGCGTGGGGCCGCACACCGGGCGAAGGCAAAGTTCCAGCAAGGACACGGGCGGGCGTCCTTCAAATCGGACCGTCCCATCCTCAAGATCCGCATCCGTGGACCCCCGGGGGTCCACAGTGGATCTACGCAGATCTCGCGCGGACCCCGCGTGGACCGTGGACCCCCGTACAGGGACCCGCGGGTCCCGCGTGAGATCCCTCGCCGCCGCCCCGGGAGGACCGTTGAGCGAAGGACTCGCGTTCGCCGAACCGATCCCCGAGGTCCCCGAGGCCCCCGAGCCCCCTGGGACCGCCACCCGGACGGGCGCGCGACGGGCCCTCGTCTTCCTGGACGCGCCGCCCGCCACACCCGACCGGCCCTTCGACCCCCCGGCCGCCGGACGACCGGACATCCGCCTGGCGGCGGTGCTGCGCGCCGAGGGCTTCACCGTCGACGCCCGCCCCGGCGAGGGCGCGCGGGACGACGGCGAGCGGGTGTGGGAGTTCCTGCGGTCTGCCGGGGACGGCGACGTGCTGATGATCCGGCTGCCCGGAGGCAACGCCTGGACCTCCGGCCAGCTCGGCTCCATGATCGGCGCGTTCGGCCGGCGGGTCGGCGAGTCGGCCGCGGCGGCCGTGCTGCTGGTCGTGGACTTCGGCTGGAGCGCCCTGGACGGCTCGGCCCCGCCGCTCAGGCAGCTCGGCGTGGCCGGTGAGCCCCGCCTGTCCGCGGCGGCGCTCACCCTGGCCCTGCGGTTCGGCGAACCCGCCCACGGGCCCGCCCCCAGCCTGACCGGTGTCCTGGCCGACGGCCTGGCCGCCCTGGCCGCCGACCCGGCGCGCGGCCCGGTCACCGTCGGAGACCTGCACGCCCACGCGCTGCGCCACTACGCCGCCGTCTCCTCCCCCCGCACCCCCATCCTGCTGGCGTACGGCCCCGCCGCGGCCGTCCCGCTGACCCCGCCCCGTCCCCCGGCCGTGCCCGTGCCCTCGCCGGTGCACGCCGCCTTCGCCCGCACCCTCACCGTGCTCGGCGACCCCGCTCCCCCGGCCTCGGGCACCGAGATCGTCCGGCGGGTCTACGAGCTGCACCTGAGCGAGCACGCCCGGCAGGTGCTGCGCGGCGCCTCCCTGCTGGAGGAGGGCGAGCCGGTCGAAGAGATCCTCGGCGACGCCGCCGAACTGCGACACTGGGGACTGCTCGGCGAGACGGCCCTGTTCGCCCACCCCGACGTGCGGGCCTTCGGCTACTCCCGGCTGAGCCCGGCGGAGCGGGCGCGGACGTCCGCGCTGCTGCGGCGATGGCGGGCCGGGCGGCGGGCCGTACAGCCCCGGGCCAGGCTCACCGCCGACCGGTGGACCACCGACGACCAGCTCGGCCACCGGGTCTACGCCGAGGCGATCGCCGCGTTCGTCCGCCACCCCGAGACCCGGCCACCGCTCACCATCGGCGTCAAGGGCCCCTGGGGCGCCGGCAAGACCTCCCTGATGCGGATGATCCAGGACCTCCTGGACCCGGGGGCCGCCGGGGACGGCCCCGCCGAGATCCACCTGCCGGACCCCGGCGGAGCGGGCGACCTCACCAACGCCGAGGTGCTGTCCAGGGCCGGGCGGCGACGGCGCGGCGACGCGGGCCGGGCCGAACCCGGAGCCCTGCCGGTGCGGCGGGCCGACTGGCGGCCGACGGTGTGGTTCAACCCGTGGATGTACCAGAGCGGGGAGCAGGTCTGGGCCGGGCTGGCGCACGAGATCATCAGCCAGGTCACCCGGCGGCTGCCCCGCACCGAGCGGGAGCGGTTCTGGCTGGAGCTGAACCTGTCCAGGATCGACCCCGAGGCCGTCCGCCGCCGCGCCTACCAGCTCGCGGTGACCCGGCTGGTGCCGCTCGCCCTCGGGCTGCTCGCCGCCCTCGTCCTCACCGGCGCGCTGCTCGCCGGGGCGGCGCTGCTGCCGGCGTTCGACGCCCTGCTGCGGAGCACGGCCGCCGCGGTCGGCGCGGCCGGGGCGGTCACCGCGGTCGGGGCGGGAGCCGTACGGCTGGCGAGGTTCTTCGGCGAGTCCGCCGGAAACGCCTTCTGCGACCTGGTCAGCCAGCCGGACCTGTTCGCCCCCGGACCGGCCGACGGCCCGGCCGGCGAGCTGATGGGCGGCCCCGGTTACCGGTCCAGGGCGGGTTTCCTGCACCTGGTGCAGACCGACATGCGGCAGGTGCTCGACCTGGTGGCCACCGAGGAGCGGCCCCTGGTGGTGTTCGTCGACGACCTGGACCGGTGCTCGCCGGGGACGGTGGCGCAGGTCATCGAGGCGATCAACCTGTTCCTCGCCGGGGAGTTCCCCAACTGCGTGTTCGTGCTGGCCATGGAGCCGGAGGTGGTGGCCGCGCACGTCGAGGCCGCCTACCGGGACCTGGCCGAGACACTGCCGGCCGACGGGCGGTCCGGGCTGGGCTGGCGGTTCCTGGAGAAGATCGTGCAACTGCCGCTGAGCGTGCCGCTGCTCGACGACGCCGACCGGCTGCCGGCCTTCGTCCGGGCGCTGCTGGGCCTGCCGGAGGCCGCCGACGTCCCGCCGCCGTCCCCGTGCGGCGAGCCCGGGAACGGTCACCGTGCGGCCGGCGACGGCCGGGACGCGACCGGAGACGGGCGGGATGGCGCGGGCGCCGGAGACGCGGGCGGGGACGGGGCCGCCGGGACGGCCCGCCCCGACGTCCCCGAAGCGCGCGCACCGGTCGGCGTGCCGCTCGCCGTATCCCGGCCGGGACCGGTGAAGCCGCCGGACCCGTCGCTGGTGAGCCGCCTGGAGGACGCGATCTGGGCGCTCCGCCCGACCGCCGCGACCCTGGACGAGGCGGCGCGGCGGGCCCAGGAGGAGCTGGGCGTGGACTGCCCGGACGCGATCGGCGGACTGGCCGCGGCGACCCGCGAGGCGGCCGACCGGGTCTTCGACGAGCTCTACAGCGACGAGAACGCCTACCGGGCCATCGAGTTCGTCCTGCCTGCCCTGATGTTCTTCAACCCCCGGGAGATCAAGCGCTACGTCAACGTCTTCCGCTTCTACTCGTTCATCGCCTACCGGCGGACGCTCGCCGGGGCGGAGCCCGCAAGCGACGGGGAGGTCGCCAAGCTCGCCGCGCTGACCATCCACTGGCCGCACCTGCTGACCTCCCTGGCCAGGGAGACGGGCGGGACGACCGCGCTGGAGCGGCTGGAGGCGGCCGCGGGCGACGACGCCGCCTGGGAGCGGGCCGTGCGCGAGTGCGGACTCGCGGCGGTCCGCGAGGCGGGGTCTCCGGGGCCGTTCCCTCCGGAGCCGTACGGACCTCCGGGACCGTACGGACCTCCGGGACCTGCCGGGCAGTGGGGAGCACCGGGGCTCCGGGGACCGTCGGTGATGCCGGGGACGCCGGGGCCGGACGACGACGGGGACGTCGTCCACCTGGACCCGCTGCGGAACCTGCTGCGTTTCCCGCACCCCGTCGCAGCCCTGGCCCGCCACCTCCTCTGACGGCCCGCCATCTTCTCTGACGGGAGGTACCGAGCCGGTCTCGCCCGCGGACCCGCCGCCGCATGGACGCCCCGCCCGTGAGGACCGGGAGACCTTCGACTTCGAGACCTGACCGGCCAGGACCGGACGCCCCGCCCGCGGGGACCGGGAGCCGCCCGGCCGAACCCGGCGGCGCGGCCGGGGCCTACCGGCGGCCGGCGGACGAGGGACCCCGCCACGCGGAGGGGTTCCGGGAGGCCCGGCCCGGCTGGCGCAGGGTGTCCTTGCGGACGTCGCCCTGCTTCTGGCGGCGCTTGCGCATGAACAGCCAGCCCGCCCCGAGGGCGACCATCCCGAGGGGCGTCTTGGACAGCCAGCGGGTCGCCACGAGCTGCAGAATCCTCTTCATCTTCTCCCTCTTCCCGGTAGCCTCCGTCCCCTCTACCCAGGCCCCCGCCCCCCATGCGGGGTTACGGTCCCGGCCGCCCGGCGTGGATCCTTGGGTTCGGCGGCGGCCGGATGTCCGGACCGGGGCGGCGGCTCCGACGTATCCGGCGGAAGGCGCCCGAGGGGGTGCCGGCGGAGGAGAAGACGATGAAATACATGATCATGCTGTACGGCTCGCAGCGGGACTACGACGCCCTGTCCGGCAAGGACTCCGGCGACCGGCCGGGCTGGACCGCCGAGGAGGTCGCGGCGATGCACGAGTCCATGGGGGCGTGGAACGCCGAACTGGCCGAGTCGGGCGAGTTCGTCGACGCCCGGGGCCTGTCGGCTCCCGTGCACGCCAGGAGGGTCGAACTGCGGGACGGCGTCCCCGTCGTGACGGACGGGCCGTACGCCGAGACGCAGGAGGTCATCGCCGGGTACACGATCGTCGAGTGCGCGAGCTTCGACCGGGCGACCGAGATCGCCGCACGCCTGGCCCGCACGCCCGCCCCGAAGGGCGCGACGCCGGACCGTGTCTGGTACGTGGATGTGCGGCCGCTCGACGACGGTCCCGGCGGGTTCGACGCGTAGTGATGGCCGGTGACGGTGTGGAGGACCTGCTGCGCCGGGAGGCGCCGCAGGTCCTCGGCGCGCTGGTGCGCCGCTACGGGCATTTCGACACCGCCGAGGACGCGGTGCAGGAGGCGCTGCTCGCCGCCGCGACCCGGTGGCCCGCCGACGGCGTCCCGGACAGCCCGCGGGGCTGGCTGATCACGGTCGCCTCGCGGCGGCTGACCGATCTCCTCCGCGCCGAGCAGGCCCGCCGCGCCCGCGAGGACACCGTCGTCCGGTGGACGCTTCCGGAGGACTGGCTGACGCCCCCCGCGGACGCCGGGACGCCGGACTCCGACGACACGCTCGTCCTGCTGTTCATGTGCTGCCACCCGGCGCTGTCCCCGGCGTCGCAGATCGCGCTCACCCTGCGGGCGGTCGGCGGCCTGACCACCGCGGAGATCGCGCGGGCGTTCCTCGTGCCGGAGGCGACGATGGCCCGGCGCGTCAGCCGGGCCAAGCAGCGCGTCCGGGACAGCCGCGTGCCCTTCGGCCCGCCGTCGGCCGCCGACCGGGACGGGCGGCTCGGCGCGGTCCTGCACGTCCTCTACCTCGTCTTCACCGAGGGCTACGCCGCCCCCTCCGGACCGTCCCCGGACCGCGCCGGCCTGTCCGCCGAGGCGATCCGGCTGACCCGCATGGTCCACCGGCTGCTGCCCGGTGACGGCGAGGTTGCGGGGCTGCTGGCGCTGATGCTGCTCACCGAGGCGCGCCGTCCGGCGCGGACGGGCCCCGACGGCGCGCTGATCCCCATGGCCGAGCAGAACCGGGACCTGTGGGACGCCGGGCTCGTCGCCGAGGGCGTGTCGCTCGTCACCGGCGCGCTCTCCCGCCGCAGGCCGGGACCGTACCAGTTGCAGGCGGCGATCGCCGCGGTGCACGACGAGGCGCCGAGCGCCGCGGAGACCGACTGGCCGCAGATCACGGCGCTGTACGAGCTGCTGCTACGGATCTCCGACAACCCGGTGGTGCGGCTGAACCACGCCGTGGCGGTGGCCATGGCCCGCGGCCCCCGCGCCGGTCTCGACCTGCTCGCGCCGCTGGAGGCCGACGAGCGGATCTCCGGGGATCACCGGCTGCCCGCCGTACGGGCCCACCTGCTGGAGATGAACGGCGACCGCGCCGCGGCCCGCGCCGCCTACCTGGAGGCGGCCCGCCGCGCCACCGGCTTCCCCCAGCGCCGCCACCTGCACACCCGCGCCGCCCGCCTGACGGACGACTGATCCACGGTGGTGTCCCTTTTCGGGCCGGGCCGACGGATGACTCGTCAGCTCCACCTGGGCCGACGGCTTCGGCCCAGGTGGAGCTGTGATCCCAACGAGTCAGATGTCCGGATCCGGTCCCCGGTTCCGACGTCCCCGCTGAGCGGCACCCGGAAGGGGTGCCTTTTCCGGAAAGAGGAGAGATCGGTGCGGAACAGACTGCTGATGTGCGGGGTGATCGCCGGTCCGCTGTTCCTGGCGACGGTCCTGGTCCAGGCGCTCACCCGGGAGGGGTTCGACGTGACCCGCCACCCGCTGAGCCTGCTGAGCCTGGGGAACGCGGGGTGGGTCCAGATCGCGAACTTCACGGTGACCGGCGCGCTGTACGTGGCCTGCGCGGCCGGTCTGCGGCGGGCCCTGCGACCCGGCCGGGCCGGCACCTGGGGGCCGCCGCTGGTCGGCGTCCTCGGCGTCGGTCTGGTCATGGGCGGGGTCTTCCTCACCGACGCGGGCGCCGGGTTCCCGCCGGGCGCGCCGGCCGGGGCGCCCGAGATCACCTGGCACGGCGCCCTGCACGGCGCCGGGGCCATGGTGGCGTTCACCGGGATGAGCGTGGGCTGCCTGGTCTTCGCCCGCCGGTTCGCCGCGCTGCGCCGGTGGGGGTGGGTGACGGCGTGCGCGGCGACCGCCGTGGCCGTCCTCGCGCTGAGCTCCTGGCCCGACCCGGAGGGCATGAGCGTACGGCTCCTGCTCGCCTCGGCGATCCTCTTCGGCTTCGTGGCCGCCCTGGCGATCCGCGTGACGCGCGGCCTCCCGGACGCCCCCGCCCACCGGCGGACCGTCGCCCGGCGGGAAAGCCCGGTCCTTCGCAGCTGACACAGTCGGCGAACTCCTCGGCTCGGTCCCCGTCCCCGGTGACTCCACTGAGGCTTTTCCAACCTGGTCGGGCTGATCAGCAGGAGAGAACCGGGACGGGCCGGCATGAGAAGAGGCTCTTGGCAGCTCGTACGCCCGGGTCTGACCCCATGAAGACCAGTAGGCTCCTGGCTGCCGTATGTGCCGGCTGAGCGGTCTTTTGACGGCTCGGATCATGTGTGGAGGGATCTCGGTGATGATGATCAGCCAGCTCCTGATCGCCGGACTGTTGTTACCGAACCTGTCCGTACAGGCACGGCCACCTCTCCTCCACGTGATGACGTGGAACGTCTGCGCGGGCACCAACGCCGGGTGCGCGCTCTTCCGCCGCTCGAACGCCGAGCTGGCCTGGCACGTGGCAGTGCTGGCGACCGAGGCGGACGTGGTCTTCCTTCAGGAGTTCTGCACGGGCGCCGACGCCGACCTGGAGCGCGAGCTCGAACGCCGTACCGGCCGGAACTGGAGCGTCCGGTCGGCGGGGCTGATGTATTCGGACGGTTCTCCGTACCAGTGCCTGCCCGACAGAAACGGCAGGCCACGCGGGGTGCTGAGCGTCACCCTGGCCGTGGCCGGAACGGACACCGGCCTCGTCGTGCACGCGCTGACCTCGCCGCCGTGGGGAGCCCGCAGGTACGCCGTCTGCACGGCCGACCGGACGTTCTGCACCGCGCACTTCTCGTCGGGATCGAGCTACGACGACAGGCAGAAGGGCAGGCCCTACCGGCACATCCAGTTGCGCGAGCTGTTCAAGCTCGGCCGGGGTGTGATCGGCGGCGACCTCAACCTGGTGCCGCGCGACGCCGCCGCGGCCTACGAGGGCCGCGACGAATGCGACCCGCGCCGGCGCTGGACCTACGTGACCCGCAAGCGGAAGATTGATTACGTGTTCGCCGGCGAGGGCCGCGTACGGAAATGCTTCGTCGATTACGCCCGGAGCACGTGGTCTGATCACGTCCCGCTGCACGCCTGGGTGAGAGCAGGCTCAACGCCGCCTGCACCACGTTGAGCCGGCCAGCACCAGGTTGTTCATCATGCTCTACCGGCGAAACGCGGATTTGCGCATCCATCCTACCGGCCAGGGACGAATTGGGATGCGCCCTCACTGATTCACCGGGCTGGAGTCGTTCCCCGATACCGGGTCGGCGCGTGTACCGGCGACGTCGATTTCACGGCGATCCCGAATGAGACTCATCCCGACGACGGTGCCCGCCCCGGCGTCGCCGCCTAACCCTTCGAGCCCGGATTCCAGTCCTGGACGAGAAGTCCCAGCAGCACCTCGTCCAGGAACTCGCCCATCACCCAGGCCGAGGAGCGCAGCACGCCCTCGCGGGCGAAGCCGTTGCGCTCGGCGGAGCGCAGCATCGCGGCGTTGTCCGCCAGCGTCTCGATCTGCAGCCGCCGCAGGCCGCGCACGACGAAACCGTAGTGGCACAGCACCGCGACCACGTCGGTGCCGTAGCCCTTGCCGCGGGCCGACGGCAGCAGCCCCAGCCCGATGTGCGCGGACCGGTTGTGGCCGTCGATGCCCCACAGCGTCGCCGCCCCGACCAGCGTGCCGCCGCCCAGCTCCACAACGGAGAACGGGACGTGCCCTTCCTCCTTGTCGTCCACCGCGAACTGCGAGTGCTTCGAGCCGGGCGTGATCGGCCGCCACGGCCCGCTCGCGGCCCGCGAGGCGTTGACCACGTCGTCGTGGAGCTCGGTCTGCAGGATCGGGATGTCGTCCTCGTGCCGGGCCCTGAGCCCGATCTTGTCACCTCTCAGCACGCAGGCTTCCTACCGGACCGGGCCGTCCGGCGGCAAACCGATGAGAGCTCCCGCCTCTCCGCGACGCCCCAACGCTCATCACATCAGGAATCGCCCTGGAGTACTCCAGCGGTCTTCATTCGGGCCGGTATACTCAGCGGTATGACCTCAACCACCATTAAGGTTCCCAAGACGACCCGGGACCGCCTTCGTCGTCTCGCAGCCGCCGATGGCCTGACTCTTGCCCAAGAGATCGACAAATTGATCGAACAGCAACAGCCCCGGCCGAAACCATCTATAGGCGGCTTCCGTAGCGATCACCCGCTTGACGCGGAGGAGATTGACACCGAGCTTGCACGAGGTTTCGGAGCGTGACGGCGATCATCATCGACACGAGCGCCATCTTGGCGCTCTTCGATGAGTCCTACGACGAGCACAAGCCGATCGCTGACATCATCTCGTCCGCACCCGGGCCGCTGGTCGTCTCCCCTTTCGTCGTCGCGGAAGCCGACCACATGCTCTACAGCAGACTCGGTGCGGTGGCGGCGCGCCGGTTCGCCAATGACATCGTCACCGAAGCCTACGAACTCGTCGAATGGACACCCAGCGATCACGCGACTGCCTTGACGATCATCGAGCGACATCGAGAAGGCAAGGACTACGTAGGCGTTACCGACGCTTCCAACGTGGTGCTCGCTGATCGATACCGTACGACCGACATCCTCACGCTCGATCAGCGTCACTTTCGGCAACTACGGCCATTGTGGGGGGCCGATCACTTTCGAGTGCTTCCGCACGACGTGTGACCGGCCCAGCTGGCGCCAGTGGGCGCGGAGGCAGAAGAGACGGAGGGCAGAGAGAAGGTGCGCGGGGCGGCTACCAGCAATCGGGGCCGCTGGCGAGATCGGCTCGGCAGCTCCCATCAGGAGACGGGGAAGTCGAACTCGCCGTCCTTGACGCCGCCGACGAACGCCTCCTGCTTGGCGTGAGTGTAGGCGATCAACGGTCTTCCTTGGATGTTCGCCCTGGCCAGGCTGTTCGAGGACTCCGATGGGGTGAAGGGCCGTGAGCGGGTGCTGCCGTACGGGCTGGAGCTGCCGGACGGCACGGCGGCGACCGTCGGCGCGGACGGTCACGGGTTCGGCAGCTGGACGAACGCCGAGCGCGCCGCCCTGCGCCTCGACTCCGACCTCGTCTGGCTCGGCGGCGGCGAGAACTGATGTGCGGCCGCCGCGACGAGACGGCTCAGAAGTCGGCGCGCCACTCGTACCAGGGGCCGCGCAGGTGCGTGTAGCCGCCTTCGTGGCGGTGCGGCGGGCCGCCCGGGGGGCTCCAGGCGAAGCCGTGCGTGCCCAGGAAGCCGGTGTTCCTGACCATGAAGATCACATCGCCGTCCACCCGCCTGGCGTACACGGGGTAGAGCCCCACCCACCCCTCGTGGTACGCGGGCCCGTTCCCGGCCGTCATCTCCTGGGCCAGGCGCTCCAGGCCGGGTTCGGACAGGGCGAACCGCACGTCGTAGGGGACGTGGAAGCCGATGAGCGCGGCGGTCACCGCCCCCATGACCGGCAGTGCGGCCCAGCGCGCCCGGTGCCGGAGCAGGCCGGGGCGGCCCTCCGGCCGCAGCAGCCCCGCCAGGAAGCGCGGCACCCAGGCGACGGCCACGGTGAGGCCCAGCAGGATTCCGGAGCCCACCTCCGTCAGGTGGCCCCCGGGCGCGCTGGCGCCGTACAGCAGGCAGGCGCAGGCGAACGCGGCCAGCGGGATCATCATGAGACCGGGGGGACCGGTGAACATCCGCCCGAGCGAGGCGCGAACCGGTACGGCGAGCCGCGGCCGGGCGGCGTCTCCGGTGACGGAGGAAGCGTCCTCGGACGCGGAGGAGGCGTTCCCCGGCGGCTCGGGGGCGTTTCCCGGCGGCTGGGATGTGTTTCCGGGGGTGCGGGGGGCGTTTCCGGGCATGCCGCAATCTAGCGCGGCAGTGATCACATAGCGAGACGGATCCGGTGTCGGCGGGGCCGGGCACGGACGAAGCGGAGCCGGGCACGGACGAGGGCGGACCCCGTACCGGCGGGCCCGGACGCCGGCGAGGCGGATCCGGTGTCGGCGGGACCGGGCGTGGAAAGGCGCCCCGGCGGCCGGGGCGCCCGGGAGTGCGCCCCGGCCCTGGCCGGGCCGGAGCGCCGGGGACGTGCCGGACGGGTCCGGCGCGGAGAGGCGGCCTAGCGCTGGGCCTCCAGCATCCAGTGGTGCTTCTCCAGGTCCTGGGTGATCGTGATGAGGATGTCCTGGGTCACCGGGTCCGGCTCCTCGGTGGCGGCGACGCGCTCGCGCATCCTGCGGATCATGGACCCGAGGATGTCCGTCATCGCGGCGACGACCTTGCCGTCGTTGATGTAGCCCGCTTCCATCTGCTGCAGCTCGTTCGTGTTGGCCAGCGTGGACGGCCGGCCGTCGGGGTTGCATCCCAGGGCCACCGCGCGCTCGGCGACGGTGTCGGCGTGCTCCCGGGCGGCCGCGACGATCTCGTCGAGCTGCAGGTGCAGGGAGCGGAAGTTGTGGCCGATCACGTTCCAGTGCGCCTGCTTGCCCAGGAGCGAGAGGTTCAGCAGGTCGACGAGTGAGCCCTGGAGGGTCTCGCCGACGACCTTCTTGTTCTCGGGAGTGAGCGGGCTGGTGATCGTGGACATGAGATATCTCCCCGTTTTGGCTTTATGTCCCTCTATGTCGGAAACGGCCATACCCATCGAAGCGCTCCTTATGTTGACAGTGTCACGATGACAGTGTCACTGTGGAGGCATGGAGGCCATGGAGTGGACGATCGGTGAGCTGGCCGAGCGGGCGACGACCCTGCTGGGTCCCACCGCCCAGCTCAGCGGGCGTGTCCGGGACGCACCCAACGAGCGCCTCATCCGGTGGTACACCACGATCGGGCTCCTCGACCCGCCCCTGACCCGCAGGGGCCGCGTCGCCCTGTACGGCAGGCGCCACCTGCTCCAGCTCGTCGCCGTCAAGCGGCGTCAGGCCGAGGGCCGGACCGTCGCCGAGATCCAGACCGAGCTGGCGGGGGCCACCGACCGGACGCTGGAGGCGATCGCCGACATCCCCGGGTCTTCCGGGCCGCCGGCCGCACCGCCCGTCCCACCACGTCCCGCGCGCCCGCGCTTCTGGGCCGAGCCACCCGCCGCGACCGGCGCCGGGGCCACCCCTCCCCCGTCGCCCGCCGCGCCGCCTGGTGCACCGCCAGGCATCCCGCGGTCACCCACCGGCCGGCCGCCCGTCACCGCACCCACCCCTCCCCCGCGCCCGGCGACGCCCGGGACCGCCGGGCGGTCCCTCCGGCGCGCACCCCACCCCGCCGGGGCACGACCCGCGCCGCTCCCGGAAGCCGGGCCGCCCCCATCCCCTCCCGCCGCCGCGAGGCCGCCGGCACCGGACGCGCCCGCCGGGCCGTCCACCCCGCCGGGACCGCGGGCCCCCGCCCCGCCCCCGGGCGTGCCGCAGGCCGTGGCCGTCCACGGCGTACGGCTCGCACCGGGCGTGACGCTGCTGCTCGACGGCGGCCGCGCGCCCTCCCCGGACGACCTCACCGCGATCGGCGCCGCCTCCCGGGCGCTCCTCGCGGTCCTGCGTGAACACGACCTCGTCCCTCCGGAAGGAGAGCAGTCATGATCAGCTCGATAGGAACGCTCAGCCCGGAGGAGTACGCGCCGGTACCGGACACCGGGCTGGGCGCGCTCGCCACCGAACGCGGCAACCTGCCGCTCGATGCCGTGGACGTCACCGCCGCGGTGTCCGGGCTGGTCGCCGGGGCCGAGGTGACCCAGGTCTTCCGCAACCCCCACGACGTCGCACTGGAGGCCACCTACGTCTTCCCGCTGCCCGACCGGGCCGCCGTCACGGCCTTCCGGATGGAGGCCGACGGCCGGGTCGTCGAGGGGATCCTCAAGGAGCGGGGCCAGGCCAGGGCCGACTACGACCGGGCCCTCGCCGAGGGCAGGCGGGCCGCGATCGCCGAGGAGGACCGGCCCGACGTCTTCACCATCCGGGTCGGCAACCTCGTGCCCGGCGAGCGGGTCACCGTACGCCTGACGCTCAGCCAGCCGCTGCCGTACGAGGACGGCGCCGCGACCTTCCGCTTCCCGCTGGTCGTGGCCCCCCGTTACATCCCCGGCGCCCCGCTCGACGGTGAGCGGTCCGGCGACGGCCGGTCCCCGGACACCGACGCGGTCCCGGACGCCTCCCGGATCTCGCCCCCGGTGCTGCTGCCCGGTTTCCCGGCCCCGGTACGCCTCTCGCTCTCGGTCACCGTCGATCCCGCCGGGCTGGAGCTGCGGGAGATCCGTTCCAGCCTGCACGCGGTCCTCCAGGAGGACGGCGGGGAGGGCGTCACGGTCAGCCTGCGGCCCGGCGAACGGCTGGACCGCGACTTCGTCCTGCGCCTGGCCTTCGACGCCTCGACCTCCCTGACACTGGTCCCCGACCCGGCCGGACCGGCCTCCGGAGCGCACGGGCCGTCCGCCGGTGCGGACGGGGCGGCCTCCGGTGCGGACGGGGCGGGCGCCGAAACGGCAGGGCAGGTCCCCGGCGCGGGCGGAACGCCATCCGGCACGACCGGAGCCGCCGATACGGCCGGAGCCGCCGGAGCGTCCGGGGGGACGTTCACGCTGACCGTCGTGCCCGGACCGGCCCCCGCCGCCGCCGGCCCCAAGGACGTCGTGCTCGTCCTCGACCGCTCGGGCAGCATGGGCGGCTGGAAGATGGTCGCCGCCCGGCGGGCCGCCGCCCGCATCGTCGACACGCTCACCACCGGCGACCGGTTCGCCGTGCTGTCCTTCGACCACGTGGTGGAACGGCCGCCCGGACTGGGCGAGGGGCTGGTGGAGGCGACCGACCGCAACCGTTACCGGGCGGTCGAGCACCTGGCCCGGCTGGAGGCGCGCGGCGGCACCGAGATGCTGTCCCCGCTGGAGGAGGCCGTCGCGCTGCTGAACGGCCGCCCGGAGCCCGTGTCGCCCGGACGTCCCGGAGCGTCCGGGGACCCCGCCGGGTCGGCCGGCGCCGTACCGGCCGGGCCGGCCGACCGAGTCCTGGTCCTGGTGACCGACGGCCAGGTCGGCAACGAGGACCAGATCCTGGAGCGGATCGGCGGCGGCCTGGCGGAGACGCGGGTGCACACGGTCGGCATCGACCGCGCGGTCAACGCCGGGTTCCTCGGCAGACTGGCCGGGCTCGGCGCGGGCCGCTGCGAACTGGTGGAGTCGGAGGACCGGCTGGACGAGGCGATGGAGCACATCCACCGCAGGATCGCCTCCCCGCTGGTCACCGACCTGTCCCTCGACGCCGACGGGCTCGACGTCGTCCCGGACACGACCGGCCGCCTCGGTTCGATCCACCACGGCGTGCCGCTGACCGTCCACGGCCGGTACCGGGGGGACGCCGCCGGGGCGCTGACCGTCCGCGGGCTGGACGAGGCCGGGCGGCCGTGGGAGCGCAGGGTCACCGGCGTCCGCGGCGGCAACCCGGCCGTGCGGGCGATCTGGGCGCGCGCCCGGCTGCGCGAGCTGGAGGACCGCTACGCCGTCGGGGACCGGTCGCTGGAGGAGGAGATCGTGACGACCTCCCTCGGGTACGGCGTGCTCTGCCGGTTCACCGCCTTCGTCGCGGTCGACTCCAGGGTGGTCGCCGAGGGCGGTCCGGAGCACCGCGTGATCCAGCCGGTGGAACCGCCCTCGGGCTGGGAGGGCGCGGGCGGCGCGCCGATGGCGATGATGCAGGCCGCGATGCCCATGATGCCGGCCGCCGCCTCCGGGCCGATGCCGGCGCCCGGCGGCCCCGCCCCGTCAGGTCCTCCCGTGGCCTTCGCTCCCGCCCCGGGTTCCGCTTCGGCCCCCGGCTTCGCGCGCGCGATGGGCGCCCCGCCGAGCGGCCCGCCGAGCGGTACGGCGGGCCGCCCCGGCTCGCCCGCCCGCGCGGCGAAGGCTCCGGCCCCGCGGGCGTCCGGTACGGCCCGGCGGTCGGAGACGCTGCGGGTCCGGCTCGGCGAGGAGCTGGAGCGGCTGCGCGCCGCGGAGTCCCTCCCGGCCCCGGCGAAGCTGCGCTACCTGGACGATCTGGGCAGCCGTCTCTCCGCCCTCGCCGCCTACCTGGGCGGTCACGCCGAACTCGCGGCCCTGGCCGAGGAGCTGCAGGCCGGCGGCGACCCGGACGCGCTGTGGCGCAGGGCCGTCGAGGCGTTGTCCGCCCTCCGGGACCCCGGCGGCCCCGGCGGCTCGGGTGGCCCCGGCGGCTCGGGTGGCTCGGGTGGCCCCGGTGGCTCGGGTGGCCCCGGTGGCTCGGGTGAGCCGGGCGGATCCGGCAGGCGCAGGCCGTTCTGGAAGCGCTGAGGACCGTTCCCTCCGGGTGGCCGGGCCGACGGGCCCGGCCACCCGGAGTACGCCGGGCTCCCCGGCGTACCGGTCGGTTAAAGTGCCGGGATGACCAGCCCGATTTTTGCGCTCTGCGATGAGTACGTGACCCGTTCGGCGGCCCTCGACCCGGTCGGCGCCGGCATGGAGGGCGTGGACGTCCCGTTCGCCCCGGCCACCGACTACAGCCCGGAGGGTCACGCCGCCCGCGCGGCGCTGATGAAGGACACCCTGGCCAGGCTCTCCTCCCTGGAGCCGCTCGGCGAGGCCGACGTGCGGGCCGCCGCCCACCTGCGGGAACGGCTGGAGGCCGAGCTGGCCCTGCACGAGACCGGCGAGCACCTCCGCGCGGTGCGCGCGCCGTTCGGACTGGTCTGCGAGCTGTGGGAGAGCACCGACCTGCTGCCGCACCGCACCGAGGACGAGTGGCGCGACGTCGCGACGCGGCTCGCGGCCATCCCGGGGATGCTCCGGGGCTGGCAGGCGAGCCTCTCCGCCGGACTGGACCAGGGGCTGCGCGCCGCGCGCCGGCAGGCGCTGGAGTCGGCCGTCCAGGCCGCGCGCTTCGCGGAGGACCGCACGCACCGGTCCCTGGTGGACGCCTACGGCGACGGCCCGCTCCGGGACGAGCTCGCCGACAGCGCCGACGCCGCGCACGCGGGCTACGCCGAGGCCGCCCGCTACCTGCGCGAGGAGTACACGCCCCGGGCGAGCGAGGCCGACGGGGTGGGCGCCGAGCGGTACGCCGTGCACTCGCGCCTCCAGCTCGGCGCCGACATCGACCTGGCCGACGCCTACGAGTGGGGCTGGGCCGAGCTGGCCCGCATCGAGGCCGAGCTGGCCGCCGAGGCCGACCGGGTGCGGCCGGGCGCCTCGGTGGAGGAGGCGACCGCGATCCTCAACGAGACCTGCTACGTCGAGGGGCGGGACGCCTACCGGGAGTGGCTGCAGGAGCGCCACGACCGGGCGATCGAGCGGCTGCACGGCACCCACTTCGACATCGCCGAGCCGCTGCGGCGGGTGGACGTCGTGCTGTCCTTCGACGCCAGCGCGGGCGCGGCCTCCTACATGAGCCCCAGCGAGGACCTGTCCCGGCCGGGCCGTACCAACTGGCCGGTGACCCCGGACCGGAACCGGTTCGAGGTCTGGAACGAGCTGACCACCGTCTTCCACGAGGGCGTCCCAGGTCACCACCTCCAGATCGGCACCACGCGGGTCGTCGGCGAGGGCCTGTCGCGCTTCGGCCTGGCCTCCTGGGTGAGCGGGCACGGCGAGGGCTGGGCGCTGTACGCCGAGCGGCTCGCCGACGAGCTGGGCTGGTTCGACGAGCCGGGCACCCGGCTGGGCATGCTGGCCGGGTCGGCCCTGCGGGCGGCCCGGGTCGTCATCGACCTCGGCGTCCACCTGGACCTGCCGCTGCCCGACGGTTCCCGGTGGACCTTCGAGCGGGCGTGCGAGGTGCTGCGGGACCGCGGCCGCTGCGAGCCGCACCGGGTGCACAACGAGGTGGTCCGCTACTTCGGCTGGCCCGCGCAGGCCCCCTCCTACAAGCTGGGCGAGCGCGCCTGGCTGGCCGCCCGCGAGGAGGCCCGGCAGCGGCTGGGCGCCGGCTTCGACCTGCGGCGCTGGCACACCGCGGCGCTGGAGCTGGGCCCGGTGGGCCTGTCGAGCCTCACCGAGGCCCTGCGCCGGATCTGACCACCCGGCGGGCCGCCCGGCCCGGCCGTACGACCCGGCCCCGCCGTACGGCGGGCGTCGTGGACCGGCCCGACCGGCCCGACCGGTCCCTCCGTGCCGCACCGCGCCGCACCGGATGCGGCCCGGCCGCGTACCCGGCGTGGGGTACGCGGCCGGACGGGCGGCCGGCCCGCGGTAAACCCACGCCGGTCACATGGATTTATTACCTCCGCGCCCAGTGATCCGCGGGGTTGCGGGAATGCTGTCCTCCCCGCCCCGGCGGGCCCTTTCCGAAGATCTTCGGGGCGGTGGCAGGTCGCCCCGAGTGCCTTAGGGTGGCGAGATGGTGATTCTGGACGGCGGACTGGCCACACATCTGGAGACGCTCGGCGCGGATCTCAAGGACGAGCTCTGGTCGGCGAAGCTGCTGGTGGAGGACCCTTCGGTGATCCGGCAGGCGCACCTCGACTACTTCCGCGCCGGAGCCAACGTCGCGATCACCGCGAGTTACCAGGCCAACGTCCCGGCGTTCATGCGCCGGGGGCTGAGCGCCGCCCAGGCCGAGAACCTCATCCTGCTGTCGGTGCGCCTGGCCGTGGAGGCTCGCGACCAGTACGGCGAGGGGACCGTGGCGGCCAGTGTGGGACCGTACGGGGCCTCCCTCGCCAACGGCGCCGAGTACACCGGCGACTACGACCTCGACGAGGACGGCCTGGCCGACTGGCACCGGGACCGCTGGCACATCCTCGCCGGGAGCGGGGCCGACCTGATGGCCTGCGAGACCATCCCCTCCTACGCGGAGGCCAGGGCACTGGCCCGGCTGTTCGCCGAGACCCCCCGGATGCGGGGGTGGGTGAGCTTCTCCTGCCGGGACGGCGAGCGCATCAACGACGGCACCCCGCTCAAGGAGGCCGCCGCGCTGTTCGCCGGCAACCCGCAGGTGATCACGGTCGGCGTGAACTGCACGGCGCCGCGGCACGTCGCCGACCTCATCGGGCAGATCCAGGGCAAGCCCGTGATCGTCTACCCCAACTCCGGCGAGACCTGGGACCCGGTGGGCCGCCGCTGGCTCGGCCTGGCCGACCCGGTCGAGTTCGGCGCCGCGGCGGCCGGGTGGCACGCCGCCGGCTCGAACTTCATCGGCGGCTGCTGCCGTACCACGCCGGAGCACATCCGCCAGATCCGGCGGCACCTGCGGGCCGGCTGAGCGGAGGGTCCTCCCGGGTGCCCGAGTCTCCCGGGCGGCTCCGGGAAGGCCGCCACGTTCCAGGCTCTCCGGGCTGCTCCGGAGAGACCCCTCCCTGGCGCCGACAGCGACGAATCGCCACAATAGCCCCAACGCCACCGTTCCGTACCGCCGGTACGGCACGGCACCGGCCGGGTCCTCCCGGCCTCTCCGCACACGCCCGATCCCGGGAGACCTCTTGTTCGTCGACATGCCGCTGGCACAGCTGCTGGAGTACCGTCCCGACCGTCACGAGCCCGAGGGGTTCGACGCCTTCTGGGAGCGCACCCTGGCCGAGACCCGCGCCCACGACCTGGGCGCGGTCTTCACCGAGGTGGAGACCGACCTGGCGCTGGTGCGGGTGTTCGACGTCCGCTACGCGGGTTTCGGCGGCCACGAGATCCGGGGCTGGCTGCTGACGCCCGCCGCGGCCGAGGGGCCTCTGCCGTGCGTGGTGCAGTACATCGGCTACAACGGCGGCCGGGGCGTCCCGCACGACTGGCTGACCTGGCCGGTGGCCGGGTGGGCCGTCTTCGTGATGGACTCGCGCGGGCAGGGCGGCGGCTGGCGCGTCGGCGACACCCCCGACCCGGTGGGGGGCACCGGTCCGCAGGTGAGCGGCAAGCTCACCCAGGGGGTGCTCGATCCGGACGACTACTACTACCGGCGCCTGTACGCCGACGGCGTCCGGGCCGTCGAGGCCGCCCGGACCCACCCCCTGGTGGACCCCTCCCGAGTGGTCGTCTCGGGCGGCAGCCAGGGCGGCGCCATCGCGATGGCGGTCAGCTCGATGGTCCCGGACCTGCTGTTCGCCTTCATCGACGTGCCGTTCATGTCCCACATCCGCCACGCCGCCGTGATCACCGACGAGGACCCCTACGCCGAGCTCGGACGCTTCCTGAAGTCGCACCGCCACCGCCTCGACCAGGTGTTCGCCACCCTCGACCACTTCGACGGCGTGAACTTCGCGGCCCGCAACACCACCCCGGCGCTCTTCTCGGTGGGGCTGCGCGACGGCGTCACCCCGCCGTCCACGGTGTTCGCGGCCTACAACCACTACGCGGGCCCCAAGGACATCCGGGTGTGGCACTTCAACGGGCACGAGGGCGGGGAGTCCGCCCAGGTGGCCGAGCACCTGAAGGCGGCGCGGAAGCTGCCGGCCGGCCGCTGAGCACGCGAGCGTGACCGGGCCGCCGGTCCGGAGCCCGTACGGAGGCCGGGGCGGCGACGGTCGGCCGGACGGGGACGACGCCGTCAGCCGGTGAGGGCGCGGGCGATCGCGAAGCCGACGGTCGCCGCGCCCAGACCGGCGGCGACCGAGGCGGCGACGTTGGCGGCGGCGAGCGTCCTGAACCCGCTCTCGGCCAGCCGCAGCGTCTCGTAGGAGAACGTCGAGTAGGTCGTCAGCGCCCCGCAGAGGCCGGTGCCGAGCAGCAGCTGCGGGCCGGCGCCCACGGCTCCGGACAGCACCGCCCCGGTCAGCGCGCCCAGCACCAGCGAGCCGATCATGTTGACGACGAGGGTGCCCCAGGGGAAGGCCGTGGCGTGGCGGGCCTGGACGGCGCGGTCGGTGAGGTAGCGCAGGGGCGCGCCGAGGGCGCCCCCGAGCAGCACCAGCAGCCAGCTCACAGGATCGCCCGGGTGGCACGCGACCCGGCGGTCACCGCGGTCAGGGCGACCACGGGGGTGGCCGCGAGGTAGGCGAGGGCGGCGCCGGGACGCCCGCCGATCAGCAGGCCCTGGATGTCCACGCTGAAGGCGGAGAAGGTGGTGAACCCGCCCAGCACCCCGGTGCCCAGGAGCGGCCGGATCCAGGCCGGGGCCGCCGGGGCCGCGGCCAGGGCGGCCATGAGGACGCCGATCAGCAGGCAGCCGGCCGCGTTGACGCCCAGCGTGGTCCACGGGAAGGAGCCGTCCGGGGTGGGCCACAGCAGGCCGGCGCCGTACCGGGCCGCGGCTCCGGCGGCCCCGCCGGCGGCGACGATCGCCAGGACGGCGTGGTGCGAGCGGCTCAGCTCGCCCCGCTGGCGTTCGTCGGTGAGATCGACGTCGGGATCGATGGGCTCGGCGGCCATGACAGCCAGCTTAGGGTCCGTCCGGACCACGAGGCCCGGCCCAGCCGCACGTCCCGGGTTCCGTTCCGCGGTTCTCCGCCGTGGCGAGGATCCACGGAACAGGACCTAGTCGTGCTTGGCCTCCCCGGCCTTCCTGATGTTCCTGGCGTCCTTGGTCGCGCGGACGGCGTCCTTCGCCGCGTCCTTGGCGGCGCGGGCCGCTCCCCTGGCCGCCTCCTTGGCGGCGCGGGCGGCGTCCTTGGCGGCGCGGGCCGCCTCGGCCTTGGCGGTGGCGGCGTACTTGTCGACGTACTCCTGGCCGGAGAGCTCCATCAGCGCGTACATGATCTCGTCGGTGACGGCCCGCAGGACGAGGTGGTCCTCCTCCATCCCGTAGTAGCGGGAGAAGTCGAGCGGCTTGCCGAACTTCACCCCCGGGCGGATGCCCAGTCTGGGCAGCGGGCGGCCGGGGGGCATCATCTCGAAGGTGTTGACCATCACCCACGGGACGACCGGCACGCGGGACTCCAGCGCCAGGCGGGCCACGCCGGTCTTGCCCTTGTAGAGGCGGCCGTCGTGGGTGCGGGTGCCCTCGGGGTAGATCGCGAGCACGTGGCCCTCGGAGAGGATGCGCTTGCCGGTGCGCAGCGCGGCCTCGCTGGCCTTGCCGCCGGAGCGGTCGATCGGGACGGTGCCCACGCCGCTGAAGAACGCCTTGCTGGCGAGCCCCTTGAGGCCGCTGCCGGTGAAGTAGTCGGACTTGCCGAGGGTGATCACCTTGCGCGGCAGGGGCAGCGCCCCGAAGAAGTGGTCGGCGAACGACAGGTGGTTGCCGGCCAGGATCACCGGCCCTTCCACGGGTACGTTCTCCACCCCCTCCGCCCACGGGCGGAAGATGAGATGGAGGAAGGGCCAGAGGATGGCCTTCACCACCCAGTAGAACACGCGGGGCTCCTTCGGTTGACAGGCGTCGAACTGGAGTTATCTTCGCACTTTCGGACTCAGCCAACTACACCGCGAAACCACCCAAATCCACCTCTCGCAAAACACGGCCCACTCGTGCGACGATCGGGCGGACCTGACAAGGAGCTGCGATGCCAGTCATGCCTGGTGCGGAACCGTACCACCACAGAGGTGGACAGATCGGCGTGCTGCTCTGTCATGGGTTCACCGGCTCGCCCCAGTCGCTGCGTCCCTGGGGCGAGTATCTCGCCGCGGCCGGCCTGACCGTGTCGCTGCCCCGGCTGCCGGGCCACGGCACCACCTGGCAGGAGATGAGCCACACCCGCTGGGAGGACTGGTACGCCGAGCTGGACAAGGCGCTGGCCCGGCTGCGGGCCGACTGCGCCGAGGTGTTCGTGATGGGCCTGTCGCTGGGCGGCTGTCTGGCGCTGCGGCTGGCCGAGGTGCACGGCCGGGCGATCAGGGGCGTGGTGGTCGTCAACCCTTCGGTGGCCAACGACGTCCCACTGCTGAGACTCGCGCCGCTGCTGCGGCTGGTGGTCTCCTCCGTGCCGGGAGTGGCCGGGGACATCAAGAAGGAGGGGGTGTCCGAGCTGGGGTACACGCGCACGCCGGTCAAGGCCGCCGCCACCCTCCCCCGGCTGTGGGCGCTGACCCAGGCCGACCTGGAAAGAATCACCCAGCCGGTGCTGGTATTCCACAGCCCGCAGGACCATGTGGTGAAACCGACCAGTGTGCGCATTCTGCGTGAGAAGCTGACGAGGGGGAATCTCGATGTGGTGGAACTCCGCGACAGCTATCACGTCGCGACGCTCGACAACGACGCCGAACAGATCTTTGCGAGGAGCCTGGAGTTCATCGACACGAACGCCTCTGTACCCTTGCAAGGAAGTTGAACGCGGGTGGGGGATGTGCGGTTTCCGGGAGAAAGAGGCCGCCCGATGAGTGACGGGCCCAGCTAGGTGACGCCGCAGAGCGATGAGGACGAGGTCTGGCGTCAGATCGTCGCGTCCTTCAATGACACCGCCGAGCGCGACTCGGCGGATCAGCCGTGGCCGGACAGCGAGAACCTCCCGGCGGAGCCCGCCCCGCGGGTGGTCCGGCGCTCGGACGAGGAACTCCTCGCCGAGGACGACTACGGCGACGGCGACGCTCCCGGCGACGACGGCCGGGAGGACCCGGAGGACCGCGAGGAGACGGACGAGGGCCACTACGTGCCCCCGCCGCCGCCCCCGCTGCCCAAGACCGACGCCACCACGAAGATCGCCTGGCTCGGCCTGTTCGGCGGTCCGGCCTACCTGCTGCTCAGCGCGGCTCTCGACTGGAGCCTGCCCGGCTGGGTGCTCTTCACCGCGGTCGCCGCGTTCATCGGCGGCTTCGTGGCGCTGGTGGTGCGGATGGGCGACGGGCCGCCCAGCGACTCCGGCTGGGACGACGGCGCCGTGATCTGACGCGGCGCGCGAACGGACGGGCCAGGCGACGCCGTGGTCCGGCGCCGCACACGGCCGGGCGGGCCGGACCGCGACGCCGTGGTCCGGCGCGGCGTCCCGCCGGGCGGGTCAGGATTTGGCCCGCTCCGGGAGGCCGAACCGCTCGATGACGTCGGTGTAGCGGCCCTTGGCGTCCACGACGTGGCCCACGGCCAGCACGCCGCCGTCCTTGGGGAGGTAGGCGACCGACTGGAGCCGGACGGTGCGCCGGGCCTCGGCCGGGGCGCCGCGCACGGACTTGAGCGTGCGGCCGTCGTACCGCAGCAGGAACGCCTCCCCCGGCCGTTTCAGGTCCACGCCGGAGATCCAGAAGTGCCCCTTGTGGTCGCCGGTGACCCCGTACAGGTTCATCCGGTCTCCGCGCACGCGCACCCGGGACCACTTCTTGCCGTTCCACGACAGGATCAGCGGACCGGCCTCGCCGGAGTCCCCCCGGTAGACGCCGCCGACCGCCAGTGCCCGCTTCGGTCCGTCGATGTGGACGTCGCGGAGGTAGCCGTCGGGGATGTCGGGGGCCTTGACGGTCTTCCACCGCCCGCCGGAGAGCCGGGCGAGCAGCGGCCCGTCGCCGTCGTCGCCCACCGCCCAGCCGTCGTCCTTGCCGGACAGCGCCACGCCGTACAGCGTGCCCTCGCCCTTGAGCGCGGTGACCTTCCGCTTGGCGGAGGTCACCGTGAGGATCATCGGCTGCTTGCCGCGGCGGCCGACCGAGACCATCCGGCCGCCGGTCGCGGCCACCCCGCCCAGCCAGTCGCCCACGCGCAGCCCGTCGACGGCGAACCGGTCGAAGCCCGTGCCGTCCCCCCGCGCGAGGTACGGCAGGCCGTCGTGGCCCTCGCCGACGGCCCACAGCTCCGTCGGGGAGGCCGCCGCGATCGAGCGCAGGACGCCCGCCCCGGTGGGGTCGTTCCGGACGCCGACCTCACTCCAGGCCGAGCCGTCCCAGTGGGCGATCGCCCCGCGGCTCTGCCAGATGTCCCAGACGCTCTGCTGGCCCACGGCCCAGGCGCTGCTCGCCGAGACCCCGGCCACGTCGGACAGCGACCCGTCGCTGCTCAGGCGAGCGCTGGTCGGCGTCTGCCAGACGACGCCGGCCGATGGAGGGTCGGCGGGCTCGGCGAACGCGGCGGGCGGGTGCGAGGACAGAAGGAGCATGCCTCCCGCGCACAGCGCCAGCGCACGCCGCGGAAGGCGACGGGTCATGCACCAAATGGTACGGGGCCGGAGGGGATCACGTGTGCCACTCCCCCCTCCCGGGACATCTTCGGCACACCGGGAGGGGGGTCATCCGCTCCGGCCGGCCGTACGGCGCAGCTCCGCGACCACCGGCAGATGGTCGGTGGCCGCCGTCAGATCGGCCGGGTCGGCCCCGCCCCCGCCTCGGGACACCACCCGGAGGTCCCCGGCCGCGAAGATCGCGTCGATGCGCAGCCGCGGCCCGCGCGCCGGGAAGGTGAGGCCGTCGCCGCGCGGCGAGACGGGGTGGCAGTCGGCCAGCCGTCCGGCGATGTGGCGCCAGGCCGGCTCGTGGGCCTGCTCGTTGAGGTCTCCGGCGAGCACCGGCAGGGCGTCGAAGCGGCGGGCCGTCGCACGCAGCAGGGCCAGCGCCTCGACCGCGTGGTACAGGCGGGCTCCCCGGTCGAGGTCGAGGTGGACCGAGCCGACCGCCAGCCGCTGCCCGCGCGCCTCCACCACGGCGATCGCGACCGCGCGGCGCTCCAGGCCGGGGAACCACCGCAGGTGGTGGCCCGCGCCGTGCAGCACCCGCACGTCCGGGCCGACCAGGACGGCCACCCCTCCGGAGCGAAGGCCGGCCGCCGGCGTCAGCCCGCCGAAGGCGGCCAGCTCCCGGCGTCTGCTCCGCCAGCGCAGGAACCGGGGCGCCTCCTGCACGCAGAGCACGTCGGCGCGGAGCGCGGCGATCACCCGGCCCAGGGCGGCGGTGTCGTCCTTCATGGAGCGCACGTTGTAGGCGGCGACCCTGATCGTCACCGCGTCAGCGCCTCCTGGCGAGGTCGGCCGCGCCGACCAGGCCCGCGGACGCGCCCAGCTCGGCGAGGCGGATCTCGGCCAGCGGACGGTGCCCCCTGCCGGTCACGATCCGCGCGTAGGTGTCGCGGACCTCGTCGAACCAGAACTCCGCGGCGCGCGAGACGCCGCCGCCGAGCACGAAGCAGCCCGGGTCGAGGATCGCGGTGAGATCGGCCAGCCCCTGGGCGAGCCAGCCCGCGACCGAGGAGAACGCGGCCAGCGCGGCCGGGTCCCCCTCGCCCGCCGCCTCGGTGACCTCCTGGCCCTCGATGCGGTCGGGCGTGCCACCGGCGATCTCCAGCAGCCGGGCCGCCCGGCCCGGCTCGGCGCCGGCGATCTCCTTGGCCTCGTGGACGAGGGCGTTGCCGCTGGCGTACTGCTCCCAGCAGCCGAGGTTGCCGCACCCGCACAGGCGCCCGCCGGGGACCACCTGCATGTGGCCCAGCTCCGCGCCCATGCCCCAGCGCCCCCGGTAGAGGGAGCCGTCGAGCACGATGCCGCCACCGATGCCGGTGCCGACGGTCAAGCACACCAGGTGGGTCTCGCCGCGCCCGGCGCCGAACCGCGACTCCGCCCAGGCCATCGCGTTGGCGTCGTTCTCCACCACGACGGGCAGGCCGACGAGGTCGGAGACCTTCTTCTGCAGCGGCTCCTCACGCCAGGCCAGGTTGGGGGCGAAGCGCACGACGGACCGCGTCTCGTCGACGAACCCGGCGGCGCCGAGCCCCACGGCCTCGATCGAGCGGTCCTCCGACAGCTCCTTGACCACCTCGGCGATGGTCTCGGCGACCTTCTCGGGGTTCTGGGCCGGGGTGGGCCTCAGCAGGTTCTCGACGATGTGGCCGTCCTCGTCCACCACACCCGCCGCGACCTTGGTGCCGCCGATGTCAACGCCGATGGTCAGCGCCATGTTCTCAACCTCTCTCGCCGGGGTCCGCCCCCGGCCGTTCCACTTCGGGGGTCACCCCAGGTCGATGTGCTCCACCGGGGTCTCGTCGCGACGGCGCTCCCGGGCCCGCTGTGCGGGCGAGGGCCGGTTGAGGCCGTCCACGGCGGTCCTGAAGGCGGCGAACAGCTCGCTGCCCGCCTGCACCAGGTGGTCGGTGACCGCGACGCCCGACTCGCGTTCCCGGTCCCGCCGGTCCGCCTTCGCCCGGCAGACGGGGCAGGCCCGGCAGATGTACTCGTCGTGCCCGGACACCGCCTCCTCCCACACGTCCCGGCCGGCCGTACGGCCACCGCCACCGCCACCGCCACCGCCGAAGACTCCGCCGACGGTGCCCCGGACGTCCCGGACGGCGCCCCTGACCAGGCTCTTGCCCAGCTCCCTGGCGGCCCGCTGCTGGAGGGAGTCGAAGAGCTTGAACGCCTCCTCGACGGCGCCGCCCAGCGGGTCCGCGGAGCCGCCGCGCGCGTCGTTCCGCGCACCGCCGCGCGGGTCGTTCCGGGCGTGGCCGGGCGCGCCGTCCCGTACGCCGCCGCGCGGGTCGTTCCGGGTGCCGCGTGGGGCGTCCCGCACCGTGCCGCCCACGTCGTCGCTCACGTCGCCCCACACGTCGTCCCGCGCGTCGCCGCGTGATCCGTCCGGCGCGATGTCGCTCACGCCGCTCCACACGTCGTCCCGCGCGTCAGACCCGGCGCTTTCCGCTTTACCGGTCTTGTCGGTCATGTCAGTCATCTGGCCCTCCCGACTCGAACCGTACCCGGAGAACCCCGTCGCGGAGCACCGCCTCACGCACCCTTCTGCGGGACAGGGCGGCGGGCAGGGCCAGCACCCGCCGGTGTGAGCCCGCGGTGACGATCAGCTCGTCGCCCTTGCGCGCCAGGTCCACCTCGTCCCGCTCGGCGAGCGGCAGCGCCAGGACCAGCTCACCCTCCGGGGTGATCCGCAGCGGCGGGTCCCCGGCGGGCGGCGCGAAGGGGTCGGCCGCGCCGTACACGGCCTCAGCGACCTCGGCGAGCGAGTCGGCGCCGACCGGCTCGGCGTCGAGGTAGGGAACCGTGTGCAGGGGCAGCGGAGAGAACGACTGGCGGACCTCCGCCAGGCGGCCGGTCTGGGCCTTCACCCAGCCGCGCCGCCACGGGTCGGCACCGCCCGCCGGGAAGACCCGGTTGGCGATCACCGCGTCGACGCGGTAGCCGTACAGGCTGAGCGAGGTGAGCGTACGGCGGGCCTCGGCCAGCACGACGGCCTCGGGGGTGAGGACCAGCCGGACACTGGCGTCCGGGCCGGTGAGCAGCTCCCGGACCTCCATCAGACCCCGGTGCAGGCGCTCCCCCGCGCCGAGCACGTGGTCCTCCGGCACGCTGACCTGGGCCACCCTGCGGACCACCGGAGAGAGCGCGCGCAGCAGCCGCCGGCCGGTCGGCAGCAGCCGGTTCACGTGCCAGTCGAGGGCCTCGGGCAGGGCGAGCAGCCGGAGCGTCTCGGCGGTGGGCGCGCAGTCGACGACGATCACGTCCCACCGGTCGTCGCGGGCCTGCTCGCGCAGCTCCAGCAGCGCGATGACCTCCTCCGCGCCGGGCAGCACCGTGATCTCCTCGGCGGTGATCTCATCCAGGCCGAGGTCGGCGAGGACGTCCCTGGCGTAGTCGCGCAGCTCGCCCCACTGGCGTTCCAGCGCCTTCTGGGTGTCCACCTGGTACAGGTGCAGGCCGGGCTCGACCTCGGCGGGGCCGTCCCCGGCCGTCACGCCCAGCGCGTCGGCCAGCGAGTGCGCGGTGTCGGTGGAGAGCACCAGCGTCCTCCGCCCCGAGCGGGCGGCGAGGACGGCGGTGGCGGCCGCCACGGTCGTCTTGCCGACCCCGCCCTTGCCGGTGAACAGCAGGACCCGGCTCACGCGGCCTCCAGGCCCGGCGCGACCCCGGTACGGGCCGCCATGACCCGGGGACGGCCCGGCACGGTCTCCAGGCCCGCCGGAGCCCGCCCGCCGCGGCTCATGCGGCCTCGACGCGCTTCTTCAGTCCCTTCAGGGCGGTGTCGACGATGACCTTCTCGGCCTTGCGCCTGATCATGCCGATCATCGGGACCTTGAGGTCCGCGGTGAGCTCGTACGTCACCTCGGTGCCGCCGCCCCGCTCGTCCAGGACGTAACGCCCGGTGAGCCCGGAGATCATCCGGCCCTCCTTCGCGATCCGCCAGCCGACCGACTCCTCGCCGTCCCAGGTGTAGGCGAGGGTGTACTCGTCGTTGATGACGCCCGCGTCCAGGACGAACCGGACCTCGGCCGGGCGGCCGTCCGGCCCGGTGGACAGGACCTCGGCCTCCTTCACCTGGCCGGCCCACCGGGGATAGGCGGGGAAGTCGGCGATCACGGCCATGACGGCCGGGCGGGCGGCGTCGATCGTGATGCTGGAGGAGGTGCGATCAGCCATGGGGTTACCGTACTCGTTTCCGCTCTCCCCGGATCACCGCCGCGCGCCCGGCTCACCATTCGAGGACGAAGGGCGTTCCCCGGCCGCGGAAGTGACCCACGTTGACGCACTCGGTCCGGCCGATCCGGGTGCGCGGCGACAGGGGCTGGTGGACGTGCCCGAACAGGGCGTAGCGCGGCTGCGTCCGCCTGATCGCCTCCAGCGTGGCCTCGCTGCCCCGCTCGAAGCGCCGGGCGACCACGTCGTAGAGCAGTTCGGGGACGGCCGGGGGGATGTGGCAGCAGAGGACGTCCACCTCGCCGACGGCCTCCACCTTGCGGGCGAACTCCTCGTCGTCGATCTCGTTCGGCGTCCGGTACTGCGTGCGCAGCCCGCCCCCGACGAAGCCGAACCGCAGGCCGCCGATCTCCACGGTCTCCCCGTCGAGCACGCGGTGGCCCTCGCGCAGGTAGTCGGGCCACAGGCGGGGCAGGTCGACGTTCCCGTGGGTGAGGTAGGCCGGGGCCGGCATCGCGGCGAAGGTCTCCTCGTACTGCCTGCGGACGGCGCGCTCGATGTGGTCGCGGGGGTCGCCGCCGAGCGAGGCCCACAGCGCCGCCGACATCTCCCGCGCCTCGCCGAACCGCCTGGCCGTGCGCAGGGCGATGAAGCGGGCGGCCTGCTCGGCGCCGAACAGCTCGGCGAAGATGCCCCGGGAGTGGTCGTCGTAGTCGACGAACAGGATGAGGTCCCCGAGGCAGACGAGCGCGTCGGCCCCCTCTCCCGCGCGGGCCAGGGCGTCGGTCCTACCGTGCACATCACTGACGACATGAACCCGCATGGCGGACATCCTAACCGGGCCAAGAAAGCGGACATAAGTAACAATCAATTCGCGACCGGTACGGTGCGACCGTCCCGGACGGCTGGGCTGATACCGTGAATCCGCCTCGGACAACGCCTGGTCGGCGGCCTTACCCACGCGTAACATGTCGCGTCGAACCTCAGGCAGACCCATCGATCCGTGTGACCTCAGGAGTGCCCGTGCGCGAGTACAGCGTCCCCGTGCTGGTGGATGTCCCCCCCTCCGCCAATCTGACCGACACGGTGTTCCAGCGTGCCGATCGGGAGCCGGGCGCCGTGGTCATGCGCCGCAAGGTCGGCGAGGAGTGGAAGGACGTCACCGCCGGGGAGTTCCGCGACCAGGTCGCCGCCCTGGCCAAGGGTCTGATCAGCGCCGGGATCGAGCCCGGCGACCGGGTCGCCCTGATGTCGCGCACCCGCTACGAGTGGACCGTCGCCGACTACGCGATCTGGGCCGCCGGCGCGGTGGGCGTCCCGATCTACGAGACCTCCTCCGCCGACCAGGTGAAGTGGATCGTCTCCGACAGCGGCGCCAGGGCCGCCTTCGTGGAGCTCGCCTCGCACGAGGAGACGGTCCGCGAGGTGACGGACGAGCTGCCGGACCTCAAGGACGTCTGGCGCATCGACGGCGGGGCCCTGGAGGAGCTGAGCGCGGCCGGGGCCGGGGTGCCCGACGAGACCCTGACCGAGCGCAGGACCTCCCGCGGCATCGCCGACCTGGCCACCATCGTCTACACCTCCGGCACCACCGGCCGGCCCAAGGGCTGCCGGCTGACCCACGACAACCTGCTGTTCACCGCGCGGAACGTGGCGGCCGGCCCGCTGGAGGCCCTGTTCACCACCGAGGACCGGGCGGCGCTGCTGTTCCTGCCCCTCGCGCACGTCTTCGCCCGCATGATCGAGATCGTGCTCGTCGAGACGGGCACCGTCATCGCCCACACCCCCAACATGAAGAACGTCGCGCCCGACCTCCAGGCCACCATGCCGACGTTCCTGCTGGGCGTGCCCCGGGTGTTCGAGAAGGTCTACAACGGCGCCGAGCAGACGGCCGCCGCCGGCGGCAAGGGCAAGATCTTCCACGCCGCCGTCGACGTCGCCATCGCCTGGAGCCGCGCCGAGTCCGCGGGCGGCGCCGGGCTCGGCCTGACGGTCAAGCGCGCCGTGTTCGACCGGCTGGTGTACCGGAAGCTCCGCGCGGCCACCGGCGGGAAACTGTCGGCCGCGGTGTCGGGCGGCTCGGCGCTGGGCGAGCGGCTCGGCCACTTCTTCCGCGGCGCGGGCATCGAGGTCTTCGAGGGCTGGGGCCTGACCGAGACCTCCGCGCCGTCCGCGGTCAACATGCCCGGCGCCAACAAGATCGGCACCGTCGGCAAGCCGTTCCCGGGCGTCACGCTCGCCGTCGCCGACGACGGCGAGATCCTGATCAAGGGCCGTCACGTCTTCCACGGCTACTGGAAGGACGAGAAGGCCACCGCCGAGGCGATCGACGCCGACGGCTGGTTCCACAGCGGCGACGTCGGCGAGCTGGACGGGGACGGCTACCTCCGCATCACCGGCCGCAAGAAGGAGATCCTCGTCACCGCCGCCGGCAAGAACGTCGCGCCCGGCCCGCTGGAGGACCTCATCCGCGCCCACCCGCTGGTCAGCCAGGCGATGGTGGTCGGCGACGGCCGGCCGTTCGTCTCCGCGCTCGTGACCCTCGACCCCGAGGCCCTCGAGCAGTGGAAGAAGACCAACGGCAGGGAGGGGGCCTCCCTGGCCGACCTCAGCACCGACCAGACCGTCCTCGCCGAGGTGCAGAAGGCGGTGGACACCGCCAACCGGTCGGTGTCCAAGGCCGAGCAGATCAAGAAGTTCACGGTGCTCGACACCGACCTCACCGAGGAGACCGGGCACGTCACGCCCAGCCTCAAGATCAAGCGCAACCTCGTGATGCGCGACTTCGCCGACCGGATCGACGCCCTGTACGGCTGACACCGTACGGCCGGCCGCACCGCCGGCGCCCCCGCCGCACCGCCTCCGCCCGGCCCGTCGCGGGCCGGGCGCCGCCGTACGAGGTCCCCGGCTCACAGCCCGGCGGGCGCCGGCTCACGACCCGGTGGACGCCGGGTCCCGCAGCAGTTCGGCGAAGCGGGCGGACACCAGGTCCCAGCCCCACTCGCGGGTGACCCAGTCGCGCCCGCGCTCGCCCATCTTCCGCGCCCGCTCCGGGTCCTCCAGCAGCCCGGTCACGGCCCGCGCCACCTCCCGCGGGCGGGTGCCGTCCACCACCACGCCGGTCTCCCCCGGCAGGACCGCGTCCGGCGCGCCGCCGGAGGAGCCCGCCACCACGGGCAGGCCGCTGGCCGACGCCTCCAGGTAGACGATGCCGAGCCCCTCGACGTCGATGCCGCCCAGCCTGGTACGGCACGGCATGGCGAACACGTCGCCCGCGTCGAGGTGGGCCGGCAGCGCGGCCCACGGCACCGGCCCGGTGATCCGGACCGCGTCGCCCAGCGGCCGGGCCAGCCGTTCCAGGGTGCGGCGGTACGGGCCGCCCCCGACGATCACCAGCACGGCCTCCGGCACGGCCCGCAGCACGAGCGGCCAGGCCCGCAGCAGGACGTCCTGGCCCTTGCGCGGTACCAGCCTGGACAGGCAGACCACGACCGGCCGGTCCCCCAGGCCCAGCGCCGCGCGCACCTCATGCCCGCCCGCGCCGGGCCGGAACGCCCCGGTGTCGACGCCTGGCGCGAGCCGGGCCAGCCTGCCGGAGGGGATCACCCGCTCCAGCCTCCGCCGGGTGTACTCCCCCAGGTAGGTGACCACGTCGGCGTGCCCGCCGATCCTCGCCAGCAGCCCGCGGGCGCCGGGGACGCCGGCCCAGGCCGCCTCGTGCCCGTGGGTGACCATGACGATCCGGCGGGCCCCGGCGGCGCGCATCGCGGGCGCGAGCAGCCCGAGCGGGGCCGCCGCCCCGAACACCACCGTGTCGCAGCCGTACGCCGCCACGACCTCGGCGGCCCGGCGGGCGACCCCGCGCGTGGGCAGCATCAGCGAGGTGGGGTGGCGCACGACCGGGTACGGCCGGCGGGCGTCGAAGTCGTCGCAGCCGGGCCAGCGGGGGGCGTAGACGACCACCGAGTCCGGCGGGCGGCCGTCGGCCAGGCCGCGCACGAACGCCTGGATGCCCCCGGGCCGGGGCGGGAAGTCGTTGGTGAGGAACAGCGCGCGGCTCACGGCTCCGGGACGCCGTTCAGCCGGGCCCATGAGCGCGCCATGGCGATCCGTTGCGGCGTCGTCGGGTGAGAACCGTAGAGGACGTATTCCAGGAAGTCCGGCGACAGGTCGGAGACGTTGGTGACCGACAGGCGCCGCTGCATCGCGGCGAACGTCTCCGGGTCGCGGGTCAGCTCCAGCGCGTGCGCGTCGGCGCGGGCCTCGATCTGCCTGCTGACCAGGTTCTGCGCGGGCCCGGACAGGACCGTGGCCAGGCTCAGCAACCCCATGATCAGGCCCACGGCCCGCGGGTCGGCCGCCGAGGCGACGCCGGCGCGACGCCGTACGGGGCCCGCGGCGAGCACCAGGTACAGCAGGCAGGCGCCGAAGGCGGCGCCCAGCCCCCCGACGAGCGTGCCGTACAGCACGTCGCCCGCCTTCGCGTGGCCCAGCTCGTGCGCCACCACCAGCTCGACCTCTTTCGCGGGCGCCCGGAGCAGGGTGTCGTAGACCACGATCCTGCGGGTCGCGCCGAACCCGGAGACGTAGGCGTTGAGCGCGGTGGTGCGCCGGGAGGCGTCGGCGACCAGGACGTCCTCGACGGGCACGCCGTCGCGGGCGGCCATGGCCAGCAGGTCGTCGCGCAGCGGCCCGGCCGCCATCGGCGTGAAGTCATTGAAGATCGGCTCGATGACCACCGGGTAGGCGAAGGACGCGGCCACGGTCAGCGTGAACGCGCCGGCCGCGGCGGGTATCCACCAGCGCCGGAAGCGCCCGGCCAGCACCGTCACGGCGAGCACCATGATCGCGAGCAGCGCGGTCCGGACACCGATGTCCTTGAGCCGGTCCGCGGTCCAGGAGGGCCAGGTCTGGGTGGACAGGCCGTAGGCGCGCAGCTGCGTCTCCGACCACATGCCCAGCGGCCAGCGTAGGGCCTCGACCGCCGCGGACAGCCCGGCGACGCCGAGCAGCGCCCGCACCCACCGGGGTCCGCGCAGCCGTCCGAGCAGCCGGGCGCCCAGCGGGGTTGCCACCAGCACCCCGGCGACCAGGAGGGTCAGCCCGAGCGAAAGGTAGGCGGGCGCGGTGAGCGCGGCGTCGAACGCCTCGGAGCGGGCGATCTGCCCGGCGGTGAAGTCGCGCGCCGGGTCGGGCGCGACGGCCGGGGCGGCGGACGGCAGGGCCCGCCAGGGCGTGGTGAGCGCCACGACCGCGACCGTGGCCGCGCCCAGGGCGGCCAGCGCCCATCCGGCGGGCCGCCACCCCCCGGGCACGACCGCCGCCGCTGCGGCGTCGGCCGCATCCGGCGCGGCCGATCGCCGGGACACCGCCCTCGGGCGTGGGGAGGACGTCAACCCAGCTCCCTTCTCAGGTGGTCGCGCCAGCCGGCGGCGAACTCCGCCGGGGACAGGCCCAGCACATCGCCGACATCGCTACCGTAGAGCCTCACCAGCGTCCGCTCGCCGTACCGCCGCGCGACGTAGTGGCAGGCGAGCCACGCCTCCTCGTACGCCTGCGCCCGCCGGGGGGCGTCCGCGGCGAAGTCGGCGGGGCCGGGGAGCCGCTCGGGCAGGCGGCCCGCGCGCACCTCGGCGGCCAGTTCGGCGGCGGCCGCCGGGACCGCGATCCCGGCGTCACGGTAACCGACGTAGTCGGCGAACCCCTCCGACAGCCAGACCGGCACCCGGCCGCCGCGGGTGGCGCCGGTGGCCACGTGGGTGAGCTCGTGGGCGAGCACCACGTCCCGGCCGGTCCCGCTCAGCCTGGCGTACCCCGACGGCAGGACGATCACCCGGCCCGCGTCGGCCAGCGCGGCCAGGCCGGCGACGGCGGCGGGCGCGGCGCCGGCCAGCGCCGCCGCCTCTGCGTCGTCCGCGGGGAACAGGACCACCGCCCGGACCGGCCCCCAGACGTCGAGGACCGTACGGCGGGCGCGGTCGGCGCCGGCCGCCAGGTCGGCGAGGCGGGCCGCCGGGACGCGGTGGCCGATCACGACGGAGTGCTCGCCGCGGACGGTGACGGAGCCGCCGGGCCACGGGTCGCGCGGCGCGGGGAACGGGCCCGCGCCGGTGGCCAGGGCGGCGACCGCCAGTGTCAGGGTTCCGGCGAGCACGGCACGACGCTCTGTCGGGACGCGCACACGTCCGATGTTAGCGACCGGCCCCGGACGCGCGGCGGCCCCGCCCGTCCCTTCGAAGGGACGGGCGGGGCCGTCTTCCCGGCCGCCCCAGGGGGGCGGCGGCCGGGATCCGTCAGGCTCCGGGACGGACCGCCCCGGAGAAGGAGGACCGGTAGTACCCCTTCAGGGGGACGACCCTGACGGTCTTGCCGCTGCTCGGGGAGTGGACCATCTTCCCCTTGCCGACGTACATGCCCACGTGGCCCTTGCCGTAGAAGAACAGCAGGTCACCGGGGCGCAGGCTGCTCCACGAGACCTTCTTCCGCACGGCTCGGTACTGACTGTTCGTGACCCTGGGGAGGGAGACGCCGGCCTTGCGCCACGCGTACCGGACGAGACCGGAGCAGTCGAACGCGCCGGGACCGGAGGCTCCCCACCGGTACGGATCGCCGATCTGCTTCTTGGCCGCCGAGACGGCCTTGGACGCCTTCACCTTCTGCAGTGCGGTCCTGCTCAGCGTGGTCTTCTTCGCCTTCGCCGTCTTCTTGGCGCTGGTGTGCGCCGCGGAGGCGGCGGAGGCGGCGACCGGCCTCTCAACCTGAGAGGCGGTGCTCCTGACCTGGAGAACGGGACCGGTTCCCGTGTCGGCCAGCGCCGCCGGGGAGCCCATCGTGACCGCTCCGGCCGAGGCCGTCACGGTGAGGGCGAAACCACTGGCGCAAACGCGGAAAAAGCGCGACGAACGGGGGTTACGCGGGGTGGTAGACAGGATTTCTCCTTGGGACTTCCGCTGACGCCTACCGGGTTAGCTGACGGGTTCGGGCCGGGAAGAAGCCCTACGGCGCGTCGGGCGCGCCGATTCACCCCTGGCCACGTGTCGGGCCGGTGGGTCCCCGGTTCCGTGCCTCCTGGCTGCACGGATTCGGCAGGCCGTCGCAGGTGGGAGCGCTCCTCGCAGGGTGCGACGGCCGAATGGATCTTTATGGATCTTTGACAGGCGCCGGCATGACGGGCCGGGCCCGGCGCGGTGGCATGGCTTGCTCGCCGCGACGCCAGAAGTTACCCCTGTTTCCCAGGAGAGGGCAAAGGAATCACAAAAGATACATAGATCGAAAACGCCTCGGGCGATCGACGGGCCACTGTTCAGGGGCCGATTTCACCGGGCAAATATGACGCTTGTCACACTTCCGTGATCAGTCCGAAAAATCATGGCTTTTGTGACGTGAATCACGTGATGGTAACGATCATTGACGGAGCGTGCGACCGGCCGTGCCACCGCCCCGTCGTCCCGGCCCGCGTCGGGGGACGGCCGGGGACGGCCGGGGACGGCCGGGGACTCCGTGTATCGCCGGCGTATCGAAAATCGCATACGTCCCCGCAACGGCCCTCCCCCTTCGATGGGAGGCATGAACCGGAGTGCATCCCTGTCAGCACCGCCCCGCCGTACGCGCGGGATCGTGCTCGCCTGCCTGGCGGTCCTCGGCCTGGCGGGCGTGGCGTTCGTCCTGCGGCGGCCGCTCCTGATGGCCGCCCCGAGCTGCGCGGCCGGCCGGTGGCACGGCTGCCTCGGCACGGAGAACGGCGTGCTGCTCATGACACTGGTCGCGGTGCCGCCGTCCGCCCTGGTGGCGTGGGCTCTGGCGCGCGTCCGGCGTGCCGCCGGCGCCGCGTCGGCGTGGCGGACGTCGCTGGCCGAGTTGGGCATGGTCCACGGCACGGTGCCGTTCGTATGGATCACCATGATGCCCGGCCCGGAGGCCGGCGTCGCCCCCGGCCGGGTGAGTCTGCTCCCACTGCAGGATCTGCCCACGATGGGGCCGCTCGGCATCGGCGGCAACCTGCTGATCTTCGCGGCGCTGGGGTTCTTCGCCCCGATGCGGTTCGCGGCGCTGGCGTCCGTACCGCGGATCCTCGCGCTCGGGGCAGGCTGCTCGATCATGGTCGAGACCGCGCAGTACGTCCTGCGGCTGGACCGGGTGTCCTCGGTGGACGACGTCCTGCTCAACGCCGCCGGCGCCGCACTGGCCGCCCTGGCGTCGCACCGCTGGTGGCGCACCGCGGCGGAGGCTCCGCCGGGCCGGTCCCGCCCCGAGCCGGCGCCGGTGGGCTGAGCCGAGTGCCCGCCGCGTACAGGTCCTCGCATACCCCGGCGATATGCCGGGCCGCCTAGGCTTCCGGCATGCGCGTACTGATCGTGGAGGACGAGCCGTACCTGGCCGAGGCCGTCCGTGACGGTCTGCGGCTGGAGGCGATCGCCGCCGACATCGCCGGCGACGGCGACTCCGCCCTGGAGCTGCTCAGCGTCAACTCCTACGACCTCGCGGTCCTCGACCGCGACATCCCCGGCCCCTCCGGCGACGAGATCGCCCGGCGCATCGTCGCCTCCGGCAGCGGCATCCCGATCCTCATGCTCACCGCCGCCGACCGGATCGACGACAAGGCCTCCGGGTTCGAGCTCGGCGCCGACGACTACCTCACCAAGCCGTTCGACCTCCGGGAGCTCGTGATGCGCCTCCGGGCGCTCGACCGCAGACGCGCCCACGCCCGGCCCCCGGTCAGGGAGATCGCGGGCCTGCGGGTGGACCCCTTCCGCCGGGAGGTCTTCCGGGACGGACGCTACGTCGCGCTCACCCGCAAGCAGTTCGCCGTGCTCGAGGTCCTCGTGGCCGCCGAGGGCGGGGTCGTCAGCGCCGAGGAGCTGCTGGAGCGGGCCTGGGACGGGAACGCCGACCCCTTCACCAACGCCGTCCGCATCACCGTCTCCGCGCTGCGCAAACGGCTCGGTGAGCCGTGGCTCATCGCCACGGTGCCCGGCGTCGGCTACCGGATCGACACCGGCGGCGCGGGCGGCGATCCCGCCCGCCCCGGCGCCCGTTGAGCAGGAGCCCGTTGAACAGGCGTCCGGGGCCCAGCGTCCGGCTGAGGCTCACCATCAGCTACGCCGGGTTCCTCATGCTCGCCGGCGCCCTCCTGCTGGCCGTGGTGTGGGTGTTCCTGCTGCGCTACGTGCCCGACGGCGCCCTCGGGACGGGGCCGGAGGCGGCCCGGCCCGGGGCGCCGGCCCTGCGGTTCATCCCCAACCGCACCGACCTCCAGCGCGCCTTCGTCCCCCGCGCGGCACAGGCACTGGCCTTCCTGCTGGCGTTCGGCCTGCTGGGCGGATGGATCCTCGCCGGCCGGATGCTCGCGCCGCTCACACAGATCACGGACGCGGCCCGGATGACCGGGAACGGGTCGCTGTCCCACCGGATCCGCCTGGAGGGCCGCCAGGACGAGTTCCGTGAGCTCTCCGACGCGTTCGACTCGATGCTCGAACAGCTGGAGTCCCACTTCGCCGAGCAGCAGAGGTTCGCCGCGAACGTCTCCCACGAGTTGCGCACCCCGCTGGCGATCTCACGGACGCTCCTCGACGTCGCCCGCAGGGACCCCGCGCGGGACCGGGACGAGCTCATCGAGCGCCTGCACACCGTCAACCAGCGGGCGATCGACCTCATCGAGGCCCTCCTGCTGCTCAGCCGGGGCGACCGCGGGAACTTCACCCGCGAGAGCGTCGACCTCTCCCTCCTCGCCGAGGAGGCCGCCGAGACGCTGCTCCCCCTCGCCGAGCAGCGCCGGATCACGCTGGACGTCACCGGCGGGGCGGCCAGGACCGGCGGCTCCGCCGAGCTTCTGCTGCGGATGGTGACGAACCTCGTCCAGAACGCCGTCGTCCACAACCTCCCCGCCGGCGGCACCGTGACGGTCCGCACCGAGGCGCACGACGGCACGAGCGTGCTGCGGGTCGAGAACACGGGCCGCAGGCTCCCGCCGGAACTGGTGCCGGCCCTCACCGAGCCCTTCCGGCGCGGAACGGAACGCGTGCGCACCGGCGAGCACCCCGGCGTCGGGCTCGGCCTGGCCATCGTGCACAGCATCGTCCGCGCCCACGACGGGACGCTCGTCCTCGCCCCCCGCCCCGACGGCGGCCTCCTCGCCACGGTACGGCTCCCCGGCGCGCCGTAGACGGGTGTCCCCGCCGGCCCCCGGGGTCCCGGGCGGCTCAGGGGCGGACGGCGCCGACCAGGGCGCTGCGGAGGGGAGCGATCTTGACGACGTCCCCGGTCTGCGGGGCGTGCACCATCTTCCCTCCGCCGACGTAGATGCCGACGTGGCCCAGGCCCGAGCTGAAGACGAGGTCGCCGGGCTGGAGCGAGCTGACCGGCACCCGGCGGCTGGCGCCCCAGCTCCACTGCTCCCAGGTGGTGCGGGGCAGACTGACGCCCCCGCTCCGCCAGGACGCCTGGACGAGCCCGGAGCAGTCCCAGCTCCCCGGGCCCGTCGCGCCGTACCGGTACGGCTTGCCGATCTGGGCGTAGGCGAAGGCGAGGGCGGCGCGGGCGTTGCCGGAGGCCGGGCCGTTGTACTTGATCCCGGTTCCGTTGGGATTGCCCCGCTGGTAGGTGCCCAGCCGGTCCAGGAGCCTGGTCTGCGCCTTGACCAGCTTCTCGACCTTGGCCTTCTCGCCGGCCAGCTCGTCACGCGTCTTGTCGGCCTCGGAGAGGGCGGTCTTGGCCCGGTCCCGGTTGTCGCGCAGCGTCTTGGTGGCCTCGTCGAAGGCGTTGAGGTAGCGGGCGCGGGAGGCGGCCATCTGGTCGGCCGCGGCCATGCTGCTCAGCAGGGACCCGGGGTCGCTCTGGTTGATCAGTCCCTCCCAGCCGGTCACGGAGCCGTACTGGTAGGAGCTGACCGCCATCGTGACGAGCTCCTCGCGCAGGCCGGCGACCTTGGCCGTCTGCTTGGAGAGGTCGCCGTTCAGCGTCTCGTACTTCTTGCGGGCCTTCTTCCACTTCTCGCCCGCCTGGTTGTACTTCTCGACGATCTTGTCGGCCTCGTCGTTGAGCTTCGCCAGCTTCCGCTTGGCCTGGGCGAGCGTGGGTTGCGGATCGGCGGTCGCACCGCCGACCGGCACCAGGAGCAGCGCGAGGGCGAGCCCCGCGGCCACCGGTACACGTCCAACCCAAACCGGCATACCCGCCACGGCCACAGTGCCGCCTCCCCAGTGCGAAGACCTGGGGCGAAATAGTACAGAACAGGTAAGGGCTGGCTCACCTTTTCGGGGGTTTTGCTTGATTTCGAAGTGATCTCTCCCGATGGCCCGGCGTGTCCCGGCCGGGACACGGGCCTCAGGTACGCCCGAGACGCCGCAGCAGCAGCACCGAGGGCACCGGCCGGGCGCCCATCCGGCGGACCGACTCGGCGACCTCCCGGTCGGAGGAGACCACCGCGACCGCGCGGCCGACCGGCTCGGCGCGGACGAGCTGGCGGATGAGGTCGTCGGCGATCTGCCCCGGCGAGCTGAACATCACCCGCACCCCCCGCGGGGCCGACACCGGCACCGGGCCGTTCAGCTCGGCGCCGTCGAAGACGCAGGTCAGCTCGACCCGGGTCTGCGCGTACAGCCCGCCGAGGCCGGTGAGCAGCCGGGCCCGCTGGTCGGCCAGGGTGAGCGTGCCGTACCCGGTCTTGGTGACGTTGTAGCCGTCCACGATCACGTGGATCTGCGGCAGCGCGAGCAGCTGGTCGAACAGGGCCGGGTCGTCGTCGGCGAGCGCCCGCGCGGGCACCGCCTGGGCCCCCTGCCCGCCGGGCGCCACAGAGAGCACCGAGTCGGCGGGCCGGTGGATGCCGGAGGGCAGGGCGAGCTCCCGGCGCAGCCCCGCGGCGGCGTCCTGGAGGGCGTCGAGCAGCATGCGGACCTTGGCGTCCTCCAGGCTGCGGCCCTCGCGGGCGGCCCGGCGGGTGGTCTCCAGCTGCCGCTCGGCGTCGGCGAGGCGCTCGCGCAGGCGGCGCAGCTCGCTCTCCCCCGCGCTGCCCGCCGACGCGGCGGCGGCCATGGCCTCGCGGGCCTCCTCCTCCGCCCCGGCGGCCCGCGCCTCGGCGGCCCGGGCGCGCTCGCGGGCGTCGTGCAGCCGGCGCCGCAGGTCGGAGATCTCCGAGCGGGCGCCCTTGAGCTGCTCGCGCAGCCGTTCGCCCTCCTCCTTGGCGGCGGTCTTCTGGGCGGCGAGCTGCTCGCGCAGCCGGGTGACGGTCTGCTCCATCGCCGACCCCTCGGCCGCGGCGGCCGACCGCTCCAGGTCGTCGCGGGCGGCCTCGACCATGTCCGCCCAGCCGGGCGGGCGCGTGAGGTAGGCCGCGGCGGCCACCAGGGACGGCTCTGCCGCCGGCGGCGCCACGCCCTCGGCGAGGCTCGCCACCAGGTCCGGCCACTCGGCCGCCAGCGCCTCGGCGACCACCTCGCGGAACTCCTTGTCGTTCTCCAGCTGGGCGGCGATCGGCGCGCTGCCCAGCCTGGCCCGCTTGCGCGGGTCGAACTTCGCGATCCCCCTGAGCGGGGAGGGCACGGCGGCGGCGGGCATCGCCCCCAGGACCTGCGCCGCCAGCTCCACGACGTGTGAGCGGACCTGCTCGGGCAGCGGACGAGACAGGCCCTCTCCGGCTGAACTCATCACGGCCCCTACTCGGATCGGTCTTGACGTCAAGGGTACGGCCAGCCCGCGACGGCACCGACCTGAGCGGAGATCACCGCGTACGGCCGTCCCCGGCGGCACCGGCCCGAGCGAAGATCACCGCGTGAGATCGGCCCCCGGCGGCACCGGCCCGAGCGGAGATCGACGGCTCCGGCCCGCCGGGCGGACACCGGGGGCCGGGCGGCGAATGTCGGTGGGGGCTTCTATGGTCTTGAACCGTGGAGTACGCCGTACAGGGAACGCTGGACGAGCTGGGCACCCCCCTCGACCAGATCACGTTCGTCGTGTTCGACCTGGAGACCACCGGTGTCTCCGCGGCCGAGCACGCGATCACCGAGATCGGCGCGGTCAAGGTCAGGGGCGGCGAGGTCCTGGGTGAGTTCGCCACGCTGGTCGATCCCGGGTCCCCCATCCCCCCGTTCATCTCCGTGCTGACCGGCATCACCGACGGCATGGTCGTGGCCGCCCCGAAGATCGAGGCGGTGCTGCCGTCCTTCCTGGAGTTCGCCCGGGGCGCGACGCTGGTGGCGCACAACGCCGGGTTCGACGTGGGCTTCGTCAAGGCGGCCTGCGCCGCCCACGGCCATCCCCCGCCCGACCACCCGGTGGTCGACACCGTGGTGCTGGCCCGCCGGCTGCTGACCCGTGACGAGGCCCCCAACTGCAAGCTGGCCACGCTGGCCCGGCTCTTCAGCGGCACCGAGCCCCGCCACCGCGCCCTGGCCGACGCCCGCGCCACGGTGGACGTGCTGCACGCGCTGCTGGAGCGGGCCGGGTCCTTCGGCGTGCACACCCTGGAGGAGCTGCGCGGCTTCACCCGGGCGCCCACCCGCGAGCAGCGCCGCAAGCGCCATCTCGCCGACTCGGTGCCCGCCGCCCCGGGCGTGTACGTCTTCGAGGACCACCGCGGCGACCCCCTGTACGTCGGCAAGAGCGTCGACCTGCGCACCCGCGTGCGCAGTTACTTCACCGCGAGCGAGACCCGCCCGCGGATCCGCGAGATGGTCGGGCTGGCCGAGCGGGTCAGGCCCATCGTCTGCGCGACCCCGCTGGAGGCCGAGGTCCGGGAGCTGCGGCTGATCGGCTCGGCCAAGCCGCGCTACAACCGCCGGTCGCGCTTCCCCGAGCGGGCGGTCTGGCTGAAGCTGACCGCCGAGCGGTTCCCCCGCCTGTCGATCGTCCGCGAGGTCAAGGACGACGGCGCCGCCTACCTCGGCCCGTTCGGCGGCTCCCGCGCCGCCGAGGACGCCCGCGCCGCCCTGCACGAGACGGTCCCGCTGCGGCAGTGCACCGAGCGGATCACCCCCCGCTCCCGGCGCCCGGCCTGCGCCCTGTTCGGCATCGGCCGGTGCGGCGCGCCCTGCGAGGGCCGGCAGAGCCCCGAGGAGTACGGCGAGCTCGCCGCGGCCGCGCGCCGGGCGATGGAGCTGGACGCCTCGGCGGTCTTCGCCGCGATGGAGGCGCGGATGACGCGCCTGTCGCTCGACCAGCGCTACGAGGAGGCCGCGGCCGACCGCGACCGGCTGGCCGCCTACGTCCGGGTCGCCGCGCGCATGCAGCGGCTGCGGGCGCTGACCTCCCTCCCCCATCTCGTCGCCGCCGCCCCCGCGGCGGACGGCGCCTGGGAGGTCCACGTCGTACGGCACGGCCGGCTGGTCTCGGCCGGGGTCATGGCCCGCGGCGTCCACCCCGTGCCCTTCGTGGAGGCGCTGGTGGCCACGGCCGAGACCGTCGTGCCGGGGCCCGGCCCGCTGCCCGCCGCCCTGGCCGAGGAGACCGAGTGCGTGCTGCGCTGGCTGGAGGGCCCCGGAGTGCGGCTGGTGCAGGTGGAGGGCACCTGGAGCCTGCCGGTGCACGGGGCCGGGCGGCTGCGGGCCCGCATCGACCACGCCTACCGCGGGATGGACTCCCACCGGCCGCGTGAGGGCCGCCCGGAGCGCTGATAGCTTCTGAGACTGCAAGCAGCTTTGCGAGACTGCAAGCCGCACTCAACGAGGAGGAAGCCCGTGGTCACCGCGATCGTGCACATCACCGCCGAGGTGGACCGGATCCCCGAGGTCGCCCAGACGATCGCCGAGCTCGACGGGGTGAGCGAGGTGTACTCCATAACCGGCGAGTACGACCTGATGGCGATGGTGCGGGTCCCTGCCTACGAGCAGATCGCCGAGGTCATCCCGGGCAGGATCAACAAGGTGCCCGGGGTGCTGCACACCGAGACCCACGTCGCCTTCCGCACCTACTCCCGGCACGACCTCGACGCCGCCTTCTCGATCGGCCTCGGCGAGTCCGACTGACGTCTCCCCGGCCGGCCCGCGCGACGGACGGGGCCGGCCCGGCCGGGTCCCACGGGCGGACTCCCGGCCGGGTTCCACGGGCGGACTCCCGGCCCGGATCCCTCAGGCCCGGATCCTCAGGGTCCGGGCCCTTCGGCCCCGTTCCCGGCTTCCGGCCCGGGTTCCGGGGCTCAGGCCCGCTTCAGCGACCGGCTGGCGGCGATCCAGCGGTCGAGGAGCGCGGCGGCGGCGCCGGAGTCGACGGCCTCCACCGCGCGGGCGTAGGCGGCCGTCATCGCGGCGTCCAGGTCGTCCTCCGGGCCGTCGTGGGCGACCAGCGCGGCGGCGGCGTTGAGCAGCACCGCGTCGCGGACCGGCCCGGTCCGGCCGCCGACCAGGTCTCGGACGGCCTGGGCGTTGAAGACCACGTCGCCGCCGCGCAGCGCGTCCGGGGCCGACCTGGGGATGTCCAGCACGGCCGGGTCGAAGACGGTCTGCGTGGCGGATCCCTCACGCACCACCCAGACCGTGGAGGTGGTGCCGGTGGTGAGCTCGTCCAGCCCGTCGTCGCCCCGGAAGACCAGCGCCGACACGCCGCGCTCGGCGAACACTCCGGCGATCACCGGGAGCATGCGCGGCTCGAAGATGCCGATCGCCTGGGCCTGGGGCCGGGCCGGGTTGGTCAGCGGGCCCAGGAAGTTGAACACCGTCGGGATGGCCAGCTCCTTGCGGGCCGGACCGGCGAAGCGCAGCGCCGGGTGGTAGAAGGCCGCGAAGCAGAACGCGATGCCCACCTCGGAGGCCAGCCGGGCGGTGGCGGCGGGCGGCAGGTCGAGCACGATCCCGAGGTGCTCCAGGACGTCGGCGGCGCCCACGGAGGAGGACGCCGAGCGGTTGCCGTGCTTGACGACCCGCGCGCCCGCGGCGGCGGCCACGATCGCGGCCATCGTGGAGACGTTGACGGTGTGGGCGCGGTCCCCGCCGGTGCCGACGACGTCGACGACGCGGCCCTCGACGGTCAGCGGCGTGGCGTGGTCCAGCATCGTGCGCGCCAGGCCGGTCACCTCCGCGACCGTCTCCCCCTTGGCCCGCAGCGCCACGGCGAAGCCGGCGACCTGCGCGGGCGTGGCCGTACCGGACATGATCTCGTTCATCGCCCAGGCGGTCTCGTCCGCCGTCAGGTGCTCACCGGCGATCAGGGCCGACAGCAGCGCGGGCCAGGTGGTGCGCGCGTCCATGGGGTCTCCGGGGTCCTCGGGGTCTTCGGCGGGCGGGGTCAGTGGGCGGTCAGGCGGCCGGACAGCCGGCGGCGCATCAGGCCGGCGACGGCGTCGGCGAGCGTCACCGGGTCGATGGGCTGCGGCACGACGGCGTCGGCCCGCGACCACTCCGCCAGCCAGCGGTCGTCCCTGCGGGCGATCAGCAGGCAGATCGGCGGGCAGTCGTGGACCTCGTCCTTGGCCTGGCGGGCCACCCCCATGCCGCCGGCCGGCTGGGCCTCCGCGTCGAGCACCGCCACGTCGATCTCGCCGGAGTCGAGGTGCTGGACGACCTTGGCGTGGGTGGCGCACTCCACGATCTCCACGAGGGGCACGTCGGCGGCCGGGCGCCTGCCGACGGCCTGCCGCACCTTCTCCCGGGTGGCGGCGTCGTCGCTGTAGACGAGGACCCTCATCTTGTCGTCGGTGCTCACGGTCTGCGCTCACTCATCCCTTGTCGATGTATGGTCACCTGGGATGCTACCGGTCACCCCGCCCGCGGACCCAGGGCGGAGGCACTGACGGACGGAAAACTCTGTTCGTCCTGTTTGAGGTGACATTCAGGGCCCCTATCGGGGGGCCGTGCGGCGACCCGACCAGGGGAGCCGCAATAATGCTGGGCGTGGCGACAGCATCCGCAATCTCAACGACGACGACAGCACACTCGTCCCGCAGGCCCGACCTGGTCAGCGTGGGGACGATCGTCTGGCTGTCCTCCGAGCTCATGTTCTTCGCGGCGCTGTTCGCGATGTACTTCACCATCCGGTCAGTGAGCATCGGCCGGGGCATGCCCTGGCCCGAGGCTCATCTGAACGTCCAGTTCTCGCTGGTCAACACGATCATCCTGGTCCTGTCGAGTGTGACCTGCCAGCTTGGCGTGTGGGCGGCCGAGAAGGGCCAGGTCGCCAAGCTGCGCTTCTGGTACATCGTCAGCTTCCTGATGGGCGCCGTGTTCGTCGGCGGCCAGCTGTACGAGTACAGCCAGCTGGTCCACGAGGGGCACACCCTGTCGCACTCCGCGTACGACTCGGTGTTCTTCCTGACCACGGGCTTCCACGGCCTTCACGTGACCGGTGGACTGATCGCGTTCCTGTTCATGCTGGGACGCACGTACGCCGCGAAGCGCTTCACCCGTGAGCAGGCGACCAGCGCCATCGTCGTGTCCTACTACTGGCACTTCGTCGACGTGGTCTGGATCGGCCTTTTCGTGACCATCTACGGCATTCACTAAGGAATCGGGGATCTCTGTGACTAGGATCACCGCTGGACGGCGGCATCCCCTCGCGAGATACGCCGTCCTGCTTCTGGCCCTCGGGCTGCTCGGAGGTCTCTACACCTTCGTGGCCTCGACGACGGGGCGCGCCGACGCCTCCATCGCGGCGGGCCGGGCCGACGACGTAGCCGAGGGCAAGAAGCTCTTCCAGCAGAGCTGCGCCAGCTGCCACGGCTTCAACGCCGAGGGCGGCGACCAGGCGCCGTCGCTGGTCGGCGTCGGCGCCGCGGCCGTCGACTTCCAGGTCAGCAGCGGGCGCATGCCGCTGGCCAAGCCCGAGGCCCAGGCGCCGCGCAAGCCGCCGCCGCCGTGGGTCAACGAGACGACCATCCGCCAGCTCTCGGCCTACATCCAGTCGCTGGGCGGCGGCCCCGCCGTCCCCGCGGCCGAGCAGGTCGACCCGGCCAAGGGCGACCCGGCCAAGGGCGGCGAGCTGTTCCGCGCGAACTGCATCCAGTGCCACAACTTCGTCGGTGCCGGAGGCGCCCTGACCCAGGGCAAGTACGCCCCGAACCTGACGCAGTCCACCCCGACGCAGATCTACGAGGCCATGATCACCGGTCCGCAGGCCATGCCGGTGTTCAACGACAGCATCATCACGCCCGAGCAGAAGCGGGACATGATCGCCTACATCACGGGCGTCCGCAGCCAGGTCGACCCGGGCGGCGCCGGTCTCGGCCGCATCGGCCCGGTCACCGAGGGTCTGACGGCCTGGATCGTCGGTCTCAGCCTGCTCGTCCTGGCCGCCATCTGGATCACCGCGAAGAAGCGACAGGCCAAATGACTGACAACAACCACGACATCGAACAGCCCGAGGGGCGCGTTCCCAAGCGCGTCATCGGCACCCCCTCGCCCGCCACGAGCACGCCCGTGCTCGGCGTCGACGAGCGCCCCGGGGACCAGAGCGTCCCCGGGGTCGTCCCGCAGGCCGAGGCGACCGCGAGGAAGGGCGAGCGGATCGCCGCCCTCTGCTTCCTCCTGACCGCCCTCGGGGGCGTCGCCTTCATCGTCTCCTACGTGGTCTTCCAGGTCGGGGACATCGACTCGGCGCGCGCCTCCAACGTGGCCCTGGGCGGCTCGCTCGCCCTCGCGCTGCTGGCCATGGCCGCCGGCATGGTGGTCTGGGTCCGCCTGGTCATGCCGAAGTACAACATGGTCCAGGAACGCCACGAGATGGCCTCCGACGGCCCGACCCGCGAGTACGTCACCGAGACGTTCAAGCACGGCGTCGACGAGAGCGGCTTCGTCAAGCGCCCGATGCTGCGCCGTACGCTGCTGCTCGCCGCGGCCCCGCTGGGCCTCGCGCCGCTGGTCCTGCTGCGCGACCTCGGCCCCCGCTACAAGGACTTCCCCGCCAAGCTCCGGCACACCGTCTGGGGCGAGAAGACCAAGGACGGCAAGCCGCGCAGGCTCGTCGTCGAGGGCACCGGCGCGCCGATCCGCGCGGCGGACTTCAACTCCCCCGGCGGCATCCTCTCCGTGGTGCCCGAAGGGTACGAGCACGACCTGAACGCGCTGGCCAAGGCCACGCTGATCCTGCTCAAGTTCCGGCCGGAGGAGCTCAAGTCCGGCACGAACCTGAACTGGACGCACGACGGCATCGTGGCGTACTCGAAGATCTGCACGCACGTCGGCTGCCCCGCGGCCCTGTACGAGCAGACCACGCACCACATCCTCTGCCCGTGCCACCAGTCCACCTTCGACGCCGCCGACGGCGCCAAGGTGATCTTCGGCCCGGCGGCCCGGCCTCTGCCCCAGCTCCCCATCGACGTCGACGAGGAGGGCTTCCTCGTCGCCACGGCGGACTTCGCCGTCCCGCCCGGTCCCAGCTTCTGGGAGCGCGGGGACGCCGAGGCGAAGGTCCGTGAGAACGGAGGCCACGCGTGAGCACCACGACCGTCCCGAAGCCCATCGCGGGAACGAGCACCTTCCTCGACGACCGCCTGGGCGCCGGGAACTTCATGCGGCGCAACCTGAGGAAGATCTTCCCCGACCACTGGTCCTTCCTGCTGGGTGAGATCGCCCTCTACTCGTTCATCGTCCTGCTGCTGACCGGCACGTTCCTGACGTTCTTCTTCAAGCCCAGCATGGGCGAGGTCCCCTATGACGGCTCCTACGAGCCGCTCAAGGGCGTCATGATGTCCGAGGCGTACGCCTCGTCGCTGCACATCAGCTTCGACGTGCGCGGCGGCCTGCTGATGCGGCAGATGCACCACTGGGCGGCCCTGCTGTTCATCGGCGGCATGATGGTGCACGCGCTCCGTGTGTTCTTCACCGGTGCGTACCGCAAGCCGCGCGAGCTGAACTGGCTGATCGGCGTCGGCCTGCTGACGCTGGCCCTGCTGGAGGGCCTGACCGGCTACTCCCTCCCCGACGACCTGCTCTCCGGCGCCGGTCTGCGGATCACCGAGGGCGTGGCGATCTCGCTGCCGCTGGTCGGCACCTGGATCACGTTCTTCCTCTTCGGCGGCGAGTACCCCGGCGAGGACGTGATCTCCCGGTTCTACTCGCTGCACATCCTGCTCATCCCGGGCATCCTCCTGGCGCTCATCTCCGCCCACATGATCCTGATGTGGGTGCAGAAGCACACCCAGATGCCGGGCAAGGGCCGGACGAACGAGAACGTCGTCGGCGCGCCGTTCTACCCCGCCTTCATGGTCAAGGCCGGCGCCTACTTCATGTTCACCTTCGGCGTCATCGCGCTGCTGGGCGCCTTCGCCCAGATCAACCCGATCTGGCTGTTCGGCCCCTACACCCCGGCGGACATCTCGGCCGGCTCGCAGCCCGACTTCTACATGGGCTTCCTGGAGGGCTCGCTCCGCCTGATGCCCGCGTGGGAGATCAACGTCGCCGGGTTCACCCTGCCGATGAGCGTGCTGATCCCGGCGCTGGTCCCGATGGGGATCATCATGACGGGCCTGGCGCTGTACCCGTTCATCGAACAGTGGGTCACCGGCGACCGGCGCGAGCACCACATCGCCGACCGCCCCCGCAACAACCCGCACCGCACCTCGATCGGCATGGCGGCGGTCACCTTCTACGGCGTCCTGTGGCTGCTGGGCGCCAACGACGAGCTGGCCGCGTTCTTCCACGTCTCGCTGAACGCGACCACCTACACCGGCCGGGTACTGATCTTCCTCGGCCCGGCGATCGCCTACTACGTCACCTACCGGATCTGCCTCGGCCTGCAGCGCGCCGACGCCGCGGTCATCGGGCACGGTGTGGAGTCGGGCGTCATCAAGCGCCTGCCCACCGGTGAGTACATCGAGGTCCACGTCCCGCCGAACCCGATCATCGAGGCCCACGTGCGCGGCAAGGCCGCGGTCCCGATGCTCCCGGGCGCGGACGGCGACGGCGGCGGCGAGCGCGACGGCGTGCCGCCCAGGCAGCTGCGCGGCCCGATCGGCAGGCTCCGCGTCAAGATGAGCCGGGCCTACGGCGGCGAGAAGATCCCGCTGGAGGACGGTCACGGTCACGGCGACGAGCACGCCGCGATCGAGCCGGGCGAGGACAGGTCCCTCACCCACTGATCCACCGCTGATCCGCCACGGGAAGGGCCCGGACACCGCCACGGTGTCCGGGCCCTTCTTCCGTCTCCACACGGCCCCTCAGGGCTTCGTACGGCCTCACCGGCCGATGACCCCTGAAGCTGGGGCGACGACGTCCGTACGGCCCGCTCAGGGCCTTTCGGAGGGTGGTCACAGCTCCTCGGTGACGAAGTGCTTGGTGCTGCTCCACTTCAGCCAGTCCTTCCAGCTCTCCTGCCACTGCCCCCAGCCGTTGGTGGGCTCCAGCGGGCGCGGCGAGCCGGTGATGATGATCGGGTCGCCGATCAGCGTGTTGTCGAGGAACCACTTGGCGTCCGCCGGGCTGACGTTGACGCAGCCGTGGCTGACGTTGGAGTTGCCCTGCGAGCCGACCGACCACGGCGCGGCGTGGACGTACTCGCCGCTGTTGGAGATCCGCACCGTGTCGTAGACGGTCATCTGGTAGTAGCCCGACTCGCCGGGACCGATCCCGGGCGATGTCATGACCGTGACGTTCTCGCGTGACATGGCCAGGTGGATGCCGTTGGTCGTGTAGTACTTCCACGCGCCGCCCTGGCCGGCGCTCATCGGCATCACCCGCACCTTCCTCCCGTCGCGCCTGACGGTCAGGTAGTGGGTGTCGGTGCTGCCCCGGGTGATCTGCGAGCGGCCGACCTTGAAGTCCAGCGTGAGGTTCCGCTTGCCGTACAGGCCGTCGCCGCCGCGGACCCCGGCGAGGCGGGCCTCCAGCCTGACCTTTGTGTGGGCCGGCCAGAAGGTCTTCGGGCGGAAGTGCACGGTCTTGTCGTCGAACCAGTGCCAGGCGCCGGAGACCGGCTTGGAGGCGGTGACCAGCAGGTTCCGCTCGACCGAGACGCGGTCGGTGATCGGCTTGTCGAAGGTGAGCATGATCGGCATGCCGACGCCGACGGTCAGCCCGGTGTCGTCCCTGTTCGGCTGGACGCTCTCGATCGAGAAGGTCTCCCGGGCCTTGACCGTGGTGAAGGAGCTGGTGGTCTGGGTGAGCTTGCCGTCGGGGTTCACCGCGGTCACCGTGACCCGGTAGGAGGCCCCCGGCGGGATCGTGCCCCAGCTGTGCCAGCGGGTGCCGTCGGCGCTCATCGCGCCCGCCAGGGGGCCCTTGCGGCCCGTGACGGTGACGTTCTTCAGGGTGCCGTCGCGGGCGGAGACCAGGACGGTCGCGTCGGTCGGCACGTTGAGGGCCCCGTTGAGAGGGCTCACGGCGACGGCGGCGTCGGCGCGCGGCGTGGCGCCCGGCGTGCCCGCCGTCCGGGTGGAGGTGGTGTCCGAGCAGGAGGAGGCCGCCAGCGCCAGGGCCAGCAGGCTCACCCCCCATATCGGACCACGGATCGCCTGCCGCACATGAACTCCCTGTCCCGGTTCTGAACCACTAATTCAGTTATTACCCGGAGTAAGGGGATCACTACGGAGGACATCCGGCTTGTGCAGCTAACAAACGCCAAAAAGCGGACCACGGAAACTTTCCGTGGTCCGCTTTCGGATGTCCCGCGGGGCCCTCGCCGCGGCGGGGACCCCGTGGGGGCGGAGACCGGCGGGGCCGGTCAGTGGGAGAAGTGCCCCCGGTAGTACTCGAAGACGAAGCCGATCATGCTCATGATGACCGCGAAGACACCGATCATGAACAGCCACCAGCCGATGACCAGGCCGACCGCGGTGAGCGCGACGGCCAGGCAGACGAACAGCGGCCACCAGCTGTGCGGGCTGAAGAAGCCCAGCTCCCCGGCGCCGTCGGCGATCTCGCCCTGCTTGTCGTCCTCGGGCTGGTCGCCGATGCGGCGGGCGGTGTACATCAGGTAGTAGCCGATCATGAAGGCGAAGCCCACCGAGATGGCCATCGCCGTCGTGCCGACCGGCTCCTTGGACCAGTACCAGTAGACGACGTCCACCGCGGCGAAGAAGACGCCGCAGAGGATGAACAACCAGCCCTGAACCTTCATCGGGCGTCCTCCAGCTCACGAGGCGCGGTCACGTGCGGGTACTTGAGGTCGAACGCCGGACGCTCGGAGCGGATGCGCGGCAGCGAGGTGAAGTTGTGCCGCGGCGGCGGGCAGGAGGTCGCCCACTCCAGGGAGTTGCCGTAACCCCACGGGTCGTCCACCGTGACCTTCGGCGCGTACTTGGCCGTCTTCCAGACGTTGTAGAGGAACGGCAGCGTGGAGGCGCCGAGGATGAAGGCTCCGACCGAGGAGATCATGTTCAGGTCGGTGAAGCCGTCGATCGGGCTGTAGTCGGCGTAGCGACGCGGGAAGCCCTCGGCGCCCAGCCAGTGCTGCACCAGGAAGGTGGTGTGGAAGCCGATGAACAGCGTCCAGAAGTGCCACTTGCCCAGCCGGTCGTCCAGCATCTTGCCGGTGAACTTCGGCCACCAGAAGTAGAAGCCGGAGAACATCGCGAAGACCACGGTGCCGAAGACGACGTAGTGGAAGTGGGCCACCACGAAGTAGGAGTCCGAGACCTGGAAGTCCAGCGGAGGCGAGGCGAGGATGACGCCGGTCAGACCGCCGAAGAGGAAGGTGACCAGGAAGCCGACCGCGAACAGCATCGGCGACTCGAACGACAGGTGGCCCCGCCACATCGTGCCGATCCAGTTGAAGAACTTCACCCCGGTCGGGACCGCGATGAGGAACGTCATGAACGAGAAGAACGGCAGCAGCACCTGGCCGGTCGGGAACATGTGGTGCGCCCACACGGTGATCGACAGGCCGGCGATGACGATGGTCGCGCCGACCAGGCCGATGTAGCCGAACAGCGGCTTGCGGCTGAAGACCGGGATGACCTCGGTCACGATGCCGAAGAACGGCAGCGCGATGATGTACACCTCGGGATGGCCGAAGAACCAGAACAGGTGCTGCCACAGGATCGGCCCGCCGGTCTCGGGGGCGAAGATCTGCGCGCCGAGCTTGCGGTCGGCCTCCAGGGCCAGCAGGGCGGCGGCGAGCACCGGGAAGGCCATCAGCACCAGGATCGAGGTGAGGAGGACGTTCCAGGTGAACAGCGGCATGCGGAACATGGTCATGCCGGGGGCGCGCATGGTGACGATCGTGGTGATGAAGTTCACCGCGCCGAGGATCGTGCCCAGACCGGAGATGGCCAGGCCGCAGATCCACAGGTCGCCGCCGACGCCGGGCGAGCTGATCGCGTTCGACAGCGGGGTGTAGGCGAACCAGCCGAAGTCGGCGGCGCCGCCCGGGGTGAGGAAGCCCGACAGGGCGATGAGGCTGCCGAAGGTGAACAGCCAGTAGCTCACCATGTTCAGCCGGGGGAAGGCCACGTCCGGCGCGCCGATCTGCAGCGGCATCAGCTCGTTGGCGAATCCGGCGAACAGCGGCGTGGCGAACATGAGCAGCATCACCGTGCCGTGCATGGTGAACAGCTGGTTGAACTGCTCGTTGGTGGTGACCTGCAGACCCGGCTGAGCCAGCTCCGCCCGCATGATCAGCGCCATCACGCCGCCGATCAGGAAGAACGCGAACGAAGTGATCAGATAGAGGTGCCCAATGATCTTGTGATCGGTGGAGGACAACCACTTCGCGATGACGGAGCCCTTGCGGTCCGGCACCGGGACGGAGGTGAGGGGTTCGTTAAGTGCGGTCACTGGGCACCCGCCTGACTAGCGACGTACTGGTCGAACTCGGCCTGGGGGACGAGCTTCACCGAGAAGAGCATGCGACTGTGGTCCACACCGCACAGCTCGGCGCAACGGCCGGCGTAGACGGCGGGCTTGTTCAGCGTGTCGACCTCGAACTTGTTGTCCACGCCCGGGATCACGTCACGCTTGAAGTGGAAGGCCGGCACCCAGAAGGAGTGGATGACGTCCGGCGAGTGCAGGTCGAACTCGACCTTCCTGTCCACCGGGAGCACCAGCTGGGGGCCCTTGGTGTAGTCGCTGACCGGCCGGCCGACGACCTCCACCTGCTTGCCGTTGTAGTCGGTGGTGAAGCGCCAGCTCCACTGGAACGCCTCGACCTTCACCTTCACGTCGGGCTTGCCGGACATCTGGTCGATGTAGGTCTCGTCCCGGGCGGTGAAGTAGAAGAACACGCCGACCATGATGATCGGGACCACCGTGTAGAGGATCTCGATCGGGAGGTTGTAGCGGACCTGGGGAGGCAGCTCCTCCTTCGAGTTCTTCCTCTTGCGGTGGAAGGCCGCGGACCACAGGATCAGGCCCCACACGACCACACCGGTGGCGAGAGCGGCGATCCAGGATCCGTTCCACAGACTCTGGACCGTTTCGGCCTGCTTGGTGATGCCGACGGGCATGCCGGCGCGCTTCCACTCATCGGCACTGCACGCCGTCACGGAAACCAGCAGCAGCGCCAGAGCGGCAGCGCGTGGCACCCGGCGGCGGGCCAACGGACGCCGTGCAGAACGGCGGGTCGGACTCACGGATCGCCTACCCCACAGATGAAGCCCAGAAGTCACTCCTGGGCGGTCGTTTGTTCGTATTAACAACTCGTAGTTCACAGCTTCACGCTGGGGGACACATTAGCGCGGACTCACCTCGCCCCCCCGCGCAGCCCCCGGTTCCACCGAGCGGTGCGACGATTGAGGAATGGCGTACTTCGACGCGGCCTCCACCGAACCGCTGCACCCCCAGGCGCGCGAGGCGCTGATCGCGGCGCTCGACGCCGGCTGGGCCGACCCGGCGCGGCTGTACGGCTCAGCCCGCCGCGCAAGGATGTTACTGGAACAGGCGCGCGCCGAGGTCGCCGAGGCGATCGGCACCCGGCCCGACGAGGTCTCCTTCACCGCCTCCGGCACCCAGGCGGCGCATCTGGGCGTGCTCGGCGCGCTGTCCGGCCGCCGCAGGGCGGGCCGCCGCCTGGTGGTCTCCGCGGTGGAGCACTCCGCGGTGCTGCACGCCGCCGCGCTGCACGAGCGCGACGGCGGAACCGTCGAGACGGTCGGCGTGAACCGGGCGGGCGCGGTCGATCCGGCCGCCTTCGCCTCGGCCGTCGGCGCCGGGGACACCGCCCTGGCCTGCCTGCAGAGCGCCAACCACGAGGTGGGAACCTCACAACCGGTGGCCGAGGCCGCCGCGGCGTGCGCCGAGGCGGGCGTGCCGCTGCTGGTGGACGCCGCGCAGACCGTCGGCCGGATGCCGGTGCCGGCCGGCTGGTCGGTGCTGACCGCGAGCGCGCACAAGTGGGGCGGCCCGGCCGGGGTCGGGGTGCTGGCGGTCCGCAAGGGCGTCCGGTGGCGTTCCCCGCTGCCGGAGGACGACCGGGAGCGGCGGCGGGTCCCGGGGTTCGAGAACGTGCCGGCGATCATCGCCGCGGGGGTCGCGCTGCGGGCCGCCGCCGCCGACGCGGCCCGGGAGTCGGCCCGCCTCTCCGCGCTCGTGGACCGGATCAGGAGCGAGGTGCCGAGGATCGTGCCGGACGTCGAGGTCATCGGCGACCCCGTGGCCCGCGCCCCGCACATCGTCACCTTTTCGTGTCTTTACGTGGACGGCGAGGCACTGTTGACAGAGTTGGATAGGGCGGGGTTCGCCGTGTCGTCCGGCAGTTCGTGTACGGCGAGCACGCTTCGCCCGTCGCATGTCCTGGAGGCCATGGGGGTGCTGACACACGGGAACCTCCGGGTGTCGCTGCCCCGGGGGGCCTCCGCGGCGGACGTCGACCGCTTCCTCGCCGTCCTGCCGGACGTGGTGAAGAGGATCCGCGAGGAAGCGGGGATGCAGCCGTGACCGACCATTCTTCGGGGAGTGAAGTTGCCATGACGGCCGGCCAGACGACCGCGGAGGGAGCCGGGCAGACCCCGGCGCTGACCATCGACGCGCTGGGCAAGAAGTGCCCGATTCCGATCATCATGCTCGCCCAGCAGATCAACGACGTCCCGCGTGAGGCGATCGTGTCGGTCCTCGCCGACGATCCCGCGGCGTTCACCGACATCCCGGCCTGGTGCCGGCTCAAGTCGCACCACCACGTGGCCAGCCACGAGCTTCCCACGGGCGGCTGGGCCATCCACGTGCGGCGCAACTACTGAGCCGCACGGCCCGGCACGGGCCGTCCGCCGCCGTGCCCGGCGTGCCGTACGGCCGGGACCGCCTGGTCCCGGCCGCGGATCACCCCGCCCGCCACGGGGTGATCCGCGAGGCAGGCGCTAGGGGTGGTGGCAGCGCACGTGGCGGGAGACCTCGTCGGCGGCCTCGGAGCCGTAGGCGGCGGCGAAGCGGTCGAGGAAGACCCGCTGGCCGAGGCGGTACTCCTGCCCGCCGACGTGCTCCAGGACGTGGGTGGCGGTGAGGTTGCCGAGCTGGCCGCAGCGCTCCAGGGACAGACCCCAGGCCAGGCCGGCCAGGAATCCGGCGCGGAAGCCGTCGCCGACGCCGGTGGGGTCGGCCTTGCCCAGCTCGGGAACGGCGGGGACGTGCAGGATGGGCTCGCCCCTGCGCTCGATCGCGACGCCCTTGGGGCCGAGCGTGGTGACGCGGACCTCGACGCGGTCGAGGACCTCGTCGGCGGACAGCCCGGTCTTCTGCTCGATCATGCCCTTCTCGTAGTCGTTGCTGAACAGGTAGGCGGCGCCGTCCAGCAGCGGGCGGATGTCGTCGCCGGACATGCGGGCGATCTGCTGGGAGAAGTCCGCGGCGAAGGGGATGCCGCGCCGGCGGGCCTCCTCGGTGTGCCGCAGCATCGCGTCGGGGTCGTTCGGGCCGACCAGGACGAGGTCGAGGCCGCCGAGCCGCTCGCCGATCGGGCCGAGCTCGATCAGCCGGGCCTCGGCCATCGCGCCGGTGTAGAACGAGGCGATCTGGTTGTGGTCGTCGTCGGTGGTGCACAGGAACCGGGCCGTGTGGTGCAGCTCGGAGGTGTGCACGGAGTCACAGTCGACGCCGTGCCGCTCCAGCCAGGACCGGTAGTCGGCGAAGTCGGCGCCGACCGCGCCGACGAGGACGGGCCGAAGGCCGAGGCACCCCATCCCGAAGGCGATGTTGGCCGCGCAGCCGCCACGGCGGATCTGCAGGTCGTCCACGAGGAACGACAGGGACACCCGGTCGAGCTGGCCGGCGATCAGCTGGTCGCTGAAGCGCCCCGGGAAGGTCATCAGATGGTCGGTCGCGATGGAACCGGTGACGGCGATGCGCACGGGGTTCTTCTCCTCGTTGTCGGCATCAGGAAGATGGTCGTGGGGCGGGCCGTGCAGGCGTGCGGACACCCTGGCATCGGGCATGCGGACACCCTGACATCAGGCGTGCGGACACACGGCTTCGGGCATGTGAACACACTGACATCGGGCGTGCGGACACATGACTTCAGGCGTGCGGACACACGACGGCCCCGCCGGGTGGGTCAGCTCACCCGGCGGGGCCATCGTATTGCGACTAGTTGAAAGAGTCGCCGCAGGCGCACGAGCCCGTGGCGTTGGGGTTGTCGATCGTGAAGCCCTGCTTCTCGATCGTGTCGACGAAGTCGATCGTCGCGCCCATGAGGTAGGGGGCGCTCATCCGGTCGGTGACCACACCGACCCCGTTGAAGTCGGAGACGACGTCGCCGTCCATCGAACGGTCGTCGAAGAAGAGCTGGTAGCGCAGGCCGGAACAGCCGCCGGGCTGCACGGCCACGCGCAGCTGGAGCCCCTCCTCGCCCTGCTGCTCCAGCAGGCTCTTGACCTTGGCGGCGGCGGCGTCGCTGAGGATCAGGCCCTGCGCCGTGGTCTCGCTGCTCTCAACCGACATGTTGGTGACTCCCGCGTCTACGTCAACCGCCCGTTCGAGACGGTTGTCTGTTTCTGACGTCCTACTAAGACGCTACCAACACCCGCGCGGGCCCACACATTCCTGCGGGTCCGCCCTCCCGGCGCCGGCGCGCCGTGACCGGGCTCGCCGACCCGTGCGGACCCTCCCCCGCACGGCCGCGACACCGCCGCGACACCGCGGAGACACGGCCGCGACATGGCCGCCACGCGGCCCGGCCGGTCGCCGTGCCCCCGGGCCCGCCGGGGACCCCGCCCGTACGGCCATGCCCCCTCCGATCAGGACGTTCACCCCGATCGGCTCCCCCGGGAACAAAAACCCCCGGCCGTGTGTCATCATTAGTCGTCACTTCGACGATAAGGGGGTGGTGGTCGTGACGACCACCGAGACCGGCCTTCCGCTCTTCGTCCTCGGCAGGGAAACCGACCCGCACAGCGAGCGCGGTGTCGACTGCCCCGGCGAGCTGCCGCCCGCGTCCGACCCGGCGCTGGTGGAGCGGGCCCGCCGGGCCAAGGCCGCGCTGGGCGAGCGGGTCTTCGTGCTGGGCCACCACTACCAGCGCGACGAGGTCATCCAGTTCGCCGACGTGACCGGCGACTCGTTCAAGCTGGCCCGCGAGGCCGCGGCCCGGCCCGGCGCCGAGTACATCGTCTTCTGCGGCGTCCACTTCATGGCCGAGTCGGCCGACATCCTCACCTCCGACGCGCAGCAGGTCGTCCTGCCCGACCTCGCCGCCGGCTGCTCCATGGCCGACATGGCCACCTTCGACCAGGTCGAGGAGTGCTGGGAGGCGCTGCAGGACGCCGGGATCGCCGACGTCACCGTCCCGGTCACCTACATGAACTCCAGCGCCGACATCAAGGCGTTCTGCGGGCGCAACGGCGGCGCCGTCTGCACCTCCTCCAACGCCCGGCGCGCCCTCGACTGGGCCTTCTCCCGGGGGGAGAAGGTGCTCTTCCTGCCCGACCAGCACCTGGGGCGCAACACCGCGGTGCTGGAGATGGGCCTGTCCCTGGACGACTGCGTCGTCTACAACCCGCACCGGCCGAACGGCGGGCTGACCGCCGAGCAGCTCGCGAACGCCAAGATGATCCTGTGGAAGGGGCACTGCTCGGTGCACGGCCGCTTCAGCGCGCAGTGCGTCGACGACGTCCGGGAGCGCATCCCCGGCGTCAACGTGCTGGTCCACCCCGAGTGCCGCCACGAGGTGGTCACCAAGGCCGACCACGTCGGCTCCACCGAGCACATCATCGAGACGCTGCGGCGGGCGCCCGCGGGGTCCTCCTGGGCCGTGGGCACCGAGCTGAACCTGGTGAAGAGGCTCGCCCGGATGTTCCCCGACAAGAACGTCACGTTCCTCGACCGGACCGTCTGCTACTGCTCGACGATGAACCGGATCGACCTGCCGCACCTGGTGTGGGCTCTGGAGTCGCTCGCCGCCGGTCAGGTCGTCAACCAGATCACGGTCGACGACGACACCGCGCACTGGGCGAAGGTCGCCCTCGACCGGATGCTCGCACTGCCCTGACGGTCCCCGGGGCCGCTTCCCCGGGTCGCCGGGGACCCCGGATCACGCGATCGGCGCGGCCGCGCACCGCTTTCCCGAGGCCACCGGGTCCACCGGGTCCACCGGGGACGGTGAACGCCGCGACGCCCCCGCCGCCGCTTCCCGGGCGGCGGGGGCCGCGGCTAGAGCACCATCGAGTAGACCACCTGCACGTGCACGGAGACGTTCTGCTGCCCCGGGCTGATCGAGCTGCGGTCGGCGACCCCGGCGGCGGCGAACATGATGGGCCGCGGCGGCGTGACGTCCTGCTCCCTGATCGTGATGACGTCGCCGAGCGTGCCGCCGGCCAGTCCCGCGTACTGCTGGGCGCGGGCCTTGGCGTCGGCGAACGCCCGGTTCCGGGCGGCCCGCAGCGCGGCGCCGTTGTCGGAGAGCTCGAAGGAGACGCCGTTCAGCCGGGCCTCGGGTCCGACGGAGACAATCGTGTCCACCACCTTGTCGGCGTTGTCGAGGTCGCGCACCACGACCTCGACGCCCTGCGCCGCCCGGTACCCGGCGATCTTCGGATAGTCGTCGTACACCGGGGCGAGGGACAGCTCGGTGGTCCGCAGGTCCTTGGGGTCGACGCCCGCGTCGAGCAGCGCCTGGGTGAGCTTGGCGGCGGCCTGGCGGGCCTCGGAGAACGCCTGTCCCGGCGTGTCGGCGCGCACCTCGACGCCGGCGTTCAGCCGCATGACGTCCGGGGTGACGAGCAGTTCGCCCTCCCCCGTGACCGTGACCTTCGGAGGGTAGTCGTCCGCCGTCGCCCGCGCCGTTCCGGGTGCGGTCGCGGCGCCGGGGTCGGTGCCGGCCAGGGCCGTGCCACACATGCCCGCGGTGGCGATCGCGGCCGCCGCCGCGGCGACGGCCAGGGCGTGAGATATCTTGATCATGAAGTCATGGCACCACGGGGCGGCGGGCCCGCCGGGGAGCCCGCCGCGCGCCCTGTCATGTCTTGAGGAGCAGATTACGGCGCGTTCCCGTCGTCCGGCCGGCGCGCCGTGACGCCGCGAGGAACTCAGCGCGCCATGACGACGCCGGAGGCTCCGTACGCCGCGGCCCCCGGAGAACCCCGTTCGGCCGGGCGCCGCTAAAGGCCCGGTGCGCCCCAGAGGGGGAACCAGCGGTCGAGATCGGGCTCGATGGGCAGCTCGTCATCCAAGGCGGCGCGCACCTGGAGTTCCAGTGCGCTGTCGCGGTGCTGCCCCGACAGGGGCGCGAACGGGTAGAAGGTGCCCCGCTTGTACAGGTAGACCAGCGCCAGGCCCCGGCCGGTCGGAGCGGAGAAGCTGACCAGCGAGCACAGCAGGGACGGGCCGAACCCGGCCGACTCCAGGGAGGAGTTGACCGCGTGCAGGCCGGTGACCAGCTCGCCGAGCCCGTCGGGCGAATGGCGCATGAACAGCCAGGTGTAGCCGTAGGGGTCCTGGGTCTCCTCGACCGGCGGGCCGTCCCCGGCGGCGAGCAGGTCCACGACGTCCTCCTGCAGCCGGTTGAACGCCTCACCCTCGGCCGAGCGGAAGCAGACCGACCCGTTCCCGGTCGGAGCCAGGCCGGTCGCCGCCTGCAGCGTCACCGCCGCCGACGGCAGCGCGAACAGTGCGTCCAGGTCGGGCTGCGCCGGCTCCGTACGGCCCAGCATCGCGTCCCACCAGCGTTTCACCACGTCACGCCCCTCTGCCCAGTTCGGCGGAGATCCTGCCGAGCTGCTCCAGCCGCCGGTCCAGCGGCGGGTGGGTGGCCAGCAGGGCGGCCATGGCCGTGCGCCCCGACACCGCGGGGGCGAAGAAGAACGCGTTGAACGGCTCGGCCTCCCGCAGGTCGCGGGTCGGGATGCGGGCCATGTCCCCGCTGATCTTGGTGAGCGCGCTCGCCAGCGTCGAGGGGCGGCCGGTCAGCAGCGCGCCGGCCCGGTCGGCCGCCAGCTCGCGGTAGCGCGACAGCGCGCGGATCAGCAGGAAGCTCACCGCGTACACCACGACCGACACCAGCAGGATGATCAGCCCGACCGGCGGGCCTCCCCGGTCGTCGCGGGCGCGTCCGCCCAGACCGCTGTAGAGGGCGAGGCGGGTCATCAGCCCGGCGACCACCCCGAGGAAAGAGGCGATCGTCATGACGGCGACGTCCCGGTGGGCCACGTGGGACATCTCGTGGGCGAGGACGCCCTCCAGCTCCGGCTCATCCAGCCGGCGCATCAGGCCGGTCGTCACGCAGACCACCGAGGTGCGCTGGTTGCGGCCGGTGGCGAACGCGTTCGGGACGTCCGAGTCGGCGATCGCCACCCGCGGCTTCGGCATGTCGGCCAGCGCGCACAGGCGGTCGACCAGGGCGTGCAGGGCGGGGGCCTCCCGTGGTTCGACCACCCGCCCGTGCATGGCGAACAGGGCGATGCGGTCGGAGGCGAAGAACTGCACCAGCAGGATGCCGCCCGCGATGAGCAGCACCACGACCGCCCGGACGCCCAGGGAGATCAGCACGCCCACGAACACGACGTACAGCAGCCCGAGCAGGAACATGGTCAGGACCATGCGCCTGGTCAGGCCCCTATCCCGGACAAATCGGGTGTGTGCTGACGTCATATGGACAAACTAACCGGGAATCAGCCCCTCATCCCCGAGCATCTCCCGCACTTCGTCCATGGAAGCGTCGGCCGGAGGCAAAATCAGCTCCGAGGACTCCAGGCTGTCGTCCGGCAGCGGCTTGCCCACGTGGCGGATCTTGTCGAGCAGGTCGTGCAGGCAGCCCCGGAAGGCGCCCTCGTCACCGGACTCGATCGCGGCCTCCAGCCGGCCGTCGAGCGCGTTGAGGACCTCGAGGTCCTCGGGGGCGATCTGGATCTGCCCCTCGCCCATGATGCGGACGATCATCGGCCCTCCCCCGGCTGGCCGTACTCCTGGGTCGGCTGCCCGTACGGCTGCTGCTGCGGCTGCGCGGGCGGCTGCTGGGGGGCCTGCTGATGCTGATGCTGATGCTGATGCTGCTGGGGAGCCTGCTGGTGGGAGGGGGCGTGGCCCTGCTGGGCCGGGCCGGACTCGATCGCGCCCTGCGGCGCCGGGGCCTGTCCCAGCTCGGCCTTCATCCGGGCGAGCTCCAGCTCCACGTCGCGGCCGCCGCCCATGCGGTCGAGCTCGGCCTGGATGTCGTCGCCGCGCTGGCCGCTGAAGTCGTCGAGCGCGCCGCTGGCGAGCAGCTCGTCGATGGCGCCCGCGCGGGCCTGCATCGAGGCGGTCTTGTCCTCGGCCCGCTGGATCGCCAGGCCGACGTCGCCCATCTCCTCGGAGATGCCGGAGAACGCCTCGTTGATCCGCGTCTGCGCCTCGGCCGCGGTGTAGGTGGCCTTGATGGTCTCCTTGCGGGTGCGGAAGGAGTCGACCTTGGCCTGCAGGCGGTGGGAGGCCGTGGTGAGCTTCTCCTCCTCACCCTGGAGGTTGTCGTGCTGGACCCGCAGGTCGGCGATCTGCGTCTGCAGGGCGCCGCGGCGGGTCAGCGCCTCGCGCGCCAGGTCCTCGCGGCCCACGCTGAGCGCCTTGCGGCCCTGGTCCTCAAGCTTGCGGGACTGGGCCTCGATCTGGTTGATCTGCAGTTCCACCCGCTTGCGCGAGGTCGCGACATCGGCGACCCCCCGGCGCACCTTCTGCAACAACTCCAACTGCCGCTGGTAGGAGTAGTCGAGGGTCTCGCGCGGATCCTCCATCTTGTCCAAGGCGTTGTTCGCCTTGGACCTGAAGATCATGGAAAGTCTCTTCATCACGCTCATGCGCGTCGGCCGTCCCCTTCTTCAAATGCGCTATCGGGTCTCCCGGGTGATCTCCGGCCCCCCGGGAGAACAACCGGAGGCCACCTAGGTTCACCCTACGCATAACGTACGGGGGCGTCACTAAGTTGCAGTCCCGGTAGGCTGGCGATGTGTTCCGACGTACCCAGACCACCGCGGACGACTCCCCCGCCTCCGCCTCCGATCCTAAGCCTGCGGGCAAGGGGCGTCCCACACCCAAGCGCCGCGACGCCGAGGGCCGCCGCCGCCAGCCGGTGACCGCCCCCAAGGACCGCAAAGAGGCCTACCGCCAGCTCCGCGAGCGCCAGGCCAAGGAGCGCGTCAGGGCGCGCGAGGGCATGCTGCGCGGCGAGGAGCGTTACCTCCCCGCACGCGACCAGGGCCCGGTCCGCAAGTTCGCCCGCGACTGGGTCGACTCCCGCCGCCTCGTCAGCCAGTACTTCCTGCCGTTCATGGTGGTGGTCCTGCTGATCACCTGGATCCCCTTCCCGGACCAGGACTTCCGCACCGCCGTCAACATCGCCGTCGTCACGATCGGCTGGCCGATCATGATGGTCGGCGTGGTGCTGGCCTCGGTCTGGGTGGCCTGGCGGGTCAAGAAGCTCGCGGCGGAGAAGTACCCCGGCGAGAACGTCCGGGGTGTCGGCTTCTACGCCGCCATGCGCGCGCTGCAGATCCGCAAGCTGCGCTTCCCGCCGCCCACCGTCCTTCCCGGCGGCAGGCCCGTCCCGCCGAAGAAGTAGTGCCCCGGGGGCGACGGTCCCTCCCCGGAAGCCGGTACCCGTGGCCCCGCCCTCCTCATCCGGGACACCGTTGGCGAAGTAGATCAAAAGCAGCGGCCCCATGATCACATCCGTGATCGTCCTGTCCGGCATGCCGGGTGAGGAGCCGCCCACCGACGACGAGGGCATGGCGCGGTACGCCGCGACGCTCACCGCGCCGCAGATCGCCGAGGTCGTGCGGTCGGCGGTGCCGCTGAGCGCGCCGGTGCGGATGCGCTACCCGGCCAGCGTGCGGCGGCGCTACGAGCGGCTGCGGCGCTTCCCCGACGGCTACCTCGTGATGGCCGACGCCCTGTGCAGCTTCAACCCCGTCTACGGGCAGGGGATGACGGTCGCCGCGCTTGAGGCGCTGCTGCTGCGCCGCCTGCTTCGTGGATCATCTGAGCCGGAGCGGCAGGCAGGCGATGGTCACGGCTGATCGGTGGTGGGCGGCGAGCCTGTCGTAGCAGGCCGCGATGCCCTTGAAGTGCCTGGGCCGGTTGAAGCAGCGTTCGACGACGTTGCCCCCGGTGAGCACGAATGCCAGGGGCAGGCCCGCGCCGTACCCGCTCCGAGCGGTCCGGTACGGCGCCTCGGCGGCCCGCCGCTCAGCTGTCCGGCACGTCCCAGTGGAGCTCGCCGTCGGCCACCGCGGGCTCCCAGTACCCGACGGTCCCGCCCGTCTCCAGGGCGTCGGCGGTGGCCTTCAGCAGCGCGTGGTAGGAGCGGACCGGGACGCCCGCGGGCTCGAAGTCCAGCCGCCCCTCGTGGTCGTGCTCCCCGATGTCGCGCAGCAGCGAGTCGGCCACCAGGTGGTTGCCGAGGCCGTCGTCGCCGAACGGGATCATCCGCCCGTCCCACCACTCCGACCGCGGATCCGCGATGTCGTCGGTGCCGTCGACCTCGCACAGCGTGCGCCAGGTGTCGCGGATCTCCCGCACGCTCATCAGGTTGTTACCCAGCAGCCCGAAGGCCCAGGGCCGCCCCGCCACCGTGACGGTGCCGTCGTGCCGCAGCAGGGAGGCCCGCAGGTCATCGGGGAACCGCAGGCCCATCTGCGCCTCGGCGACCGCGATGGTCCGTGCCCGGCCGGGCCCCGCGAGGGTCGCGTAGGTCTTCGGCGCGTTGCTCCGCAGCCACCGCTCGATCCGCGCCCACTGCCGGTTCACCGCCCGGGTGACCCGGGGCGGCACGGTCCGCACGCGGGGCCGGGTGATCTCGGGGTGGCAGTCGGCGTCGGGGGCGCCGCCTTGGTTCCCGTACGGCCCGCCCGTCCCATCCGGCTCGTCCCGCCCGGCCTGATCGGCCTGATCGGTCGGGGAGCCGGTCTCCGCGGGGTACGGGTCTCCCGACGCCTCGGCGCGGACCGCCAGGTCGTCTTCCAGCAGGCCCGTTTCCTCCAGGGTGTGCAGGGACGACTCCCCCACGACCGTGCAGGTGAGGATGGCACCCCAGCCGGGCTCACAGTCCGGCGGGTAGGGGACGTCGGAGACACGGTCCTCTGCGGACACCGCCCTCGACCCGGCTCCCCCCGAGAAGACGTTGCTCTCCAGTGCCTGCGCTCCGGCCGCCAGCAGGACCAGCGCCGCGGCCACGGCGCCCCAGCGGGTCAGGCGGCGCCGGACCGGGCCGTCGAGGGGGCGGCGCGGCGGCCGTTCCGCGGTCAGGAAACGGGGCAGGCGGGTGCCGGCCCCGTAGCGCCTCAGGTCGTCGGCGGTGGGGACGCCGAGGACCGGGACGGGAGGCCACCGCCCCTCGGGCCTCGTCCCGGGTTCCGGCGCGGGAGGGGAGGCGGGGACGGGGACCGGTCGCGGGCCCGCGGCGGGGGCGGCCGGACGGCCCCGCAGACGCATGATCACCACGACGATCACCGCCGCCGCGGCGGCCGCGAGGCCGAGCCGTACCCATCGAGAAGTGATCAAGCGCAGCACGCCGGGCAGAGTATCCCGAATCAGTCGGTCAGATGGCACCTACTAGTGTCGGCGTATGGAATTTCGGCATCTCGGCCGCAGCGGTCTGATGGTCAGCGAGATCAGCTACGGCAACTGGATCACCCATGGCTCCCAGGTCGAGGAGGACGCCGCCAAGGCGTGTGTGCAGGCGGCGCTCGACGAGGGGATCACCACTTTCGACACCGCCGACGTCTACGCCGGCACCAAGGCGGAGGAGGTTCTGGGCCGCGCCCTGAAGGGCGTCCGCCGCGAGTCCCTGGAGATCTTCACCAAGGTCTTCTGGCCCACCGGCCCCGGCCCGAACGACCGTGGTCTGTCCCGCAAGCACATCACCGAGTCCATCAACGGCTCGCTGCGCCGCCTGCAGACCGACTACGTGGACCTTTACCAGGCCCACCGCTTCGACAACGAGACGCCGCTCGAGGAGACCCTCAAGACCTTCGACGACCTCGTACGGCAGGGCAAGGTCCTCTACGTCGGCGTCAGCGAGTGGACCGCCGAGCAGATCGGCCGGGCCCTGAAGATCGCCGACGAGATGGGCTTCGACCGCCTGGTCTCCAACCAGCCGCAGTACTCGATGCTGTGGCGGGTCATCGAGTCAGAGGTCGTCCCCCTCTGCGAGAAGGAGGGTCTCAGCCAGGTCGTCTGGTCGCCGATCGCGCAGGGCGTGCTCACCGGCAAGTATCTTCCGGGTCAGCCGCCGCCGGCCGGCTCCCGGGCCACCGACGCGAGCGGCGGCAACTTCATCTCCCGGATGCTGACCGACGACGTGCTCACCCGCGTCCAGGAGCTGAAGCCGATCGCCGGCGACCTGGGGCTGAGCATGGCCCAGCTCGCGGTGGCGTGGGTGCTGCAGAACCCGAACGTGGCCTCCGCCATCATCGGCGCGACCAAGCCCGAGCAGGTGCGTGACAACGTCAAGGCGTCCGGTGTGAAGCTGGACGCCGAGGTGCTGAAGAAGATCGACGACATCCTCGACCCGATCGTCGAGCGGGACCCGGCCAAGACCGTCAGCCCCGCGAAGCGCCCGTAACCGCCGCGGCCGCACCCCGCCTTCCCCGTCTTCTCATGAAGAGAGCGTTCTCGTGGAAGGCGGGGTGCGGTCGTCCGGGAGGCGCCCCCGACCATCCGGTCATCCGGGCACGCCGCCGGGCCACCGGCCGTGGCGGCTGTGACGGCCTCGGCTCAGGCCGGGCGCAGTGACATCCGCGCGTACTCCACGCGGTCGCCCTCCATGAGGCTGACGCTCTCTACGCCCGCCTCCAGCAGCTCCCGCCACGTCTCGCCGAGCCACGACTCCGCGTCCGCCTGACTGGTGAACGTCTCGGACGGCACGGCCTCCACGGTCACCGGATCGCCGTTCGCGTCCTCGTAACGCCAGTACCACGTCATGTCCCGCGCTCCTTCCGCCGATGCCGCAGGCGCCCTTTCGACCGCTCAGCGAACCCTACCTCGCCGGTCGTCCCCCGGCATGATCGCGGGGCCGCGCCCGTACGCTGGGGCGGTGAAAGTCCTGATCTCCGGTACGGCGCGCGGCGGAGGATGGCCCGTCCCGGGCTGCGGGTGCGCCTCGTGCGCCCGCCTCTCCCCCGGTCACCGCCGCCCCACCGAGGTCGTCGTCTCCGCGGCCGCCGGCACCGTACGGCTGCCGCTCGTGGACGGCGGCCCGCTCCCGCCGGGGTACCGGGTCGCGGCCACCGCCGACGGGCTCGTCCTCGTCGCCCCCGGCGGCGGACGGATCCTCGACGCGACGGCCTCCCCCGCCTCGTCCCCCGCGCCTTCCGCACCGGTCTCCGGTCTCCGGGAGGCCCCGGACGACGAGCCCGGAGCCCGCTGCGACCTGGTGCTGATGGACGTGCTGGACCGGCCGGAACGGCTCGGGGACATGCGGCGGCGGGGCGTGGCGGACGAGCGGACGCGCGTGGTGGCCGTGAACGTGGACCACCGGGTGCCGACGGAGGCCGAGCTCGCCCGGCGGACCGCGCTGTGGGGGGTGCTGGCCGTACCGGACGGGACGGTCCTCGACCTCGCCGGACCCGCGCCCGCCCGTGCCCCGCGGCCGCCGCGGACCCTGCTGCTGGGCGGGGCGCGGTCGGGCAAGTCGGCCGAGGCCGAGCTGCGGCTGGCGGCCGAACCCGAGGTCCTCTACGTGGCGACCGGGCCGTCCGGCGACGGCGACGCCGAGTGGGCCCGCCGCGTGCGGGCCCACCGCGACCGCAGGCCCGCCCACTGGGACACGGCCGAGACGATCGACCTCGCCGGCCTGCTGCGGACCCCGGGACCGTCCCTGCTCGTCGACGGACTCGGCACCTGGGTGGCCGCGGTCTTCGACGAGTGCGACGCCTGGCCGGACGCCCCGGAGAGCCCGGACGGCGCGGACGGCGCGGACGGCGCGGACGGCGCGGACGGTAGGGCCGGCGCGGACGGCCTGGGCGGCGCGGACGGGCTGGGCGGCCTGGAGGCGGTCTCCGCCCGGTGCGACGAGCTGGTCGCCGCCTGGCGGCGGACCCGCCGCCGGGTGGTGGCCGTCTCCGACGAGACCGGCCTGGGCGTGGTGCCCGCCACGGCCGGCGGCCGGATGTTCCGCGACGTCCTCGGCCGGCTGAACCAGCGACTGGCCCTGGAGTCGGAGGAGGTGGCCCTCGTGGTGGCCGGCCGCCTCCTCCCCCTGCCCGTCTGACCCCTCCTCCCGCCCGTCCGGCCCTGTCCCCCGTGGTCCCCCGCGCCCTCGTCCGGCTCTGTCCCTCCCCCCTGCCCGTCCGCCCCCTCGGCCCGGTGAGCCTCCAGCGGTCACCGTCCGGCTCGGCGGTCCACCCGTGTCGCGGTCCCCGGTCGCCCGCCGACGGACGGCGGATGACGGGCGGCTACGATCGGCGGTCATGTCCGCAGGCCCCTCCCCGCCCCGCCCGTCCACGTTCGCCGACGGGCTCCGCCTGGCGGTCGGCACGCTGAGCGTCCTGCCGGTCCGGTCGCCGGAGGTGGTCGACCGCCGGGCCGCCGGGGTCGCGATGACGGCCGCGCCGTTCGTGGGCGCGCTGCTCGGGGCGGTCGGCGCGGCCGTGCTCGGGGCGGCGCTGTGGGCGGGGATCTCGCCGCTTCCGGCCTCGGTTCTGGCCGTGGGCTCCCTGGCGCTGCTGACCCGGGGCCTGCACCTGGACGGCCTGGCCGATCTCGCCGACGGCCTGGGCAGCGGCAGGCCCGCGGACCGCGCGCTGGAGATCATGAAGCGGTCCGACATCGGCCCGTTCGGCGTCGTGACGCTGGTCCTCACCCTGCTGCTCCAGGTGGCGGCGCTGGAGGAGGCGGCCTCGGCGGGGCTGGGGCCGGTCTCACTGGTGACGGCCTGCGCGGCGGGACGGCTGGCGCTCACCTGGGCCTGCCTGCCGTCCGTCCCGCCGGCCCGCCCGGACGGCCTCGGCGCGACGGTCGCGGGAACCGTACGGCGCGGCGCCGCGCTCGCGGTGACGGCTCCGGTGCTCGCCGGGGTGACGGCCCTGGCGTACGGCGTCGCGGGGCGGGGGCCGTACGCCGTGCCCTGGGGGTTCGCGGCGGCCGTGCTCATCGGGCTGCTCGCCGCCCGGGCGCTGCGGCGCAGGGCCGTGCGGCGGCTGGGCGGGGTCACCGGCGACGTGCTCGGCGCGCTCGTGGAGGTCGCGGCGACCGCCGCGCTGCTGGTGTGCGCGGTGATCGCCGGGAACCGCTGACCCGGGGTGGCTCAGCCGGCGGCCGGGGCGGGCGGGGTGACCGGGCGGAACCGGAACAGCGCGGCGGTCAGTACGGCGATCAGAGCCGAGCCGACCAGGCCGGTGATCCCGGCGACGGCCAGGTGGGGCGGCGCGGCGACGTCGCCGACCAGCATGATGAGGCCGCCCGAGCCGTTCAGCGACGCGTGGCCGATGACCGCCGGCCAGATGCTGCCGGAGCGCAGGCGCAGCCAGCCGAGCAGGGCGCCGAAGGCCACGCAGAAGACGACGAACATGGGCGCGGCCCACGCTCCGAGCTCGGGGTAGTTGTAGCCGCGCAGTGTGAGCGGGGCGTGCCAGGCGCCCCAGATCACCCCGGAGACCAGCAGCGCCCGCCAGGTGCCCATCGGCATGAGCCTGGGCAGGAGCCAGCCGCGCCAGCCCCACTCCTCGCCGAAGGTGGCGATCGAGTTGATCAGCGGGGCGATCAGGAAGATCAAGACGACCTGGCTGAGCGCCGTGATCGTGGGGTCGAGCGCGACCTGTCCCTGACCGGTGCGGGGCAGGCCCTGGCGGAACAGGCTGAGACCGTACAGGTCGACGGAGAGCAGCCCGAAGGCTGCGCTCAGCGCGATCGCCGCGGCGACGAGGACGGGGATGCCGAACCAGGCCGCCGCGAGCAGCCCCAGGGTGCGGCCCCGGCGCTCGCCGAGGGTGAGGCCGGTGCGGCGGGCCCACTCGCGGGCGGAGGTCCCGGGCTCCCCGCGGCTCCTGCCGTACAGCCACACGGCCAGGACCCCGAATGTGGGGGTGAACATCATCACGAGGCCGGCCACGGTGAAGATCGGGGAGCCGATGGGGGCGTCGGCCAGCCAGATGGGCAGCGCGGCCAGCCAGGACAGGGCGAACGCGGTGATCAGGAACAGTGGGAGGTCTGCGGACCGGCGTGGCATGACATCGCCTTTCGGGATTCTCGCGGGGAGGCTTCCGTGACTTTCGCGGAGGAGGGAGGCCCGGCCCGTCCACCGGCGCGGTCCGGGCCGCGGAACCGGTCGAGGGGCCGGGGAGTGTGCCGTCGAAGGCCGTCAAGGGACGGGGGTCCGACCGGGGAGTCGGGACGGGTACCGGGGAACGGGAGGGAGATCCGGGGCGGCGCGGGAAACGTCTCCGTCGGGGCCGCGCCGTCCCGGCGGGTCACGCGGCGGCCGTCTCGGCGGCGTAGGCGTTCAGCAGGGCCGCGGCGCGCTCGGCGTCGTCGACGGAGACGATGAGCCGCCCGCCGTCGGCCCGCCGGACGACCAGGCACTCGCCGCCGCGCACCATGACCGCGAGCCGCCCGGTGCCGGGCAGGCCCCGCACGCCCCAGCCGCCGACCTCCAGGGGGTTGTGCCGCTCGGCGGCGGCCCACGCGATCTTCTCGGTGGGGACCCGGAAGGCGGGCCAGGAGAACGGGCCGAAGCCGACCCGCAGCCCGTCCGGGCTGACACGGACGCGGATGTCACTCACCAGGGACACGATCAGCGCCAGGGGCAGCAGCGGCAGCAGGACGGCCCAGACGGCCTCCCCGACCGGCGTCCCCAGGACGAGGAATCCGACGGAGATCACGCCCGCCAGCAGCATCGCCATCGACAGGCTCAGCATCCAGGGGTTGGTGGCACGGCCCGCCCAGACCGCCCGCTGCCCCGGCCGCAGCCGCATGGTCGGCGCGTCCTCGGGCCCGACCGGCCGATCGGGCCCGCCCCGGCCGAGGAAGCCGCTGAGCGCTCCGGCTGCGATGGCCGCGCCGAGCACGGCGGGGATCATCCAGCCGGGCAGCGCGGCCTGCCGCCAGTCGGCGGCGTCGAGGTTGGCGAGGAGGATGGAGCCCGACACGCCCAGCGCGAACACCGACCCGCCGAACAGGAAGCCCCACCAGGCGGCCCGCCCGCCCTGGCGCTCCAGCACCCCGCCGTGCGCGGCCGCGACGATCAGGAGCACCCAGGCGACGCCCCAGATGATCAGGCTCGGCACGAGGCTCGTGTCGAAGGACATCGCGCTGTCGGGGCCGGCCGAGTCCCAGTGCGTGGCGAGGGGGTCGGGCAGGCGGTCGCGCAGCGCGAGGGGGCCGGCGACCAGGGCCGCGCAGACGAGCGTGCCCCAGACGAGCGCGACGGTGACGGCGGTCCGTTTCATGAAAGCTCCCGGATGATGTGGATGACCTCTTCGGGGCCGTAGCCGTACCTGTCGGCCTCGGCGAGCAGCTCGCGCGCCGCCTCCTGCAGCGCCGCGCGCGCGTCGGGCCTGCTGAGCACGCTGACGCCGCGCCCGCGGCGGAACTCCAGCAGCCCCTCGTCCCGCAGCTCGCGCAGTGCCCGCAGGACCGTGTTGACGTTGATCCCGAGCGCGCCCGCCAGATCCCGGGCGGGCGGGAGCCGGTCGCCCGGGGCGTAGGAGCCCTCGGCGATGGCCCGCCGGATCGATCCGGCCACTTGGTCGTGCAGGGGGCGGGGATCATTCAAGTCCAAAGTGAGCAGCATGGTGATATCTACAGTAGCACCATGGCCTTGATGGTGCTAACCATGATGGTTTCATCCGGGCTCCCGCCGATTCGTAGGACGAACCCGCGTTTACGCGTTGCTCCCAAGCACGACTAGCATCGGGCGACGTGACCACTGTGCGGCTGAACTCAACTGACAACGCTGTCTCGTTTGATACCGATGCCCTGGTCGTCGGCGTCCACAGCAGCCCCGACGGTCCCGTCCCCGCTCCGGGGGCCGAGGGCCTCGACGACGCGCTCGGCGGCCGGCTGGCCGCGACCCTCGGCGCCATGGGCGTCAAGGGCAAGGCGGGCGAGATCGCGAAGGTTCCGACCTTCGGCGCGCTGAGCGCCCCCCTCCTGGTCGTCGCCGGCCTCGGCGACGCCCCCGAGGGCGACCACGACCCCGAGGCGCTGCGCCGCGCCGCCGGCGCCGCGACCCGCGCGCTGGCCGGGACCGCCCGGGTCGCGCTCGCCCTGCCCGCCGCCGACGCCGGGCGGGCCGGGGCCGTCGCGCTGGGCGCCCTGCTCGGCGCGTACTCCTTCACCAAGTACCGGACCGACGGCGAGCCGGTCGCCCCGGTCGGCGAGCTGACCGTGCTGAGCCGCGCCGAGGACGCCCAGGCCGCGGTCGACCGCGCCGTCACCGTGGCCGGGTCGGTCTCCCTCGTCCGTGACCTGGTCAACACCCCGCCCTCCGACCTGTGGCCGGCCCGCTTCGCCGAGATCGCCCAGGAGATCGGCTCGCAGGCGGGCCTGTCGGTGGAGGTCCTCGACGAGAAGGAGCTCAAGGAGGCCGGGTTCGGCGGCATCGTCGCCGTCGGCCAGGGCTCGGCCAACCCGCCGCGTCTGGTCCGCCTCGCCTACAGCCACCCCGAGGCCGCAAAGCGGGTCGCCTTCGTCGGCAAGGGCATCACCTTCGACTCCGGCGGCCTGTCCCTCAAGCCCACCACCTCGATGGACTGGATGAAGTCCGACATGGGCGGCGCGGGTGCGGTCTTCGGCGCGCTCGTCGCGATCGCCGGGCTCGGCCTGAAGGTCAACGCGGTCGGCTACCTGTGCCTCGCGGAGAACATGCCGAGCGGCACCGCCCAGCGCCCCTCCGACGTCTTCACCAGCTACGCCGGCAAGACCGTCGAGGTCCTCGACACCGACGCCGAGGGCCGCCTGGTCCTGATCGACGGCATCGCCCGCGCCGCCGAGGACGAGCCCGACGTGATCGTGGACGTCGCCACGCTCACCGGCGCCCAGATCGTGGCGCTCGGCTGGCGTACGGCCGGCGTCATGGCCAACGACGACGAGCTGCGCGCGACCGTCGTCGAGGTCGCCGGCGAGCAGGGCGAGGCCGCCTGGGGCATGCCCCTGCCGGAGGAGCTCCGCAAGGGCCTGGACTCCCCCGTCGCCGACATCGCCAACCTGCACCCCGAGCGCTTCGGCGGGATGCTGACCGCGGCCATCTTCCTGCGGGAGTTCGTGCCCGCCGGGGTGAGCTGGGCGCACATCGACATGGCCGGTCCCGCCTTCAACAAGGGCGAGCCGCACGGTTACACCCCCAAGGGCGGCACCGGGGCGATCACCCGGACCCTCGTGGGCATCGCCGAGCGCTACGCGGGCTGACCGGTCCACCCCGCCCCGGGCGGCGTCCCCGAGCGGGCGGCGCGCGGGGCGGACAAATGAAAAGATGCGGTCGCCGGGGCCCGGCCGACGGGCCGGTCCCGGCGCGAGCGGCGATCCGCACCCCGCGGGGCGGACACGCGCGGCGCACCCGCGCCGTTCGCGGGGCGGGCCGGGCGCGACCGTGAAGACGGTATTTCGATCCGACAAGGAGCTTTCCTGTGGCTGATGGCAGCGGCCCCTACGACATCGTCGTCCTGGGGGGCGGCAGCGGGGGGTATGCCTGCGCTCTGCGGGCCGCCGAGCTGGGCAAGAGCGTCGCGCTGATCGAGAAGGACAAGATCGGCGGCACCTGCCTGCACCGGGGGTGCATCCCCACCAAGACCCTCCTGCACTCGGCGGAAGTGGCCGACGAGACCCGGGAGAGCGCGGCGTTCGGCGTCCGGGCCCGTTTCGAGGGCATCGACATGGACGGCGTCCACGCGTTCAAGGACAAGATCGTCAACCGCGCCTGGAAGGGCGTGCAGGGCCTGCTCAAGAGCAAGGGCATCACGATCGTCGAGGGTGAGGGCCGTCTGGCGGGCCCGAACCGCGTGGCCGTCGGCTCGGAGGTCTACGAGGGCCGCAACATCGTGCTCGCCACCGGCTCGGCGCCCCGGACGCTGCCCGGCCTGGAGATCGACGGCGAGCGGGTCATCACCAGCGAGCACGCCCTCCGGCTGGACCGCGTGCCGAGCTCGGTGGTCGTCCTGGGCGGCGGCGTCATCGGCGTGGAGTTCGCCAGCGTCTGGCGTTCCTTCGGCGCCGAGGTGACGATCGTCGAGGGGCTGCCGCACCTGCTGCCCCTGGAGGAGGAGTCCAGCTCCAAGCTTCTGGAGCGGGCCTTCCGCCGCCGCGGCATCAAGCAGGAGCTCGGCGTCTTCTTCGAGAGCGTCAAGACCACCGACACCGGCGTGGTCGTCACGCTCGCCGGCGGCAAGACCCTCGACGCCGAGCTGCTGCTCGTCGCCGTCGGCCGCGGCGCCGTCTCCTCGGGCATGGGCTTCGAGGAGGCCGGGATCGCGATCGAGCGCGGCACCGTCGTGGTGAACGAGTACTGCCAGACCAGCGTGCCGGGCGTCTACGCGGTGGGCGACCTCATCCCCACCCTGCAGCTCGCCCATGCCGGTTTCGCCGAGGGCATCCTGGTGGCCGAGCACATCGCCGGGCTGAACCCGGTGCCGATCGACTACGACGGCGTGCCGCGCATCACCTACTCCGACCCCGAGGTCGCCTCGGTCGGCATCACCTCCGCCCAGGCCCGGGAGCGCGGCCACGAGATCGTGGAGTTCACCTACGACCTCGCGGGCAACCCCAAGAGCCAGATCCTGCAGACGCAGGGCGCGGTCAAGATCATCAGCGAGAAGGACGGCCCGGTGCTCGGCGTGCACATGGTCGGCCGCCGCGTCGGCGAGCTGGTGACGGAAGGTCAGCTGATCTACAACTGGGAGGCCCTGCCCTCCGAGGTCGCGCAGCTGATCCACGCCCACCCCACCCAGTCCGAGGCAGTCGGCGAGGCCATGCTGGCCCTGGCCGGCAAGCCGCTGCACGTCCACAACTAACCACCGGCCCTCGCTCGGAAGACACGAGAGAAGACACCAATGCCGAAGTCCGTACAGATGCCCCAGCTCGGCGAGAGCGTCACCGAGGGCACCGTCACCCGCTGGCTGAAGAAGGAAGGCGAGCGCGTCGAGGCCGACGAGCCGCTCCTCGAAGTCTCGACCGACAAGGTCGACACCGAGATCCCCTCCCCTGCTTCGGGCGTCCTCAGCAAGATCGTCGTCGCTGAGGACGAGACCGTCGAGGTCGGCGCCGAGCTGGCGATCATCGACGAGGGCGGCACGGCCGCCGCGGCCCCGGCCGAGGAGGCCGCCCCGGCCGCCGAGCCGGAGCCGCAGCCCGAGCCCGAGCCCGAGCCGGCCCAGCCGATCTCGTCGATCCCGCAGCCCGCCCCGCAGCAGGCGCCCGCCCCGGCCCCGCAGCCGCAGGCCCAGGCTCCCGCCCCGGCGCCCACGCCGGCTCCGGCCCCCGCGCCGCAGGCCCCGGCCCCGGCCCCGCAGCAGGCTCCCGCCGCACAGGCGCAGCAGGCTCCGGCCGGTGAGAGCCCGTACGTCACCCCGCTGGTGCGCAAGCTCGCCAGTGAGCACAACGTCGACCTGGAGTCGCTGAACGGCACCGGCGTCGGCGGCCGCATCCGCAAGCAGGACGTCCTGGAGGCGGCCCGCAGCCAGCGCGAGCAGGCCCAGGCCGCCCCGGCTCCCGCGCCGCAGGCCGCCGCCCCGCAGGCGCAGCAGCCTCAGCAGGCCGCCGCCCCGGCTCCCGAGCCGGTCGTGGTGGACACCACGCTGCGCGGCCGTACCGAGAAGATGTCGCGGCTGCGCCAGACCATCGCCAAGCGCATGGTGGAGTCGCTGCAGGTCTCGGCGCAGCTCACCACCGTGGTCGAGGTCGACGTCACCAAGATCGCGCGGCTGCGCGACCGGGCGAAGGCCGAGTTCCAGCGGCGCGAGGGCGTGAAGCTGTCGTTCATGCCGTTCTTCGCCCTCGCCACCGTCGAGGCGCTCAAGCAGCACCCGAAGCTGAACGCCACGATCAACAGCGAGACCAACGAGGTCACCTACTTCGACGCCGAGCACCTGGCCTTCGCGACCGACACCGAGCGCGGCCTGATCGTCCCGGTGATCAAGGACGCCGGTGACCTCAACATCGCGGGCCTGGCCCGCAAGATCGCCGACCTGGCCGAGCGCACCCGCACCAACAAGGTGAGCCCGGACGAGCTGACCGGCGGCACGTTCACGCTGACCAACACCGGCAGCCGCGGCGCGCTGTTCGACACGCCGATCCTCAACCAGCCGCAGGTCGGCATGCTGGGCACCGGCGCGGTCGTCAAGCGCCCGGTCGTCGTGGACACCCCCGAGGGCGAGGTCATCGCCGTCCGCTCGATGGTGTACCTCGGGCTCAGCTATGACCACCGCCTGGTCGACGGCGCCGACGCCGCCCGTTTCCTGACGACGATCAAGCGTCGCCTGGAGGAGGGCCGGTTCGAGAACCAGCTGGGCCTGAACGCCTAGTCCGCCGCTTCCCGGTTCCGGGCCGGTCCGCGTCTCGCGGGCCGGCCCGGTCCGTTTCCCGGGGGACCCCGGCGGCCCGCCGGGGTCACGGTCACCGCGCCGGCAGGCCGCGCCCGGGTGAATCCGGCGGCCTCCGCCTCCCGAAGACCGGAGGGGAGGTCGATTACATTGGACGATATGACGATCATCGTGACCGGCTCGTCGGGCCTGCTGGGATCCGCCCTGGTTCGCTCCCTGCGCGCCGACGGCACGCGGGTGGTCGCACTCGTACGGCGGGCGCCGCGAGGCCCGGACGAGGCGTTCTGGGACCCGGCGGGGGGCACTCTCGATCCGGCCGTGCTGGAGGGCGCCCGGGCCGTGGTCCACCTCGCCGGGGCGGGCATCGGCGACCGGCGCTGGAACGAGGAGTACAAGCGCGAGATCGTCCGCAGCCGGGTGGAGGGGACCGCGACCGTCGCCCGGGCCCTGGCGGAGCTGCCGGCCGCTCCGGCGCTGCTGTCGGCCTCGGCGACCGGCTTCTACGGCGACACCGGCGACCGCGAGGTGGACGAGACGTCCCCGGCGGGCTCCGGCTTCCTCGCCCGGGACGTGGTGGTGCCCTGGGAGGCCGCCACCCGGCCCGCCGCCGAGGCGGGCGTCCGGGTGGCGCTGCTGCGCACCGGGCTGGTGCTGAGCCGCGACGGGGGTCTGCTGGCCAGGATCCTGCCCCTCTTCCGCTCCGGGATGGGCGCCCCGCTGGGGTCGGGCCGGCAGTACATGTCGTGGATCTCCCTCGACGACTGGGTGGGGGCCGTGCGACGCGTCCTGGACGATCCGGGGATGTCGGGGCCGGTCAACCTCACCGCGCCGGAGCCGGTGACCAACGAGCGGTTCACCAGGGAGCTCGGGCAGGCCGTGCACCGGCCGACGATGCCGGTGGCCGTACCCGGTTTCATGCTGCGCGCCGTCCTCGGGGAGTTCGCCGAGGAGGGCGTGCTGATCGGCCAGCGGGTGCTGCCGCGGCGGCTGCTGGAGGCGGGCCACGCCTTCCGGCATATCCGCCTCGACGACGCGCTCGCCGCCGTACTCTAAGGTCCGTTTCCCCGGGGGCCGTCTCCCCGGGGCCCCTTTCCGCCGAAGTCACCTGGAGATCGACATATGGGCAGGTCCGGGCAGTCGCACATCCTCGCCATCGGAGGCGGGTCCTTCCGTCAGACCGAGCGTCACGGTTTCATCGAGGCGAGCCCGCTGCTGCGCTACGCCCTCGACCTGACCGGGCAGGACCGCCCCAGGCTGGGCCTGCTGGCCACCGCCACGGGTGACGACGCCGACTGGCTGCTGAAGATGTACGGCGCGTTCCGCGACTGGGACGTCGAGGTCAGCCACCTGACCGTGTTCCCGATGCCCAACGTCGCCGACCCGCGCGAGTGGATCCTCAGCCAGGACGCGATCTATGTCAGCGGCGGCAGCGTGGCCAACCTCGCGGCGCTGTGGCGGCTGCACGGTCTGGACGAGGCGTTCGCCGAGGCGTGGCGGGCGGGCGTGGTGCTGTCCGGGCAGAGCGCCGGCGCGCTCTGCTGGCACGTGGGCGGCAACACCGACTCCTTCGGCCCCGAGCTCCGGGCGTGGTCCGACGGTCTCGGGCTGCTCCCCTACTCCTGCGGCGTGCACTACGACTCCGACCCGCAGCGCCGCGAGCTGCTGCACCGGTCGGTGGCCTCGGGAGAGCTGCCGGGCGGTTTCGCCGCCGACGAGGGCGTCGGGCTGCACTACGTCGGCACCGAGTTCATCCAGGCCGTCACCGTCTCCCCGAACGGCTACGCCTACCGGGTCGAGCACGACGGCGCCGGCGGGGTCAAAGAGCTCCGCGTCGAGCCCCGGCTTCTCACCGCATGAGCGGGGCCGGGTCAACTACTCTTGGTACGTGAGTGACCTGGCGATAGTCCGTCTCGGTGTCGATTTCCCCTACGAACAGGCATGGGATCTTCAGCGGCGGCTCCACGCCCGCCGGGTGGCCGATGAGATCCCCGACACCTGCCTGCTGCTCGAACACGCGCCGGTCTACACGGCCGGCAAGCGCACCGCCCCCGGCGAACGGCCCGCGGACGGCACCCCGGTCATCGACGTCGACCGGGGCGGCCGGATCACCTGGCACGGTCCCGGCCAGCTCGTCGGCTACCCCATCGTCAGGCTCGGCGGGCCGCTCGACGTCGCCTCCTACGTCCGGCTGCTGGAGGAGACCCTGCTCGGCGTCTGCGCCGACTTCGGGGTGCCCGCCGTACCGGTGCCCGGGCGCAGCGGCGCCTGGGTGGCCGGCGACCCCTCGCACGGCCTGCCGGACCGCCGGGTCGGCGCGGTGGGCATCCGGGTGTCGCGGGGCGTGACGATGCACGGGTTCTCGCTCGACTGCGCCAACGACCCGAGCTGGTACAACCGGATCGTCCCGTGCGGGATCAGCGACGCCGGGGTCTCCTCGCTGTCCGCCGAGACCGGCCGCCGGATCGTGGTGGACGAGGTCACACCGTACGCCGAGAAGCGCCTGGCGGAGACGCTCGGCGCGCGCGCCTTCGAGCTGTTCGAGGAGGATCTCTTCCGCCCCTAGGCTCCCGGGCGTGCCGGGGGCGGCCCGTGAGGCCCCCGGACCGGGACGGGATCCGAGGGCGCGGCCCACCGGGCGGACACGGCGGGCGGGGCGGGCCGCCGGACGGGCGCGGTGAGGGGGCCGCCGGGCGCGCGTGGCGGGCGGGTCACCGGGCGGACGTGGCGGCGCAGGTCGCCGCGGGGTGCCGGGTGCGTCCGTTGTCCGCCGGGGACATAAGCTGAATGACGTGACCGTTGCTCCTGAAGGCCGAAAGCTCCTCCGCCTGGAGGTTCGCAACAGCCAGACCCCCATCGAGCGCAAGCCCCCGTGGATCAAGACCCGGATGAAGACGGGCCCTGAGTACACCGAGCTGAAGTCGCTGGTGAGACGCGAGGGTCTGCACACGGTTTGCGAAGAGGCCGGCTGTCCTAACATCTACGAGTGCTGGGAGGACCGCGAGGCCACGTTCCTCATCGGCGGCGACCAGTGCACGCGGCGCTGCGACTTCTGCCAGATCGACACCGGCAAACCCGCCGAGTACGACACCGACGAGCCGCGCAGGGTCGCCGAGTCGGTCCAGCAGATGGGCCTGCGCTACGCCACCGTGACCGGCGTCGCCCGCGACGACCTGCCCGACGGCGGCGCGTGGCTGTACGCCGAGACCGCCCGGCGGATCCACGCGATGGTGCCCGGCTGCGGCGTCGAGCTGCTGGTGCCCGATTTCAACGGCGACCAGGCCCAGCTGGAGGAGGTCTTCTCCGCCCGGCCCGAGGTGTTCGCCCACAACATCGAGACCGTGCCGCGGATCTTCAAGCGCATCCGTCCCGCGTTCCGCTACGAGCGATCCCTGGAAGTGATCACCAAGGCCCGGCGTGCCGGTCTGGTGACCAAGTCCAACCTGATCCTCGGCATGGGCGAGGAGCGCGAGGAGGTCCTGCAGGCCATGCGCGACCTCCACGAGGCCGGGTGCGACCTGCTGACCGTCACCCAGTACCTCCGTCCCACCCCGCGCCACCACCCGGTGGACCGCTGGGTGAAGCCGGAGGAGTTCGTCGAGCTGCAGAAGGAGGCCGAGGCCATCGGCTTCGCCGGGGTCCTGTCCGGCCCGCTGGTCCGCTCCTCCTACCGCGCCGGCCGCCTGTACCAGCAGGCCATCGAGGCCCGTCAGCACGCCTGAGGCCGCCGTACGGCCCGCCGTACGCCCGGGTGTGCCCGGCCACACCGCACGGCCCGCCGTGCGTCCGCGTCGCCGCGTCCGCGGCGGCGCGGACGGGGGCCGGATCGGTCCACGGTCAGGTCACGTTTTCATCTCTTGCCCACTCGATTTGTATCCTTCATGACTATGGCGAAGAAGCCCGAAGACCAAGAGCGCCCGGGGCGCGTCAAGCAGCTCCGCATGATCGCTCAGATCATCAAGCAGGCCAACCCCAAGGGGATGCCGATCGTCTACGCGTCGGCGCTCGGCACGCTTGTGCTGTTCGTCGTGCTCGGGCTGGTCACGGGCTGGCTGCTGTACCTCATCCTCATCGGGGTGATGGCCGCCCTCATCGTCGGGCTGGTCGTCTTCGGCCAGCTCGCCCAGCGGGCGCAGTACTCCATGCTGCAGGGCCAGCCGGGCGCGGCCGCGGCGGTCCTGCAGAGCATGCGCGGCAACTGGGAGGTGACCCCGGCCGTCGCGGTCAACCGCGACCAGGACATCGTGCACCGCGCGGTCGGCTACCCCGGCATCGTCCTGATCTCCGAGGGACCGGGCACGCGGGTGCAGCGGATGCTCGTCGCGGAGAAGAAGCGCGTCCAGCGGGTCGCGCTCGACGTCCCGGTCTACGACATCCAGTCCGGTGACGGCGAGGGGCAGATCCCGATCGCCAAGCTGCAGCGGCACCTGATGAAGCTGCCGCGCAACCTCAAGAAGCCCGCCGTCTACGAGGTCAACAACCGGCTGAAGGCGCTCCCGCAGACGCTGCCGATGCCCAAGGGCCCGCTGCCGCGCGGCGGCCGGATGCCCCGCCCGAAGATGCGCTGACGGCGGGCCGATGGACCTCGCAGGGGTGGCGCGGCGCCGGGTGGACGCCGCCGGCACCTCCCGGGCCAACCGCGGCTGGTGGGACTCCGCCGCCGACGACTACCAGGCCGAGCACGGCGGGTTCCTGCGCGACGCGGGCTTCGTCTGGTGCCCGGAGGGCCTGGACGAGGCCGACGCGCGCCTGCTGGGCGACGTCGCTGGCAGGGACGTCCTGGAGATCGGCTGCGGCGCCGGGCAGTGCGGCCGGTGGCTGGCCGCTCAGGGCGCCAGGGTCGCCGCCTTCGATCTGTCCTTCCGCCAGCTCCAGCACTCCCGCCGGATCGACCTGACCGGCGATGACGGCGACGGTGACCCCGGCGACGGCGGCGAGCCGCTGCCGGTGGTCCAGGCCGACGCCGAGGCCATGCCGTTCGCCGACGAGTCGTTCGACCTGGCGTGCTCGGCGTACGGCGCGCTGCCGTTCGTGGCCGACGCCGGGGCGGTGCTCCGCGAGGCCCGCCGGGTGCTGCGACCCGGGGGACGCCTGGTCTTCTCGGTCAGCCACCCGGTCCGCTGGGCCTTCCCCGACGACCCGGGCCCGCGCGGCCTGACCGCCGACCGGTCCTACTTCGACCGCTCCCCCTACGTGGAGGTCGGCGAGGACGGGCGGCCGTCCTACGTCGAGCACCACCGCACGATGGCCGACTGGGTCGGGCACGTCGTCGCCTCAGGGCTGGTCCTGGAGGGCCTGGTGGAGCCGGAGTGGCCGGACGGCCACGAGCGCGAGTGGGGAGGCTGGAGCCCGCTGCGCGGCCGCCACCTGCCGGGGACCGCGATCTTCAGCTGCGCCCGGCCCGCCTGACCGCGCGCCGTACCCTTTCAGGTGCGCACGACCACGGTGCCGGCCGCGCGGTCGTGCAGGCCACGCTGGTCGCGGTCCCAGATCAGGGCCGGTACGGCCAGGCAGAGCAGCACGGTCCGCACCACCACGGGGAGGAAGGGCGGCCGCCCGCCGCCGAGCGTGGCGACCCGGATGTTGAGCAGGCGCATGCCGAGGGTCATGCCGGTGGTGCCGACCAGGAGGATGTACTCGGCCGCCAGGACCAGGAGCGGGACCCAGCTCCCCCGGACGGGGTCGATCCGCAGCAGCCCCTGGGTGATGGCCCAGGCGCAGATCAGCCAGTCGATCACCAGCGCGCCGAGCCTGCGTCCGAACCCGGCGACCGATCCGGCGCCGTGCTCGGGCAGACCGAGCCGCTCCCCCGGGTAACCGAGGTCGACGCCCGCCGACCGGACGCCGCCGAGCCACGTCTGGGTCCAGCGGGGTTGCCTGCTGTTCATGGCCCAACGGTATCCGCCCGCGCCGCCGCCCCCGAATCCGCCCGCGCCGGTTACCGGGACCGTACGGGTGGGGGTGGACGGGAGGCGGCGACGGGACGTGAAACTCCGGCAAAGGTCAACGCATCCGCGCAACCGGGCGTATCCGGGCGGCTACCGTGGACGGAGGCCGTGCTTAACACGAGTGAAACAGTCGAGACACGGGGCAGTAACGGCACAGTCCTACCTTCGGCACTGTCAGCCCGTGTCCCTTGGGAGGTTCGCGTGTTCAACTCCGCCGACGACGTCCTGAATTTCATCAGGGACGAAGGCGTGCAGTTCGTCGACGTCAGGTTCACCGACCTGCCGGGGACGACGCATCACTTCACCTTCCCCGCGGAGAACTTCGGGGCCGGCGTCTTCACCGACGGTCTGATGTTCGACGGCTCGTCCATCCGCGGCTTCCAGGCCATCCACGAGTCGGACATGCTGCTGCTGCCCGACCCGTCCACCGCGGTCCTGGACCCCTTCCGGCAGCACAAGACGCTCAACATCAACTTCTTCGTGCACGACCCGCTGACGGGTGAGGCCTACAGCCGCGACCCGCGCAACGTGGCCCGCAAGGCGGAGGAGTATCTCAAGGGCACCGGCATCGCCGACACGGTCTACTTCGGTCCCGAGGCCGAGTTCTACATCTTCGACGACGTGCGGTTCGAGACGAGCGCCCACTCGAGCTTCTACCACATCGACTCCATCGAGGGCGCCTGGAACACCGGCAAGGCCCAGGACGGCGGCAACCTCGGCTACAAGCCGCGTTTCAAGGGCGGCTACTTCCCGGTGCCTCCGATGGACCACTTCACCGACCTGCGCTCGGAGATGGTGCGCCGCCTCATCGACGCCGGCGTCGAGGTGGAGATGCAGCACCACGAGGTCGGCACCGCCGGCCAGGCGGAGATCGACTTCCGCTTCGACACGCTGCTCAAGGCCGCCGACACGATGATGCTGTACAAGTACATCGTCAAGAGCACGGCGCAGGAGTACGGCCACACGGTCACGTTCATGCCCAAGCCGATCTTCGGGGACAACGGCTCCGGCATGCACTGCCACCAGTCGCTGTGGAAGGACGGCGAGCCGCTGTTCTACGACGAGGTGGGCTACGCCGGCCTGTCGGACACCGCCCGCTACTACATCGGCGGCCTGCTCAAGCACGCCCCGTCGCTGCTGGCCTTCACCAACCCGACGATCAACTCCTACCACCGCCTGGTCCCGGGCTACGAGGCCCCGGTCAACCTGGTCTACTCGCAGCGCAACCGCTCGGCGTGCATCCGCATCCCGATCACCGGGTCCAACCCCAAGGCCAAGCGCATCGAGTTCCGGGTGCCGGACCCGTCCTGCAACCCGTACTTCGCCTTCGCCGCCCAGCTCATGGCCGGCATCGACGGCATCCGCAACAAGATCGAGCCGGTCGAGCCGGTCGACAAGGACCTGTACGAGCTTCCGCCGGAGGAGGCCCGTGACATCCCGCAGGTGCCGGGGTCGCTGCCGGAGGTGCTGGCCGCGCTGGAGGCCGACCACGAGTACCTGCTGGAGGGCGGCGTGTTCACGCCGGACCTGATCGAGACCTGGATCGCCTACAAGCGCGAGAACGAGATCGACCCGCTGCGCCTGCGCCCGCACCCGCACGAGTTCGAGCTCTACTACGACGTCTGAGCCCCTGAGCCTTCGGCCCGCGTGAACACCGGCGGTCAAGCCGCCAGGGCACGCACAGGGCACTCATGCCTCCCGCGGAAGGCCGTCGACCGTCCCGCCATCGAGGGCACGCTCGACGGCCTTCCGCATGCGCTCCTCCCCCGACGGCATGAAGTGCGTGCGGGTCAGCAGCGTGAACCCGGGGCCCTCGTGGCCGGGGAACGCGGACGGCCCTGACCTGGCTACCCATGATCGAGGTGTTTTCCCAGGCGCATGATCAGGCACCTGAGATCACCCGGATCTACGGGGGCAGGGCGTGCTCAGGGCACACGCCGCGCAAGGCGATGAGAACCTGTGAACGGTGAAAGTGCTGCTCACAGGCATGATGAGACGGCTGTCGCAGGTCAGGGCGGATAGCCGGTCGGATCTACGACGTCTGGCCGGTCGCGGGGCTCGGGGCCCCGCGCGAGGCCCCGGCGGGCGGACCGCCGGGGCGTCAGCGGGCACCCGCCCTGCGCCGCCGGTAGGCCACGACGGCCACGGCCAGCAGCGGCCCCCAGGCGGCCAGGGGCGCGTAGCACACGACCAGGATCGGCAGCCCCGGCCCGCCGGGGGCGAGCAGCGGGTGGTCCGCCGGCGTCGTCACGAGCCTGTTCACCATGACGACGCCCAGCAGCGTCGCCAGCACCGTGCCCGTCCAGGCGGGGATGAGCACGGCGCGCGGCGGCAGCGTCCGCCCGCCGAGCCGGGGAACCCACCGGGGGACGACCTCCCCCCACGGGCGGATGAGCCCGAGCGCCAGCAGGGCGAAGCCCTCGGACAGGACGCACAGGGAGAGGATGTATGCCTTCTCGCCCGTCCCCATCTCCTCGGCCACGTAGCGCTCGACGCCCTCGCTCAGGCCGAGCGGGAACCCCGTCAGCATGGCGACGCGCCACAGGGTGGACGGCAGCGGCGCCAGCACCGACAGGTGGGTGACCCACCGCGCCCAGCGCTGCACCTGCCCGGAACGGACCTCACGGACCGCACGGACCTCGGGGCCCTCCGCCCGCCGGGCGGGCGCGCGGTGCTCTCCGGGGTGGACGGGGCGGGTGTCGTTCGGTGTCATGCATTCGATCCTGGCGGCGCGGCGCGGGCCGTACCTCGGCCGCGAGGACGGTTCCCGTCCTGCTCCCCGGGGAGCACGCTACCTCCGGGGGAGCAGCGGCTCCGGCGGACGGTCCAGCCGGAGGAGCAGTGGGTCCGGCCGGACGGGCCCACTGCTCCGGCCGTACGGGCCCACCGGCGGAGCGGCGGTTACGGCGGACGGATCCACCGGCGGAGCGGCCCTCCCCCGCGGACCGGCGGTCCGGCGCCCGCTCCCCGCGCTCGCGGAGGTCCGCGGACCCGGGTTCTAAGCTGGGGTGGTGCTCCCCCGCCCGCCGCTCTCCCGCAAGGCGCTGGACCCGCTGCTCGCCATGGTCATGGTCCCCGTCCAGGTCGTCGGCGTGCACCTCGTCTCGGGACCGGTCTACGTGCTCGACGCCGGCGGCGCGCCGGTCGAGCTGAGGAGCAGCCCGGTCGACTGGTTCGCCCACGCCGTGGCGGTGATGTCGGCGCTGGCGCTGTGGGTCCGCGGCCGGCGACCGATCCCGGCGCTCACCGTCACCGCCGGCCTGTTCGTCGTCTACACGATCGCCGGCCATCCCCTCGGGCCGATGGTGCTGCCGGTGATGATCTGCCTGTTCACCGTGGCCCTGTCGCTGCGGCACCGGCCGGCGGCCGCGCTGGCGTTCGCCGTGGTCGTCGCCGCCGGGGCGATCCGGCTGACCCCCCGGATCATCGGCCTGTACGGCGACGCCGGCCGGGCCGCCGGCGCACTCACCGGGCTCTACGCCTTCCTGGTCGCGGTCTTCGGCGGCGCGGTGCTGCTGGGCGAGGTGATCGGCCAGCGGCGGGCCGCCACGGAGGCGCGGAACGCGGCGGCGGAACGCGAGGCGGAGCGCCGGGTCGGCGAGGAGCGGCTGCGCATCGCCCGGGAGCTGCACGACGTGGTCGCGCACAGCATGGCCGGCATCGCCGTGCAGTCCTCCGCGGTCCTGCGGATGCTCGGCGACCCCCCTCCCGAGGTGCGTGCCTCGCTGATGGAGATCCGCAAGGCCAGCAAGGACGCACTGGCGGAGCTGCGGGCCACCGTGGGCACGCTGCGCGACGGTGGCCCAGGGGATGCCGGTGACGCCGGCGACGCCGCGGGGCCGGCCGCGCGAGGGCTGGACCGGCTCGACGCCCTCGTGACGGCCGTGCGCAACGCGGGCGTCCCGGTGGGCCTCCACCGGATCGGGTCCGAGGCGCCGCTGCCGCCGCGGGTCGGCCACGCCGCCTACCGGATCCTGCAGGAGTCGCTCACCAGCGTCCTGCGCCATGCCGGGCCGGACGCCGCCGCGACGGTCCGGGTGGAGTACGGCCCGGCCGGGCTGCGCCTGGAGGTGACCGACGACGGCCGGGGCCCGGCGGGTGACCGGGCCGGATACGACGGTTCCGGCGGTCACAACGGTTCCGGCGGGCACGACGGGTACGGCGGGCACGACGGGTACGGCGGGCACGGCCTCGCCGGGATGCGGGAACGGGCCGAGGCGGTGGGCGGTTCGGTGGACGCCGGTCCGGCGCCCGGCGGGGGGTTCAGGGTGTCGGCGAGCCTGCCCGTCCCCGCGGCGCCCGCCGTACGGGACGCCGGGAGAGGCCGCGGGAGAAGCGGCGGGAAGAACGCCGGGGTGAACGACGAGGAGAGCGTTGGGAGAAACCGCGGGAAGAGCGGCGTGAGGAACCGCGGGAGAAGCGACGGGGAGGCCGGATGATCCGGGTAGGGATCGCCGACGACCAGGCGCTGGTGCGGTCCGGGTTCCGCGCCCTGCTCGGCACCGAGCCGGGCATCGAGGTCGTCGGCGAGGCCGGGGACGGCGGCGCGGCCGTGGCGCTGGCCGGGGAGCTGCGCCCCGACGTGATGCTGATGGACATCCGCATGCCCGAGGTGGACGGCCTGACCGCCACCCGGCGGATCGCCGGCGATCCCGCGCTCGGCGGGGTACGCGTCGTGATCCTGACGACGTACGTGGAGGACGCCAACATCTTCGCCGCGCTGCGCGCCGGGGCGAGCGGCTTCCTCGCCAAGGACGCCGAGCCCGAGGAGCTGGTGCACGCGATCCGGGTGGTGGCGCGCGGCGACGCGCTGCTGTCGCCCGGGGTGACCCGCCGGCTGGTGGCCATGTTCGCGCGGGTCCGTGAGCATCCGGAGGCCGACGCGTCCCCGGACGACCTGCGGGTGCTCACCGGCCGGGAACGTGAGGTCCTCGCGCTGGTCGCGGGGGGACTGTCCAACGACGAGATCGCGCAGCGGCTGGACATGCGCCCGCTGACCGCCAAGACCCACGTGAGCCGCGTGCTGGGCAAGCTCGGCCTGCGGGACCGCGCCCAGCTCGTGGTGGCGGCCTACGAGTCGGGCCTGGTGCGGCCCCGCCGGGGCGCCCTCCCGTCCTGACGGTGCGCGGGCCGGTCCCCGCCGGCTGCCGGTTCCCATCGGCTTTTGTCGGTCCCGTCGGCTGTACTGGTCCGGTGTCCGCACTCCGCACGAGGCCCGGGATACGACCCGGGATGCGGGCTCCCGGACGCGGGACCCGGATCCGGGATCCGGGCGCGGGTTTCGGCCCCCGTCTCCCGGAGAGGGGTCGGACCACGCCTCCCGGAGAGGAACGAAAGGCTCACGACATGTCAGGTGACCCGGACGGCGACGACTTCCTCCGCCAGGCCGCTCCGTTCCGGCGCGAGCTGCTGGCGCACTGCTACCGCATGCTCGGCTCCGTGCACGACGCCGAGGACCTGGTCCAGGAGACCTACCTCCGGGCGTGGCGCTCCTACGACCGCTTCGAGGGGCGATCGTCGCTGCGTACCTGGCTGCACCGGATCGCCTCCAACGCCTGCCTGGACGCCCTGGAGAGCCGGAACCGCCGGCCGCTGCCCACCGGCCTGGGCGGCCCCGCCGATCCCGGTGACGCCCTCGTGCGGCGGCCGGAGGTGCCGTGGCTGGAGCCGGTGCCCGACGCCCTGGCCGGTGTCCCGGCGGGCGTCGGGGCCCGCGTCCCGGCGGGCGCGGCCCCGGCCGATCCCGCCGCGGTCGTGACCTCGCGCGAGAGCGTCCGGCTGGCGTTCGTCGCCGCCCTCCAGCACCTGCCGCCCCGGCAGCGGGCCGTGCTGATCCTGCGCGACGTGCTGAGCTGGCGGGCGGCCGAGGCCGCCGAGACGCTCGGCACGACGACGGCGGCCGTCAACAGCGCCCTGCAGCGTGCCCGTGAGCGGCTCGGTCAGGTGGCGCCGTCCGAGGGCGGAACCACCGAGCCGGACGAGCCGGACGAGCGCGAGCTGCTCGACCGTTACGTCGCGGCGTTCCAGGCCAAGGACGTCCCGGCCATCGTGGAGCTGCTCACCGCCGAGGCCGTCTGGGAGATGCCGCCCTTCACCGCGTGGTACCGCGGGCGCGCGGCCGTCGCCCGGCATCTGGCGACGCGGTGCCCGGCCGGCCCCGGAGACCTCCGGCTGCTACCGGTCGGTGCGAACGGTCAGCCGGGGTTCGCGATGTACCTGCGGGACGACGGCGGGTACCGGCCGTTCGGCATCCAGGTGCTCACCCCCACCGCGTCCGGTGTCGCGCACGTGGCCGTGTTCTTCGGTCTCCGGCTCTTCACGACGTTCGGCCTGCCACCGCGCCTGCCAGCGACCCCGCCGGTCTCTCCCCCGCGCTCCGCGCCTCCTTCCCCGGTTACGGCGGGCCGGTGAGCCCGGTCCCGGCAGACCGGTGAAGGCGAGGACCGAGCGCGATCGGCGGGTGAATTAGGCAGAATTGACCTGACTTGCGCCGAGGAGCGGGGGTGAGCGGGATGGCACGGGTCTCGCGGAACGACCCGGAGAGCCGGGCCACTGGGGGCACAGGGCACCCCGGGGACACCGGGGACACGGCACGGTCCGGGGACGGCACCGGCCGCCGCGGCCCGGCGGCCTCGGAGGGCCCGAGGGCCGGGAGCGGCCCGGACCGGAGCCGCAGGCGGGCGGTCGCGGCGGGCGCGGCCGTGCTCGCGGGGGTCCTGGTGGTCGCCGGCGGCTCCGCGCCGCTCCTGCCGGCGGCCCTGAACCGGGTGACGGCCATCGCCTTCGCGATCGAGGCCGGAGGTCACCAGCCGGGCTGGTCCGGCGGCTCGATCCCCTACTCCTGGGGCGGCGGCCACGACACCGCCCCCGGTCCCTCCTACGGCACCTGCCAGGGCTACACCGGCCGGATCCGGCCCTGCCCGGCCACCGCCACCCTGGGCCTCGACTGCTCCGGGCTGGCCCGGTGGGTCTACCACCTGGCCTACGGCCGCGACGTCCTGGGGCCGGGCAACACCGACGACCATGTCAGACGGCTCACCAAGGTGCCGGCCGGCCAGGCCCGCCCCGGTGACCTGGTGTTCTACGGCGAGATCGGCAAGCGTACGGTGAAGACGCACCACGTCGGCGTCTACATCGGCGGCGGCGAGATGGTGAACGCGCTCCGGACCGGCACCGAGGTGCGGATCGACCCGGTCAACGCGGTCAAGGACTTCGCCGGCTACTTCCGGTACCTTCCGCCCTTGGGCCCCGAGGCGATCCCCCAGGCCGCCGCCGTGGACCGTTCCGCCCGCCATGACCGTCCGGACGTCCTCTCGCTACGGTGAGGGTCCGCGAAGATCTCAGGAGCCCCCATGCGCCTCGGCGTCATGTTCGACCGCGATCTCCCCCCGGAGTCGCTCGTCCCCTTCTGCCGCCACCTCGACGCCACGGAGGTGGACGACGTCTGGGTGGTGGAGGACCTCGGCTGGACGGGGGCGATCTCCTCGGCCGCCACCGCGCTCGCCGTGACCTCGCGGGTCCGGGTCGGCATCGGGATCACCCCGGCCCCGCTGCGCAACCCGGTCCTGCTGGCCATGGAGCTGGGCAACCTGGCGCGCATGCATCCGGACCGGCTCGCCGCCGGGATCGGCCACGGCGTCCAGGACTGGATGCGCCGGGCGGGCGCGGCGGCTCCCTCGCCGCTGGCGTTGCTGGAGGAGACCATCGTGGCGGTCCGGGCGCTGCTGCGCGGGGAGACGGTCACCACGCGGGGCCGGGCCGTACGGCTCGACGGGGTACGGCTGGTGCACCCGCCGGCGGTGCCTCCTCCGGTGCTCGCCGGGGTGCTGGGACCGCGCTCGCTGGAGCTGTCCGGGCGGGTGGCGCAGGGCACGATCCTGCCGGAGGGGTTCGGCCCCGAGCGGATCGCCGGGGCCCGCGGGCTGATCGGCGCCGGCGGGCGCGGGCGGGCCCTCCCCGCCCCGGGCGGCGGCGTGCCGGCGCCCGGTGGAGGCGGGTCGGCGCCCGGCGGCGGCCCGGACGGCGAGCGTGGATCAGCCGGCGGCGGGGACGGGCATGGCGGTGACGGGCCGGGCGGCGGCCACGAGGTGGCGGTGTTCACCCATCTGTACGTCGACGACGACCCCGCCCGGGTCCGCGAGGCCGTCCGGCCCTCCGCCGTGGAGACGGGGTCGTTCCTGGGCGTCGTCCCGGACGAGGTGCCGATGGCCGCGGGCACGGCGAAGACGGCCGCCGCGCACGTCAGGGCACTGTGGGCGGCGGGGGCCGGCACGGTGGTGCTCCGCCCGGTCGGCGACGAACCGCTCCTCCACGTCGACCGGATCCTGGCGGCGCTGCGCGACGGCTGACCCGCCCGACGCGGGCCGTGCCGGCCCTACCCGGAGCGGCGGTCGCGCAGGCCGGTCAGGCGGCGCAGGACGTCCCACCAGAAGGACGCGCCGAACAGCAGGGCGATCACGGTGATCAGGTATCCGGGCCAGTGGCCGGGGCTGATCAGCCGGTCCCACCACGAGGCGCCGTTCCAGTTGAAGGAGGGGTCGCGCTCGCCGTCCGGGGGGATCGTCACGCTCACCAGGGAGTGATCGAAGATCTTGACCAGCGCCGGCGAGCTGAACGCCTCGGTCACACAGTCGTACGGCTCGGCGGTGCCGGACACGGCGCACTTCTCCCGCAGCGCCGCGAGGCCCTCGCCGCCGCCCCCGGCGATGGCGGCCACCCCGGCCCGGTAGGCGTTGTCGCGCAGCAGGGTCTTGCCGTACTCCAGGGAGTCCATGCCGAACACCAGCGTCAGCGCCAGCGCGAGGACGAAGATCACCCATTTGACGTAGCGGCGGTACAGCCCGGACAGCCGTTCCATCTCGCCGTCGAACCAGTTCTCCACGCCCTTGCGGAACCTGCCGAGGTCGCGCTGGGCGCTCTCCCAGACGCCCCGCAGGTGGCCGGCGAGCGGGCTGCCGATGGCCTCCAGCTTGGCGAGCAGGCCCTCGACCCCGCCCTCCTCGGCGGCGACCAGCTCCATCACCGCGCCGGAGAACCGTTCCGGCGGGATGTCGGAGATGCTGGTCCGCGCCCCCTTGGGGTGGTCGATCTCGCGCAGCCGCTCGTACAGGCGCTCGGTCATGTCCACCCGCGGGGCGGGCACGGGATCGGCGTCGGACGCCGGATCACCGGCGGGGACGGCACCGGTGGCGGACGCGGGACCGTCGGACGTGAGGCCGTCGGACGGGACACCGGCGGATGCGACGCCGGCGGGCATGTGGCCGTCGGGCGCGGGGGCGGCCGTGGACCCGGGGTCGGCGGGCACCGGCTCGACCACCGGCGGCGCGGGCTCCGCCTCGTGGCGGGGGCGCGGGTCGGAACCGGAGAACGGCAGCCGGGCGAAGACGTCCGTCACCTTCGCCGGAACCCACGACCGGCCGTCTCCCCGGGCGCCGTCCAGGGTGTCGCGGAGATAGGCCCACAGGAACTTGCTACGGATGCCGAAAAGCCGGACGAGGGCCTCGTTGGCCCCGCTCACCAAGAGCGAGAGGAACAGGAAGGCGAGCACCAGGCCGATGGCCAGGTCGATGTACACCGATATCAATATGGATCACCCGCACCGTTGATACACGCCCGTCCCATCGGGCGCAACGGGATCGGCGAAAGAGACGGGGACGGGCATGACGGACCCCCGCGCCACGACGCCCTCCCGGAGCGGCCCGCGGCCCAGATTCCGCGGCCCACGAGCCACGAGCCAGGGTCCGGAGGACCGGGAGGCTGGGGGTCCGGGGGCCGGGGTCCGGGATCTGCGGCCTGAGGCCCCGGTGCCCGGCGGCGCCGTTCAGTCCTCGTAGAAGGCCCGTTCCATGACGCGCCGGGCGCGGCGGGTGACGCGGCGGTAGTCCTCCACGAAGTCCTGGGTGCCGTCCGGCGGATAGCCCAGGGCCTGGGAGATGAGCGCGCGCTCCCGGCCGTCCACCGGGATGGAGTCGGCGGCCCTGCCCCTGACCAGGACGATGGCGTTGCGGACGCGCGAGGCGAACCGCCACGCCTCGGCGAGCGCGGCCTCGTCGTCGGCCGCCAGCAGATCCTCGGCGACGGCGGCGCGCAGCGTCTCCAGGGTGCGGGTGGTCCGCAGCGACGGCAGCCGCCCGGCGTGGCGGAGCTGGAGGAGCTGGGCCACCCACTCCACGTCGGACAGCCCGCCCGGACCGAGTTTTGTGTGCAGGGCCGGGTCGGTGCCGCGCGGCAGCCGCTCGGCCTCCATGCGGGCCTTGAGCCTGCGGATCTCCAGCACGGCGGTGTCGGGGATGCCGTCAGCCGGGTAGCGCAGCGGGTCGGCCAGCTCCAGGAACGCCTCGCCGAGCGACGCGTCGCCGGCCGAGAACCTGGCCCGCAGCAGCGCCTGCGACTCCCACGGCGACGACCAGCGCCGGTAGTAGGCGGCGTAGGAGGCGAGGGTGCGCACCAGCGGCCCCTGGCGGCCCTCGGGGCGGAGGTCGGGATCGACGATCAGCGGCGGGTCGGGGGCGGGCAGCGCCAGCAGGCGGCGCAGCTCGTTGGCCACCGCGTGGGCGGCGTCGGCGGCGTCCCGCTCGGCGACGCCTTCCAGGGGGGAGTGGACGAACATCACGTCCGCGTCGCTGCCGTAGGAGGGCTCGGCGCCGCCGAGGCGGCCCATGGCGATCACCGCGAACGCCGTGCCCAGCGGGGCGCGCCGTTCCATCCCGACCTTGTCGATCGCGGCGTCCAGCGCGGACTGGAGGGTGGCGTCGTTCAGCGCCGACAGCGCGTGGCCGACCCGTTCGACGTCGAGGTGACCGGTGAGGTCGGCGACGGCCGTGCGGAACAGCTCGCGGCGGCGCAGCCCGCGCACCGCGGCGACCGCGTTCTCGGCCGTCGCCTGGCGGCCCGCCGTGGCCCGCGCCTCCGACAGCAGCGCCTCCGGGGGGCGGGGGGCCAGTTCGGCGTCCGAGCCGAGCATCGCCACCGCCTCGGGGGCGTTCAGCAGCAGTCCGGTGGCGTAGCGGCTGGTGCCCAGCAGCCGGGCGAGCCGTTCGGCCACCGCGGTCTCGTCGCGCAGCAGTCGCAGATACCACGGGGTGGTGCCGAGTTCGTCGGAGACCTGCCGGAAGCCCAGCAGCCCGGCGTCGGGGTCGGGGGCGTCGGCGAACCAGCCGAGCATGACCGGAAGCAGGGTCCGCTGGATCGCCGCGCGGCGGGAGACGCCGCTGGTGAGGGCGCTGATGTGGCGTAGTGCCCCGGCGGGGTCGGTGTAGCCGAGCGCCTCCAGTCTCGCCTGGGCCGCGGCGGTCGACAGCCGGGCCTCGGACTCGGGCAGCCGGGCCACGGCCGGCAGCAGCGGCCGGTAGAACAGCTTCTCGTGCAGCCGCCGCGCCTCCATGGCGTGCCGCCGCCAGCGGGCGGTGAACGCCTCCACCGGGTCGCCCGTCATACCCAGTGCCCGGCCCAGCCGCCGCAGGTCGGCGGGGTCCGCGGGCACCACGTGGGTACGGCGCAGCCGGTGGAGCTGGAGCAGGTGCTCGACCCGGCGCAGGAACGCGTACGCCTCGGCGAGGGCCTTGGCGTCGTCGCGGCCGACGTAGCCGCCGCGCGACAGGGCGGCGAGTGCGGGGAGCGTGGCGCGGCGGCGCAGCAGCGGGTCCAGGCGGCCGTGGACGAGCTGGAGGAGCTGGACGGCGAACTCGATGTCGCGCAGCCCCCCGGGCCCCAGCTTGATCTGGCGTTCGGCGGCCTCGCCGGTGTCCCTGCGGACGTGGTCCTCGACCCGGCGGCGCATGGACTGCACGTCCTCGACGAACTTCTCGCGGGTGGCGGCCTGCCAGACCATCTCGTTCGCCGCTCCGACGTACCGCTCGCCGAGCTCGGTGTCGCCGGCGACCGGCCGGGCCTTCAGCAGCGCCTGGAACTCCCAGGTCTTGGCCCAGCGCCGGTAGTAGGCCAGGTGGCTGGCGAGGGTGCGGACCAGCGGGCCGGCCTTGCCCTCGGGGCGCAGTGCGGCGTCCACCTCCCACAGCGCGCCCTCGGGGGTGGTGGCCGAGCAGGCCCGCATCATGCCCTGGGCCAGGCGGGTGGCGAGCCGGAGCGCCTCGGTCTCGTCGCCGCCCTCCTCGGCCGGTTCTGCGACGAAGACGACGTCGACGTCGCTGATGTAGTTCAGCTCGCGGGCGCCGCACTTGCCCATCCCGATGGCGGCCAGCCGTACCGCGTCCGCGCCGGGGTGCTCGGCCCGCGCGACGGCGAGGCCCGCCTCCAGCGCGGCCCCGGCCAGGTCGGACAGCTCGGAGGTGACCTCCGCGAGGGAGGCGGCGCCGGTGACGTCCCGGGCGGCCAGGTGGAGCAGCCGGCCGCGGTAGGCGACGCGCAGCGCCGACAGCGTCTCGGTGCCGTGCCCGTCGGCGCGGGGCCGGGGGTCGCCGGGGTCGGCGCCGACCGCGCGCAGCAGCCCGGCCCGCAGGTCCCGGGAGGCGGGGCGCCGTACGGCCCGCTCGTCGGCGAGGAGGGCGAGGTGCTCGGGGTGCCTGACCAGGTGGTCGCCGAGGGCGGCGCTGACGCCGAGGACACCGAGCAGCCGCGCGCGCAGGCCCGGGTCGGCGCGGAGCGCGCCGAGGACGCCCGGGCCTCCCGGAGCGCCGGGACCACCGTGGCCTCCCGGGCCGCTCGGGCCTCCGGGACCGGCGGGACCGGCGGGGTCTCCCGGAGCGCCGGGGCCGCCCGGCTCGCCGGGGTCCCGCTCGACGAGCCGGGTGAGGGAGGTCAGGGCCAGGTCGGGGTCGGCCGTGCCGACCAGGGCGTCGAGCAGCTCCAGGTCACCGGCCGCCTCGGGACCCAGCTCGGCGAGCAGCCGCTCGGCCCTGGCTCCGTCGGCGAAGCCGAGCCGGGCCAGCCGCCCGGCGGTCGTCTGCATGCGGGGCACGGTCTCCACCGACCCTCCGTCGTCTCACGGTCACGAGTCGTCCATCACGGTCACGGATCGTCTTCACGGTCACGGGTCGTCTTCACGGTCACGGGTCGTCTTCACGGGCATGAGTCGTCTTCACGGTCACGGGCGCGGGTGACGCCCTGCCGGCCCACTCCGGCGGCCGGAGACGCACGGCGGTGACCTTCAGGACCTCATGAACGGATCCTACGGCGCGGCGCGGCGGGTCTCCGATGCCGTTTTCCCGACGACCCGTGATGGCCGGGCGATGACCGGGGTGGCACACTGGCCGGAACCCCGAAAGGCCGAGGAGAGCGTGGTGAGCCGGTGAGCCCTGTCAGTCCCGTCTTCGGCGAGGTCGCGGTCCCCGGCGGCGCGCTGCGCGTCGCGCGGTTCGGCACCGGGCCACGCGTGATCGTGGCGGTGCACGGCATCACCGCCTCCCTCATGTCCTGGGGCGCCGTCGCCCGGCGGCTGCCGGCCGGCTGGTCGCTCGTCGCGATGGATCTGCGCGGCCGCGGCCACAGCGCCGGACTGCCGGGCCCGTACGGCCTGCGCCGCCACGCCGAGGACGTGAACCTGGTGGCCGACTCGGTGGGCGCGGCACGGGACATCGTGCTGACCGGCCATTCGATGGGCGCCTACGTCGCCGCCCTCGCCGCGGCCGGTCGCGACTACGCGAAGGTCGTGCTGATCGACGGCGGGCTGCCGCTGCCGCAGGCCCCGGGCGCCGACCCCGACGTGGTGCTCGCCGCCACGCTCGGCCCGGCCCTCGCCCGGCTGGAGCAGACCTTCCCGAGCGTCGAGGCGTACGTGGACTTCTTCCGCGCCCACCCGGCCTTCGCCGGCGCCTGGCGGCCGGAGGTGGAGGAGTACGTCCGCTACGACGCGATCGGCCCAGAGGGGGCGGTGCGCTCACGGGTCCGGGCGGAACCGGTCCGTCAGGACGGCCGGTGGCTGCTCACCGAGGGCGAGGCGATCGGCGACGCGCTGCGCGCGGTGCGGTCGCCGCTGTCACTGCTGCGGGCGCCGCGCGGGCTGCTGGACCAGCCGGTCGGCATGCTGCCCGAGGAGGTCGCGGCCGTCTGGGCCGGGCGGCTGCCCGGGCTGCGCGACGAGATGGTCGACGACTGCAACCACTACACGATCCTGTTCGACGACCGCTGCGCCTCGCTGGTCGCCGACCGGCTCACCGGCTGACCGCCGCCCACCGCGACGGCGGCGGACGGCGGTCGGCCCGGGGAACCGGACGGCCCGGGGAACCAGCCGGTACGGAGGGTCGGCCGGTCCGGGAGGCCGGGCGTTACAGCGGGCGGGTCAGGCGGGAGCGATCCAGGTGGCCTTGGCGGAGGCGACCAGGGTGCCGTCCACCTCGTACACGGCGCTCTCGCCGAAGAGCTTGCGACCCTCGCGACCGGTGGCGCGGGCCACCACGGAGTAGGTGCCGCCGGGGTAGACACGGCGGTGGACCCGGGCGGTGAGGCGGCCGAGCAGGGCGAACTCACCGGGCTTGAAATGCGCCCAGCCGGTGGCGCAGTCGAGCGCGGCCCAGATGACCGCGTCGGGGACGGAGCCGTCGGTGTCGGCGACGGTCATCGGCACCCGCCAGCCCGCGGCCACCAGGCCGGTGCCGGCCACCGGGCCGGGGAAGATCCGCAGGCCGTCGCCGGGAGTGCGCAGGCCGCAGGAGAAGCATCCGGGGAAGGCGTGGGCGGTGAAGCCGGCGAAGCCGGTCTCGGCGAGGGCCGCCTTGTTGAACGGCACGAAGTCCGGGGCGTCGAGCTCCTCGGCGACGGAGATGGCCTCCACCAGGAGGGCGCCGTCGCGGGTGAGGGTGGCGGTGCCGGCCAGGTGACGCAGCTCCAGCTCGGTGTCGAGCGGGGTGGGCGCGTGCAGCGTGACCTCGACGGCCGAGTCGTGCCGGGCGCCGTACGACGCCTCGGTGACCGTACCCGCGATCCATCCGCCGTTCGCGGTGCCCTCCGGCCCGCGGAAACGCGCCGGAACGGTCAGCACGGTCTGCAGCTCGGCAGCCGTCGTCATGCCGCACCTCCTAGTCGCCTTCACGGCGATTGGTTCGTTAACAAATCGTTTTAAACGGACCGACCGATTTTACCGGAGTCATCGCACACCTGCCGAATCAGGGGTCCGCGACGTCCCGCCGGTCACGGAAGCCCCGGCCGCGGGGCGACCGGCCGGCCTCGTCCGGAAGACGCGGATCGCGGCGGCGCGGGACGGTAAGGATAGGGCACCGCGGGGCTCTCCCGCGGCCGGATTCCGCGCTTCGGTGAGATATGCTGCCCGTCACCGTCGCCTCCCCCATGTCCTGGTTCATGCCGTTTCGTCCGACAGGCTGCCGGCTGATCCCGCGGGTCGTGTCATCGAGCCCGCGGACGGGGACGGCGCCGGTCACGCGACAGCGGCACGGTGACGGGTCCGGTGCGCAAGGCTGGGCCCGGCGTGAGGAAAGGGTGTCAGATGGCGCACTGTGACGACGCTGAGCGCGGGCCGGTGAGAGCGTCCGGCGCCCGGGTGTTCACCGCCGACGACGAGGTCGGCAAGGATCTCGCGCTGGTGGACTGGCGGGCGACGCCCCTCGGGCCGCCGGAGGGGTGGCCGCAGAGCCTGCAGACGGCGGTGAGCATCCTGCTGTCGTCCCGGTTCCCCATGTGGATGGCGTGGGGGCCGCGGCTGACGTTCTTCTGCAACGCCGCCTACCGCCGCGACACCCTGGGCCGGAAGTATCCGTGGGCGCTGGGCCGGCCGGCCGACGAGGTGTGGGCGGAGATCTGGGGCGACATCGGCCCGCGGATCGACACCGTGCTGGCCACGGGGAAGTCGACCTGGGACGAGTCCCTGCTGCTGTTCCTGGAACGGGACGGCTATCCGGAGGAGACCTATCACACGTTCTCCTACAGCCCCCTCAGGGACGACGCCGGCGCGGTGGTCGGCATGCTGTGCGTCGTCAGCGAGGACACCGAGCGGGTCATCGGCGAGCGGCGGATGGCGACGCTCCGGGACCTCGGCTCCGACCCCAGCGTGGCCCGCACCGAGCAGGAGATGCTGGCCTTCGCCTGCCGCCAGTTCGGCCGCAACCCGCACGACCTTCCGTTCACGCTGACCTACCTGCTCGACGACGACCGCGCGCGGCTGGCGGGGACGACCGGGATCCCCGCCGGGCACCCCGCCGCCCCGGAGACCCTTCCGCTCGGCGATCCTCAGGGGGTGTGGCCCACGGCGGCGCCGACCCGGGGGGAGCCGGCGCTCGTGGCGCTCGACGGCGACCCGTTCACCGGCCTTCCCTCCGGGGGCTGGCCGGATCCGCCCACGCACGCGCTGGTGGTGCCGCTGCTGCAGCAGGGCGGCGCGCCGTACGGATTCGTGGTGGCCGCGCTCAACCGGTACCGGCCCCTGGACGACGCCTACCGCGGGTTCATCGAGCTGGCCGCGGGACACGTCGCGGCGGGGATCGCGAGCGCCCGCAGCTACCAGGCCCAGCAGCGGCGGGCCGAGGAGCTGGCCGAACTCGACCGGGCGAAGACCGTCTTCTTCTCCAACATCAGCCACGAGTTCCGCACGCCCCTGACGCTGATCATGGGGCCGGTGGAGGAGCTGCGCACCCGCCTGCAGGGAGCCGACGCGCAGGTGCGAGAGGAGCTGGAGGCCATCCGCCGCAACGGCCTGCGGCTGGGCAAGCTGGTCAACACCCTCCTGGACTTCTCCCGCATCGAGGCGGGCCGGATGCAGGCCCGCTACGAACCCGTCGACCTGGCCGCGGTCACCGCCGAACTGGCCAGCCTCTTCCGCTCCGCCGTGGACAGGGCGGCCCTCTCGTTCCGGGTCGACTGCGCCCCCATGGACGAGCCGGTGTACATCGACCGCGGCATGTGGGAGAAGGTGGTCCTCAACCTCCTCAGCAACGCCCTGAAGTTCACCTTCGAGGGGTCGATCGGCGTCACGGTGCGCGAGGAGGACGGCCACGCGGTGGTGACCGTCGCCGACACGGGCATCGGCGTCCCGGCCGAGGAGGTGCCGCGGCTGTTCGAGCGGTTCCACCGCATCGAGAACGCCCGATCGCGGTCCAACGAGGGGAGCGGCATCGGGCTGGCCCTCGTCCAGGAACTGGTCGGCCTGCACGGCGGCACCATCGTCGCCGACAGCACCGAGGGTGAGGGCACCCGCTTCACCATCCGCCTGCCGTTCGGCTCGGCGCACCTGCCCCCGGAGACGATCGGGACGGTCGCCGACCCCGCCGCCGCGGGCTCCGCCGCCGCCGACCCCTACGTCCAGGAGGCGCTGCGCTGGCTGCCGGAGGACGACGCCGCACTCGCCGGGGACACCTCGGACGCGTCGCCCCAGGACTCCTACGCCGCCCCCGCCGCGGGCCCGGCCGTCCCGGCGCGCGTGCTGGTCGCCGACGACAACGCCGACATGCGCGGCTATCTCGTCCGCCTCCTCAGGGGCGCCGGATATCTCGTCGGCACCGCGGGCGACGGGATGGAGGCCCTGGACGCCATCCGGGCCGACGCCCCCGACCTCGTGGTCAGCGACGTGATGATGCCCCGCCTGGACGGCCTGGCCCTGGTCTCGGCACTGCGGAGCGACCCGCGCACCGCGGCCGTCCCCGTGCTGCTGCTGTCGGCGCGGGCGGGCCAGGAGGAGTCCATCGAGGGCCTGCAGGCCGGGGCCGACGACTACCTGGTCAAGCCGTTCGCCGCCGCGGAACTGCTCGCCCGGGTGCGGGCCAACATGGAGATGGCGCGCCTGCGCCAGCACCAGGCCCGCTGGCGCACCGCGCTGGTGGACTCCCTGCAGGAGGCGTTCTTCGTCTGCGACGAGAACGGCGCCGTCGTCGAGATCAACAACGCGTTCACCGACATCCTCGGCTACGGCTCGGAGGACCTGCCCTACACGGCCGTCCACCCGTGGTGGCCTGACGCCGACGCCGACCCGGAGGCCCACCGGCAGGTGTCCGAGGCCTTCTCCGACCTCCTCGGTCACGACAAGGGCGGCTACACCATCCCCGTCATCCACCGTGACGGGCACCGGGTGTGGGTCAGCGCCAGCTTCAACCACGCGCAGGACCCCGACACCGGGCGCCGCGTCGTCGTCGGCACGTTCCGCGACGTCACCGCCGAGCACTACGCCATCCAGCGGGAGAGCGCCCTCGCCTCCCTGAGCACGGCCCTGTCCCGGGCCGTGAGCCTGCCCGAGGCGCTGGCCGGCGCCCTGCGGGAACTGCACGACCTGTGGCGTGCCCGGTGCGTGCTGGCCGCCGTCTTCGCCGGTGACGAGCCCGTCCTGACCGCCACCGACGAGTCGCTGAGCTGGCACGGGCTCTCCGCCGAGCACCGCCGGGCGCTCACCGGCCTGCGGGAGCGGTCCCCACTGGCCCCCGTCGCCGACCGCACCGGGATGGGCGTCCTGCTGGAGCATCCCGACGGCCCGCTGGCGCTCTGGGTCGACCTGGGCGGCCGCCGGCCCTTCACCGGCGAGGACCAGCTGCTGCTGTCGCTGCTGGCCGGGTATCTCGCCCAGGGACTCGTCCGCGCCCACCAGATCGACCAGCAACGCGAGACGGCGATCGCGCTGCAGCGCGCCATCCTCGGCCCGGCCCGGCTTCCCGAGGGGTTCGCCGTCCGCTACGAGCCCGCCAGCCGTCCCCTGGAGGTCGGCGGCGACTGGTACGACACCATCACCCTGCCCGACGGGCGCATCGGCATCGTCGTCGGCGACTGCGTCGGGCACGGCGTGGAGGCCGCCGCCGTCATGGGGCAGCTGCGGAGCGCGTGCCGCGCGCTGCTCCTGCAGGACGCCAGCCCGGCCCGCACCCTCATGGCCCTGGACCACTTCGCCGCAGGCGTCCCCGGCGCGAGGTGCACCACCGCCTTCTGCGGCGTCCTCGACCCTGAGACGGGGCTCCTGACCTACTCCAGCGCCGGGCACCCGCCGGGCATCCTCGCCCATCCCGACGGCACCACCCATCTGCTCGACGGCGGGCGCTCCATCCCCCTGGCCGCCCGGCCGGGCAGGACCCGCCCCGAAAGCGAGACGGTCATCCCGGCGCGGGCCACGCTCATGCTGTACACCGACGGCCTGGTCGAGCGTCGCCGCCACCCGCTGGACGCGGGCATCGACCGGGCCAGCCGGGCCGTCCAGGACGGCCGGGACGTCGCCGTCGACGACCTCGCCACGCAGGTGATGAGCCACCTGGCGCCCGCCGGCGGCTACAACGACGACGTCGCCCTGCTGCTCTACCGCCATCCCACTCCGCTGGAGATGACCTTCCCCGCCGAGTCGTCCCAGCTCGCCCCCGTCCGCAGGGCTCTGCGGAACTGGCTCACCCAGTGCGACCTGCCGGCCCAGACCATCCAGAACGTCCTGGTCGCCGCCGGTGAGGCGTGCGCCAACGCCATCGAGCACGGCCACCGCCACGCCCCCGGCGACATCGTCCGGCTGCGGGCCGAGGCGTTCGTCGACAACCTGCGCCTCACCGTCGCCGACAGCGGCCGATGGAAACTCCCCCAGCCCGAGGCGAACGCCCATCGCGGCCGCGGCGTCGCTCTGATGCGCGCCATGATGCAGCAGGTCACCATCACGCCCAGCCCCTCCGGCACCACCGTCGACATGCTCATGAGGATCGCCTGATGACCACGCCCCTTACCCTCACCCCCGGACACCGCCCGGACGGGGTCGCGCTCCTGACCGTCGCCGGTGAGATCGACATGAGCAACACCGACGTCCTCGCCGCCGCCCTCGACCGCGCTCCGGGCCCGCTGGTCCTCGACCTGACCGACGTCGAGTATCTCGACAGCGCGGGCCTGAGCGTCCTGTTCACCCACGCCGACCGCCTTACGGTCATCGCCAACGAGCTGCTGTCCCCGGTCCTGACCATCTCGGGGCTCGCCGAACTCGCCACCGTCCACGACGGGGAGCCCGGGTAGACGTCCGAGGAGGCTCGGGCGGACACGTGTGAGGGGCCCGGCCGGCGCCGTACGAGAGGTCCGGGTACGCGTGGGAGGGACCCGGCCGGCGCTGCCGGCCGGGCTCACGCGGGGCGGTTCGCGGTCTTCCGGAGCGGGGAGCCCGGCGGGTCAGAGAACCGGCAGGTAGCGGCCCAGCTCGAACTCGGTGACCTGGCGGCGGTAGTCGCGCCACTCGGCGCGCTTGTTGCGCAGGAAGTAGTCGAAGACGTGCTCGCCGAGGGTCTCGGCGACCAGCTCGCTGTGCTCCATGACCGAGATGGCCTCGTCCAGCGACTGAGGCAGCGGGCGGATGCCCAGCGCCCGGCGCTCGGCCGAGGTCAGCGCCCAGACGTCGTCCTCGGCGCCGGGGGGCATCTCGTAGCCGTCCTCGATGCCCTTCAGGCCGGCGGCCAGGATCACCGCGAAGGCGAGATAGGGGTTGCAGGCCGAGTCCAGGGAGCGGAACTCGATGCGGGTCGAGCCGCCCTTGTGCGGCTTGTACATCGGCACCCGCACCAGGGCCGAGCGGTTGTTGTGGCCCCAGGAGATGTAGCTGGGCGCCTCACCGCCGGCCCCGGCGATCGCCTCGGCGCCGCCCCACAGCCGCTTGTAGGAGTTGACCCACTGGTTGCACACGGCGGTGATCTCCGCGGCGTGCGCGAGCAGACCGCCGATGAAGGAGCGGCCGACCTTGGAGAGCTGGTACTCCGCGCCGGGCTCGTAGAAGGCGTTGCGGTCCCCCTCGAACAGCGACATGTGGGTGTGCATGCCGGAGCCCGGCTGCTCGGTGAAGGGCTTGGGCATGAAGCTCGCCCAGATGCCCTGCTCCAGCGCGACCTCCTTCATGACCAGGCGGAACGTCATGATGTTGTCGGCGGTGGTCAGCGCGTCGGCGTAGCGCAGGTCGATCTCCTGCTGGCCGGGGCCGCCCTCGTGGTGGCTGTACTCGACGGAGATGCCCATCGACTCCAGCATCATGATCGCGTTGCGGCGGAAGTCGTGGCCTGAGCTGTGCGGGGTGTGGTCGAAGTAGCCGCCGTCGTCGATCGGCTCGGGACGGGCGCCCTTCTCCGGCCGTTCCTTCAGCAGGAAGAACTCGATCTCGGGGTGGGTGTAGAAGCTGAACCCCATGTCGGAGGCCTTGGCCAGGGTGCGCTTGAGCACCCAGCGCGGGTCGGCGTGGGAGGGCGACCCGTCCGGCATGAGGATGTCGCAGAACATCCTGGCCGCGCCCGGCATCTCGCTGCGCCAGGGCAGGATCTGGAAGGTCGAGGGGTCGGGCTTGGCGAGCATGTCCGCCTCGTAGACCCGGGCGAAGCCCTGGATCGACGAGCCGTCGAAGCCCATGCCCTCGGCGAAGGCCCCCTCCAGCTCGGCGGGCGCGATGGCCACCGACTTCAGGAAGCCCAGCACGTCGGTGAACCACAGCCGGATGAACCGGATGTCGCGTTCCTCAAGGGTGCGGAGAACGAACTCCTGCTGGCGGTCCACGGCTCCTCCTCCATTACCGACCGGGCGCGACACTCCTGGCCGCGTACAAGTCTGCCCGCTTCGTGTTTCGCACACGTTACGAGAAGAACGGCGGAAAGGCGCATCGGCCGCACCGCCCTCGGGCTCGGCGACTGGCGCGTCCCGGCCGTCCGGCGTGACCGGTGATGCGAGACTCCCAGCAGCCGGAACCGAGTTTGCCCAGGTCAAAGCGGCTAAAACCCCTCTGACCGGGTCAGGGCGGTCGCTCGTGCCCGGCAGGAGCGGACCGAATGTTCTCCCGGGGAGGAAGACGATGCGCACCGGACTGCGGCACGGACCGGCGGGCGGCGTCACGCCGCACGGACCGATGGGCGGCGCCACGCCGCACGGACCGATGGGCGGCGCCACACCGTACGGCCCGGCGGGCGGCGTCGCGCCCGGCGCGCCGCCCCTCCCGCTCACCGAGAGGCTCGCGGCTCTGGCCGTGCCGTGCCCGGTGCACCCGTCGGTGCACCGGATCGAGGCGGCGGCCATCGCCTGGTCTCGCCGGCACGGCCTGCGGGCCGACCCCGGCGGGGGCGCGCACCTGCTGGCCGGGAGGGCGTTCGCCCGGTACGGCACGGACGCGGCCACGATGTTCGCCCGCTGGCTGATCTGGATGTCCGCCGCGAGGGAGGATCCCGCGGCGCTGGCCGGGGTTCCGGCGGTGGCGCGCGGGGACGAGCCGGGCCCGGCGGCGGTGGAGCGGGCGTTCGCCGACCTGTGGCGGGTCTGCGCGCCGCGGATGAGCGACGGCTGGCGCGAGGGGTTCCTGGCCGGGCTGGACGCCCAGCGCGCGGCGCTGCTCCGCGCCGCGGCGCCGGCCGCCGGCGACTACCCGCCGTTCGGCAGGGACCGCTTCGGCCGCTACCTGTTCGACCTGGTGGAGCCGTGCGCCGGGGTGGAGGCGCCCGCGTCCGTACGGCGGAGCCCGCACTGGGCGGCGGTCGTCGAGGCGAGCTGCGACGTGGTCGTGTGGTGCGCGGACCTGGTGTCCGGGGACGGCTACCTGGCGGCCGCGAGCCCCGGCGCAGGCGGGGACCCCGTGGCGTGGGTCACGGATCGGTTGGTCGAGCGGATGGACGACCTGTGGACGGCCGCCCGCATGATCCCGCAGGTGGTGGAGCGGCGCGGCCTCGACACCGCCGCCGCCCGGGAGGTGATCCAGGTCACGTGCGCTTTCTTGACCATTCCCAGGGCCCATCTGGAATGGCTCTTGGAATCACCTCGCTATCGTCACCTAGCGTAATCGTCCGCGCCATTCACGTAACACGAGGGTCTACCGTGAGCACCGAACTTCTCAAGCACAAATTAGACCGTGCCTTCGGGCACCTGGACGTCGACGGCGACGGCCGGGCCGTACGGGACGACATGCTCGGGCTGGGCGCCAGGATCCTGGTCGGATTCGGAGAGTCACCGACCTCTCCGGCGGGCAACCGGCTCGTCGGCGGGCTGGAGGCGATCTGGTCGACGCTGTCGGCCGCGGCCGGCGGCGACGGCGTGATCTCCCCGGAGGGCTTCCGGGCGGGCATGATCTCGGCGTTCGTGGAGGGCGGCCGGTTCGATCCGGTGTTCCGGCCCGCCGCCGAGGCGGTCGCGCGGCTCTGCGACACCGACGGGGACGGCTCGGTCCGGCCGGACGGCCTGCGGATCGCACTGACCGCCTTCGGCACCGCCCACGACGACGTGGACGTGGCGTTCGACCGGCTCGACCGCGACCGGGACGGGGTCATCGCGGTCGGCGAGCTGGTCGAGGCGGCCCGGCAGTACTACACGAGCACCGACCCGAACGCGGCCGGCAACTGGCTCTTCGGGCCGCTGTAGTGCTCGCCAGGACATGCGGGGCGGCGCCCCGCGAGATGGACGAGATGGAACGATGGCCGTCCCGGGCCCGCACCCCCGTCACGGCCGCGTCCCTGCTCCTGCCCCTCGTCGAACGGGTACCGGCGATGGGCGCGCCCTGCCGCATGCACCCCGCCATCGACCGGATCGGGGCGTCGCTCGCCGAGTGGGCCCGGGGGACGGGCCTGGAGCCGCCCTCGGGGGCGCGGTTCGAGCGGATGGCGGGCCGCGCGCTCGCCGACGCCGGCGAGGACGCGGCGCTGCTGTTCGCCAAGTGGCTGACCTGGCTGTTCTGCTTCGACGACGAGTGGGACGAGAAACCGGCCGGGCGGGTGGCCGAGACCGTCGACGCCGCCTTCACCCGCCTCGGCGTCATGACCCGGGCTTCGCCGTTCCTGCCGGGTTCCACCGGCGGGTCCGGCGCGTCCGCGACCGGGGAGCGCCCTCCCGTTGAGGCGTCGTTCGCCGGCCTGTGGCGGGCCACGGCCGGGCGGATGAGCGCCCGGTGGCGGCAGCGGTTCGCGCGGGGGCTGGTGGCCCAGGGGGCGGCCTGCCGCGCGGAGGCGGAGAACCGGTGCGCCGGGCGGGTGCCCTCGGCCGCGGAGTACCCGGCGCTGCGCCGGGGCACCGCGGGGCCGTACCTGTTCGACCTGGTCGAGCCGTGCCTGGGGGTGGAGGTGCCGCCGGGGCTGAGGGAGAGCGTGACCTGGCGGACGCTGGTGGACGCCTGCAACGACGTGACGGCCTGGTGCAACGACGTGGCGTCGTATCCCAAGGAGCGGGCCAACGGCGACGTGCACAACTACGTGACGGTCGCCGCCGGCGCGTTCGGGTTCTCGGAGGCGGAGGCCGTCGCCTGGGTCAGCGACCGGATCGCCGAGCGTGCCGAGGACCAGCGCGCCGCGGCCCGGCGGCTGCCCCGCCTCTTCGACCGGTTCGCGCTGTCGCCGGCCCAGGCCAGGGACGTCAGCAAGGTCGCGTGCGCCTTCCTGGCCGCGCCGCGGGCGCAACTGGAGTGGCTCCTGGAGTCCAGCCGGTACGGCGCGGCCGCCCCGGCGGCCCGGGACGGATACGGCCCGGCGGCCCAGAGCGGGTAGGCCCGGCGGCCTGGGGCCGGAGGGTTCCGCCCCTCCCGGACCGGCGCGCCCCGGACCGGCGCGGCGATCCCGCCGGTTCAGGAGACGCAGGCGAGGGAGTCGCCCACCGGGCTGCGGCGGTAGACGACCTCGCGTCCGAGGCGGCGGCGGGTCACCAGCCCCCCGCCGGCCAGGACGGTGAGGTGCTGGCTGACCGCCCCGGGGGTGAGGCCCATCCGCCGGGCGAGCGCCGAGGTGGTCGCGGGCTCGGCCAGGGCGGTGAGGATCCGGGCCCGGGTGCGGCCGATCAGCGCGGCGAGGGCGTCGGGGGCGGGCGGCGGGCCGTCGGTCCACAGCGTGCCGACGCCCGTCGCCGGGTAGACGAGCATCGGCTGGTACGGCTCGACCATCGCGGCGGTGTCGGGCCAGTGGAAGGCGGTCGGCACGAGGACCAGGCCGTCGCCGCCGATCGGCGCCGAGTACTCCCGGCTCCGGACGATGGCGAGCCGGTCGCCGCGCCAGCTCACGTTCGGGTGCAGGTCGGCGAAGAGGTCCCGGGCCCCTCCCGCGGCGAGCCTGCGGGAACGGCGCAGCACGTCGGCCTCCAGCAGGCCGTGGACGCGCGGCCAGAACCCGGCGAGCGCCGCCTCCCAGTAGCGCTCCAGGGCGTCGGCGACGCGTGCCACCCCCGCCTCCGGGTCGGCGGTGAACCGCGCGACGATCCGGGGATCGGCCCCCTGCACCCACCCGGCCTCCTCCGCCGCCCGCGCCGGGGGCGTGCGCCGTACCCGGTCCAGCTCGGTGGCGAGGTCGGGCAGCGGGGTGTCGGGGACGGGCGTGAGGAAGTCGGCGAGGTAGCCGCGGAGCGGGACCAGCGCGAACAGCTCCGCCATGTCGAGCGCGGCCACCCGGTCGCGTACGGCGCGCACCCACGGCAGGTGCAGGGAGTGTCGGGCCGGGTCGCGGATCACCCGCAGGCTGGCCACCAGCTCCCAGAGCGGGGAGAACGCGAAGCGGATCCGCGCGACGTCCTCGGGGGCGAAGATCCACTCGACATGGCAGGACTTTTCAGGCACGGCTAAAAGATTCGCGTCCGGCCGCCCGCCTGTCCAATCATGCCGTCATGACGAGCACGACCGTCGCCGGACCCGGCTCGCCGCCCGGCTCCCCCGACTCCCCCGGCTCCAGCGGGCCGTCCGGTTCCTCCGGTTTCCTGCGGTCGAAGCTGGGCGGCCTGCCCCGGCCGTTCTGGGCGCTGTGGGCCGGCACGCTGGTGAACCGGGTGGGCATGATGGTCCAGCCGTTCATCGGCGTCTACCTGATCGAGTCCCGCGGCATGTCCCTGACCGCGGCCGGCACGGTGATGACGGTGTTCGGGGCCGGTTCGCTGGTCTCCCAGGTCCCCGCGGGCTGGCTGGCCGACCGGTACGGCAGGCGGATCACACTCGCCGGCGGCATGACGGCGACCGCCGCCGCCATGGCGGCGCTGGGCGCGAGCAGCTCGTTCCCGGCGATCGTGACGTCGATGTTCGTGCTGGGCCTGGCGATCGACGCCTACCGGCCGGCCTCCAGCGCGCTGGTGGCGGACCTCGTCTCCCCCGCCGACCGGCCGCGCGCCTACGGCCTGCTCTTCTGGGCGCTGAACCTGGGCTTCTCGGTGGCGATGGTCGCCGGAGGCTGGCTCGCCCGCGCCGGGTACGGGTGGATGTTCGCCGTCAACGCCCTCACCTCGGTGGCCTTCGGCCTGCTGGTGTGGCGGGCGGTGCCCGAGACGCTGCCCCGGCGCGCGGGCCGCGCCGGATCCAGGCAGGGCCGCACCGGGTCCCGGGGCGGGAACGGCGGACCCTCGGACGGCGGGCCCTCGGACAGCGGGCCCTCGGACAGCGGGCCCTCGGACAGCGGGCCCTCGGACGGCGGCGGACTCCAGGGCGAGGGCGACCGGCTCCGGGACGGCGGGACTCCGGCCGGGGATCGCGCCGGGACGCGGAGCGGCGGGCTCGCCGCGCTGCTCGGCGACCGGCTGATGATCGTCTACTGCCTGATCTCCCTGCTGTACAGCATGGCCTACACCCAGGCGTTCACCACCCTGCCGGTGGCGATGAGCCACTCGGGCTTCTCCACGGTCGACTACGGCCTGGTGATCGCGGTGAACGGCGTGCTGATCGTGATCCTGCAGCCGCTGACCGGCGACTGGCTCGGCAGGCGCGACCCCGGCACCGTTTTCGCCACCGGCCTGATCGTCATCAGCGCGGGCTTCGCGCTGACCGCCTTCGTCTCCAGCGTCGCCGGGTACGCCGCGGGCGTGGTCGTCTGGACGCTGGGCGAGATCCTCACCGCGGGACTGCCGGGCGCGATCGTGGCGGTCCTCGCCCCGACCCACCTGCGCGGACGATACGCCGGCGTGTACGGCCTGGCCATGTCGGGCGGGGCCATGCTCGCCCCGCTGGCCGGAACCCGCCTGCTCGAAGCCGGTCCCGTCACGCTGTGGCTGACCGTCGGCGGGGTCAACCTGGTCGCGGCGGCGGGCCTGTTCGCGATCCGTCCGGCGCTGCGCCGCCGCGCGGCCTCGCCGGAGGCGTGAGCGGAGTCGGAGGCGTGACGGCGGAGGCGTGACGGCGAAGGCGTGCGCAGAGCCGGAGGGGTGACGCCGGAGGCGTGAGCGGAGCCGGAGGGGTGACGCCGGAGGGGTGAGCGGAGCCGGAGGGGTGACGTCGGAGCCGGCCCGGAGCGCCGGACCCGTCGCGAAACCGGCCCCGCGTCTCCCGCGCGCTCCGGGGCAGGTGGCGGGCCGCCGTACGGTCCCGTGAACACCGGCCCCTTCCCGGAGCGCGTTGAACCGTTGTTGATCCGATTGCTGTTCCCGCGCGGTACGGTCCCCCCGTCACGGAATGGAGGGTCGGGACATAGCGCCACATACTCGGTTATTTCACCCTTAGGGGGATTTTCCACTTTCAGGGCGGAGATCTGTGACCGAAGTGGTGCAGCCACCCACCTTGAATGTGCGGTTTCGACTACCGATGATTCTCTTCAGTCGGCGAACGATGGCAGGTGGAGCAGGTATGACCTTGGACGCGGTGGCTCTACGCTTACGCCTGAGATGCTGACGTTTCGGGCCCTGGGACCGTTCCAGGCACGCCATGACGGGGACCCCGTCGATCTCGGCGGGCAGCGCCAGAGGGCCGTGCTGGCCCGGCTGCTCGTCGCGGGCGGCCGCGCCGTACCGGTGAGCATGCTCATCGACGAGCTGTGGCCCGGTGAGCCCCCCGCCCAGGCCCTGTCCACCGTCCAGGGATACGTCTCGCGCCTGCGGCGCGCCCTGGAGCCCGGCCGCGCCCCCCGGGAGGAGGCGGTGGTCCTGGTCTCCGCCCCGCCCGGTTACGCGCTGCGCGCCGTCCCCGAGCAGGTGGACGCCTGGACGTTCGAGCGCGCGGTGAAGGAGGCGACGGGCGGGCCCGCCGAGGTGTGGGAGCGTCTGGGCCGGGCCCTCGCGCTGTGGCGGGGACCGGCCCTGGCCGAGTTCTCCGACCTGCAGTGGGCGGTGACCGAGGCGGGCAGGCTGGAGGAGCTGCGGCTGGTCGCGGTGGAGCGCCGCGCCGACGCGGGCCTGCGGCTCGGGCCGTCCGGTGCGCTGGTGGCCGACCTGGAGGCCCACGCCTCCGCCCACCCGCTGCGGGAGGAGGCCTGGCGGCTGCTCGCGCTGGCGCTCTACCGCAGCGGCCGGCAGGGGGACGCACTGGGCGCCCTCCGGCGCGCCCGCGCGCTGCTCCGTGACGAGCTGGGCCTGGACCTCGGCCCGGCCCTGCAGCGGCTGGAGTCCGACATGCTGTCGCAGGCCCCCCACCTGGACCTGCCGCCCGCACCGCCCGCCACAGGCGGATCTCCCGCTGCCGGAGGGTCACCGGGCCCCGGTGAGGCCCGGGAAGGCCGGGAGGCGCCGGTCTCCGCGACGGCCCCGGCGGAGGCGGACGGTCCGCGGGTGCTGCGCGTGGTGGTGGCCGACGACCAGGCGCTGGTCCGCACCGGCCTGCGGGTCGTGCTGGACAGCGAGCCCGGCTTCCAGCTGGTCGCCGAGGCCGAGGACGGCGAACGGGCGATCACGGCCGTCCGCGAGACCTCCCCCGACCTGGTGCTGATGGACATCCAGATGCCCCGGCTGGACGGCCTGACCGCCGCGCGGCGCATCCTGGCCGACGACGCGCCGCCGAAGGTGATCATGATGACCACGTTCGGCACGGACGACAACCTGTACGCGGCGCTGCGGGCCGGGGTGAGCGGCTTCGTGCTCAAGACCTCCGCCCCCGAGCAGCTCATCGGCGCGATGCGGGCCGCGCAGGCCGGGGACGCGCTGATCGATCCCGCCGTCACCACCCGGCTGATCGCCGCCTTCGCGGGGCGGACCGACCCCTCCGCCCCGCCCGCCCTCGCCGGTCTCGGCGACGCCGAACTGGACCTGATGAAGCTGGTCGCCCGCGGGCTCACCAACCGCCAGATCGCCGCGACCCTGTCGGTTCCCGAGCCCTCGGTGGCGCAGTCGGTGACCAGGCTCCTGGACCACCTCGGGCTGCACGACCGCGCCCAGCTCGTCGTCGCGGCGTACGAGTCGGGGCTGGTCAACCCCGGCGGGCCGGGCAGGTAGCGGTGGCCGGGCGCACCCGGCCCGGCGGCGGGCCGGACGACGGCGCCGGCCTGGCGGGCGGTTCGGGGACCGGGCGGCCCGCCCGGCGGGCGCTGCCCGTCTCCGTCCGGCGGATCGTCGCCGTCGTGTCGGCCGTCGTGTCCGTCACGCTCACCGTCACCGGCTACGTCACCTACCGGCAGCTCCCCCCGGGCTGGGCCGGGGACCTGCCCGCCACCCCGGAGATGTCGGTCGGCGTGACCTTCCCCCTGGTCGGAGCGTTCCTGCTGGCCCACCGCTCACGCCCGCCCACCGCCTGGCTGATGTGCCTGGGCGGGTTCGGCTGCGCGGTCAGCACCTTCGCCGGCGCCATGATGCTGCGCTCGGGCGCCGACGGCGCGATGGAGGCCGCCGGGTACTACCGCCATGTCTCCGGGCTCGGCTGGATCGCAGGCGGCATCCTGCTGGCCACCGTGCTGCCGCTGTACTCCCCCGACGGGCGGCTGCCCTCGCGGCGCTGGCGCCCGGTGGCGGCGCTGGCGTTCACCGTCATGGCGGCGGAGGCGTTCCGCTCGATCACCCGCCCGACCCCGCCTCTCCGGAACTACCCGCTGCCGAGGATCGTCCCGAACCCGTTCGCCGTCGAGGCGCTGGCGCCCCACCTGGAGTGGATGCTCCTGGCCTCGACATGGGCGATCAACGTCATGGCCGTCCTGGCCCTGGCCTCCCTGGCCGTCCGGTTCCGGAGCGGCGACCCGGTGCTGCGCCGTCAGATCGCCTGGCCATTAAGCACGTTCGGCCTGTACGTGGTGGTCCTGCTCGGCGGCCCCTCCTGGTGGCTGCCGGCGACCGTCCTCACCGGGCTGATTCCGGTCTCCATCGCCTTCGCCGTGCTGCGCTACCGGCTCTACGGCATCGAAACCGTCGCGAGCCGCGCCTTCGTGGCCGCCGGGCTGATCGCCGCGGTCAGCGTGGTCTACTTCGGCGCGGGCGCCGTGGCCGGGCTGTTCCTGTCCGACTACGCCCCGGTTGGCGGGGCGATCGCGGCGCTGTTCGCCGGCGCGGTCTTCCACCCGCTCCGCCGCGTGCTGCGGCTGTGGGCCGACCGGCTCCTGTACGGCACGCGCGGCGACCCCCGCGCGCTGACCGCGCGGCTGGCCGCGGAGGCCGCCCAGACGGAGCCGGTGAACGCGCTCGCCGCCATGGCCGCGGTGATCCGTGACGTGCTGAGCGTCACCGGGGTCGCGGTCGAGGTGGACGGCGCGGAGGGCAGACCGGCGGAGATCGGGCTGCTCGGCCCGGCCCCCCGGACGGTGCCGCTGATCTGGCACGGTGAGCCGGTCGGGCGGCTGCTGCTGGGCTCCCCCGGCCCCCGCCGGTTCGCCGCCGCGCACAACGACCGGCTCATCGCGGCGGCCACGCCGTACGTCGCGGACGTCGTGCACGCCGTACGGATGACCGCCGACCTGCGTCGCTCCCGCGAGCGCATCCTGAGCGCCCGCGAGGAGGAACGCCGCCGCCTGCGCCGCGACCTGCACGACGGGCTCGGGCACGCGCTGACCGACATGGCCATGTCGATCAACATGGCCAGGATCACCCTGCGCACCTCTCCCGACTCGGCCGACCTGCTGCTGGGCGAGCTGCGCGGCGCCATGGACACGGTCAGCCGGGAGGTCAGGGAGCTGGTGTACGGCCTGCGCCCGCCGACCCTGGACGAGCTGGGCCTGGCCGGAGCCGTGCGGGCGCTGGCCGCCGAGGGGGACCCCGAGGTGTCCGTGGAGACGGCGGGCGACCTGTCCGACCTGCCCGCCGCCGCCGAGGTGGCCGCCTACCGGATCGCCCAGGAGGCGCTGACCAACATCCGCAAGCACGCCGGGGCCCGGACCGCGACGGTCTCGCTGGCCCGCGGGGAGTCGCTGACGGTGCGGGTGCGGGACGACGGCAAGGGGCTGCCGGAGACGGCGCGCTCCGGCGTGGGCCTGCTGTCGATGCGCGAGCGCGCCGCCGAGCTGGGCGGGACGTGCGTGGTCGGCGTGGCCCCGGGCGGCGGCACCGTCGTGGAGGCCGTCCTGCCGCTCCCGGCGGGCCGCGAGCCCCCGGCGCCGGCCGGGCGGGCGTGAACCCTCCGCCGGAGCGGGCCTTCCCGGCCGGGCGGAGCCTTCGGCGCCCCGGCCTGGCGAGCACGGCCTTTCGGCTCCGCTTCCGGGCGGATGTGAACCTTCCGCGCCGCTCGGCGCTCTAACAACCAGCAGACGAACCGTTCCAAGGAGATCGTTGTGAAATACCGGACCCTGGTCGCCGGCGCCGCGCTCGTCGTGACCGCCCCCGCTCTCTCCGCGACCGCCCAGGCGTCCGCCGGGACGACCGCGACCACCGCCTCCGCGGCGGGTCCCGCGGCGGCCCCGGCCGCGGCCACCGTACGCGGCGTCTACTTCGACTACAAGGACGGTGGCGTACGGGTGACGGCCGGATCCGGCGGGCGGGCGGTGACCATCCCGTCGGGCGACGGTTCCTTCGTCGGCCAGTTCTCCGCGTCGCCGGACGGCGGACGCGTCGCCTGGATCGACGCCAAGGGCCGGCTGCACGTCAGGTCGGCCGCCGGGGACAAGGTCGTCGCCACCGGCGCGGCCTACGGCGGGCCGTGCGTGACCCCCGCCTGGAGCGCCGACGGCCGGCGCATCGCCTTCCCCAGGAGGGGCGACTCGGAAGCCGCGACGGTGGCCGCGGTCGGCGCCTCCGGCGGGCGGGTGACCGTGCTCGGCCGTACCCCCGGCCCCTGCCACCTGACCTGGTCGGCCGACGGCGGGACGCTCGCCGGCTACGCCGGGGACACCACCGGCGTCCACCTGCTCGACACCCGCACCCACCGCTCCCGCAAGGCGCCCGGCATCAGGCTCGCCAACCACGTGGGGAGCGTCTCGCCCGACGGGCGGCGGGTCGTGGTGCGGACGATCTCCGCGGACGCCCCGGGCGGAGACGGCTCCTGGCCCGTCTGGTACAGCCCGTCGATCTACGACACGATGACCGGCAAGAAGATCGCCATCCCGGTGAAGGGCAGTGCGCTCAGCGCCCACTACCTGCGCGACGGCCGCCTGGCCGTCCGGGTGAAGGGCGCCTCGGCCAACACGATCGTCGTCCTCGACCGCTCGGGGAAGGAGGTCCGGCGCGTCACCGAGCCCGCCACCGCGCGGAAGCTCGGCCTGCTCGGCGTCACCGGCTGACGGGTACGGGCCGCCCCCTTCCCCGGGCGGCCCGGGTAGCCCGCCGTCTTCCCCGGGCGGCCCGTCACCGCCTCCCGGGAAGCCGGGAATAGGGTGGGGACGTGGCTCAACTCCGTATCGCCCTCGCCCAGACCGACCCCGTCGTCGGTGACCTCGCCGGCAACGCGGACAGGCTCGTCGAGTGGACGAGGCGCGCCGCCGACCGGGGCGCGCACCTGGTGGTCTTCACCGAGATGTTCCTGACCGGCTACCCGGCCGAGGACCTCGTGCTGCGCAGCTCGTTCGTGGAGGCGTCGATCGCCGCGGTCGAGGACGCCGCCCGGCGGCTGGCCGACGAGGGCCTCGGCGAGATCCCGGTGGTCGTGGGCTACGTCGACCGGGCCGACCTGGCGCCCCGGATCGGACAGCCCAAGGGCGCCCCGCTGGACGCCGCCGCGCTGCTGCACCGCGGCCGGGTCGTCACCAGGACCGCCAAGCACCACCTGCCGAACTACGGCGTCTTCGACGAGTACCGCTACTTCGTGCGGGGCGATCGCCTGCCGATCTTCCGCCTGCACGGGGTGGACGTGGCGATCGCCGTCTGCGAGGACCTCTGGCAGGACGGCGGGCCCGTCTCGGTCGTGGCCGAGGCCGGAGCCGGGCTGCTGGTGGTGCCGAACGCCTCGCCGTACGAGAAGGAGAAGGACGACGTCCGGCTGGAGCTGGTCGCGAGGCGGGCGCGGGAGGCGGGCTGCGCCCTCGCCTACGCCAACCAGGTCGGCGGGCAGGACGAGCTGGTCTTCGACGGCGACTCGATCATCGTCTCGGCCTCCGGCGAGCTCGTCGCGCGGGCCGCGCAGTTCTCCGAGGAGCTCCTGGTCACCGACCTGGAACTGCCGGAGGCCCGGTACGGCGGGCTGGGGACGTTCCAGGTGGACGCCCACGACGGCACGGTGATCACGGTGGAGCGGGTGGAGCTGGCCGCGTTCCCCGTCGAGCCCTACGCGCCGCAGCCCCCCTCCGTGGCGCCGCGCCTGGACGACCTCGCCGAGATCTACTCGGCCCTGGTGCTGGGGCTTCGCGACTACGTCGCCAAGAACGGCTTCCGGTCGGTCATTCTGGGCCTGTCCGGCGGGATCGACTCGGCGCTGACCGCCACGATCGCCTCCGACGCCGTCGGCCCCGACCGGGTCCACGCGATCATGCTGCCCTCGCGCTACTCCTCCGAGCACTCGCTGAGCGACGCCCGGGAGCTGGTGGACCGGCAGGGGATCAACGCCCGGGAGGTGCCGATCGCCGACATCGTCGAGGCGTTCGAGAAGGAGATCGAGCTGTCCGGCCTGGCCGCGGAGAACCTCCAGGCCCGGGTGCGCGGCATGATCCTGATGGGCCTGTCCAACGAGCACGGCCACCTGGTGCTCACCACCGGCAACAAGAGCGAGCTGGCGGTCGGCTACTCCACCCTCTACGGCGACTCCGCCGGCGGCTTCGCTCCCATCAAGGACGTGCTCAAGACCCAGGTCTGGGAGCTGTCCCGCTGGCGCAACGCCCAGGCGGGCACCTCCGGCGACTTCCTGTACGGCTTCGACCGGCCGCCGATCCCGGAGAACTCCATCTCCAAGGAGCCGAGCGCCGAACTGCGGCCCGGCCAGCGCGACACCGACTCCCTGCCGCCGTACGACGTGCTCGACCGGCTGCTCGGCGACTACGTCGAGAACGACATGGGCTCGGCCCAGCTCGTCGCGGTCGGCCACGACCCGGAGCTGGTGGCCAGGGTCATCCGCCTGGTGGACGTCGCCGAGTACAAGCGCCGCCAGTACCCGCCGGGTCCGAAGATCACCCCGAAGAACTTCGGCCGCGACCGCCGCCTCCCCATCACCAACGCCTGGCGCGAACAGGCCCGCTGACCGGAAGCCCGGTGGCGGGCGGGTGGCCGGGGTAACGGGTGGACGTCTGGCTGTGTGGGTGGCCGGCCGCATGGGCGCCCCGCCATGTGGGTGGACGACCGGGCGCGACCAGCTCGCGGCGCTGCTCGCCGCGGCCGAGCGTAAGCACGTCTCCATCCAGGTCGTGCCGAAGGGCGCGGGCGCGACCGGAGGCGCGATCGCCGGTATGGAAGGAGGTTTCTTCATTGCGGGCGTCGAAGGAAGCCTGGATAGTGTGTTCGTGGAGTCCGCCGCCGTAGGACATGTGACGGACCACCCGCGTGACGTAGCGGTGCTCTGCAAGAGATACGAGGCAATCCGCTCGGTGGCCCTGCCCGCGCAGGCCAGCGCCGATCTGATCGCGAAGGTGATGACGAAGTGGCAGCAGACCTGACCGGCGCCGCCTGGCGCAAGTCCTCGCTCAGCGGCTCCAGCGGCGGCGAATGCGTCGAAGTGGCCGTCGTGGACGCCCCCGGATCCGGCACCGGCCCCCTCCACGTCCTCCGTGACTCCAAGGACCCCGACGGCCCCAAGCTCTTCCTCACCCGGGCCGGATGGGACGCCTTCGTCGGCGGCGTCAAACTCGGCGAGCTCGACCTCTGACCCTTGGTCGGTCCTCAGCGCTCCACCGCACGCCTCCCCGACCGGTCTCGCCGGAGGGAAGCGGCACGTGCCCTTCTGAGACGAAGTACCGGAAGCCGCGCCCTCTCCCCCGGTGAAGTACCGTCCGATCATGGATGACGATCCGCTGGAGTCCCTGCGCCGGCTCTGCCTGGCGCTGCCCGAGACCACCGAACGGCTCAGCCACGGCGAGCCGACCTGGTTCATCCGGGACAAGAAGACGTTCGTGATGTATGCCGACCACCACCACGGCGATCGGCTCGCCTTCTGGTGCGCCGCCCCTCCCGGCGTGCAGGAGGTCCTGATCACGCAGGACCCCGGGCGCTTCTTCCGCCCGCCGTACGTCGGCCACCGGGGCTGGCTCGGCGTCTATCTCGACGTCCCGCAGGACTGGGCGGAGGTCGCCGAGATCATCATCGACGCTTACCGGATCGTCGCCCCCAAGCGTCTGACTGCTCTCCTGGAGTGAGCGTGGAGATGGCTCAGTACCTAAATGTCACGTTCCATCGGCCCAGAAGGTGTGCAGCCTGGCGATGGCCTCTTCCCTGGTCATCTTCATGATCTCCGCCTCGGTAAGACCGACCCGCGCGATCAGCAAGTGGACGAGATCGGCGGGAAGCGTCTCCGCCGGTGCGGCAGGTATACCGCGGTCCGGACTCTCCCCTTCCCTGACGCATCTCCAGAACTCCTCCTCGGAAACGTTGAGCTGGTCCCGAAGGATGTGTGCCCAGAGGTTGCGGCCATAGGAAGTGCGATCAGGCGGATGAGAGATCCTGGTCCGCAGGATCCGGCCGTCCGGAAGGCGAAGTTCATAGGTCACGTGGTGGGTTCCTGAACGGCCCCGCGCGTCACGGACACTGGTCCATCCCTCTGCCAGACAGAACTTCTCGTGATCTTCCCTGGTAGCCGAAGGCCAGATCACGCCGCCTGCCCTGTCAGCCAGCGACGGAGTTCATCGTCATCGCTAAGGGCGATCAACTGGACCAGTCCCCAGTTGTCCCGGTGATTGGGCGCGTCAAGAAGATGATCTTGCCAGTCCTCGGCGTACTCGCGGAGAGCATCGATCATCTCGTTGATCGCCGCATTGAAGTCAGCGCCATCCGCCGCCACCGGAAGTCCGGGAATGAAAACAGACCAACCATCATCTTCGGACACCACCTCAGCACGGGACGGGGTCACCGTGGCCAGGAAATTCCGCAGACGCTCTGCATCCACAACGGCAGCTCTGACCGCGTCCCGACGGAGGGTGGCGGTCTGCCCACGCTCGGCCGCATCCAGAAGATCCTTCAGATGAGCGCGCGCCTCGGTATAGGTGTCGTAGTGCAGGGTCGTCATTGAACCTCCCATCCGATCCTCCCTTGGAATATCAAGTACGTCAAGTACGTCAAGTACTTATGTTCTCTCTAGGCGCTTCGCGGGATATCCCATCAAGTGCGCCCGGCCTCACGGTGATCGCACATCCACGTCTTGTGAAGCACCTCAGGAGCACTATGCATCGCCTGGTTCACCACGTCTCGAGTTCACCGGAGAAGACGAGACTGCCGTTCTCCGGCGGGCTCCGTCAGTGAGGCAGGGCGCGTTCCAGGTAGGCGCGGAGGAGGAGCTTGGTCTCGGTGATGTAGGAGGGGTCGCCGCCGGGAGACTCGCGGAAGGCGAGCTTGAGGAGCGCGTCGGCGGCCTCGACGGCGATGAGGAGGGTGCGGTTCAGGTCGCCCGCGCCGGAGAGGGGCCGATCGGCGAGGTAGCCGGCGAGGGAATCGGCCACCGCGCGGTTCTCGCCGAAGTCGATGACCGCGAAGCCCGGGACCGTGCGTTTCATCTCGACGTACTCGTCCACCACCAGGTCCACCATGTCGAGCCGGTCCACCGTCCCCGTGAGCCGCCGCTCGATCCGGGCCAGGAAACGTTCCAGGTTGCGCCGGGCCAGGGCGTCGGCCAGGCCGCGCTTGTCGCGGAAGAAGCGGTAGATCGAGCCGATCGGCACCTCGGCGCGGGCCGCCACCGCCCGGGTGCTCAGCGCGTCGTAGCCGCCCTCGTCGAGCAGGGCCGCCGCCGCGTCGAGCATCTGGTTCACCCGCTCCACGCTGCGCTGCTGGACCGGGTTTCTGCGTACGGAGGATCCCACGGCGTCCATCATGCCGCGAACAGCAGGATGAGCCCCCCGATGGTGTAGCAGACCATCAGGACCAGCAGCGGTATCTGCCCGGCGACCGCCCGCTCCGGAGGGAAGAGCCGTACGGAGCGGTCGTGGGCGGTGACCACGCCGAGCACGTGGCCGGTCACGATGGCCAGTACCTGGACGGAGGCGATCGTGCCGGGGCCCACCACGTCCGGATCCACGGTCCGGTCCAGGCCGAACGAGAGGATGACCGCCCGCTGGCCCTCGATGGCGAGGAGCGAGAAGTAGTGGGCGATCAGGTAGCCGACGGCGACGGGTACCAGCGAGTGGGCGAACATACGGGCCATGCCGCGCCCCCCGGTCACCCCGACTCCCCCGGCCGCATCCTCTCCTCCGGTCGCTCCGCTCCTGCCGGTCGCTCCGGACGTGCCGACCACTCCGTCCCCGCCACCCGCCGCGTCTCCCGTTCCTCCGGACGGCACGGGTACGGCGGCTCCGTTCCCGACCCGTCCGGCCCGGCCGATCAGGCCGGCCGCGGCGGTGCAGGCCCGGTAGAGGGCCGCCACGAGGCCGATCGCGGTGAGCAGGCCGAGCGTCCCGGTGACCGTACGGCCCAGCGGCCCGGCCTGCAGGAGGTTCACCCACCACGGGGAGTCGGAGAACCCGTCGTATCCGGTGGTGCCGAGCAGCACGCACACGACGGCGACCAGCCCAGGGGCCGGGCGCAGGCCGTCGAGCCCGTCGAGGGGGTTGCGCAGGACCAGCCTGCCGTCGTCCCTGCGGCCCAGGGGTGACAGGCGGCCGATCAGGGCGGAGTAGACCTCGAAGGCGTCGGCCCGGTCGAACCACCGTGTCCCGTACCGGAAGGCCGCGGCCAGGTGGGCGGCGCCGTACAGGGTGAGGAAGACGGCCAGCGTGACCGGTGCGGCGGGGGCCGGCGAGACCAGTTCCATCCAGGCGAAGGCGGTCAGGCCGAGCGCGGCGGGCCGGTAGCCGAACGGCGCGGGCCCCCTGTCCCTGCCGCCGAGCAGCAGGTGGATCGTGCGCAGCGGGTTGAGGAGCCGCCAGACGGGTCCGAGCAGCAGCGACGCCGGGATCAGTCCCGTCCAGAGGACGACGTAGACCAGGTGGGCGGCCGGGTTCCGGCCGGGGTCGCCGGGTCCGAGGAGCATCCAGGCCGCGGTGAAGGCGGCCCCCGCCAGCCCGATGATCCGCAGCGCCCATCGGGTCCGGGCCCCCTCGGGGAGCCGTACCGGCCGCCCGGCCGTCCCGCCGCGGAACCGGGAGTCGGCCCAGAGCAGGGCGAGCCCGAGGAACGACGCGAACAGTGCCGCGAACGCCCCGGCGAAGGCGTAGAACAGCGGGATCGGCAGGTCGTGCCTGCTTCCCACGCCGTGGGCGAGGATCCCGGCGGCAGCGTGGCGGGCCGACGGCAGGGCCACGGCATGGGCGAGGACCCCGTCGGCATGGTTGATCGGCGGCCCGGCCGTGACGTGGGCGAGGATCCCCGTCATCGGATGACGAGCTGGGTCAGGACGAGGCCGGACTCGTGGGTCTCGACCTCGAACAGCCCGACGCGGTCGGCGACGACGTCGAGGGTGACGGGCCGGCCCGGCTCCAGGCGGCGGGTGAGGTCGAAGCCGTGGACGTGGAGCTCGTCGGCGACGTCGGAGGTGACGACCAGGCGGATCGCCTGGCCCCTGGCGGCCTCGACGCGGCCCGGCGGCGGGGTCACCCGGCCGCCGGCGACCCTGATCTCGACGGTCGGCCCCTCGGGGGCGCCGTAGGCGTCGTACGGCGGGGGCGCGGTGGCCACGCTGTGGTCGGTGCCGGGGTTGTGGTGACCGGTGGAGACGTTGCAGGCGGCCAGCAGCAGGCAGGCGCCCACGGCCGCCGCCGCCCGCAGCCCCGATGACGGATTTCCCCGGTGACGCGCCGACCGCGCCCCCGGGGTCTCTGGCGTCTCCGGTGTCTCTGGCGTCTCCGAGGCCGGCGCGGGACGGGCCCACTCCCCCGGGGTCTCCTGAGCCGGGGCGGGACGGGCCCGCGCCCCCGGGGCGGACGGTGAACGCCTCACGCGGGCGCCTCCCCGGCGGGGATCGCCGTACGGCCCGGCCTGCGGGCGAGCAGGACGACGGCCCAGAGGATCCAGACCCCGCACAGCAGTCCGCGGATCCAGCCGGGGCCGACCGGCAGGAGCGGGATCATCACGACCGCCTTGTCGAAGGCGTCCGCCAGGGCGAGGACTCCGAGCACGACCGTGAACCGGCCGAACCCCCGGCTGCCGGTCCACAGCAGGCCCGCACCCGTCCACCACGCTCCCATCAGCGCCAGGGCGGCGGCGGGCAGGAGGGTGTATCCGTAGGCCGCGCCGAGGACGTCCAGGGTCAGGCCCGCGATCCCGATGACCGTGACGGCCAGGCCGGCCCGGGAGCGCAGCGCGCGGCGCCGGAGCAGGACCGCGACCAGGCCGAGCGCGAGGGAGCCGGCGAGGGCGAGCTGCACCTCGACCCTGGCCGGGCCCGCCGCGCCGTACCACTCGCAGCCCGCCGGGAGCCGCCGCTCGCGGATGCTGTAGTCGTTGCACAGGTAGCTCTTGGCGACCTTGACCGGTTCGCCGAGGATCCGGGACGGTCCGGCGGAGCCGCAGGCGGGCAGTGCCCACGGGGTGGAGGGGCCGGCGTCGTCCTGCCAGCAGTTGCCGGTGCCCTGACCGTCCCACGAGACGCCGGCGCCGTTGGGGCGGCTCGCGCCTTCGGGGGTGACGCCGAGGTGGTTGTCCTCGTAGAGGTTGTGGTGGGAGGTGTCGAACTGCTTGCCCAGGGCGCCTTCCCCGCGGATGAAGGCGGGCACCGCGAGGAGGTCGAAGGCCGCGGACTCGTGGCCCCAGATCCAGTTGTCACGGAAGACGTTCCAGTTGCCGCCCGCGGTGATGATCCCGGTGCCCCGGGGCATGCCGATCTGCGGGCAGACGACGCCCCGCTCGTAGCCGCGTTCGGCCGCGGGCCTGGCGCAGGTGCCGTCGGCGACGTACCGGTAGTAGTCCCGGTTGTTGTCGTGGATCCGGTTGCGCTCGAAGCGGGCGTGGTTCTGTGGCAGGCCCGGGTGCCCGGCGAACGCGCTGTCCATCGAGGCGCCGCCCATGTTGTCGTAGAACTCGTTGTCGTGGACGTACACCGAGTCGCCCGCGGTGCCCGAGTAGCCGACCATGTTGTCGTGGCTCCTGCAGCGCCGGATCTCGATGGAGTGGCGCGGCACGTCGTGGCCCCGGCCGTCGTTGATGTCCGAGGCGCTGCCCGGGTAGAGCCCGGAGTCGCCGTTGCCGTGCGATTCGCAGTCGGTGTAGAGGCCGTGGTCGCTGGCGAAGGTCAGGAAGCCGTACTCGTCGTTCCAGCGGGTGAGCATCGTGTCGATGACGAAGCCGTCGGCGGCCAGGATGTAGATCGAGTTGAACGTGGTCCGCTGGGCGGTGAAGTTGCGGAAGTAGATCCCGTTGGCCGTGTCGGCGCGGATCGCGTTGAGCTTCCGGTACTGGGCGTCGATGATCACGTCCGTCGGCTTCGCGCCGGTGCCCTCGATCTGCAGGTCCTTGATCCCGAGGATGGCGACCAGGTTCTGGTTGTGCGGGCACTGCCGCTGCTGCTCGTAGGAGAGGATCTGGTAGCCCCAGGCCGACCAGCGGGCGGGCAGGCGGGCGCAGGCGCCGGTGGGTTCCGGCAGGCTGGGCTCCTCCAGGTAGACGCCGGGCAGGATCGCGATGTCCGTCCCGGGCCGGTCCACCTTGTCCACCGCCTCCTGCAGGTGGCGGTACCCCTGCTTCTGGCAGCGGTCGAACAGTTCCAGGTTGCGCCGCCTGAGGTCGGCCGGGAAGTCCGCGATCCGCCTCTCGAAGTCGGCGCGGTCGCTCTTGCAGACCAGCAGGTCGGGTTCCCCGGTACGGTGCACCGGGACGCTGCCCGTGCCGTCGGGGAGCTTCACGGGGCGTTCCTCGTGGGCGAGGGCCGCGGAGGCGGGAAGCAACAGGACGAGGGCCAGCGCGACGACGGTCGCGGCCCCGCGTAACGGACGCATGGCCGCGAGAGTAGAACAATGTTCATCTTTTGCCCAGACCCGTTTTCCGGACCCTGTCCGGGGCCGGGCTCAGACGGCGGGGGCCAGACCGGCCAGGTGCTGGTCGACGATCCGCTCGGCGATGCCGGTCGCCAGCTCCTCGGACCCGCCGGACCTCGCGTCCCGCATGTACCACATGGCGGTACCGATCAGCGCCGCCATCGCGACGGGCAGGTCGAGGTCGGCGCGGATCTCACCGGTGGCCATGCCCCGTCGCAGCACGCCGGCCAGCACCTCCCGGCGCGGCTCGATCGTGGCCTTGCGGATCCGCTCGACGAGACGCGGGTGCCGCTCGGCGTCGTTCATCACGATGCTCATCACGCACCGGCTGCGCGCGTCGCACGCGTCGCGCACGACGACCTCCAGGTAGGCGACGAGGTCCTCGCGGACCGAGTCGCCCCGCAGCTCCGGCAGCGGCGACTTGAGCCGGGCCAGGGCGTCGACGCACAGGTCTTCCTTGTTGGCCCAGCGCCGGTAGATGGTGGTCTTGCCGACCCCGGCCCGGGCGGCGATCGCCTCGATCGACAGCTCGGCGATGTTCATGCCCTCGCCGATCAGGCCGAGGGTGGCGTCGATGATCGCCTGTTCCGCCCGGGCGCTGCGGGGACGGCCCGCCGGGCGGGCCGCTCGCGTCTCGTCAGTCGTGCTCATCGCACGTCTACACTACTGCCGGTTTCCTGCCGAGATCCCCCTCCCCGATTGCGGAGTCGGGGACGGCGGAGGAAGCGGGGGAAGCGGCCGCGCCGCCGTCGCCGGACGGCAGCCACCTGAGCGCCACCAGCGCGCCGATCAGCGCGATCGCCGCCGAGACCAGCGCGGTGACGTGCATGCCGTCCAGGAAGGCCGCCTTGGCGGGGTCCACCAGGGCCGCGCCGCGCGCGCCGAGGCTCTGGGCCGTGCCCATCGTGGCCGTCAGAGACTCGCCCGCGACCTCCCGGAGCCTCTCGGGCAGCCCGGCCAGCGCGGGGGCGATCTCGTCGCGGTAGGTCGCCGACAGCACCGAGCCGAGCAGCGCCACGCCGAGCGCGCCCGCGACCTGCCGGACGGTGTTGCTCATGGCCGAGCCGACGCCGGCCTTCTCCCGGGGCAGAGCCTCCATGATCGCGGTGGTCGCCGGCGGCATGATGTTGGCCATGGCCGCGCCCTGGACGAAGAAGACGATCTCGATGACCACGAGCGGCGTGTTCTGGTCCATCAGCGCGTAGGAGGCCAGCACGCCGGCCACGACGAGCATGCTCAGGGTGGCGGTCGGCTTGCCGCCGAAGCGGCGGACCATCCGCTGGCTGAGCGGGGCGAAGATGAGCTGGGCGGCGGCGAACGGGATCATCAGCGCGCCCGCCTGCAGCGGGGTGTGGCCGAGGACGATCTGCAGGTAGAAGACCAGGAAGAACATCGCGCCCATCATCGCGAAGAACACGATGCCGACCAGGCCGACCGCGGTGGCGAAGCGGGCGTCGCGGAAGTAGGTGACGTCGAAGGCCGGGTGGTCGATGCGGCGCTCGTACCAGACGAAGAGCGCCAGTACGGCCACGCCGAGAAGCGTCGGGACGAGCACCTCGGCGCTGGCGACGGTGGCCAGCTCGCCGCCCCGGATGATGCCGTAGGTGAGGACGACCAGGCCGACGACGGACAGCAGGACGCCGATCGGGTCGAGCCTGGACGGCCTGGGGTCACGCGACTCGGGCACGACCAGGGCGATGAGCACCATGGCGATCAGGACGATCGGCAGGTTGACCAGGAAGACCGAGCCCCACCAGAAGTGCTCGATCAGCAGGCCGCCGGTGATCGGGCCGATCGCCACGGCGAGGCCGACGCCGCCGGCCCAGACGCCGATCGCCTTGCCGCGCTCCTGCGGCGGGAAGACGTTGGAGATGATGGCGAGGGTCGCCGGCATGATCGCGGCGCCGCCGATCCCCATGAACGCCCGCGCCACGATGAGCTGGCCCGGGTCCTGGGAGTAGGCGCTGGCCAGCGAGGCGAGGCCGAAGAGGGCCATGCCGATCATCAGCATGCGCCGGCGGCCGGTGCGGTCGCCGATGACCCCGAAGGTGAACAGCAGGCCCGCGAAGACGAGCGTGTAGGAGTTGATCGCCCATTCCATCTGGCTCTGGGTCGCGCCGAGACCCTCCTGCGGGTCGGCGATCGTCTTGAGGGCGACGTTGAGGATCGTGTTGTCGAGGACGACGGCCAGGAGGCTGAAGACCAGCACTCCCAGGACCTGCCATCTCCTCGGGTGGCCGAGCTGCGGTTCCATGAGACCCCGTTTTCGATACGCTTGAGTTTCGCAACGCGACCGTATCGCTCGGCGTTCCGATACGCAACCGTTTCGTTTCGTATTTACCGGATGTCAATCCACCGGAAACATCCCGGCCCGGAGCTGCCCCTGACTCCGGGCCGGAGCCGGCCGGAGCCGGGCCGGAGTCAGGGCCGGAGTCAGGGCCGCCCGGAAGGACCCGCCCGCCGGGCCGGGACCGCCGCCCCGGCCCGCTCCCGGACCGCCCCGCGAGCCGCCGTCCCGGGGCGGCGACGCGTCACACGGCGGCCGCCACCGGCCGCTCCTCCGGGACCGCCTCGTCCGGCGTCCGCCGCCAGAAGGGCAGCGCGACCAGCACCATCCCCGCCGCCACCAGCCCGGCGGCGGCGAAGGCCCAGCCCGGCCCGCCGTGGTCGATGACCGCCCCGGCGATCGGGGACGAGGCGGCGCCGCCGATCAGCAGCGCCGTGCCGTGCAGGCCCATCGCCTCCCCCCGGGCGGCGGCCGGGACCCGGCGGCTGAGGCCCTCCACCGTGGACGACAGCCCCGGCGCGCACAGCAGGCCGGACGGCAGCAGCGCCAGCAGCAGCCACCACCAGTCGCCGCTCACCAGTCCCACCGGCACGGTGAGCAGGCCCATCCCGCCGATCAGGACCAGCGGCGAGGCCCCCCGGGGCAGCATGCCGTACACGAAGCCTCCGACCAGCGAGTACAGGCACCACACCCCGATGGCCAGGCCGCTCCACGCGGTGTCGCCGGCGTGCTTCATCGTCGCCACGAGGGCCAGCTCGCTGGCGGTCAGCACGAACGTCGCCGCCGCGGCGGTGCCGAGCAGCGCGACGACGCCGGGGGTCAGCCAGCGGCGGCGCGGGACCCGCTCCGCCGGGGCCGAGAGCTCCTCGACCGAGCGGGTCGGCGGGTTCAGCAGGATCAGGGCCGCGCCGGAGCCGGTCAGGCCGATCGCGACGGCGCACATCGTCCACGCGCTGCCCAGCTGCGTGACGCCGAGGACGCCGAGGGCGGGCCCGGCCATGTAGGAGAGCTCGACCATGATCGAGTCGAGGGAGAAGCCGATCCGGCGCTGGTGGGGCGGGACCATGGCCGCCAGGCACTGCCGGATCACGCTGAACACCGGCAGGGCCAGCAGCCCGGCCACCACCGAGGCGACGACCAGCACCGGGTACGGCAGCGCCCACGCCGACGACCAGAAGGCCAGCTGGGCGAAGGTGGTCACCACCAGCACCGGGCGCAGGCCGTACCGGTCGACGAACCGCCCGGCCAGCGGCGACCCGACCGCCATCCCCACCGTCGTGGCGGCGCCGGCCCCGCCCGCCTCCAGCCATCCCAGGCCGAGGGTGTTGTTGATGTGCAACGTCAGCGTGATGCCCGTCGCGGTGGACGGGATGCGGGCGATCATGCCCACCAGCAGCAGCGTTCGGACACCGGGAAGCGCGAACAGGCGACGGTAAGGTTCGATGACCATTTTTATTGCTTACCTCCGGGTGCATTCTGTCCTATGCCCCCGACAGAATCGCCACCGGATTACCCGGCGGGGCAGGGGTGTTGCACCTTCCGGAGCGCGTGCAATCATCGAAGACGTCCGGGGACGCCACTGGGGCGCCTCGAGACTTCACAGGGAGGCTCCCATGTCCTCTTCCGTCACGAGCCGGCCGACCGCCCTGTACGGCGGCCAGGCGGGACGAAGGGTCACCGTCCGCGACGTCGCCGCCGCCAAGGAACGCGGCGAGAGGTGGCCGATGGTCACCGCGTACGACGCGATGACCGCGAAGGTGTTCGACGAGGCCGGGATCCCGGTGCTGCTCGTCGGCGACTCGGCCGCCATGGTCGTGTACGGCTACGACTCCACGCTGCCGGTCACCGTGGACGACCTGCTGCCGCTGACCGCGGCCGTGGTGCGCGGGTCGTCGCGGGCCATGGTGGTGGCGGACCTGCCGTTCGGCTCCTACCAGGCGTCCCCCCAGCAGGCGCTGGAGACGGCCGCCCGCTTCATGAAGGAGGGCGGGGCCCACGCGGTCAAGCTGGAGGGCGGCCGGCGGGTGCTGCCGCAGGTCGAGATGTTGGTCTCGGCGGGCATCCCGGTCATGGCGCACCTCGGCCTGACCCCCCAGTCGGTCAACACCTTCGGCGGCTACCGCGTCCAGGGCCGCGGCCAGGCCGGCGACGAGCTGATGTCCGACGCCAAGGACCTGGAGTACGCCGGGGCCTTCGCCGTGGTCCTGGAGTGTGTCCCGGCCGAGCTCGCCGAGCGGGTCACCCGGTCGCTGTCGATCCCCACCATCGGCATCGGCGCCGGTCCCTCCACCGACGCCCAGGTCCTCGTCTGGCAGGACCTGATGGGCCTGACCCCCCGCCCCGCCAAGTTCGTCAAGAAGTACTTCGATCTCGCCGGGGAGATGGACCGGGCGGTCCGCGCCTTCGCCGACGAGGTGACCGGCGGGGCGTTCCCCACCGCCGAGCACACCTACCGCTGACGCGCTCCGGCGCCCCGGCGCACCCGTCTTCCCGGGTGCGCCGGGGCGTCACCGCGTCCGGGCCGGGATGCCGGGCGCGTCCGGACCGGGGAGCCGGCCGGCACGCTCGTCCACACCCCCTCCCCTTCCGGTTCACCGCGGTCGCGTCCGGCCGGGTCTCACGAGGGCGTCAGGAGCGAGGGCGTCAGGAGCGAGGGCGTCAGGAGAGGGCCTGGCGGAAGTCGGCCCAGAGGTCCTCGATGTGCTCGATGCCGACCGCGACCCGGACCGTGCCCTCGCCGATCCCGTGCCGGGCCAGCTCCTCGGCCGACAGCGAGCGGTGCGAGGTGGTCGCCGGATGCAGGATGAGCGTCTCGACGCCGCCGAGCGACGGGGCCAGCAGCGCCAGCCGTACCGAGCTCATGAACCGCTCCCCCGCGGCGCGGCCGCCGGCCAGGTCGAAGGAGAAGACGCCGCCGAAGTCCGGCAGCAGCTTGACCGCCAGCTCGTGCGAGGGGTGGGAGGGCAGGCCCGGCCAGTGGACGGCCGTGACGGCCGGGTGGTCCGCCAGGCGGGTGGCCAGCTCCCGGGTGTTGGCGCAGTGCCGTTCCATGCGCAGCGGCAGGGTCTGCATGCCGCGCAGCGTGAGCCAGGCCGCGAACGGGTCGGCGGTGGCGCCCAGCTCGACCGCGAAGTGCCACACCTTCCGGTACAGCTCGTCGGAGGCGAAGACCGCGACGCCGCCGAGGACGTCGGTGTGCCCGCTCAGGTACTTGGTGGAGGAGTGCACCACGACGTCGGCGCCGTGCTCCAGCGGGCGGCACAGGATCGGCGAGGCGAAGGTGTTGTCCACGACCGAGACCAGCCCGGCCTCGCGCGCCACGGCGCACATGCCGGGCAGGTCGGCGACCTGGGTGACCGGGTTGGCGATGGTCTCCAGGTAGACGGCCTTCGTCTCCGGCCGTACGGCCTCGCGCAGCGCCCCGGGGTCGTCCTCGGGCACGTAGGAGACCGTGATCCCGAACCTCGTGACCAGGTCGTTGATCATTCCGGCGGTGCCGCCGTACAGGGCCCGCTGGGCGATCAGATGGTCGCCCGGCTTGAGCAGCCCGAGCAGCACCGAGTTGATCGCCCCCATGCCGGAGGCGGTGGCCACGGCGCCGACGCCGCCCTCCAGGCCGGTGACGGCCTCCTCCAGCGACCGGACGGTCGGGTTGGACAGCCGCCCGTAGACGAAGGGGCCGTCCGGGCGGCTCATACCGTCGGCGAAGACGGACGGGTCGTCGAAGACGAAACCGGAGGTCTGGTAGATCGGCACCGCGATGGGCCGGCTGCCCTCGAGGGGCGGCTGCGGGTGGTGGACGACACGCGTCTCGGGGTGAAGCTCGCTCATACGACAAGGATGACCCGCGAAGAGGCCCGATGTCAGGTCCGGCTCGGCCCTCACGCCTCTCATGGCCTGCGGGGTATGTGTGAATTCCTCACTGTCGCCGGGCGCGGCCGCCCGCCAGGATCGGAGGCATGACAGCGATTCTGGTGGACGGGCTCCGCAAGCACTACGGGGACTTCGCCGCCGTCCGGGACGTCTCCTTCGACGTCTCGCAGGGCGAGGTCTTCGCCCTGCTCGGCCGTAACGGCGCAGGCAAGACCACGACCCTGGAGGTGCTGGCGGGCTTCGCGGCCCCCGACGCCGGCACGGTGCGCGTGCTCGGCCTCGACCCCGTCGAGGACCGCACGGAAGTGCGGCGGAGATGCGGCATCATGCTCCAGGAGGCCGGTTTCTTCCCCGACCTGACCGTGGCGCAGACCGTGGACGCCTGGCGCGACTTCGTCGCCGCCCCCCGGCCGCGCGACGAGACCCTGGAGACGGCGGGGCTGACCGGCAGGGCCGGCACGAAGGTGCGGCAGCTCTCCGGCGGGGAGAAACGCCGCCTGGACCTGGCCCTGGCCATCCTCAGCCGGCCCGACGTGCTCTTCCTCGACGAGCCGACCACCGGCATGGACCCCGAGGCCCGCCGCAACACCTGGGACGTCATCCGCGACCTCGCCGGACGGGGCACCACGGTCCTGCTCACCACGCACTACCTGGAGGAGGCCCAGCGGCTGGCCTCCCGTATGGCGATCATGGACCGCGGGGAGGTCGTGGCGAGCGGCGGCATGGCCGAGACCCTCGCCGCGCAGACCGGCCGGGTCGCCTTCGAGCTCCCCGCCGCGGTCACGCCGGAGGAGCTGCCGCTCCCGCCGTCCTCGGTGGAGGGCCGGACCGCGGTGTACCGGATCGCCGACCCCGACCTCGCCGCGCGGACCCTGCTGAACTGGGCCGCCGAACGCGGCCTGCGCCTGCACGGCCTGGAGGTCCGTACGGCGACCCTCGAAGACCTGTTCCTGGACCTCGCCGCGGACGCCGACGGGCACCCGGAGAACGAGCACGCGAAGGAGGTGGCGTGACCATGGCGGCGCGCGATCTGGTGACGGTGGCCCGTTTCGACGGCCGGCTGTTCTGGCGGGACCGGACGGCGCTGAGCACGTCCGTGACGCTCTTCCTGGTCCTGGGCCTGGGGTTGCCGGTGATGGTGGACCGGTTCCAGCCGGGCCATCCGGAGGTCGTGGCGGCCCAGCACCTCGGGATCCTGTCGATGCTGCTGGTCCTCGCGACGTTCGGCCAGACGGCGACCACCCTGACCACCCGTCGCGAGCAGCTCCTCCTCAAGCGGCTGCGGGCCACCGGGCTGGCCGACCGCGACATCCTCGGCGGCGGGATCCTCAACCTTGTGGCGCAGAACACCCTGCTGGCGACGGTCGTCTCGGTCGCGCTGTACGCGCTGACGAGCCTGCCGGTCCCGCGCGACCCGCTGCTGCTGGTGGTGGCCGTGGTCGCGGGCGCCGCCGTCCTGTGCCTGCTGGGCGCGGCGTTCACCCCGCTCGTCCCGCGCCCCGAGCTGGCGGGTGTCATGACGATGCCGTTCTTCCTGCTCGCGGGGGTCGGCGCGGGCGGTTTCGGACCGCTCACCGAGCTGCTCCCCGGCTGGGTGAGGACGCTGCTCGGCCTGCTGCCCACCGAAGCCGTCACCGACATCGCCCGGACCGCCTACGCGGCGGACGGCACCTTCGGCGGCGACCTCGCGGCGGCGGCCGGGCCCGCGCTCAAGCTCGCCGCCTGGGCGGCGATCGGGCTGTTCGCGCTGACCCGGTGGTTCCGCTGGGACCCCCGGCGGCAATAATCACCGTGACATGCGAATGACCCCCCAGCGCCTGGCCGTCGGCCTGGTCGTGCTGCTCTCTGCGGGTTTCACGGTCACGCCGGTGCTCCTGATGGTCCGCTACGGCGGGCCCGCCGCGGCCGCCGTGCTCTCCATCGTGCTTCCCGCCTTCTTCGTCCCCCACTTCCGGCACGTCCGCGCCGCCCTGCGCGGAGCGGAGCCGGGCGGCGTGACCGTCGGGCTCGTCGTGCAGACCGCCGCCGCCTACGCCCCGATGCTGCTCCTGCCGAACGACGCCGGGGGCTGGTGGTGGGGCGCCCCGAGCATTCTGCTCGGTTCGGTGCTGCTGCGCCTGCGGCCGCCGCTCGCCCTGGGGTTCCTGGCCCCCATGACGGCGGTCCACGTCGCCGCCGCGTGGAGCGCCGGGATGCCGGGCCTCAAGATCCTCTACGCCTTGCAGAGCGTCACCACCCTCTTCGTCACCGGCTTCGTGATCTACGGGGTGACCCGGCTGGTCGTGGTCAGCCGTGAGCTGGCGCAGGCTCGGACCGAGCTGGCCGAGGCCGCGGTGCTCCGGGAGCGGCTGCGCATCTCCCGCGACCTGCACGACGGCCTGGGCAGCAGCCTGACCGCCGTCGCGCTCAAGGGCGACCTGGCGCGCAGGCTGGTCGGGCGCGACCCCGCCGCGGCGGAGGCGGAGCTGGCCGAGCTGGTCGGCGTGGCCAGGGAGGCGGCGCAGGACGTGCGGCAGGTGGCGCGGGGCTACCGGGAGATGTCGCTGGCCGGGGAGGTGCACCGGGCGGAGGCGCTGCTGGAGGCGTCCGGGGTGACCTGCCGGACCGACCTGGCCGGCGTCGAGGTGGCGCGCGAGGTCGACGAGGCACTGGCCTGGGCGGTGCGCGAGGCCGTCACCAACGTGGTACGGCACAGCCGGGCGACGACCTGCTCGATCAGCACCTCCGCGCACGGCGGCGCCGTGCGGCTGGAGGTGGTCAACGACCGCGCCCGCGGGCACGCTACGGACGGCGGCGGGGACGCGGCGGACGGCGGCGGGCTGACCGGCCTGCGGGAACGGGCGTCGGACCTGGGTGGCTCGGTCGCGGCCGGACGCGCCGGCGACGGGTTCCGGCTCGTCGTGGAGCTGCCCGCCGTACCGGGGACGCGGCGGGGACGGGCGGACGAGGACCGACGGGCGCGGAGCGGCCCGGACCCGGCCACCGGGGGCGGAGACGCCGCGGCCGGGGGTCCGGAGACGACGGGGGAGACGGCGGTGACGACGTGATCAGGGTCCTGCTGGCCGAGGACATGCACATGATCCGGGCCGCGCTCGGGGCGCTGCTGCGGCTGGAGCCCGACATCGAGGTGGTCGCCGAGGTGACCCGCGGCGACGAGATCGTCGGCGCGGCCCTGGAGTCCCGGCCCGACGTGGCGGTGCTGGACATCGACCTGCCCGGGATCGACGGCATCACCGCCTCGGTGGAGCTGCGGGAGAAGGTCCCCGGCTGCCGGGTCCTGGTGCTCACCGCGATGGGACAGCCGGGCCAGGTCCACCGGGCCCTGGCCGAGGGCATCGAGGCGTTCCTGGTCAAGGACGCCCCCGGTGACCGGCTGGCGGACGCGATCCGGCGCACCGCGCGGGGGCTGCGGGTGCTGGACTCCGAGCTGGTCGCCTCGGCGCTCGCGTACGGCGCGAGCCCGCTGACCCCGCGCGAGACCGCCGTGCTGAAGGAGGCCGCGCGGGGCGCCCCGGCCGAGGAGATCGCCGGGCGGCTGCACCTGTCGGCCGGGACGGTCCGCAACTACCTGACCAACGCCGTCTCCAAGACGGGCGCCCGCAACAAGGTCGACGCCATCCGGATCGCCGAGGACGCGGGCTGGATCTGAGGGGCCGGGCCCCTTCTCCGCCCCGCCCGTCGCGCCACGCCCGGACGGGCCCCGGGACATCAGGGCGGGACCGGGCCGGCGGGACGACCGAGGGAGGCCGTACCGGGCGGGCCGCCCGTCAGACGTCGGTGACCCGGAAGCCCGCGTGGGCCTTGTAGCGGCGGTTGATGGAGATGAGGTTGGCGGTCAGCCCCTCGACCTGGCGGGCGTTGCGCAGCCGCCCGCCGTACACGCCGCGGGCGCCCGGGATGCGGCTCGCCAGCGCCTGGACCGTGTCGGTGGCCTCGCGGTCGTCGCCCAGCACGAGCACGTCCAGATCGATCCGCTCCACCTCCGGGTCCAGCAGCAGGACGGCGGAGACGTGGTGGAAGGCGGCGACCACGCGGCTGTCCGGCAGGATCGCGGCGGCCTGCTGGGCGGCGCTGCCCTCCTCGACGTCCAGCGCGTAGGCGCCCCGCTTGTCGAAGCCCAGCGGGTTGACGCAGTCGACCACGATCTTGCCGGCCAGCTCGTCCCGCAGGGACTCCAGGGTGGGCCGGTGCCCCTCCCACGGGGTCGCCACGATCACCACGTCGGCCTCGGCCGCCACGGTCCGGTTGTCGGCGCCGCGGGCCGTACCGCCGACGCTCTCGGCCGCCTCCCCGGCCCGGCCGGCGTCGCGCGAACCGATCAGCACGGTGTGACCGGCCAGGGCGAACCGCCGGGCCAGGCCCCTGCCCTGGTCGCCGGTGCCGCCCAGGATGCCGATCGAGATGCCGCTCACGTCCGGGATATCAGTGCTCACTCGTCACTCCTCATGATCGTCGGCCGGCCGGGGGCCCGGAGGCGCCCGGCCCCGCCACATGTCCAGATCATGCCAGGCGCGTCCGGCGATCTCCCGGCAGGACCCCGGCGGCTGGTGCACGATGATCTGATGGACGCACGGTCGGTCGCCCTTCTGCGCGACATCCTCGGCTCGACCGGCTGGGTGGAGCGCACCCGCGCGCTCGGCCTGGCCCTGCGCACCACCCGGTCCCCCGGCGGCCTGCTGGTGGTCGGCACGCCCGCCGGGGAGCCCTGGCACCTGGCCGCGCACCTCGGGGACGAGGCCCGGCTGGCGGGGATCCCGCAGCTCGCCCCGACGCTGGTGCGCTGGGACCCGCCCCCGGGCGCGCCCGCGCACCTGCGGATCGGGCTGGAGCGGATCGAGGCGGCCCGGCGGGGCGAGACCCTGTTCGTGGTGACCGAGGACCGGGCCCCCGAGGCGCTGCTGGAACGGGTCGGCGACGCCCGCCGCACCGGCGCGACGATCCTCGCCCTGGACGGCGGCGACCCCGACCTGGAGGGGCTGGCCCACGAGGCGCTGGCCGTCCCCGAGCGGGCGCCGCTGTCGTTCGACGGCGCCCAGCACCTGGTCAGCATGGCCGCGGGCGAGACCGGCCGGCGGCCGGGCCTGCGCGAGCGGCTGGCCCGGCTGCTGGAGAGGGTCAGCGGCCCCCAGGTGGCCGACTGACGGCGCGACGGCCGCCACCCGGCCGGCCTTCCCCGGCCGGGCCGCGCGTCCGCGCGGTCACCGCCCCGGGTCCGGCCGCCGGCCCCGGACGCGGCCGGCCTCCCGTTCGGCCGTCGGCCCGGGACGCGGCCCGCCGTTCAGTCGTCGTCCCAGGCGCGGTCGGCCTCCCTCCACTCCTCGTTGCGGTCGGCCGCGGTCTTCAGCGCGCCGGCCGCGGCCTCGCGGGTCTCGTAGGGGCCCATCCGGTCCTTGTTGGGACAGCCCTGGTCGGGCTCGACCGCCATGTGCTTCAGGCAGAACCACCACTGATCGCTCATGGGGGCAATCCTGCCCAGCGGAAAGCCCAACTAGACTGGGGGACCATGACGACACTGCTCCAGCCCGGACGGATCTCTCCCACCCGCAAGGTCCCCTCAGGCATCACGCGGCCGGAGTACGTCGGGAAGAAGACCCCCAGGCTCGGCGAGTCCGACGTCAAGACTCCGGAGATCATCGAGCGGATGCGGGTGGCCGGAAGGCTCGCCGCCCAGGCGCTGGAGGAGGTCGGCCGGCACGTGGCGCCCGGCGTCACCACCGACGAGCTCGACCGGATCGGCCACGAGTTCCTCTGCGACCACGGCGCCTACCCCAGCACCCTCGGCTACCGCGGATATCCCAAGTCGCTGTGCACCTCGGTCAACGAGGTGATCTGCCATGGCATCCCGGACGACACCGTGCTGCGCGACGGCGACATCGTCAACGTCGACATCACCGCCTTCATCGGCGGCGTGCACGGCGACACCGACGCCACCTTCCTGGTCGGCGACGTCGACGAGGAGTCGCGCCTGCTGGTCGAGCGCACCCGTGAGGCGACCGACCGCGCCATCAGGGCCGTCGCCCCCGGCCGCCAGCTCAACGTCGTGGGCCGGGTCATCGAGGCCTACGCCAGGCGGTTCGGCTACGGCGTGGTCCGCGACTTCACCGGCCACGGCATCGGCACCACGTTCCACTCCGGCCTGATCGTGCCGCACTACGACGACCCGTCGCTGGCGGTCACGCTGGTGCCGGGCATGACGTTCACCATCGAGCCGATGCTGACCCTCGGCACCATCGAGTACGACGTCTGGCCGGACGGCTGGACCGCCGTGACCAAGGACCGCAGGCGGACCGCCCAGTTCGAGCACACCATCCTGGTCACCGAGACGGGCCGCGAGATCCTGACCCTGCCCTGACGGCCCGAGACCCCGCCACCCCCGCCGTACGGCGCTGCCTGCCCTGACGCCTGAGGCTCTGACGCCCCCGCCGTACGGCGCTCCCGGGTCCCGGGCGGGTCCCCGGGGCTCCGGAGCTCCCCGCCCGGCCTACGGGCGGGGCAGCGTCCCGGTGACGGTGGTGCCCTCCCCCATGACGCCGTTGACGCTCAGCGTGCCGCCGAGGGCCTCGAACCGGTCGCGCATGGCGTCCACGCCGCGCCCGGCGGCCGCCCCGGCGAAACCGGCGCCGTCGTCGCTCACCGTCATCCGCAGACCGCCGCGGCCCAGGGTCACCGCGACGGAGACCACCCGGGCCCGGCTGTGCCGTTCGACGTTGGCCAGGGCCTCCTCCAGCACCGCCAGCACGGCCCCGGCCTCCTCGGCGGACGCCTCCTCGCCGGGCAGCGCCCAGGTCTCGACGGCGATCCCGGTGCGACCGCTCCAGGCGTCCAGGCGCTCCCGGAGCTCATGGGCGAGAGCCGGTCTCCACCCCTCACGCGTGCGCGCTTCCTCGGACACTCCTCGACCTCCCCGGCGCGCGTGGCGCCCGCCGGCCCTCCGGCCGGACACGTCGCTGATCCGTGAGCGGGCGTGGCGCGCGTCGTCGCACGGCCGTCGCTGCGGATGCCCGAACCCCCCGGGCTCAGGCTACCGGAGCCATCCCCGCAAAAGGGAGGAAGTGCCTGTCGTACCGCCTACTCGGGCCCGGCGGGACGGTCCCGCCGGTTGAGCCTGGCGAGGTAGTCGTTGTAGGCGTCGAGCTCGGCGTCGCCGGTGCCGCCGGTGCGGGCCGCCGCCGCGTCGGCCCGGCGGTCGTTGCGGCGGGCCGTACGGTCGTCGTCGCGCCACCACTGGAAGCCCAGCGCGAGCAGCACGAGCAGCGTCGGGATCTCGCCGAAGCCCCAGGTGATGGCGCCGCCCGTCCGCTGGTCCACCAGGGCGGAGGTGCCCCAGGCACGGCCGAGCTGCTCGTACCACTCCGGGGCGAGGACGGTGCCCATGCTCATCAGCGCGATGCCGAAGAAGGCGTGGAAGGGCATCGTGACGAACAGCAGGAGCAGCTTGGCGAAGTGCGGCAGCCGGTGCGGCGCCGGGTCCACCCCGATGATCACCCAGAAGAACAGGGAGCCGCTGAGCAGGAAGTGCAGCGTCATCGCGATGTGGCCGAGGTGCTCCTCCATCGCGGCGGGGAACAGCGGGGTGAAGTAGAGGGCGTAGAACGACACGATGAAGATCGCCGTGGCGATCGCCGGATGGGCCACGAAACGGACGAACCTGCTGTGCAGGATCGTGGTCAGCCACTCGCGGGGGCCGCGGTCGCCGCGCCGGGCGGCCGGCTTGAGCGCGCGCAGCGCCAGCGTGACGGGGGCGCCCAGCACCAGCAGGATCGGCACCAGCATGGACAGCGTCATGTGCTCGGCCATGTGGGCGCTGAACAGGACCTTGGCGTAGCGGGCGACGCCGCTCTGGGTGGAGATCACCAGGATCAGCACGCCGAGGAACCAGGAGGCGGTGCGGCCCCAGGACCACGAGTCGCCGCGCCGCCGGAGCCGTACGACCCCGGCGAGGTAGAGGCCGCCGAGGACCGCCGCCACGGTGGCGAAGAACAGGTCGAACCACCACAGCGTGGCCAGGTTGGCCAGGGAGATCTCCGGCGGCATCGTGAAGCCGAGCGCCTCGAAGGCGCGGTCCACCGGCAGGATCGCGGGGGGCGGCGCGGTACGGCCCAGCGCGACCGCCAGCCCGACCGTCGCGAACATGACGAGGAGTTCGACGGAGGCGAAGCGGGCGAACCCGCCCCGGCCGCCGCCGGCGAGCCCGGGGAGCGTGCGCTTCCTGTGCCACCACCCGAAGACGCCGAGCAGCGCGAACGCCACGGTCTTGGCGACCAGCAGCAGGCCGTAGGCGGAGGTGAAGACCTCCGAGAGCGAGGTGAGCCGCGCGATGACGCTGAACAGGCCCGACAGGCCCACCGCGACGTAGCACCACAGCGCCATGTCCGAGAACCGGGCCGCGGCGACCTCCAGCTGCGGCTGCCGCCGCAGCGCGTGGAAGCACAGCACGGCGAGCCCGCCCACCCACAGGGCGAGGGCCAGCAGGTGGAGCGCCACGCCGCTGGTGGCCATGTCGTGGTTGGGCGAGGAGGCGGAGTGGCCGGTCAGCGCGGGCGGCAGCATCGTCGCCAGGGCGAGGGCCAGCAGCCCCGCGGCGGTACCGGCGGTGATCGCCCCCCGGGCGAACAGCGCGATCGCCACCCCGAACAGCACGACCAGGGTCAGGGCGATGCCCTGGGACACCTGGCTGGCGAAGCTGGTGAGCTCGTCGCCGCCGAGCACGTCGGCGACGGGCAGGCCCAGCACCTCCGACAGGGTGAAGACCATCGTCGCGGCCGCCGCCCCGGCCCACACGAGCGCCGACCACGACGCGGCCCTGACGTAGCCGAGGGCCGATTTTCCGAGCAGTCCCTTGTCGACCGGGAAGAAGAAGGCCGCGGCCAGCAGCGCGCCCACGGTGACCACGCCCGCGGCGTCCATCGCGAGCTTGGCCAGCGGCAGGCCCCACCGGGTCACCGTGCCCTCGTCGGGCAGGCCGGGGATGATGCGGGGGGTCGCCGCGCCGCCGGCGAACATGGCGATCACCAGGGCGACGATGGCCGCTCCGGCGGCGGCGAGGCCCAGCCACACCGCCCGGACGGTCCGTCGCCGCTCGTCCGGCACGTCCGGCACGGCCCGCGCGGACTCCTCCCGGGTGCTCACGGCTGCTTCCGGCCCTTTCCTCGCAGACTGAAGAGCATGCCGATGCCGACGCCGGCCAGGCCGCCGACGACGATCCACAGCCAGCCGGGGATCCCTCCCGAGGAGGCGGGCTCACCGGCCGCCGCCGGGGTCTCCGCCGCGCCCGTGGCGCCGGCGGTCTCCCCCGTCCCCGGGCCGGTCGCGGCGGGGGGCGCCGAGTCGGCCGCGGGTGTGGAGGCCTCCGGGGACGGCGATGCCTGCGCCTCGGCGGAGGGCGGGGCCGATCCCTTCAGCGTGAAGGGGATCTCCCCCTCGATCGGGTGCCCGTCGGAGGAGACGACCCGGTAGGCGATGACGTAGCGGCCCGGCGGGAGATCCGCCTTGACCTTCTGCGTCACCGTCGGGCCTTCTGCCACGGGCTTGCCGTCCTGGTGGGCGGCGTCGTCCGGCCCGCGGACGACCACGGCCGGGAAGCGCACCGAGGCGGTGAATGTCAGCTTCACCTCGTCGAGGCTCTCGACCTCGGCGTTCTTGGCGGGTGAGCTGCTCTTGAGGGCGTCGTGGGCGAGGGCCGGCGAAGCGAACGCCGTACCGAGAACGAGAGCGGCGAGGAGCGCGAGCACCGCCGCGGCTGGGGAAGTCTTCATGACGGTTCCCAGGCTACCGACGCCACCGAGCGGTCCCGAAGCCCCCGCCCCGGTCCCACGGCGCGTCGTACGGCGCCGTGGGGCGCGGGGCGGGGCATCGGCCGGTCCCTGGAGCCCGCGACGGTCACCGGCACCCCGAGCGCCGCCGTGGTCGCGGACGCCGTGATCGCGGCGTCCGCCACCGGTGCGGCGGGCGCGACGGGCGTCGAGGACTCCGTGGGTGCCGTGGGCTTCACGGTCACCGGAGGCCTACAGGTCGACGCAGGCCAGTGCCCGCCGGTAGGCGTCGGCCTCGCGCGCGGGCTCGTCGATCCGCTCCAGGACCTGCGCGGCGGTCAGCCAGAGGTGGGCGGTGGAACGGGTGGACGGCAGATGCGTCAGCGCCTGCTCCGCCCTGTGGAACTCCTGAAGAGCCTTCTCGTGCATGCCGACCTCTGCGAGGGTCTCGCAGAGGAGCATGCGCACCTCGGCCTGCAGCGCCTGCGGCATCCCGTCGAGGATGTCATAAGCGGTACGGATGTGCTCATTCGCCTGCTCCGGGCGCGACAGCAGCAGTTCTGCGCGGACGAGGTTCATCGTGCAACGCAGTTTATTGATCATGCTTGCCGAACTTTCCTGCAGCTCGCCCTGCAGTCTCTCCAAACCATCGCGCCAGACGTCGGCCTGCGCGGGACGTGCCAGCAGCATGACCTGGAGGTAGTCACTGCGGAGCAGCGCGAGAAGACGAGGATCCTCCTGCTCGGACTGGACCGCGAGGGCTCGTTCGGCGTACGCGGCCGCCTCGTCATTGTGACCGGTCTCAGCCGCGACGATGGCTGCGGTCCAGTTCGTCCAGGAGATCGTCAGGGGATTGCCGATGAGCTCTGCCGCGGCGAGCAGTTCCGCGGCGAACTGCCGGGAGCGGAGCATGTCCCCCCGGTCGATGTAGGCCGCCAGAAGCTGGGTCCCCAGCTTCACCAGGTCATTTGTCCAGGCAGGCCGCACCGCGCCGCCCAGGATCTGCTCGACGACCTCCACCGCCCGCCCTAAATCCCCCTGCTCCCGATAGCAACGCGAGAGGGCGACCACGATGGCGACATGACGCTCGGGTGACATCGTTCCCGCATCGTCCCGGCGGAGCGTGTTGAGCAGGGCGATCGCCCCGTCCAGGTCACCGCATGCTTCGGTGGCCAGCGCCAGTCCGTATTCGGCTTCCTGCCTGAGTTGAGGGAGGCCTGCCACGCCCTCGTCCGCGAGAACCTCCGCATAGCGCGTGCGAGCCTCCGTGACCTCGCCGTTCTCCATCGCGATCCGGGCGTAGCCCAGGTTGAGCTCGATCTCCTGCATCTGCTCGGCAGTCACACCGTTGACGAGATAGGTGAGGGAGCAGTCCAGTTTGTGAGCCAAGAGCTCAAGCACCGCGGGCGTTGGGGTACGCTTGCCGCTCTCAATGAGAGAGACATAGCTATCGGACAATTCCGGATGGGCGAGCTGGGCCTGGGAAAGACCACGCTGGCGGCGAACGGTTTTGATGCGTTGCCCGATCAAACCTTGACCAGTCACGTTACTCCTTGAAAAATGTATTTCTAGCAGCAGAACCCACGACAGGAGCCTCCCCCGTGCGCCGACGCCTCATCTTGTCCGCCCTCGCCGCCTTCATGGTCGCAGCGTTCTCCGTCGCAGGCCATGCTACGGCCGCCAGCGCCGATTCGTCTGCCCCCCTGCGAGACAGCACTCAGCAAGCTGCAGCCCAGGACACGCAGTCCGCGTTCGGCTGGAACTACCCAGGCTGAAGCGGGACCGGCCGTCCACGGCCTCCCTCTCGGCAGGCCATGCAGTCCCGAAGCAGCCAGGCGCCCTACGCGCCCCCACGATCCCCCCGTGGGGAAAGCGCAAAGGGCGCCTGTTTCGTTCACAGGCCCACCGGCACCCGGAACAAAGAATTTTCAGAACATGCGCCGACGAGGACGGCACCGCCTTCGCATCGAAATGGGGCGCCGAACGCAGGCGGATAATCTTCACGAACCGAACGCTTCACGGAGAGAATTAAAACTAAAATTATTCGCAAGCGGCACGGCCTCAAAACACCCTGGCCGAAATCCGAATAATCCAACGTATAGAGATCCCGCAGGCAGCGGTTCGACCGGCCATCCGCAGCAGGAGTTGAATTCGGTACCCGGACTCGATCCTTCTCCGCCTCCTCCGCGCCCTTCGGCCTCGGAACACCGCCTGACCTCGCGACCGTCTACTTCCGAGTATGATCGCCGATCACCCGCCGGACGACGCCCAAGAGTTCGCGCACGGGGAGCTTCCCCGGACAATTGCATCCCACTCTCCGGTCGCCCGTGTCCCCGGCGGACGTGTATTCGCCGTTCGCGCCGACAGCGACACCGGCACGAGTGGTCAACCACAAGCTGCGATACACTGAAAATATATTACGAATCACAATAGACCCTCTGGCGCCTTGATCGGTAAGCTGAATGCCATCAAGCTGGATGAATTCGTTGGAGACGCTCGGGAAGCCCTGGGCGCACTGACCATGGGGCTCAACGAATGACATTTTCGATGCTCGGCGGTCTGGAGGTTCGCAACGGCGAAGGGCGGCTCATCCCGATTCCCCGCCTGAAACAGCGCCAGCTCCTGGTCGCGCTCCTCCTCAGGGCCGGCACCCCGGCATCCTTCGAGTATCTGACGGACGCGGTCTGGGGCGACGACCCTCCGGCGTCCGCCGAGCAGAACCTCAAGACGTACGTCCACACGCTGCGGCGGCTCCTCGCCCCCGGCGACCCCCGCTCGGCCCCGATCGAGACCCAGGCGAACACCTACCTCGTCACCCTCGGCGAGGAGGATCTCGATCTGCTGGCCTTCCGCGAGCACATCCGCCGGGGGAGGCTCGCCGTCCAGGACCACCGGGCGGAGACCGCGCACCACCACTACCAGCGGGCCCTCGACCTGTGGCGGGGCGACCCCTTCCCGAACGCCCGGGGGAGCCGGGTCCTGAACGACGCGGCGGCCGGCCTGGGCGAGGAACGTCTCATCGCGCTGGAGGAGCTCTCGGAGATCAGGATCGGGCTGGAGAGATACGCGGAGGCCGTACCGGATCTGCGTGCCGCGGCAGGCGCCAACCCGGCACGGGAGCGGCTCTGGGGGCAGCTCATGCTGGCCCTGCACGGGTCGGGAGACCGCGCCGCCGCGCTCCACGCCTACGAACGGCTGGCGAAGGCCGTCATGGAGAGGACCGGGCTGGACCCCTCCCCCGCGCTCCGGGACCTCCACCGTAAGATCATCACCTCCACCGAGGTCACCCGTCCCGTTTCTCCCGAGCCCGAGCATTCGGCCGGGGCGGCCGGGAACGTTCCGATCCCCCGTCAGTTGCCGCGCGACCCGGGCGGATTCGTCGGCCGCACCGAGGAACTGGTCCGGCTCAGATCGCTGCTCTCCCCCTGGGACGGCGGGCGGCCCCACCACGTCGTCGCGATCACGGGGCCGCCGGGGGCGGGCAAGTCCGCCCTGACCGTCCGGGCCGCACACACGGCTCGTGGCCACTTCCCGGACGGGCAGCTCTACGCCAACCTGCACGGGGCGACCCCCGGCCTGCGGCCGCTGGAACCCCTGGAAGTGCTCGGCAGGTTCCTGCGGGCCCTGGGGATCGCCTCCCAGGCGGTGCCCACCGAGGTCGATGAGGCCGCCGCGCTGTGGCGGAGCCTGCTCGACGGCAGGAACGTCCTCGTCGTGCTGGACGATGTCGTCGATCTCCCCCAGGTCCGCCCCCTGCTCTCGGTGCCGGAGGGCAACGCGATCCTGGTGAACAGCCGCCGGACCTTCGCCCTGGTCGACGACTGCGTCCACGTGCCGATCGGCCGGCTACGGCAGGTGGAGGCCACCGCCATGCTGGCCAAACTGGCGGGTGCCGAACGGACCGGGCGGAACCTGGAGGCCACGGCACGCCTGGTCGAGCTGTGCGGGGGCCTGCCGCTGGCCGTGGCCGTCGCCGGAGCCCGACTGGCGAACCGGCCCCGGTGGGAGGTCGCCGACCTGGTGGAACGGCTCCAGGACGAGCGGAGACGGCTGCGGGAGCTGGAGGCGGGCGACATCGCCGTGCGGTCGAGCCTGGGGGTCAGCTACGACCTGCTCACCGGAAGTGCCGACGATCTCGACCACGAGGCCGCCCGCGCGCTGCGCGCGCTGGGGGTGCTGCGGGTGCCCGACGTGACACCGCACGTCGTCGGCGCCCTCCTGGACGTCCCCGCCGATGAGGCCGAACGCGCCCTGGAACGGCTGGCCGACGGCCACCTCGTGGAGGTCGATGGGGCCGGGAGATATCGGCTGCACGACCTGGTGCGCCTGTTCGCGGGTGAGCAGGCGCTTAAAAACGAAAACCAGGACGCCCGAACTGACGCTCTGAAACGCGCACTGGAGTTCTACGTCGCGACTGCGCAGCTGGCAGTCCAGCTCGGCTACCGTGTCACCCGAATAGTGGTTGAGGATCTTGATGCCGCTCCTCTGCAGCTCGCCTCCGAAGAAGAGGCCCATGGGTGGTTCGAGAGCGAGCAGGCCAACCTCTTGTCGGCGGCCTCGCAGGCGATGACCTCCGCCGAGGAGCGGACCGCCTACCTTGGGGCCGCCCTCGCCTTTCCAATCTGCTGGCATCTCCACTACTGCGGCTCTCCTTCCTATCTTCTCTCGATCAGCCGGCAGAGCCTCGAGACCGGACGACGACTGAACGACCCCGCCATGGAAGCGGAGGCACACAACTTCGTGGGCCTCGCCCTCACCATGAGCAACCGCTCCGAAGAGGCCATGCCTCATATCGAGGAACAGCTGGCCCTCTGCCGCGAACAAGGTGATCTGTACGGCGAGCAGAAAGCCCTGGGCAGCCTCGCCAGGATCCTCTGCAACCTGGGCCGCTACGAGGAGACGATCCGCTGCGCCGAGGAACAGCGGAAGGTCGCTGAGGCGATCGGCTTCGCGTCGGGGCAGCATTTCGCGATGAACCTGCTCGGCTCCGCGTATCGCCGCCTGCGCCGTTTCGACGAGGCGCTGACGGTGTTGAACGAAGCCTTGAGCCGGATACGCAGGCATGGTGACGCCTACCACGAGGCGGGCATCCTCGAGATCCTTGGCGAGGTTCACCTCGATCTCGGGGATCCTCTGTCGGCCAAAACCTGTTACGAGGCCGCGCTGGCGTGCGCGCGCGCCGCGAACATCGATGTCGCCGAGCCGTATCTGCTGCTGGGGTTGGCCCGCGCGGCCCGGGTTCTCGGTGATACCGAGCAGGCGGCGGCCTATCTGGCACGCTCCGTCGCGACCGCACAGGCCACTGGCAATGAGGAGCTGGACGAGCAGTTGGCCGAGGAGGAGGCCGCGTTGCGGGAGGCGCGTGGGGAGGCGGAGCCCCCTCGCCGGATCATGACGCCCTGAGCGCCAGGAACAGGTCCACCCGGTCGGCCATCGCCGACAGGTCCCGCCCGGTCAGCTCCTCCACCCGGTGGATGCGGTAGCGGACCGTGTTGACGTGGACGTGCAGGCGCTCGGCGCAGGCGTTCCAGGATCCCGCGCAGTCGAGGAACACCTCAAGCGTGCGCAGCAGCTCCGACCGGTGGCGCCGGTCGTAGTCCATGATCGGTGCCAGCGTCCTCTCGGTGAACGACCGCCGCACGTCGCCGGGGACGGTCGCCAGCAGCAGCGCGTGCGTGTAGATCTCGTCGCTGGTGACGACTCCCCCACCGCGCGCCTCGGCCAGCCGCCGGGCGTGCCCGGCCTCCTCCAGGCCGCCCCGCAGCGCGGGCGAGCCGGTCAGCGCGGCGCTGACCCCGATCGACACCCGGAGGCCGGGCAGCCCTGCCGCCAGCACCTCCGCCCCGGCCCGCAGCGCCCCGGCCGGCTCACCCGCCGTGGAGTACGGCGGGCCGCCGGCCAGCGGCACCAGCGCCAGGGCTCCGTCCGGCGTCACCGCGGCGGCCGTGGTCCGGGGGCGCAGCAGCTCCTCCAGGATCCGGCCGCCGAGCGCGGCCGGGTCGGTCTCCCGGGCCGATCCGGGCCCGGTCACGGTCGCGCTCACCACGCAGTACGGCTCGGCCGGGCCGATCCCGCAGGTCCGCAGGCCCGCCCCCAGCTCGGCCCGGTCGCCCGCCCCGGAGGCGGCCAGCGCGACGAGCTGCCCGGCGAGCCGGCGTTCGACCCGCCGGCCCTCCTCCATCCGGCCGCGTTCCAGGGCGACACAGGCGGCCAGCTCGAAGCCCACGTCGGTCTCGGCGATCAGGTCGCCGCCGCAGGCCAGCGTCCAGCCGGCGGCCCGGTGCTCGCGGCCCACGCCGAAGAGGGTGAAGGTCCCGGCCGGGGTGCGGACCACGTGGGGCAGCCGGGGCGCGGCGAGGAACTCGCGGGCGAGCCGGACGGCGACGGCCTCGCCGTCCCGGTCACGTCCCTCCCCGGCCTCGTCCGGGGACTTCGCCGCCTGGGAACGAGGGGTGAGGCCTCCGGTCCGGGGGCCAAGGACGGTGCCCGCGTCCGGGAGCGTCCCGGCGATGACCGTCCCGGTGGCCGAGACGACCGCGCCGGTCATCCGCAGCTCGGCGTCCATCAGCGCGAACAGCTCCTCGAGGCCCGCGCCCTCGGCGACGGCGGCGACGATCCGGCGGTGGCGGCCGAGGGCGTCGCGCAGCTCGGCGTGCCGGGGGGTGATCATCTCGGCGACGCTCCGGAAGGAGACCTCGACCGGCACCTCCATCAGCGGCAGGCCGTACTCCTCGCAGGCCCGGACCAGGTCGCCGGGGACGGTGCCGAGCCAGGCGCGGCCGGCGCCGAGGGCGGCCACCCCGGCCTCGACCAGGCGGCGCACGAACCGTTCGGAGTCGTCGGGGCCGGTGCGCCACATGAGCCCGGAGAGCACCAGCTCGCCGGGCGACAGGTAGCGTCCCGGGTCGGGCAGGTCGGTGATCTGCACGCCGGTGAAGCTCCGGTCCAGGTGTTCCTCGCCCGTGAGGAGGGTGAGCCGGAGCTCCTCGATGGCGAGCAGGTCACGTATCCGCATGATTGGATGAAACTACAAGAACCACCGGCGGGCTCATCCGAGGTTTCGTCGTGTCCTTGCCTGTCCGGGCCGGGCTCCGGCTGTTGTACTGCAGAGATGAGCGGCACCGAGACCCGGCCGGACCGGGGCCAGAGCCGGGAGCGCGGGCACGGTCCGGGCGTCGGGAACGATCTGGGCGTCGGGCGCAGCGCGCCGCGCCCCGACGGGACGCTGAAGGTGACGGGCGAGTTCGCCTACTCCTCCGATCTCTACCTCGCGGACATGGTCTGGGGGGCGACGCTGCGCAGCCCGCACCCCTCGGCCCGGATCCGCTCCGTCGACGTCGGTCCGGCGCTGGCCATGCCCGGCGTGCTGGCGGCGCTGACCTGCGAGGATGTCCCGGGTGAGCGGTTCTACGGCCTGGACCGCCGCGACCAGCCGGTCCTGGCGACGGATCGGGTCCGCTACCAGGGGGAGCCGGTCGCGATCGTCGCCGCGGACCATCCGGAGCGGGCGCGGCGGGCGGCCGAGGCGATCGTCGTGGACTACGAGGTCACCGAGGCGGTCGTCGACCCGCGGCGGGCCGCCTTCGACCCGTCCTGCCCGGCGGTGCACGACGGCGGCAACGTGGTGCGCCACCAGCCGGTCCGGGTCGGCGGCGACTTCACCGCCCCCGTGGTGGTCACCGGGGAGTACGAGGTCGGCATGCAGGACCAGGCGTTCCTGGGGCCGGAGTCGGGGCTGGCCGTACCGGCCGAGGACGGCGGCGTGGACCTGTTCGTCGCCACCCAGTGGCTGCACGCGGACCGCGACCAGATCGCGCCCTGCCTGGGCCTGCCACCGGAGCTGGTACGGCTGACGCTGGCCGGGGTGGGCGGCGCGTTCGGCGCCCGCGAGGACCTGTCCATGCAGGTCCACGCGTGCATGCTGGCGCTGCGCACCGGACGGCCGGTGAAGATGGTCTACGGCCGCGAGGAGTCGTTCTTCGGCCACGTCCACCGCCACCCGGCCCGGATGCGCTACGAGCACGGCGCGGACCGCGACGGCAGGCTGCGGTACGTCCGGGCGGAGATCCTGCTCGACGGCGGCGCCTACTGCTCCTCCACCCCCGCCGTCGTCGGCAACGCGGCGTCCCTCGGGGTGGGGCCGTACGAGGCGCCGAACGTGTGGATCGACGCCTACGGCGTCTACACCAACAACCCGCCCTGCGGGGCGATGCGCGGGTTCGGCGCGGTGCAGGCGTGTTTCGCCTACGAGTCGCAGATGGACCGGCTGGCCGAGGCGTGCGGGCTGTCCCCGGTCGAGATCCGGGTGCGCAACGCGGTGTCGCAGGGGTCACGGCTGGTCACGGGGCAGGTGATCGACTCCCCCGCGCCGCTGGCGGACATGCTGCGGGAGCTCGCCGCCATGCCGCTGCCCCCTGGGCCGTCCCGGCCGGCGGCGGCCGTGGCCGGCGTCCCCGGCCCGGCGGACCCCCCGGAGCCGGGTACGGCGGGCCCGCCGTACCCGATGGATCTGCTGGACCTGCCCGGCGGCGTCGCGCAGACCACCCACGGCGAGGGGGTGCGGCGCGGCGTCGGGTACGGCGTGGGCATCAAGAACATCTGCTTCTCGGAGGGCTTCGACGACCACTCCACCGCCCGGGTCCGGGTGGAGCTGCTCGGCGGCGAGCCGCACGTCCTGGTGCACACCGCCGCCGCCGAGGTGGGCCAGGGCCTGGTGACGGTCCAGGAGCAGATCGCCCGCACCGAGCTGGGCGTCGGCCTGGTGACGGTCGCGCAGGCGGACACGACGGTCGGGTCGGCGGGGTCCTCCTCGGCGTCGCGCCAGTCCTATGTCACCGGGGGCGCGGTGCGGGCGGCCTGCCGGGCCGTACGGGAGCGGCTGGCGGCCCTGCGGGCGGACGGGGAGACCCTGGCGGAGACGCTGGAGCGGGCCGGGCCCGTCGAGGAGACCGGGATCTACCGGCACCGGCCGACCTTCCCGATGGACCCGGTCACCGGTCAGGGCGACTCCCACGTCCAGCTCGCGTTGTGCGTGCACCGCGCCGTGGTGGACGTCGACGTCGAGCTGGGCCTGGTCAAGGTGGTGGAGCTGGCGGCGGTGCAGGACGTGGGGCGGGTGCTGAACCCGCTCGCCCTGGAGGGGCAGATCCACGGCGGCTCGGCGCAGGGGCTGGGGCTGGCCCTGATGGAGGAGGTCCAGGTCTCCGGCGGGCGGGTGCTCAACCCGTCCTTCACCGACTACCTCATCCCCACGATCCTCGACATGCCGCCCATGCGGTTGTCGGTCCTGGCCAACCCCGACCCGCATGCCCCGTACGGCCTGCGGGGCGCGGGCGAGCCCCCGACGCTGTCGTCCACCCCGGCGGTGGCGGCGGCCGTGCGGGCGGCCACCGGGCTGCGGCTGCCCCGCGTGCCGATCCGCCCCCACGACATCGCGCTGGACGGAAGCCGGTACGGTAACTGGGCGGGGGACCGGTCGTTCTGACATAGCACTCAAATAGCGATAACCCGGTCATCCCTGTGCGAAAGGGATTTCATGGACCGGTTCTTCGAGCTGACGGCGCGCGGGTCGACGGTGGGCCAGGAGGTCAGGGGCGGCCTGACCACGTTCATGGCGATGGCCTACATCATCCTGCTGAACCCGCTCATCCTGGGCGGCGCCACCGACGTCACCGGGGCGAAGCTGTCGATCCCGCAGCTCACCACCTCGACCATCGTCGCCGCGGCGGTGAGCACGATCCTGATCGGCCTGGTGGGCAACGCCCCCTTCGGCGTGGCGGCCGGGCTGGGACTGAACGCCGTGGTGGCCTACCAGGCCGCGCCGTACATGACGTGGGCGCAGGCGATGGGGCTGGTCGTGCTGGAGGGCGCGGTCATCGTCCTGCTGGCCGTCTCCGGGGTTCGGCGGCTCATCATGAACTCGATCCCCCTGGCCCTGAAACACGCGATCAGCGTGGGCATCGGCATGTTCATCGCGCTGATCGGGCTGGTCGACGCCGGTTTCGTCGGCAAGGGCACGGGCTCGCCGGTACAGCTCGGCGCGACCGGCCACCTGACGGGATGGCCGGTGGCGGTGTTCTGCTTCGGCCTGCTGCTGGTGATCGTGTTGTTCGTCCGCAAGGTGCCGGGAGCCATCCTGATCGCCATCGTGGTCACCGCCGTGCTGGCGATCATGGTCAACGGTGTGGCGAGGATCGACCCGGCGAGCTGGGGCGTCGTGGTGCCGAAGATCCCCGAGGGCGTGGTGGCCATGCCCGACTTCGGGCTGATCGGCCACATCGACCTGTTCGGCGGGTTCGCCCGCGCCGGGGTGGTGACCGCGCTGGTCGTGCTGTTCACGCTGGTGCTGTCGGGGTTCTTCGACGCGATGGGCACGATCATCGGGGTCAGCGACGAGGCCGGGCTGGTGGACGCCGAGGGCCGGGTGCCCCGGCTGGGCGCCATCCTGACCGTGGACGGCGTGTCCGCCGCGGTCGGCGGCTTCTCCAGCGCCTCGGCGAACACCGTGTTCGTCGAGTCGGCGGCCGGGGTCGGCGAGGGCGCCAGGACCGGGCTCGCGGCGGTGACCACCGGCGGCGTCTTCCTGGTGACGATGTTCTTCACCCCGCTGTCGTCGGTCGTCCCGGCCGCCGCGGCGGCCCCCGCGCTGGTGCTGGTGGGCGCGCTGATGATGACCCAGGCCAGGAACGTGCCGTGGGACGACCTGACGCTGGCGATCCCGGCGTTCCTGACGATCATCCTGATGCCGTTCACCTACAGCATCACCAACGGCGTCGGCGCCGGTGTGATCAGCTACACGGTCATCCAGGCGGCACTCGGCCGCTCCCGGAACGTCTCGTGGCTGCTCTGGGTGGTCGCGCTGGTGTTCGTGGCCTACTTCGGCATCGAGGGCATCCGGGCCCTGGCCGAGTAGGCGCCCCCTCCCGGAGGCGGCCCGGACACGACGGCCGTCCGGCGACCCTGCCGGGTGGTACGGCGCGCGACCGGGGCACGGGTCCGGCGGGGCCCGCCCGGGGGCGGGGTCAGTTCCTGCTCTCGCAGGTGACGCCGTCGCCGTCCACATCCTTGTACCAGTCGTACTCGGCGTGCCGACCCTTGGTGTAGGGGCCGTATCCGTCGTCGATCGCCTCCTTGCACGTGCGGTATCGAGGGTCGTGACCGTTCTCGGCAGGTGCGATGGCGCCGTCCGGCGCGGTGGTCCGCCCGGTGCGCGTCGCGGAGTCGGTGGAGGCGGTGGAGTCGGCCGGGGCGGTGGGGCGGTCCGCGGTCCCCCGCGGCGGGGCCGTCGTCGCGGGCGCGGCTGCGGGGTTCGTGGCGGGCGGCGTCGTGGGCTGCGTCGCGGGAGGAGCCACGGGTTGCGTCGCGGAAGGCGCCGTGGGTTGCGTCGCGGGCGGGGTCGCCGGGGGCGTCGCGGCCGGGTCGGAGTCCGTGGAGCCGGGGGGCGTGAAGATCGACTGGTTCGGCTGGGGCTGTCCCGGCGGCGGCGTCGAGGGCACGGAGGTGCCGGGGACGCCGCCCAGCCGGGAGACGAGGGCGTCCGCCTCCTCCTTGGTGGCGAACCCGGTGACGCTCAGGCTGTCGTCGGTGATCTCCTGGGCCACCCGCGGGGCCGCCAGCACCTTCTCCTGCACGACCATCGCGATCTGCTGGTTGAGCGCGTCCTTGGTCAGGTCGTTGATCAGGTCGCGGAAGGCGGGGGCGAACGCGACCCTGACCGCGTAGCCGCCGTTCGCGTCGCGGACCGTCTCGATCTTCCGTACGGCGTTCACGCTGACCCCCTCGGCCAGCGTGTAGCAGGTCTGCCCGGTCTCGTCGGGCATGTCCTCGGCGTTGGCGCACGGGCCGGGCTGGGCGGCGAGGACCGGCGCGAAGTGGATGGGCGCGGCCAGCCGCTGCGGCGGCCTGGCGCCGAGCGGCGCGTCGGGGTTGCGGGTCATCAGGACGGCGAGGGTGGCGAGCACGCCGGTGACCAGGACGACGACGACGAGGGCCGCGATCAGGACTCCCGTGGTGAGCCGGCTCGCCCGGGGGTCGCCGGGCGTCCCGGGATCGGGGACGGCCCCGGGCTCACCGGGCCGCACCGGGCCGGGCGGCACCGGCGGGACGGGCGGGATCGGCCCGCCCGGCCCGGGGGCGGCGTCTCCGGCGGGCCCGGGGACGCCGCCGGCCGGGCGCGGCAGACCCCCGGGCGGGCCGGAGGGCACGGCGCCGTACGTTCCGAGGACGTCCGGCATCCCGGGTGACGTGGGGTCGGGGACCCCGGCGGACCCCCCTGGCCCCTCCGGCCCGTCCGGACCCGGCGGGCCCCCGGGCCCGGGCGGGCCGAGCGGGGCGGTCAGAGGCGCGGTCAGGGGCTCCGCCCGCCCCGGGTGCGCGGGTGGAGCTCCCTTCGGCACGGGCCGCCTGCCCGGACCGGCGTGCTTCCCCATCGGCATGTCTCCGCATTCCTCGCTGTGCTCGCGGCGAGCCTACCGATCAGTCAAAGGAGGGGGTAACCGGATGGTCAAGGCGGCTTCCGGAAACATGAGAAGCCACCGCGTTTGACAACCCGTCACCAAAGGAGGTCGATTCCTTGCAGCATGTGCGTAGTGCTCTCTTTGCAGGGAACCGAGAGTGAAGGAGGACACGGGCGCGAATCCTGGAGGTGCCATGAAGATCGCCGTTCCCCGCGAGGTAAAGGACCAGGAGTACCGGGTGGCCCTGACCCCCGCCGGAGCCCACGAGTTCGCCCGGCACGGTCACGAGGTCTTCGTCGAGAAGGACGCCGGAGCCGGGTCGTCCATCCCCGACTCCGACTTCGAGGCCGTGGGGGCGACCATCATCGCCTCCGCGGACGACGTGTGGGCCGAGGGCGACCTGGTGCTGAAGGTCAAGGAGCCGATCGCCGAGGAGTACCACCGGATGCGCAAGGGGCAGGTGCTGTTCACCTACCTGCACCTGGCGGCGTCGGAGCCGTGCACCAGGGCCATGCTGGACTCCGGCGTCACCGGGATCGCCTACGAGACCGTGCAGACCGCGAACGGCGCGCTGCCGCTGCTGGCCCCGATGTCGGAGGTCGCCGGACGGCTCGCCTCGCAGGTGGGCGCCTACCACCTGATGAGGTCCGGCGGCGGGCGCGGCGTCCTGATGGGCGGGGTGTCGGGCGTGCACGCCGCCAACGTGGTGGTGATCGGCGCCGGGGTGTCGGGAATGAACGCCGCGGTGATCGCGCTGGGCATGCAGTCCGAAGTGGTGCTGCTGGACAAGAACATCGACCGGCTGCGCCAGGCCGACGTCATCTACCAGGGGCACTGCCAGACGGTCGCCTCCAACACCTTCGAGATCGAGCGCGCGGTCCTGGCCGCCGACCTGGTCATCGGCGCGGTCCTGGTGCCGGGCGCGAAGGCCCCGAAGCTCGTGAGCAACGAGCTGGTGGCGCAGATGAAGCCGGGATCGGTCCTGGTGGACATCGCCATCGACCAGGGCGGCTGCTTCGAGGACTCCCGCCCCACCACCCACGCCGAGCCGACCTACCGGGTGCACGACTCGGTCTTCTACTGCGTGGCCAACATGCCGGGCGCGGTCCCGCACACCTCGACGTACGCGCTGACCAACGTGACCCTGCCCTACGCGGTCTCCATCGCCGACCTGGGCTGGCGGGAGGCGCTGCGCGGCGACCCGGCGCTGGCCCTGGGCCTGAACACGCACGAGGGACACCTGACGAACGAGCCCGTGGCCGAGGCGCACGGGCTGGAGGCGATGCCGCTGGACCGGGTCCTGGCCTGAGGCCCGCGTCAGCCTGACGTCCCGATGCCCTGACGTCCGCTCGCGCCGGGTACGTCCCGCCGGGTGTCGATCCCGTCCCGCGTCCGTACGGGCCCGGATCCGTTTCCGCCCGGCGCCCGTTTCCGCCGGGCGTCACGCCCGGGTGGGCCCGCACCCGCGAGGGGCCCCGTTCCGGGTGAATCCCGGACCACCAGAGACCATCACAAAGCGGCCAAACAACCGCTTTATTAACGATCTTCTTATCTGTGGCAATCTAACATACAATGCCCGGCCAGGTGTCGAGCCGGTGGAGCCCTCCCCCGGACGACCAGCGGCGGAGCGCAGTCCCCTTGCCCAGAAGAAGGATGGTTCATGGTGGGAAACGTCGACCCGCGGGTCGGTACGGCACCGGTGCGCTCGCCCGGCCTGCTGACGGCGCTGCGCCTCCTGACCCTCGCGGGTCTGGCGGTCTCCGTCTACCTCACCGTCGTCCACTACCGCGGTGAGGTACCGCTCTGCACGGAGAACGCGACGATCGACTGCGCCTCCGTCACCACCAGCGATTACTCCGAGTTGTTCGGCATCCCCGTCCCCCTGCTGGGGCTGGCGTTCTTCGCCGGGTTCGGCGCACTGGTCGTCCCGGCGGCGTGGTCCTCGGCCCACCCGGTCGCGCGCTGGGGGCGCCTCGCCTCCGTGATCGTCGGAACGCTGTTCGTGGTGTACCTCGTCACCGCCGAACTCGCCGTCCTCGGCAAGATCTGCCTCTGGTGCACGGCCGTGCACGTGATCACGCTGCTGCTGCTCGGCCTGGTGCTCACGGACGAGTACCGCAGGCTCGGCAGCGGAGCCTGAGAACACCTGACCACCCTTTGAAACGAAGATTCCCCAGGAGACGACACAGATGAGCAAGAGCGCCCGGCAAGGAAGCGCCAGGGAGAGGCTCGCGGAGGAGCGAAAGCGCCAGGCGGCCCGCGACAAGCAGCGCAAACTGCTGCTGGGCGTGGCCGGCGGCCTCGTCCTCGTGTCGGCGGTGGTGGTCGGGTTCGTCGTCGTCAAGAACAGCTCCGGCGGTGGCGGCGACGCGCCGAAGGCGGTCGCCTACACCGGGCCGCTGGCGCCGACCACCCGGCAGGAGGACGGGTCGATCCTCATGAGCAAGGAGGGCGTCACCGGCCCCACCCTGGAGGTCTTCGAGGACTTCCAGTGCCCCGCCTGCAAGAGTCTGGACGAGGCGGCGGGCGACGCGCTGAAGCAGGCCGCCGCCGAGGGCAAGGCCAAGGTGGTCTACCGGCCGTTCCAGCTCTTCAAGGCGCCCTCCTTCGCCGAGCCCATGCCCTCGGTCTCGCGCCGCGGGGCGAACGCGGCGTTCTGCGCCCCGGCCGACAAGTGGGCCTCGTACGCCAAGACGCTCTTCACCCACCAGCCGGTGGAGGGCAAGAACGGCTTCGAGAACGCGGAGCTGCTGTCCTGGGCCCGCGACCTCGGCTTCTACAGCGCGGACTTCGAGAAGTGCGTGACGGGGATGCAGAAGGCCGGCGACATCGACAAGGCCACCAAGTACGCCGAGGAGCAGAAGGTCCAGGGCACGCCCACGCTGAAGCTCAACGGCAAGGACCTGACCCAGGACCAGGTCGGGCAGATCGCCTCCTCCCCCGCGGCCCTGGACCAGATCCTGGCGTCGGCGGGTTCCGCCCCCGCCGACCAGTAACGGAGCTTCCGTGCCGTCCGGAACCTCGGACGACACGGAACCGGAGCGCACGGAAGCGGACGACACGGAACCGGAGGACGCGGAAGCTCCCCGGCGTGGAAGACGACATGGAAGAGGCCGCCGCCCGATCGGGCGGCGGCCTCTTCGCGTCGCTCGGGTTCCGGTGACCGGAAACCGGTGGTCAGAAGCTCATGATCAGAAGCCGGTGGCGGGAACCACCGGTCAGGAGCTGGAGCTGGGCGAGGCCGACGGCTCGGGCGACGTGCCCGGCTTCGGAGAGTCCGAGGCGCCCGGCGAGGGGGCGTCCGACGCGCCGGGAGAGGGGGCCGCCGCCGGGATCGGAGCCTCGGCGGTGGTGGTGTTCACACCGCCGGTGCAGGAGGCGCCCAGTTCGGGGGCCTGGTCGCCGCTGTTGCGGTACTTGGCGATGTACTTGGGCACGCGCGGGTCGTCGGCGCTGTTCACCGTGAGCTGCCGGTTCCAGGAGCTGAGCACGATCTTCGCGGGCAGGTCCGGGTAGGGGCTCATCAGCATGTAGTCCTGGGAGGCGAGCTCCTTGAGCTTGTCCACCTGGTCCTTGGGCAGGTCCGGCCGGTAGGTGATCCACACGGCGCCGTGCTCCATCGAGTGGACGGCGTTCTCGCTGTTGATCGGCTTGTCGTAGACGGCGCAGGTCTGCCAGGCGGGGTTGTGCTCCCCGCCCATGGGCGGGGTCTCCTTGTAGGCCACCTTGGTCTCGACGTGCTGGGCGCCGGGGTAGTCGGCGGTGGCGACGCCGTCCAGCGAGGTGGTCGCCCGCACGTTGACCATGTAGAAGGCCACCACACCGACGAGCAGGACGATCACGGCGCCACCGATGCCCCACATCAGAAAGGCGGTCCGGCGCTCCTTGCGTTTCTGCTCCGCACGCATCCGGGCAAGATGCTCCCGCCTCGCCTGCGTCTTGTCCTTCGACATCGACCCTCCATAGCGACCAATTCCGGGTCAGACTATGCCCTAGGTGGGTGTGCCAGGAATAAACAACAAATCACAACGTGTGACACGGCAACGATTCATCACAGTGGGTACGCTGGGTGAGCGATGGAACCCCTTGTCGATGACGCACCCAAGCCCCGGCGCCGTACGGCGGTCGCCGCACTGGCCGGAATCCTGGTCCTGGCGGTGGCCTTCCTGCTGGTCGTGGGCCGCGACACGGATCCGACCGACGCCTCCGCCGAGGCCGGGTTCGCCCGCGACATGGCCACGCACCACGCCCAGGCCGTGGACATGGCCTTCATCGCCCGGGACGGCAGCACCGACGAGGATCTGCGGCGGTTCGCCTACGACATCATCGTCACCCAGACCGCCCAGCGTGGAATTTTCATGGGCTGGCTTCAGCAGTGGGATCTGGAGCAGTCGTCGGAACGACCGCCGATGGCGTGGATGGCCGGCGGCCACGGCCACGCCGGGACGGCCGCCGCCCCGGCGAAGATGCCGGGCATGGCCACCCCCGAGGAGCTCGCGAAGCTCCGCGGGGCGTCCGGCAAGGATCAGGAGATCCTGTTCCTCCAGCTCATGATCCGGCATCACGTGGGCGGCGTGCAGATGGCCGAGGCCCTGCTCAAGCAGTCGGACCGTCCCGAGGTGGCGACGATGGCCCGGCACATCGTCGAAGGCCAGACGGGCGAGATCACACTGATGACCGACATGCTCAGGAAACGCGGCGCCGAGCCGCTGCCTCCCACGCGCTGACCGCCCCGCGACCGCCCGACCGCCCCATCGACCGCCGCCCCATTGACCGCCGCCCCCTCGATCGCGCCACGTCCCCGCACGCCCGGTCCCGGCCGGGACGGCATGGCGCGACCCGGCCCTGAGGAGACAGGACCCATGGTGAACGACGAGCCCGAGAACCGCCTGGAGGTGAGCATCTCGGCCGAGGTCGAGGCGGGGCAGTACGCCAACTTCGCCTCCGTGTGGCACACCGAGGACGGCTTCGTCCTCGACTTCGCGGTGATCACCAGACCGCCGCAGCTCGCCAACGACCCTTCCTCCGGCCAGCACTTCGTGAGCGTGCCGACCCGGATCGTCAGCCGCATCCGCCTCCCCCCGAGCCAGGTGTTCGAGCTGATGAAGGCGCTGGAGCAGCAGCTCACCGCCTACGAGAAGGAGACCGGCCAGAAGAACTGAGTCCCCGTTCCCGCGTCGGCACCCGGAACCTCCCCGCGTACGACCGCACCGCTCACGCTCACTTCCGCGAACGCGCGGCGACACGGAGTGACGGCTTCGATACTCGGTGCCACGGAAGTCGTTTCGCGGGAACGGGGTAGGCAATGGTCATGGCCTCCAGGCGAGTTCACCACGACGGCGCGCCCGCCACGTCGCAGGAGCGACGCGGCGGGGTCCCGGAGCCCGGCGAGGGCGGGACGGCGCGGACACCCACCACGCTCCGGGAGGTCGTCGATCGGCTCCCCGACCTGCCACGCTTCCGCGTCGAGATCATCAACGGAAGAGTGATCGTGAGCCCGCGCAGCACCCCCCGGCAGTCCTGGACCATCGCGCTGCTCGTCGAGGCGTTCCTGCCCCTCGCCCGGGAGCGGGGCTGGCGCACCTGGCCCGAGCTCGACGTGTGCATCTCCTGGACCCGTGAACCGCTGATCCCCGACTTCGCCATGGGGCCGGCCGACGCACCACGCCGGGGCGAGCGGGAGATCCTGTCCGACGGGCTGATCCTGGTCGCGGAGGTGGTGTCGGCCGGCAGCGTGCGCGAGGACCGCGAGGACAAGCCCCTTCTCTACGCCCGCGGAAGGGTGCCGTTCCTGCTCGTCGTCGACGCCGAGGCCGACCCGCGGACCGTGGTCCTGTACGGCGACCCCGGCGACGACGGTTACCGGACGGTGACGACCGTGAAGATGGGCGAGCTCCTCCGCCTTCCCGACCCGATCGGCCTCACCCTCGACACCTCGATCTTTCTGGACGCCTGAGCGAGCGTGTCCACGAGGGCAGGTCCGGCCGACGGCACCCGAAAAGCCGATGCCACCCCTTCAGGGCAGGCCGATCGCGTGCCGGGCCGCGGCCATCAGGCCGGCCGTGCGCTCGGTGGCCCGCGCCGCGCCGGCCGTCAGGATCCGCGACAGCTCCGCCGGGTCGGCCGACAGCTCGGCGTGCCGTTCCCGGATCGGTCGCAGCGTCTCCACCACCGCCTCCGCCACGTCCCGCTTCAGCGCGCCGTAGCCCTGGTAGGAGAAGGAGTCCACCGGCCTGCCGGTGCACGCCGACAGGATCGTGAGCAGGTTGGAGACGCCGGGCTTGTTCGCGGGGTCGAAGACGACCTCGCCGCCGGAGTCGGTCACCGCGCGCATGACCTTGCGGTGCGCGTCGGCCGGGTCGTCGAGCAGGTAGACCGTTCCCGCCGATCCCCGCGACTTGCTCATCTTGGCGGTGGGGTCGGCCAGGTCCATCACCCGGGCCGCCACCGGCGGATGCACCGCCTCCGGCAGCGTGAACGTCTCGCCGTACCGGTTGTTGAAGCGCAGGGCCAGGTCGCGGGTCAGCTCGACGTGCTGGCGCTGGTCCTCCCCCACCGGCACCTGGTGCGCCCGGTGCAGCAGGATGTCGGCGGCCATCAGTGCGGGGTAGGTCAGCAGCGACAGCCGCACCTCCTCGTTGCCCGCCGACTTCTCCTTGAACTGGATCATCCGCCGCATCTCGCCGTAGTGGGCGGTGCACTCCAGCAGGTAGGACAGCTCGGTGTGCGCGGGCACCTCCGACTGGATGTAGACGAGCGAGCGGTCCATCCCGCAGGCCAGCATGAGGGTGGCCATCTCCAGTGTGCGCTCCCGCAGCAGGGCGGGGTCGTGCCTGACCGTCAGCGCGTGCAGATTGGCGACCGCGTAGACGCAGTCGGCCTCGTCCTGGAGCCGTACGGCGGGCAGCATCGCGCCCAGGAGGTTGCCGAGCGTGAGGTGGCCGCTGGCGGTGAAGGCGGAGAAAACGCGTTTCGTCATGGTCGCTCCTTGTGGTGGAAGGAGGCCGCCCGCGCCCGCCGGGCCGTACAACGCGAAACGGCCGCCGGTTCACGGCGGCCGTTCGGGTGCGCAGTCAGGCTGGCAAGCGGGTCCGCCGATGGGCGGCCCGCCACAGCCCTGTGCTGCGCGTCGTCATACGGAAGATCCTATCTCCTCGGCCACCGCGGCGGCAAAGGCGTCCACGTCGGCCTCCGTGGTGTCGAAGGCGGTCATCCAGCGCACCTCGCCGGTGGCCTCGTTCCAGGTGTAGAAGCGGTAGCGCTTCTGCAGGCGCTCGGTGACGTCGCGCGGCAGGATCGCGAAGACCGCGTTGGCCTCCACCGGCCGCGGCACCCGGACCCCCGGGATCTCCCGGACGGCGTCGGCGAGCCGCCGCGCCATGGCGAGGGCGTTGCCCGCGCTGCGCCGCCACAGGTCCCCGGCGAGCAGCGCCTCGAACTGCACCGAGACGAACCGCATCTTGGAGGCGAGCTGCATCTGGGTCTTGCGGATGTAGCGCAGACCGCGGACGGCGTCGGGGTTGAGCACCACGACGGCCTCGCCGAACATCATCCCGGCCTTGGTGCCGCCGAAGGACAGCACGTCCACGCCCGCGTCCGTGGTGAACGCGCGCATCGGCACGCCCAGCGCGGCGGCCGCGATCGTGATGCGGGAGCCGTCGAGGTGGACGAGCATGCCCAGGGAGTGGGCGTGGTCGCAGACCGCCTTGATCTCCTCGGGGGTGTAGAGGGTGCCCAGCTCGGTGGACTGCGTGATCGAGACGACCTTGGGCTGGGCGCGGTGCTCGTCGCCGAAGCCCCACGCCTGGGTGTCGATGAGCTCGGGGGTGAGCTTGCCGTCCAGGGTGGGCACGGTCAGCAGCTTCAGGCCCGCCGCCCGCTCCGGCGCGCCGCCCTCGTCGGTGTGGATGTGCGCCGACTCGGCGCAGACCACCGCCTCCCAGTGCGCGGTCATCGCCCGCAGCGCCACCACGTTGGCGCCGGTGCCGTTGAACACGGGCCACACCTCGGCCGCCGGGCCGAAGTGCCGCCGGAAGACCTCCTGCAGCGCCTCGGTGTAGACGTCGGCGCCGTAGGCGATCTGGTGGCCCTCGTTGGCCAGGGCGATCGCCTGGAGGATCTCCGGGTGGACCCCTGCGTAGTTGTCGCTGGCGAAGCTCTTCACCAGCGGGTCGTGCCTGCGGATGGCGTCGGTCACGTGTCCCTCTCAAGCGGTACGGCCCGCCGTGCGCCGGCGGGCCGCTGTCGTGCGTCGCGTCCCCCGCCCGCGGGCGTGGGCCCCGTGCGGTGCGGCGCCCGGCTCCGGGCGCCGCACGTCGGTGCCGTCGTCGTCTGTGTCGGTGTCGTCCCCGCGGGCGCTACCCGCGGGTCAGGTCGATCCTGGTGCCGTTGGCGTCGGTCTCCCACAGCGCGTCGAACGCTCCGGCGAGGTCGGCGACATCGGTGAAGCCGGGGAACTTCCGCTCCGGGCTCGCGGCGCGCATGGCGTCGTTCACCAGGGCCTTGACGACCAGGATATTCGCCGTGGCGTTCGTGCCGGACAGCGCGTCGGCGAAGGCCAGCGTCCACGCCTCGGAGGCGGCCTTGGCGGTGGCGTAGGCCGCGTTGCCCTGGGTGGGGTTCTGGGCGGCCGTGGCCGAGACGATGGCGAACCGGCCCCTCTCACTCGCCTTGAGCAACGGCTCGAAGGCGAGCGTGACGTGCTGGAGGGTGCGGATCAGCAGGTCGTGCAGGAGGTTCCAGTCCGAAAGCTTCGTCTCGGCGAAGGTCTTCCCGCCGCGCCAGCCGCCGACCAGGTGGGCGATGCCGTCCACCCGGCCGTGCTCGGCCTCGACGTCCCGGGCGAGCCTTTTGACGGCGTCGAAGTCGAGCAGGTCGACCGCGCGGTCGCCGTCGGCCCCGGCCCTGTCGACGCCGATGACGGTGTGGCCCTTGTCGGTGAAGCGGCGGACGAACGCCTGGCCCGTGGGTCCCGCCGCGCCCGCAACGAGGATGATCATGCTCGGATCCCCTTCGTGGAGTCGATGACGTCGGTGAGCTTACGACGCAGGGCCTCGTAGAACATGCTCAGGGGGAACTCGTCGGGCAGCACCGCGTCCACCACCGCCTTCGGGAAGCCCTCCACCGGCAGCGCGTCCACCCCGCGCGCCCAGACCGAGGCCGGGTGCGGCTCGACGTAGGCGGCGACGAGCTGGTGCGCGGCGAGCCAGTGGGCGAGCTTGGAGCGGTCGATGCCGTCGCGGTAGAGCTTCTCCACCTCCGTGCGCAGGTCGGCGACACCGCCGGCCACTCGGGTCCAGTCGACGCTCAGCCGGTTGTCGGTCCAGCGGACGATGTCGTTGCGGTGCAGGTAGGCGAAGAGGAGCTGCCCGCCCAGGCCGTCGTAGTTGCGGACCCGCTCGCCGGTGATCGGGAAGCGGAACAGCCGGTCGAACAGGATCGCGATCTGCACGTAGCGGGCGTGCGGCACGCCCTCGGCCTCCAGCTTCACCGCCTCGCCGTACGCGGTCAGGTCGCAGCGCAGCTCCTCCAGCGAGTAGAGCCAGTACGGCATGCGCTGCTTGATCATGAACGGGTCGAACGGCAGGTCGCCGTGGCTGTGGGTGCGGTCGTGGATCAGGTCCCACAGCACGAAGGTGTCCTGGGCCAGCTCCTGGGAGGCGACGAGCCGGGCGGCGTCCGGCGGCAGCGCCAGCTTCAGGGTGCTCGCGGCGGCGCCGCTGACCGCGCGGAACCGGGCCGCCTCACGGTCGGCGAAGATGCCGCCCCAGGTGAACCGGGGCGGGGTCTCGCGGACCGCGACGGTCTCGGGGAACAGCACCGCGGAGTTGGTGTCGTAGCCGGAGGTGAAGTCCTCGAAGGCGATCGGCACGAACAGCGCGTTGTCGTAGCGGGTGCGCTCCAGCTCGGCCAGCCACTCGGGCCAGATCGTGCGGATCCAGACGGCCTCCAGATAGCGGAAGGTCGTGCCGTTCTGGGTGTACATCGGGAAGACGACGAGGTGCTCCAGGCCGTCGACCCGCTGGGTGTCGGGGTGGAAGGCGTTGAGCGAGTCCAGGAAGTCGGGCACGCCCAGCCCCGCCTCGGCCCACCGGTTCAGGTCGGTGACGACCGCGGCGAGGTACGCCTCGTCGTGCGGGAAGCGGGGCGCGAGCCGGGTGACGTGGCCGGCGATCTCGGCGACCAGCTCCGCCGCCCGCTCGTGGTCGCGCTCGACCGAGCCGTCCTTGGCCTGGAGCGGCTTCAGCGCCTCGACGGCCTCCTTCAGCTCGCGGAAGGCGGCCCGCGCCTCCGTCTCGCCGGTGGCGGCGGCCCTGGCGGCGGGGATCCGCGCGGCCCAGGTGACGAGGTTGCCCCACAGCGCGGCGTGGTCGTAGTCGCCGATCGAGTCGTCGCCGAACAGGTCGGAGTCGGCGAGCACGACGACGCGGCCCTCGCCGTGCCGTACGGCCACGGCCAGCGGGCGGCCGGCGGGGTCGGCGGCGGGCGAGGTGGAGAACAGCACGGTCGCGTCCCCGGGGGCGGTGAGGACCCCGGCACGGTAGAAGCAGGCGCGGCGGGCGCCGGCCAGCGGGTCCTCGCCCTCGGCCGCGGCGGGCGTGCCGAGGACCCAGGCGGCCACGCCGTTGTGGGCGTTGCGCGGGTCCTGGACGGTGAGGTGCTCGACGCCGACGCCGAAACGGGCGAGCAGGTCGGTGAGGTTGCTGCCGTACTTCTCCTGCTCGCACTCGGCGAGCACGACCAGGCCGCCGCCGCCCCGGACGTGCTCCTCGATCGCGTCGAGCTCCTCCACGGGGAAGACCGGGCTGCCCAGGCCGGTGGTGCGCTCCCAGCGGCCGGCCGACGGGTGGGCGATCACGAAGACGTCCTGTCCCGCCAGCAGGGCCGGGGTGACCGGCCCCTCGGTGTGCGCGGCCACGGTGTGGCCGAGGCGGCGCAGGACGTCGGCGGCACGGGCGTAGCTGTTGTCGTCGGGATGGCCTGGATTCATCGTCTCGGCGACCTCCCGGCGGATCGTCCATGACTCGCTGTGTGCTTCGTCGAAGAGCACCCGCGGGAACGCTCGCACGATAAATCCTCCCTCAGATGAGACCCAATTACGGAAAATATACACACTATGCCCGAATTTTGGCACATCCCTTACGGCGAGCGGTGGGAGGGGCGCCCGCACAGGCACTCCGGGTGGGCGGTCTCGCCGTCAGCCTCGCCTGCGCGCCGTGAGGAGGAGGTACTCCCACTCCATCGTCGCCCCCTCCCGCATATGGGCTCGGGCCAGCTCGGTGAGAGCCCGGTCCAGCGCTGCGGCCCGGCCGGGATCCCCGGCCACCCCCCGGTAGGCGGCGACGGTCGGTCCGTAGTTGGCCTTGAAGTAGTCGAGGAAGGCGGCTGGGTGGGCGAACCGGTCGATCGTGACCGTCCGCCGGCGCGCGACGACATCGGTGACCGCGTCCCCGAGCAGCGCCCGGACGTGGTCCTCGCTGCCCCACAGCGGCGGGGGTTGCGCGCCGGGCGGAGGCGGCGGCGCGTACGGCCTCATCGCCGCGAACATCTGGCCGACGAACCCCTCCGGCGTCCAGTTGATCAGGCCGATCACTCCGCCCGGACGGCAGACCCGGACCAGCTCGTTCGCGGCGGCCTGATGGTGGGGAGCGAACATGACCCCGACGCAGGACATGACCGTGTCGAACTCGCCGTCGGCGTACGGCAGTGCCTCCGCGTCGGCCTGCCGCCACTCGAGCACCGCGCCGCGCCGCTCCGCCACGGCCCGTCCGGCCTCCAGCAGTTCCGGGGTGAGGTCGCCGGCCACCACGTCCGCCCCGGCCAGTGCCGCGGGGATGGCCGCGTTCCCGGACCCGGCGGCCACGTCCAGCACCCGGTGCCCCGGTCCCACGCCGCACGCCTCGACCAGGATCTCACCCAGCCCGGGGATGACCTCGGCGGCGACCGCGGGATAGTCGCCCAGCGCCCACATGGCGCGGTGCCGGGCCTTCAGGTCGCGGTCGGCCTGCGGCGGATCGCTCTGTGCGGTCATGGCGTCTCTCCCTCGTCGTGATCCGCGATGGACTGGAACCGACGGTAAGGAGCCACGGGGGCGCCATCCAGTACACGATCTGTACCGGCGTCCGCCGGGACCCGGCACGCCTCCCCCCTGGCGTTCATGACGGGCGGGATCCAGACTGCGGGCATGGGCTCCTCGTACCACCAGTTCTGCCCGGTCGCCAAGGCCGCCGAACTGCTCGACGAACGCTGGACGCTGCTCGTCGTCCGGGAACTGGTGTGCGGCACCGAGCGTTTCAACGATCTGCGCCGCGGCCTGCCGCGCATGTCCCCCACGTTGCTGTCCCGGCGGCTGCACCGGCTCACCCGGGCCGGCATCGTGGAGAGGCACGTCAGGGACAACGAGGTGCGGTACGTCCTGACCCGGGCCGGGCACGAGCTGCGGCCGATGATCGAGGCGCTCGCCGCCTGGGGCGTCCGCTGGATCGGAGAGCTGGGCGACGACGACCTGGACCCGAAGCTGCTGCTGTGGGACATGCACCGCAACGTCGACCTGTCCGCCGTCCCGGACGGGCGGACGGTCGTCGAGTTCCGGTTCCCGGACGCGCCGCCCGGCGGCCGCGACTGGTGGCTCGTGATCACGCGCGACGAGGTCGACGTCTGCGACACGGACCCCGGCCACGCCGTGGCCGTCACGGTCACCGCCGACGTGCGCAGCATGGTCGGGATCTGGCGCGGCGAGCTGAGCTGGCCGGACGCGCTGCGCGCCCACGCGGTCGAGGTACGGGGGCCCGAGGCGCTGCGCCGCGCCGTACCCCGGTGGTTCACCCTCCCCGGATGGGCCTCCGTGCCCTGGCCCGCCTAGATCCTGTTCTGTGGATCTTCTCCCGTGGGTCCTCCCGCCGGACGATCCGCCGACCGATCCGCCGGCCGGTCCGCCGGCCGGTCCGCCGGCCGGTCCGCCGGACGACGACGCGCCGCCTCGTCGGCGCGGTCGAGCAGCGCCCGGCGTTCGGGTTCGGAGTGGGCCGCGGCGGCGGCCCGCCGGAACAGGACGGCGGCCCGGTCACCGTCTCCGGGATCTCCCCGGCGGGCGGTGAGGTCGGCTTCCGCGGCGACGGCGAGAGGATGGCCTTCCAGGGCGCCTCCGGCGCGGATCCGGGCGAGCAGGGCCAGCCCGGCCCCCGGCCCGTGCGCGTAGCCGTGCGCCACCGCGCGGTTCAGCTCGACCACCGGTGAGGGCTGGATCCCGGCCAGCCGGTCATAGCACGCGGCGATGGCCGGCCAGTCGGTGGCGCCGGCGGAGACGGCGGTGGCGTGACAGGCGGCGATCCGCGCCTGCAGCGCGTACGGACCGTCCTGCGGCGCATACGGATCATCCCTCGGCGCGTGCCGGCCGTCCCGCGGCGCGTGCGAGCCGTCCCGCGGCGCGTGTGGGCGGTCCCGCGGCGCGTGCGGGCGGTCCCGCGGCGCGTACAGGTCGTCCTGCGGCGTCTCCGTGAGGAGGCGCAGGCCCTCGGTGATCGCGTCGCGGTCCCAGCGGCGCCGGTCCTGTCGGTCCAGGGCCAGGAGATCGCCGTGGTCGTCGCGGCGGGCGTCGCGCCGGGAGTGCTGGAACAGGAACAGCGCCAGCAGCGCGGTCACCTCGCCCTCACCGGGCATGAGCTCCCTCAGCAGCCGGGCCAGGCGGATCGCCTCGTCGGCGAACGCGGGCCGGCCGTCCGCGTTGTAGCCATGGGTGAACAGCAGGTACAGCACGGCCAGGACGCCGGGGAGCCGCTCGGCGAGCGCCGGGCCGGTCGGCACCCGGTACGGGATCCCGGCATCGGCGATCCTCGTCTTGGCCCGGGTCAGGCGGCGGGTCATGGCCGACTCGCCGACCAGGAAGACCCGCGCGATGTCGGCGGTCGGCACCCCGCAGACCGTCCGCAGCGTCAGCGCCACCCGCGCCTCCAGGGAGAGCGCGGGATGGCAGCAGGTGAAGATCAGCCGCAGCCGATCGTCCACGACCTCGTCCCCGGGCTCTTCCGGGGACGAGACCGGGTCGGTGAGGGCGAGCGCCGCCACCTCGGCCAGCTTGCGGCGCTCGACCGACGCGCGGCGCAGCACGTCGATCGCGCGGTTGCGGGCCACCGTCATCAGCCAGCCGCCCGGATTGCCCGGCACGCCCTCCCGCGGCCACCGCCACAGGGCGAGCGCCAACGCCTCCTGGGCGCAGTCCTCGGCCAGCGTCCAGTCGGAGGTGACGCGGATCAGCGCGGCGACGATCCGCGGGCGGGCGTCGACGCCCGCGGCCGCGACGGCACCGGCCACGGCGTCCGCGGACGCCGTGACTCCGGACACGGTGGACGCCGCAGCTTCGGGCACCGTGGACGCCGCGGCCGCGGACGCCTCGGCTCCGGGCGTCGTGGACGTCGTCGCGGCCTCAGGCGTCATGGCCGCCGCGGCCGCGGGCGTCTCATCGGTCACGCCGTCAGTCGGCCAGGTCGATCAGCGGGCGCAGCTCCAGCCGCCCGTTGCGGGCCATCGGGTGGGCGCGGGCCACCTCGATCGCCTCGTCCAGGTCCGCGCACTCCAGCAGGTCGTAGCCCACGATCACCTCCTTGGTCTCCGCGAACGGCCCGTCGGATACCAGCAACCGGCCGTTGCGGACCCGGACCGTGGTGGCCGCGGACGTCGACCCCAGCACGCTGCCGTCCAGGCGGCGGCCCCGGGAGTCGTTCTCGGCGACCCACTTCTCGATGTCGGGCATGTCGACGGTGTCGGTGTCGGGCTCGGCGTCGCTGCACACGAACATCATGTACTTCATCTTCACGGCTCCTCGGTGTCTCCTGTCGCTCCCCGGTACCGGGGCTCATCACGATGACGGACCGGCCCCCCGCTTCCGGACAGGATCGCACCGGAAATCTTCCGGTAATCCGTACGGCCGGCGCTCAGCCGTACTGCTCCAGCCAGGCGACGATGTGCTCTACATAGCTCTCGGCGTTCCCCAGGGGCGCGCCGTCGAGGGCCGCGACGAGGTGGGTGACACCGAACGTACGGTCCCAGACCCGGGCGCGGCGGTAGGTGCCGCCGTCCACGGCGGCACGGACGTTGTCCCAGCCGTGCACCCATCCCATGAAGGCGGCGTCGACCGCCGGGTCGAACAGGTGGGCGCGGTCCCAGTCCAGGACGCCGACCAGCTTGCCGTCCTCACCCCAGTGGACGTTGCCGCCGCCGAGATCGCCGTGGACGAGGGCGTCGGGGACCTCCTCCAGGGCCATCGCGTCGTCGAGACGCCGCCGGCCCTCCTCCCGCCACCTGGCGGGCAGGCGCGGGAGCACCTCCTCGGCGAGGATCTCCGACCAGTGGTGGCCGCCGGTGAAAGTGCGCGGCTCGCCCAGCACCGCCTTCAGCTCCGTGGTGACGGGAAGCTCCCGCAACGCCCGCAGCAGCTCGCCGATCCCCTCCGGGTCGCCCACGTCGTCGGGCATCGCGGCGCCGTCCAGCCACGAGACGGCGACGGCCGCGCGCTCCCCGAACATCGTCACCGGCGTCAACGGCTCCGGCACCGCGAACGGCAGACCGGCCGCGGCGACCACCCGCAGGATCTCGGTACGGCGCGGCAGCGCGGCGGCCCCCGACGGGCGTTTGGTGACCCGCACGGCCGCGACCCCGGGAAGCAGGACGACGTCGTGGATCCCGCCGCCGAAGAGGCGGGCCGTGTCGAGCGGAGCGCCCGGCAGCAGGGCGTCGGCGATCTCCAGCAGCTCGGCGGGCACCGGCTCGTTCACTTTCCGCTCCTCCGTCAGGTCCTCGGGATGCCGGCCCGCCCCCGTCAGGCCGCTGAAATGGCAACCCGTCTCCTCCGTCAGGCCGTCAAGACGCCAGCCCGTCCCCCGTCAGGCCGTCGAGACGCCGACCCGGATGCGGTTGCCGTCGGGATCGCGGATCTCGGCCTCGCGGCCCCAGGGCAGGTCCCGCGCCGTGACGCCGAACTCGGCGGCCACGGCGTCGACGTCGGCCACCCGAAGGTACAGCAGTGTGCCGGGACGCGCGTCACCCCCGTGCTCGGACAGGAAGATCCGCATCCCGTCCCGGGCGATCTCGACGAAAGCGGGAAGGTCCGGCTCGAATCGGTGCTCCCACTGCTTGGTGAATCCCAGCCGCTCGTACCACCCGACCGCCACCGCGGCGTCCTCGACCCGCAGCACGGGGATCAACTCATCCATGTGATCATCTTCGCAGATCGCTACGAATGGGGCTCGGAGTCCGTGCCTTACGGGTGGTCGGCTTCCGGCAGCCCGCAGGACGGAGGCCGACGGCTACGGCAGCAACGTGAAGTGGCCGCCCTGTGAGTTCTTCACGGCCCCGAAGTGTCGATGATCTATAGTGGCGATTTCCTGAACACGAAGTCTCTCCGCGACCGCGATCACGGACGCGTCCACCGCCCCGAGGGAAAGTTCGCGTACTCAACTACAAGATCAGCAGGAGCTGTTGGGGCATGACACCGGTACGGCCTCGCTTGGTTCATGCCTTAGCGTCCAGGTGGTCCCACAGGTATGACGGCTTCGGGAGTTGGACGTCTGAGCTTCGCCCTGGCCCAGATCAGACGGTGTCGTCGGTGCGGACCCAGCGGGTGAAGGCCGCCCACTCCCCCGGCGTGAACACCAACGCCGGACCCGACGGATCCTTACTGTCCCGCACACCCACCCGGCCACCGGACAGCTTCGCGACCTCCACGCAGTCGCCGCCGTTACCGCCGGAGAACGGCGACTTCACCCACACGGCCTCGATCAGCTCGCGGTCCATCGGTCCCTCGTCTCCCTGATCAGCTCCAGTGACGCCCGCTGGGGAAGCGCCTCGGAACGGATCGCCTCGTATTTGACGGTGATGTCGGCGACGTCGACGGGCCGGTCGGTGACCTGCGCCTGACCGGCCGACTCCATGTAGACAGTATTTGTCAGCCCCCGCACCTGTGCAATGGCGAAGGCTCCCAGCAGGCCGACGGTGGCGCCCGCGTCGAACGGCACCACCTGGATGGTGACGTGCGGCAGGGCGGCGGCCTCCAGCAGGCGGTCCAGTTGCGCCGCCATGACCGCGTCATCGGCGACCGGCCGGGTGAGCACGCCCTCGTCGAGGACGACCCAGAGCATGGGCGGGTCGTCCCGCTCCAGGATGCGCTGCCGGTCCAGCCGGGCGGCCACGTCCTTCTCCACCTTCTCCGCCGTGGCTCCCGGCTCGTTGACGAAGAGGACCCTCGCGTACTCGGCCGTCTGCAGCAGCCCGGGGACGAGGAGCGGCTGCCAGGTGCGCAGACTCTCGGCGGCCTGCTCGATCTCGGCCCACGGCCGGAACCACGCCGGGAGCTGGGCCGAGACGTTGTCGATCATCTCTTTGATTCGGATCAGCGCGCCACCCACGCCCAGCGCCTGGTCGCAGCGGCGGGCGAACTCCTCGGTCGGCGGGCGGCAGCCGGTCTCGGCCATGGAGACCGTGGTCAGCGCGAACCCGGCCCGCCTGGCCAGGTTGTCCTGGGTCAGACCGGCCTCCTGCCGGTATCTCCGCAGCTCGTAGCCGAAGAAGGCCACCGGTGACTTCGTGGGGTCGAGATCCTTGGGGCCGGGCACGGGTGGATCACCTCGTTTCGCCTGAGGTTTCGCGGGATGCGTGGAACGGACCGTAGCCGTTCGCATACCCAATGTATCCGGCCGATGCCATGCTGCGAAGGCGCAATAGAAAAATCGTCGGCGGAGGCGGAGCAGGTGAGAATGAATCGCGCGACCGATTCCACGGGCGGACCCGCGCAAGAATGCACGAAGGTCCTCGGGGAGGCGTATCTGAAAACCGATCCGTCGTCCGCCGCCCACGCTCGCGCCCGAATAGCGGAATGGATCGGCGCGGACCACCCGGCTTATGAGAACGTACGGCTGGCGGCCTCGGAACTCGTCACGAACGCGGTCGTGCACGCCCGCCCGGCCGGGCCGTACGACCTGGTTCTGCTCGTCCTCGCCCGCGCGGGCGATCTGCTGCGCGTCGAGGTGACCGACCCGGGCGGCGTCCCGTGGGACCCGCGCGTGCCGCGCGCCGTACCGGACGACCAGGAGCGCGGGCGCGGCCTGGCCATCGTCGCGGAGCTGTCCCGGGGCCACTGGGGAGTTCGCGGCCACGGGACGCGGGGCCGTACGGTCTGGTGCGCCCTCGACGCCCGCCCGGCCCGGGACGAGGACGCCGGTCCAGGTCCGCGCGGGGAGGCCCGCCCGACGTCGGACGGCGACGCCCGCCCGGCCCCGGACGAGCGGGAGGCGCGGGCGTGCGGGTGATCGTCATAATGGACCGCGACGGGGTACGGATAACCGTCCCGGGACAATGCGGCGTCCTTTTCGGATTCGACGCCTGGGCGGATTTCCTCCGCCGCGCCAAGAAAGGCTTCTTCGACCCGTTCCCGGCCGACGGAGAAAAGCCGGGGAATCGCTCCGGCTCCTGAGCGGAGCAGAAAGCGCCGTACGGCCGTCAGAGGCCGAGGTCGTCCAGTTCCTTCAGCAGCGCGGACCTCGGCTCCCGCTGCGGGGTGGTCGGGACCGGGCGGGGGCGGGAGCGGCGGTCGCGGAACAGCCAGCCGCCGGCCAGCCCGGCGAGGAAGCCGAACACGTGGGCCTGCCAGCCGACGCCCTCCTCGGGCAGCAGCCCGGCGAACTGGTAGGCGAAGCACAGGGCCATGACCACGCCGACCACGATGTCGATCAGGTGCCGGTCGAACGCGCCGCGCACGAGGACATAGCCGAAGTAGCCGAAGACGACGCCGCTCGCGCCCGCGCCGACACTCTGCGGGCTGGAGGTGAACCAGGCGCCGAGGCCGCTGACCAGGACGATGAACCCCGTGACCCCGAGGAACCTCCGGACACCCCGGTAGGCCGCCAGGAACCCGAAGACGAACAGCGGCCCGGAGTTGCCCTCGATGTGGTCCCAACTGAAGTGCAGGAACGGGGCCGAGAGGATGTCGGGCAGGCTCTCCGGGTGCCACGCCTGGATGCCGTGCTCGTAGCTCAGCTCGTAGCCCGACAGCCAGTTGGCGACCTGCAGCGCCCAGATGAGGGCCAGGAAGCCGACCATCACCCAGAACGCCTTGCGGGCCTCCGCGACCATGATCTCCGCTGTGCGGCCCTCGGTCTCCATCCGGTTCCTCCCTGGCTGTCCCGATGCTGGAAGATCAGTATCCAGCCATCGGCTCCGTCGGACGTCCGTTTCGCCGACCCCGGCACGGCGACGACAGGCCGGTGTGGGCCTCCTGCCGATGCGGCGGACCGCGCGGACGAGGTCGCGGACGAGGTCAGGGGATGAGGGAGACCTCGGGGAAGCGGGTGCCGGGGCCATCGAACAGGTGGGTCGGCCTGCCCCGCAGGTGCAGGTCGAAGAAGGCCCCGACGTAGGCCCGCTGGGCCGCCACCGAACGGCCGGGATCGATGGTGCCCACGTAGTCCGCGAGCGGCACCCCGGGGAGCTTGGCCGCGATCTGCGGCAGCAGCGGCTGGAGGTCGGTGAACGAGCCGTGGACCGCGCCTTTGAAGCGCAGTTCCCGCTTCCATCCGGTCGAGGCCCGCCAGAACGACTTCCAGCCCGGCTCGCCGTCACGCGTGTGGGTCTCGGCCGCCAGCTGCAGGAACGGCCTGTTCACGCCGCGGGTGGCCACCGGGCCGACATAGGCGCCGTCGAGGTTGACGCCCGCGTCCACGCGGGTGTCCACCCGTGTCAGCTGCGCGGCGACCGACCCGCCCAGCGACTGTCCCAGCACCCCCACCCGAGAGGTGTCGGGCGCGCCGAGCATCCCCGCGGGCGGTCTGCCGCCGATCGGGCGGCCGTGGGCCAGGGCGGTGATCCGGTCCAGGACGTAGCGCATGTCCGCCAGGCGCGCCGCCGCGTGCCGGGCGAGCAGCCTGGCGATGACCTTCGGTGTCAGCTTCGCGGGCAGCGGCAGGGCGCGCACCAGACGCCGGCCGGGGAACTCCACCTGGTCGGCTTCATAGGTGTGGTCGACGGTGACGACCAGGTAGCCGCGCGAGGCCAGGTCCTCGACCAGGGTGGTGCCCAGCGTGCGCGGCCCGCCGTCTCCCGAACCGAACAGCACCACCGGCAGCCTGCCCGCACGCGGCTCGACCGGCGCGCCCACGCGGGCATGTGTGCGGGTGGCGGCCCAGGCGACGCCGCCCTCGGCGATGCCCAGAGGCGGCGCCGAATGCCGGTCCCAGTCGGCGGCGGCCAGCGGCGCCATGTGCGGCGCGAGCGGTCCGCCGCCCGTCGCGGGGTACCACAGGCTGATCATCAGTTCCCGGTACGGCTTGGCCGCAACCAGCGGGTCGGGCCGCGAGCGGTCGACCAGCCGCATGGCCACGGTCCCGACCGGATAGGGGCCGCCGGGCGCGGGCAGGCTCACCCCGACCGGGCTTCCGGCGGCGGCGGCCGCGGGCGTGGAGGCCGCCAGCACCAGTACGGCCAGCCCCGCGACCCTGCCCGCGGCTTTCGGGACGGCGGACGCCTGGCCCCTGGAAACCGCGGACGGCCCGGTGCCTCTGACGCCCCTGACGCCTCTGGCCAGATCCGTATTTTTCGTGATGAAGGCCATGCGAAAACTCCTCGAACGGGAAGGGATGTCCCGACGAGGCTGGCAGCCGGGCACGCCCGCGGGCCAGCGGCGGAGGTCGCACGCGCCCATGCGACTTTCGGATGACGGTCATCCCCGGGGAGGATCGGAAACCGGCCCGGGGAAACCTAGGGTGAGGTGCATGAGACCAGCCGGTCATCCGGCGGCCCGCCTCACCGCGCTGAGCCGATGGCCGGCCGTGCCCGCCGACGCGCTGCTCGCCGCCGCGTTGCTCCTGGCCACGCTCGGACCCGGCCGGGTGCCGGAGGGTCCCCCGTGGCTGCTCGCGCTGCAGACGGCGCTGGTGGCGCCGCTGGCCTGGAGGCGGCGCGCTCCGATGACGGTCCTGGGTGCGATCGGCCTCGCCGCCGCCGTCCAGTGGGCGCTGGACGTGCAGCTTCCCGCCGACGCCGCCCTCCTGGTGGCCCTGTACACGGTCGCCGCGCGCCGCCCTTGGCGCCACGCCCTGACGGCGGCGCTCGCGCTGCAGGCCGGGGTGCTGCTGGCCGCCGCCCGTTGGGCGCCGCCCGGCCTGTTCCCCCTCACGGCGGCCGCGCTGAGCGCGATGGCCGCCGCCGCCCTCATGACCGGCCGGTGGACGCGGGTACGGCGGGCCTACGTGACCTCCCTGGAACGCGACCGCGAGCAGCGAGCGCGGCTGGCCGTCGCCGGGGAACGCGCGCGGATGACCCGCGACATGCACGACATCGTCACCCACAACCTGTCGGTCATGGTGGCGCTGGCCGACAGCGCCGCCCACGTCCGGCACAGCGCGCCGGACCGGGCCGCGGCGGCGATGGAGCAGGTCGCCGCGACGGGACGCCAGGCCCTGCAGGACATGCGCCGTTCCCTGGGCGACGGCCGCGCCGCCTCGGACGAGGACCGCCCCGGGGAGACGCTTCGGCCCGCGCCCGGAATCGCCGAGATCGGCCCGCTGGCCGAGCGGATGCGCGCGGCCGGGCTGGCGACGTGTGTCCGGGTGGCCGGTGACACCGGGCCGGTTCCCGCCGCCGCCCAGCTGACGATCTATCGGCTGGTCCAAGAGGCGCTGACGAACACGCTGCGGCACGCACCCGGCGCCCGCGCCGACGTGCGGGTCGCGGTGTCGCCACGCCGCGCCGAGGTGGAGGTCACCGATGTCCGTGACCCGGCCGTGCCCGCCGCCCCCGGATCCCCCGACGCCGGGGCCCGGGTGTCCGCGTCCCGCTCCGGGCTCCGGGGCGACGGGCGCGGGATCGCGGGCATGCGGGAACGGGTGGCCGCCTACGGCGGGACCCTGGACGCCGGACCGGTGCCGGGCGGCGGATGGCGGGTGCTGGCCGTACTGGACCTGGGGGCGCCGCGATGATCCGGCTGCTGATCGCCGACGACGAGGCGCTGCTGCGGATGGCCTTCCGCATGGTCTTCGACGCCGAACCGGACATGGAGGTGGCCGGGGAGGCGGCTGACGGTGAGGAGGCGGCCCGGCTGGCGCGGCGTCTGTGCCCGGATGTGGTGCTGATGGACGTGCGCATGCCCGGCCTGGACGGCATCGAGGCGACCCGCAGGATCGTGCGCGACAGCCCGCGCTCGCGCGTGCTCATCCTGACCACCTTCGATCTGGACGAGTACGCCTTCGCCGGGCTGCGGGCCGGAGCGGCCGGGTTCCTGCCGAAGAACACCCGGCCGCAGGAGCTGCTGAGCGCGATCCGCGACGTCGCGGCGGGAGAGGCGGCGCTGTCGCCACGCGTCACCCGCCGCGTGCTGGAGAGGTTCGCGCCGCGGATGACGCCGGGGCCCGCCGAGCGGGACGAACGGCTGGCGCGGCTGACCACGCGGGAACACGAGGTGCTGGTGCAGGTGGCGCACGGGCTGTCCAACGCCGAGGTCGCCGCGGCGTTGCACCTGGCCGAGGCGACGGTCAAGACGCATCTGAGCCGCGTGCTGGTCAAGCTCGGGTTGCGTGACCGCGCCCAGGTGGTGGTCTTCGCCTACGAGAGCGGCCTCATCCGTCCCGCCGGCCCCGGCCCTTGACCACGCCACACCGCCGAAGCCTCTATGACCGGGTCCGCCGCCCGGCCCCCGGTTACGGATGGAGATGCGGCAGGCGGGTGCGGAGCCATTCCAGGGCGGCCCGGCCCTGGGCCGCCTGGAAGGCGCGCAGGGTGGGCAGGCCCGGCGGGGCGGGCCGCAGGGAGTAGTCGACGAAGAAACCGGCGGTCGCGGCCAGCACCGCCGTCACCGCCTCCGGGTCGGCGTCCCGGGCGACCGGGCGGGCGGCGAAGACCTCCTCGCACGGCGGGCCGCCCTGCATCCGGACGCTGGGCAGCATCATCAGCACGTCGAGCCACGGCGCCCCGACGAACGCCCAGGGCCAGTCGACGACCATCACCTCGTGCGGGGTGAGCAGCAGGTTGTCGGCCCGGATGTCGCCGTGGACCAGGGAGTCCCCGGCCGCGGCGGCCGTCCAGCCCGCCTCCAGGTCCGCCAGCGCGTCCAGGTGGCGCGCGGCCCACGGGTCGAGCCCGGCCGGGTCGCCGGCGCCCTCGTCGCGGGCCGCGACCAGTCGCCGCCATCCCTGGAACTGCTCGCCGAACCGTTCCTCGGGGGTCGGCGCCGCGACGGGCGAGGGTGTCAGCACGGCGGCCAGCCGGTCCAGGGCGTCCAGCACCCGCTCCAGTTCGGCGGCGTGCCACGGCTCGGCGGGTGGGTGGCCGTCCACGTCCTCGAACAGCAGCGCCACCCAGCCGCCGGAGTCGAAGGAGGCCAGCAGCCTGGGCGCGGGCGCGGCGGCGGGGAGCGCCGCGGCGACGCGGACCTCCTGCCGGTGGATGTCCGCGCTGTGCGGGTTCGGCTCCGGGCCGACGGCCTTGGCGAACGCGCGCCGCCCGTCGGCCAGCCTCAGCCGTACGGCGGCGCCGGGTGAGAACCCTCCGGTCTGCGTCACGGCCTCGGCGACCGGGGCGCCCAGGTGGTCCTCGACGGCTTGACGGATCTTCGCCGGTACGGCCTGCCAGGGCAGGCGGACACCGGCGGCGGGAACGCTCATCTCCTCATCCTGGCGAAAGCGGGGCCTCGGGTTCCATCCGTTTCCTCAGCCGCCGACGCGGGCGCCGAAACCCTTTGGACAAGCCGTGCGTCCGCTGCCACCGTTGCCGTCATGTGGCAGGACGAGCTTTGGGACGCCGAGACCGCTCAACGCCATGACCCGCCGGGTACCGGCATGTTCGCTCCCGAGGTCCTGGGACCGGCCGTGGACCGCCTTGCCGGACTCGCGGAGAGCGAACGGGCGCCGGAGTTCGCCGTCGGAACCGGTCGCGTGGCCGTACCGCTCGCCGAACGGGGTGTCCGTCACCGGCATCGAACTGTCGGCTCCGATGGTCGACCGGTTGCGGGCGAAGGCGAACGAGACGACGATCCCGGTGATCGTCGGTGACATGGCGACCACCGTCGCGCCGGGGGAGTACACGCTCGTCCATCTCGTCTACAACACGATCTCCGACCTGCTCACCCAGGCCGAGCAGGTCCAGTGCTTCCGCAACGCCGCCCGTCACCTCGCCCCCGGAGGCCGGTTCGTGATCGAGCTGTGGGTGTCGGAGCTACGCAGCCTCCCCCCGGGACGGCAGGCCGTGGTCTGGAACCACCGACCCGGCTACATCGGCCTGGACACCTACGACGTTCTGCGCCAGCACGTCATATCCCACCACTTCCGATTCGACGAGAGCAGACAGGCCCGGTTGTCCCGCAGCCCGCACCGATACATCTGGCCGGTCGAGCTCGACCTCATGGCTCAGCTGGCCGGATTCGAGTCGGAGAGCAGGCACGCCGACTGGTCTGGGACGGAGTTCGCCGCCGGCTCACCGTCCCACGTGTCCGTCTACCGCCTCCCGCTGGACGGCTAGCCCACCCGGCGGCCCCGGATGCGCGGCATCGGCGAGAAACCCGGACGACGTCCTGCGGGCCGGCCCGGACCGGTCACCACCGGGCCGCCTTCACCAGGCCTGAAGCAGCTCGGCCAGGTCGGCGGGCACGGGCATGGGCCGCGTCAGGCCGACGCCGGCCCGGCCGGTGTTGCCCTCCGGATAGCGGCCCAGCGCGGAGCCGGGGGCGGCCACGATGACGCGGATCACCTGGCCGAGGGCTTCGCGCCGGTCGCGCTGGACGACGGCCAGGGCGAACATGGCGACGTGGTTGCGGGTGTGCGGCCAGGGCCAGGGCTGGGAGAGGATGTGCGCACGTTCCAGATGCCGCCAGCGCAGACCGGGGTCGGCGGCGTCGCGGGCGGCGCGCATCTCGGCGCGGTAGGCGGCGCGGACCCGGGCGGGCATCGGACGGCCGATCACGAGAGGGTCTCCTTCGTCTGAGGCGTCCGAGGTGTCTGAGGCGCCTGAGGCGTCTGAGATGCTTGGGCCGCTTGGGGCTTTTCACCCGGTGTGCCCGGCGCGCAGCAGCCGTCCGCGCAGTGCCGTTCCGCCCGTCCCGCCGGTTCCGGCCCGCCGGTGGCGGCGACGGGTACGCAGCAGGTCTCCCCGCGCCAGGTCTCGCGGCCCTCCTTGACCGCGACGGCGGCGATGACCAGGGCAGCGATCGGGTCGGCCCAGGACCAGCCGAACAGGCTGTTGAGCGCGAGCCCGGCCAGCAGTACGGCGGACAGGTAGGTGCAGAGCAGAGTCTGCTTGGAGTCGGCGACGGCGGAGGCGGAGCCGAGCTCGCGGCCGGCGCGGCGCTGGGCGGCCGACAGGAACGGCATGACCAGCAGCGACACGGCGGCCAGCACCAGGCCGGGGGTGGAGTGCCCGGCCTGGCCGCCGACGCCCAGCAGGGCGCGGGCGGCGTCGTAGGCGACGTAGGCGGCCAGCGCGAAGAACGAGACCGCGATGACGCGCAGCGCGGTCCTCTCCCGCCGCTCGTGGTCGGCGGCGGAGAACTGCCAGGCGACGGCGGCGGCGGAGGCGACCTCGATGATCGAGTCCAGACCGAAGCCGATCAGGGCTGCGGAGGAGGCCACGGTGCCGGCGGTGATGGCGACGGCGGCCTCGATCACGTTGTAGGTGATGGTGGCGGCGACCAGGAGCCGGATGCGGCGTCGCAGCGCGGCGCGGCGGGCCGGGGACGGCCCGATGCCGAGCCCGAGCCCGAGCCCGGGAACGGGAACGGTACGGGGACCAGGCCCGAGACCACGGCCGGGACCGAGATCGGCGGTCATCGGCAGCAGCCCTTCTCGGCGGCGTCGGCGCAGGTGCGGTCGGCGTCGGCGGCCACCGCGACCACGGCGGCGCGCAGGTCGTCCAGGGCGTGGCCGAATCGGGGGTCGGCCAGCTCGTAGCGGGTGCGGCGGCCGACGGGGACCGCGACGACGAGGCCGCAGTCGCGCAGGCAGGCCAGGTGGTTCGACAGCCGGGTGCGGGAGACGCCGAGGAGGTCGGCCAGTTCGGCGGGGTGCGCCGGGGCCTCACGCAGGGCGAGGAGGACGCGGCAGCGGATCGGGTCGGCCAGGGCGCGTCCGAACCTGGCGAGCACCTCGATCTCGGGGGCTACGGTCAGCATGACCCGACAGTACACAAATACCTGAATTCAGAAAACCCTGTACTCGGAGTACGACGGTCTCGTGCACGGCGGAGATCCCCGGTCCCGGACGCGGCCGGAGGTCACCGCGCGGGACGGGGCAGGCCGACGACCCCGCTCACGCCGGAAGGCGGTCACTCCAGCCCTGGGCGGACCAGTCCGCTCTCGTACGCGAGGATGACGAGCTGGACCCGGTCGCGCACGCCCAGCTTGGCCAGCGACCGGGTGATGTGGGTCTTGGCCGTGAGCGGGCTGATCACCAGCCGGTCGGCGATCTGCTCGTTGGACAGCCCTCGCGCCACCAGCCGGACCACCTCGCGCTCGCGGTCGGTCAGCGCCTCCAGCGCGTGGTCGTCGGCGGCGGCGGGGTTCCCGGTGAACCGTTCGACGACCCGCCGGGTCACCCCGGGCGACAGCAGCGACTCCCCCGCCGCGACCACCTCGATCGCGCGTCGCAGGTCGGCCGGCAGGACCTCCTTGGTGAGGAATCCGCTGGCTCCGGCGCGCAACGCGGCGAACACGTGGTAGTCGGTGTCGAACGTGGTCAGGATGACGATCCGGGTGCCGGGCAGTTCGGCGAGGATACGGCGGGTCGCCTCGATGCCGTCCATGCCGGGCATCCGGATGTCCATGAGGACCACGTCGGGCCGCGTCGCACGCGCCGTTCGCACGGCCTCGTCGCCGGTGGCGGCCTCCCCCGTCACGACGACCCCTCTGGTACGGCGCAGCAGGCTGCGGAATCCGGCACGGACGAGAGCCTGGTCATCGGCCAGCAGCACACTGATCGTCATGACTGCAAGCCTGCCCTGACGGGAATGCGGGCGTGTACGGCCAGCCCTCGCGAACCGGTGATCGTCAGCGTTCCGCCGAGAGCGGTGATCCGTTCCCGCATGCCGGTGAGACCGTTGCCTTCGGTGATCGGACCGGCCACCCGGCCGTCGTCCTCGACGAGCACGGTGACGTGTTCCGGCGTGCAGGTCAGCCGTACCGAGACATGGGCGCATCCGGCGTGTTTGATGGCGTTGGTGAGTGCCTCCTGGATCACCCGATAGGCGGTTACGGCCGGGACGGCGGGAACGCTCCCCGGGTCGCCGTCCTCGGTGAGGCTCACGGTCAGCCCGGTCGCGCGGGCCTGCTCGACCAGGGCGGCGACGGAGGCGAGATCGGACACGGGCACGCCACAGGAGTCGTCCCTGCGGAGCAGGGCGACGAGGGAGCGCAGGTCCGTCATGGCCTCGGCGCGTACGGCCTGCGCGGTCCGCAGGGCCTCGGCCGCCTCCTCGGGGTCATCGTGCAGCGCGTCGGCGGCGACGTTGATGTGCACGCCGACGACGGCCAGCGTGTGGGCGACGATGTCGTGCAGTTCCCGGGAGATGTCCAGTCGCTGCTCGGCGAGACGGCGCCGGGCCTCCACCTCGAGTCGGGCCTCGTGCTCGGCCCGCCACTGCCGCTGACGGTGACGGACCCGCGCCACGGCCAGGACCAGTGCGAGCCAGAGCGCCTCGGTGCCGGTCGAGGCGATGGTCCCCGTGAACGCCTTCGAGGCGACCACCGAGTCCCAGACGTGGCCGTACGCCAACGTGAAGACCCCGACCCCGGCGGCCAGGCGGGTCCGGCCCGCGTCGGCCGCCGTGTGGAAGGCGACGGTGAGCGGCCATATCCAGCCGCCCTCGAACAGCCCGGCGCCCCGGCAACCGATCAGGACCACCGCGGAGGCCAGCAGGGCCTGCACCGGCCACCGCTTGCCGACCGGCACCAGTCCGGCCAATACCACCGCCAGCGGCACCGTGCCGCTCCAGGTCACCGAGCCGGCGAACAGGGCGGACCCGGCGACGGTGGCGATCGCGGTGAGAAGGGCGAGCAGCGTGTTCATCGGCTCGGCGACCGTCGTGGAGCGTGCGGACACACCGCGGCGAGGCACATCCAGGCCAGGTCGGCCGCAACGACGAAGCGCTCGGTCAGGCCGATCAGCGGGGGCAGCACACGGAATGCCATGACGTCCACGAGAGTGATCACAAACAGGATCATCCCTGTCACCACCGCCACCGCGACAGGGCGTAGAGGCAGCGGCGTCCCGGCGTTCCTCCGCCATCGCCTGGTCAGGATCACCACCGCCACCGTGAACACGGCCAGTCCCGTCCAGGCGGCCAGACCGTGCACCGTCTCCGAGATCGACGGGTGGTCCCAGTTGCCCGGCGGGTCCGCGGGGAAGATCGCGGCCACCGACAGGCAGGCCGCCCAGGAGCCGAGCAGCCATTTCCCGGCGCGGTCGGGCACCCCCACCGCGAGGGCGCCGGCGGTGACGGCGAAACCGAACAGGCCCACGGTGACCAGCCAGCCGTGCTGGGTGTTGACGAAACGGCTCACCGTCTCGCCGATCGGGCTCATCTCGCGGTTGACCACATCGGAGAGGGCGAAGGCGAGGGCGCACGTGCCGGCTCCGCCCAGGATGATCGGCTTCATCGGAATCATGGCGGAAAACTACGGAACCCGCGGGGTGCGGCGCGTCGTATCAAACGAGACACCCGGCCATGCACCAGATGGTGTACCTCGTACATCCGACGGTTCACCCGCCACCGTGAAAAGATCATGTGTGCGGCCTGGCGTCCGGCGCCGGCCCGGCAAGAGCAGCCGGGAAGGCGGGTCGGCGGCTCCCGTCAGGAGACGGACTCCTGGAGGACCCAGCCGTTGCCGTCCGGGTCGTCGAAGGTCTTCCACCGCCCCCACGGGGACTGCTGGATCTCCGTCTCGTTGAAGGCGAGACCGCGGCGCTCCAGGTCGGCCATCGTGGCCTCCAATCCGTCGCACGTCAGCACGAGACCCTTGAGGGATCCGGGCGGCATGGTCGGGAACCACGTGGTCAGGGTGATCTTGGTGGTGGCGCCCGGCGGGCACAGCATCACCCAGCGCGTTCCGTCGCCGAACGGGTTGTCCGCCAGCTCGGCGAAGCCGAGGACGCCGGTGTAGAAGTCCTTGGCCCGGCCCTGGTCGGCGACCGGGACGGAGACGACATCGAGATCGGTGAGTGCCATTTCCCTGTTCCCTTCTCTGCTTTAGCTGCGTTCCGTTCGTCTTCCCGCCGCCTTCGCGTCTCCCCCGTCCGGTCCGGGCTCCGGACCCGGACGGTTCGTGGCCCCCGCACGGCGAGTCGAGCCGTACCGTGTCAGTCACTCTCGGCACGGCGCCGCGGCCAGGGGGCGGACCCGTCGCGCGGCGGCGACTCCGGCGGGCCGTCCGGACGATCGAGCCAGGCGGGCAGTCCCTCGCGGAGCATGTCGCGGAAGCCGCTCCGGAGGAGGCGGCGGGTGAGCGCCCCTCCCAGGCCGTGGAAGCCGACCTGATGCAACCGGAGCCGCGTGGACCGGTCGCCGAGCTCGGTCAGTGTGAAGGTGAGCGTGGTCTCGATCGGCCCGCCTTCCCAGGACCACACCATCCGGCAGGGCGCCTTCAGCTCCAGCACCCGGCAGCGGACCGTGCCGTCGAAGCCGGGCGCCGGGCGTGTCCGGAAGGTGAACCGGTGCCCGACCTCGGGGACGAAGTCGTTGGGCATCAGCCACGCGGCGAGCGCCCGCGACGAGGTCAGCGCCTCCCAGACGTGCCGGATCGGATGTGGGTACACCTCGGACAGGTCGATGTCGGCCTTCATCGCTCTCCTTCGGAACCGTTCATCGCTCCCCCGGGACGGTCCAGGTAGTCGCCCAGCGTTCTCAGGCGTGCACGCCAGAAGCGCTCCAGCTCGTCCAGCCAGTCCCGCAGGGGCTCGAAGCCCGCCGGGTCCAGCCCGTAACGCCGATGGCGGCCCTCCGCGCGGACGGTCACCAGGCCCGCCTCCCGCAGCACCTTCAGGTGCTGGGAGACCGCGGCCTGGCTCAGCTCCAGCCCCTCCACCAGCTCGTTCACGGCGTGCTCGCGCTCCGCGAGCCGTTCGAGCAGATGACGACGGGTGGGGTCGGCCAGGGCGGCGAACCGGTCCGCCGGCTCCCCGGCCTCCTTGCGCGGGCGCCCTCCCCTCGTCGTCACGACGATCATTTTCATCGGTTTTTACTTATATGTCAATGCGGGAACGGCGAGAGGCGCCGGGACGAAGCCGTGGGAGCGTCCGGCATCGCACATCCGGGCGACCGGGCGGCGGGTCAGCGTTTCATCGCGCCGTCGGCGATGGCGTCGGCGGCGTCGCCGATGGCCACGCCGACGATCTCCAGGCGGCGGACCAGCTCGCGTTCCTTCATCGCCTCGGCGGTCAGCTTCCCGGAGAAGATGCGCGAGATCTCGTACTGGTACATCCTGCGGATCGCGCCGCCGGCCTTCTTCGCCTCCAGGGCGCTCTCGATCACCGCCGACGGCCTGGCGGACAGGCCGGTCACCGCGTTCTCCAGCGCCTCGATGCCGACGATCACCTGGTCGAGCAGCGGCGAGAAGCGGATCTGGTCGGGCACGCGGTACAGGTGCGACTCGCGGACGAAGTCGCGCAGCGAGTCGAGCACGTCGTCGATGGATCGCGACAGCCGGTACAGGTCCTCCCGGTCGATGGGGGTGACGAGGGCGTCGGTCAGCTCCTCCACGAGCCGGCGGCGCTCCTCGTCGCCCAGGTGCTCGATGGCGCGCATCCGCTCGTGCGCGCCGGTCCTGCCGACCTCTCCCCCGATCATGGACAGGGCCAGCCAGGCGCCCTTCTTGGTGGCCTCCAGCTGGCCGATCAGCGCGTCGGCGAGCATGCTGTCCATCCGCCCCGTCAGCAGGTCGCGGATCCGCCGCAGTCTCCGCCTCACACCCCCGCCCCCTTCTCCGCCAGCCGTACGGCGAGCGCCACCGTCCCGGCCAGCAGCACGCCGGCGGGCAGGGTCAGGACCCAGGCGACCACGATCCTGAGCGCGGCGGGCCAGCGGACCCGGCCGCCGCCCTGGGACACGCCGGCCCCGATCAGGGCGCCCGCGATGGCCTGCGTCATGCTGACCGGCATCCCCGCCGCGGCGCAGCCGACCACCGTGACGCCGGAGGCCAGCTCGGCCGCGACGCCGTGCAGCGGCCGGGAGACGATGATCTCCCTGCTGAGCGCACGGCCGGCCCGGGGCAGGCCGTACAGCGTCCCGGCGGCGAACAGGACGGCCGCGACGGACGTGACGGGCAGCGGGGCCCGGGAGACACCCATCGCGATCATGAAGACGGAGAGCATCTTCTGCCCGTCGTTGGCCGCGTAGGCGACGCACTGCAGGGCGAACCCGGCCAGGTGCCAGCGGCGCAGGCCTCGCCGGGTGGTGAGGCCCAGCAGCAGCCGCGCCACGACCCAGGCGGCCAGCGCCCCGATGAACGGCGCGGCCAGGGCCACGGCCAGGACCAGCGCGACCGCCCCGCCGGAGACGGGCAGCCCCCAGCCGACACCGGCGCCGGTCAGGCCGCCGACGACGGCGAGCGTGAGGCTGGTCGGGCGGCCCGAGGCGCTGAGCACCGCGACGACGACCAGTGCGGCGAACACGGCGATCGTCATGGCCTGCCGGCCTCCGGGACCGCCGAACCCGCCCAGCCGGGTCACGAACGTCAGCGCCACCCGCTGGGAGGCCAGCGGCACGAGCACGAGCGCCGCCGTCAGGGCGAGGATGCCGGTCGCCGGGCGCACGCTGGGCAGTTTGAGGCCGGTCGCCAGCAGCGCGCCGCCGTCGTTCGCCCCCGACACGACCGCGAACACACACGCGGCCGCGCCCAGCACGACGGCGTCGAGCTGCACACGTCCCCCCATCCGGCCGACGGCACCGCGCCGTCTCTTCAAGCTTGCCCGACCGGGGGTTCCCCGACTCCGTTTCCAGCTGATTCCCACTCGTATCCGTGACCGGAAGCGGACATTCGGTGACGGCCGTCGGCCCGTCCGCCCCCTCCCGCGCCTCGGGCTCCCATCGCACCGGCCCCGTCCGCATCCGCGGTTGACAGGGCCCGTTTCGCCGCCTCATTATGAACGAGCGTTCATGAACGCATGTTCATAAAGATTGGAAAGCGTGCGGAGCCGCCCTGGGGCGACTCCGGAGAGGAGATCCGATGGGATCCGTCGTCAACACCCACCAGGCCGAGGCGTGGAACGGCTACGAGGGCGAGCACTGGGCCGGCAACCAGGACCGCTACGACGCCGTCAACAGCGGGTTCAACGACCACCTGCTCGGCGCGGCGGCCGTCTCCGAGGACGACCGGATCCTCGACATCGGGTGCGGCAACGGCCAGGTGACGCGCCTGGCCGCGCGGCGGGCCCCGCTCGGCCACGCCACCGGGGTGGACCTGTCGGCGCCGATGCTGAAGCGGGCGCGGGCGAGCTCCGCCGCGGAGGGCCTGGCCAACGTGACCTTCGAGCGGGGCGACGCCCAGGTCCACCCCTTCCCGGACGCCGGGTCCGACGTGGCCGTCAGCCGGTTCGGGATCATGTTCTTCGCCGACCCCGTCGCCGCGTTCGCCAACATCGGCCGCGCGCTGCGCCCCGGCGGACGGCTCGCGTTCCTCTGCCTGCGCCGGATGGAGGACAACGAGCTGGGCGAGGTCTTCGCGGCGATGGCCCGGCACCTGCCCCGGCGGCCCGCCACGACCGAGCCCGGCGGGCCGGGGCCGGAGTCGCTGGCCGAGCCGGATCACGTCCGGGACGTGCTGGCCGGCGCCGGGTTCGGGAAGGTGGATGTGACGGCCGTGGACGCCCCCCAGCACTGGGGACGCGACGCCGAGGACGCCGGGGCGTTCCTCGGCGCCTGGGGCCCGGTCCGTTTCCTGCTCGGCCAGGTCGATCCGGCCGCCGCCGGCCGTGCCCGCGAGGCGCTCGCCGAGGCGCTGCGGCCCTTCGAGCGGGACGGCGCCGTACGGCTGCGCGGCGCCGCCTGGCTGGTCACCGCCGTCCGCCCCTGACCTCGCGGGTACGGCCAAGGCTGGGGCGGCCGGACTACGATGAGGCGCGATGTCACCGAGAAAAGCGGCCGTCCTGCGGGACGGCGAGGGCGAGGCGAACCTGCGCGAGCACCTCGTCGCCACCGCCGGGCGCCTGATCTCCCGGCGTGGCACCGCCGGGCTCACCGTACGGGAGATCGCCCGCGAGGCGCGGGTCGCCGACGGCGTCCTCTACAACCACTTCGCGGGCAAGGAGGAGCTGATCGCGCTCGCCCTGCACGCGCACGTCCGCGACGTCGAGCGGGCACTGGGCGGGCTGCCGGTCAGGGCCGGCGAGGGTGACGTCGAGGCCAACCTCCGCGCCTGCGTCGCCTACGGCCTGGCCCTGCACGCGGCGTTCCTGCCCGCGTTCGCGGGGCTGTTCTCCCAGCCCGAGGTCATGCGGCTGTTCGACGCCATGCCGAACCCGCTGGGGGACGGCCACGGGCTGAAGGCGGTCCTGGCGGCCTACCTGCGCGCCGAGCAGGGTCTCGGCCGCCTGTCCCCGGACGCCTCCGCCGAAGCCGCCGCGATGCTGATCGTCGGCGCCTGCCACGAGTGGGTCCTGCCCCGCCTGCTGTTCGGCTCCGGCCCGATCCCGGCGGAGGCCCCGCCGGACTTCGCCGAGGGCATCGTCACCACCCTCCTGCACGGCATCGCCCCACGCCCCGCCTCCTGAGGACGGGAGGGGGCGTTAGCCCGGGCGGGGGACGGCGGGTCAGCCGGGAGGCGGACGACCTGGGGCGGGACCGCGGCCTACCTTCGTCGGGACGGTCCGGGGAGAGGCCGTCGCGGGCGGCCCCGAAGGGGGGCCGGACCCCGTGACGGTCCCGGATGAAGGACCGCCGCAGGCGGCCCGGGAAGGGCCGCGAGCCCCGCACAGGCATCAGGGGCGCGGAACCGCCCCGCGGACGCGAGGGCGCGGAACGCCCCGTGAACCGCAAGGAAGACCCATGTTCAAGGACTCCGCCACGTTCCGGCGCGTCGCCTCCGGCACGCTGCTGATCGTCGCCCCCCTCCTTCAGGCGATCGCCGTCGTCATCGACCCCGGCACCTGGGGTGACAGCCGCGAGGCCGTCAGCTACGGCGACGACCCCGCGCTCGCCCAGGTCCAGTCGGTGCTGTACCACTGGGCGTACCTGCTGCTCGGCCTGGCCGCCCTCGCCCTGATGCACGTGATGCGCCGCCGCGCCGCGGTCTTCGGGCACGTCGCGGGCCCGCTGGTCGCCCTCGGCTTCGTCAACCTCTCGGGCCTGCTGCTCAGCGACCCGGTGGAGTGGTGGCTGGGCCGCCATTACACCCCCGAGGAGGCCCAGCGCATCCTGGACGAGATGATGGACCTCCCCGGCTTCGTCTTCGGCTTCCAGATGCCCTGGATCTTCCTCGCGATCTTCGGCCTGCCGGTCCTGCTGGTCGGCGTCTGGCGGTCCGGCTTCGCGCACTGGTGGGTCCCGCTCGTCGCGGGTATCGGGTACGTCTCCTCCATGCTCGTCGAGTACGGTCCCGTCACCGTGGTGCTGTGGACGGCCCCGGTGGCCGCGCTCGGCTCGCTCGGCGTGAAGATGCTCCGGATGAGCCGCGAGGAGTGGGTCTCGTACTACCCGACGGCGGCGCCGGGCCGTACCACCCCCGACTCGTACGCGAACACCACCGCCTGAGCCCGGTCGCGCAGGTGGAGCTTCATCAGCACCCGGGCCACGTGGGTCTTGACCGTGGCCTCTCCGACGAAGAGCTCGCGGGCGATCTCGGCGTTGGTCAGGCCACGGGCCAGCAGGCGCAAAACCTCCAGCTCCCGGGGGGTGAGCTCGGCGAGGCGCGGCGGCGGCGCGGGCTCGTGGCGGCCGGCGAAGGAGGCGATGACGCGGGTGGTGACGGCCGGGTCGAGCAGCGCGTCCCCGCCGACGACGACGCGGACGGCCTCCACGAGCTGCTCGGGCGGCGACACCTTGAGCAGGAAGCCGCTGGTGCCCGCGCGCAGCGCCGCGTAGAGGTTCTCGTCGGTGTCGAAGGTGGTGAGCATGACGACCTTCGGCGGGTCGGGCCATCCGAGGATCTGCCCGGCCGCGGCGAGGCCGTCCATCCGCGGCATGGAGATGTCCATCAGCACGACGTCCGGCCGGGTACGGCGGGCCACCGCGACGGCCTCCACGCCGTCGGACGCCTCACCCACCACCTCCATGCCCGGCTCGCTCTCCACGACGAGCCGCAGTCCCGTGCGCACCATCGCCTGGTCGTCGGCGATCACGATGCGGACGACGCCGGTGTCCGTTCCCTGTCCGGTGTTCATCTCCGCTCCTCATCCGGCCGCGCCGCGGCCCGCAGGGGTCGTCTGATCTTCCCGTCCGGCACGTGAACCGGTCCGCGGGCCGGTTCACGTGCCGGCCCGCCCGGCCCGCCCGGCCTATCCGGCCCGTCCACCGGCGAGCACCTCCTGCCTGACCGGCAGGGACGCGTGGACCCGGAACCCGCCCCCGGGGCGCGGGCCCGCCTCGAAGTCGCCGCCGAACAGCTCGGCGCGCTCCCGCATGCCGATCAGGCCGTTGCCGGTCGACAGGCCGGCCGACAGCTCCGGCGCGGCGGTGCCGCCGCCGTCGACCACCTCGATCTCCAGGCGGTCGCGGAGGTAGGAGAGCGTGATCCGGATGTCGGACTCGCCGGCGTGCTTGACGGCGTTGGTGAGGGCCTCCTGCGCGATGCGGTAGGCCGAGAGGTCCAGGCCCGGCGCGAGCCGTACCGGCTCGCCCGTCACGTCGAGGACGACGTCCAGGCCCGAGGAGGCGAGCGTGCCGACCATGCCGGCGAGCATGTCCAGGCCCGGCTGCGGGATGGCCTCGTCCAGCGGCATGCGCAGCGCGCCGAGCATGACGCGCAGCTCCTCGACGGCCTCGCGGCCCATCCGCTCGATGCCGAGCAGCGCCTCGCCGTCCCCGGAGCCGGTACGGCGCAGCACCCCGGCCTGCATGACCATCATGCTGACGCTGTGCGCCACCACGTCGTGCAGCTCGCGGGCGATGCGGGCCCGCTCCTCGGCGACGGCCTCGGCGGCCCGGCGCTCCCTGTCACGTTCCACACGGTCGGCGTGCTCGGCCAGGCGGCGGGCCCGCGCGGCGTAGGCGTGCACGGCCAGGCCGGTCAGGTAGGCGGCGCCGAAGACCACCGTCAGGAAGATGACCTCGTCGAAGGGGAGCCGGCGGTGGTCGACCGCGCCGGAGTCGAAGACCAGGATCCCGGCCGCGGCCCAGGCGAGGCCCCGCTTGAGGCTCAGCTCGGCGCCGACCGTGTGGAAGACGATCAGCAGGGAGGCGAGCTGCCAGGTCTGGCACGTCTCGTAGCCCTGCCGGTGCCAGACGTACTGGGCGAGGATCATCAGGATGAAGACCGCGACGGGCGCCCCGCGACGGAACCAGATCAGCAGGCCCGTGACGAGGGCCTGGCCGACCCACCACAGCTCGGGGGTCTCGGCGGCGCCGTACTCGGTCGCCACGGTGAACGCCTCCAGCGTGCCCAGCGCGATGACCGCGCAGCCGATCAGCAGGTCGGGGATGGGCACCGCGCGGAGACGCCGGGGAAGCCGGGAAAGGGGGAGGGGGACCGCCATGCGGGGAGACTAGACCGCCGCGCCCCTTCCTTCATATAGGGCGGACGGCCCGGCCAACCCGTTTGCAAGCCGCCTGCAAGTCAGAACGTCTGAAACGAGACACTTCGTACGAATCGGTCGGCAAGCGCGTCGTCGCACACGGCCGGCGCGCAGAAGTAGATCATGAGAGCCGGTTCGTCCGGACGCTCCACGGCCCACCCGGTGAAGTCCAGCCGGCCGCCGCGCTGCGGATCGGTGATCGACCCCTCCAGCCGCACGCCGGGCTGCCCGCCCACCCGCACCTGGACCACCTCGGAGAACACGTTGACCGTGCCCGGCAGCGACGACTGCAGGGTCTCCTGGAGCTGCTTGGCGCTCCCCCTCGGGTCGAGCGTGTCCAGCGTCTGCGCGTAGACGCCGGCGGCGTCCCCCGGCGCGTCCTTGATGATCCGGTTGACGGCCGCCCAGTCGGCGGTGACCGGTGTGCCGAACAGCGCCCGGAAATCCTCCACCCTGGGCGAGGCCACCACGAACACGTCGGCGTGCGGACGCAGCTCCCAGCCGCCGGGATACTCGAAGGAGACCGGCACGGCGGGCGAACCCGGATAGGACGTCCACTCGTCGCCGCCGCGCATGACCACCGCCAGCGTCGCCACCAGCGCGACGATCAGCGCTATCGCCGCCACCGCGCCGACGACGATCCGCCGGCCGCCGGGCCGGGCCGCCCCGCTCCCCGTCCGGCCGCTCTCCGGAGCCCCGCTCCCCCGCCCGGACCGGTCCCCCGGCCGGTCCGCCGTCACCCCGGACCGCCCCGCCGCTCCCGCCGCCGGGGCGCCGTCCGTGACGAACCCGTACGGCCGGCCGCTGATCGCGTCGCGCAGCTCGGTGACGAACCGGGTGCAGGTGTCGTAGCGCTGCTCGGGCGACTTGGCCAGCGCCCGCGCCATGACCCCGTCCACCTCCAGGGGCAGCTCGGGCCGGAGCGCGGTGAGCGGGGTGGGGGTCTCGGCGAGGTGCGCCCACAGCAGCGCGATCTCGTTGTCGCGCTCGAACGGCAGCCGCCCCGACAGCGCCTCGTAGACCACACAGGCCAGGGCGTACTGGTCGCAGCGGCCGTCGATGCGCTCCTTGTTGATCTGCTCGGGGGCCATGTAGCGGGGCGTGCCGATGAACTGGTCGGTCTCGGTCAGCCCGGACAGCGAGGTCCGGTGCTTGGTGATGCCGAAGTCGGTGAGGTAGGCGTGGTCCCCCTCGGCGTGACCGGCGATCAGGATGTTGGCGGGCTTGACGTCGCGGTGGATCAGGTCGTGCGCGTGCGCGGTGTCCAGCGCCGCGGCGACCTGGGCGGAGATCCGGTTGACCTGGCTGACCGGCATCGGCCCCCGGTCGTAGAACAGGCGGCGCAGATCGGGCCCGTCGACGTAGCGCATCGCGATGTAGAGCGTGCCGTCGGCGGCGGCGTCGGCCTCGTAGATCGGGATGATGTTGGGGTGGTCCATGCTCGCGACCGTCCGCGACTCCAGCATGAAGCGCCGCCGGAACCGGTCGTCCTCGCTGAGCAGCGGGTTGAGGACCTTCAGCGCCACCCGGCGGTTGAGCCGGGGGTCCACGGCGAGGTAGACCACGGCCATGCCGCCCTTGCCGATGACGTCCTCGATGCGGTACCCGGCCATCTCCTGGCCGATCAGGTTTCTCTCGTTCACGCTCGTCACGTCTCACAGGGGTGGCCGCAGTAGCCGCAGAACCGGTGCGCGGGCCCCAGACGCATGCCGCAGGCGGTGCAGTACTTCTGCGGGCCCGTCCCCGTGAACCCGCCCTCCTGCGCCTCACCGCCGGTCTCCGTGCTCCGGGTGCCCGTTCCCGCCGGACCCGCTCCGGGGTCGCGGGCGACCAGCACCGAGTCGCCGGACCGGGAGGACGTCCTGGGCAGCGGGGGGAAGGACCGGCTGACCACCACCGTGGGGTCGGCCGTCTCCCCGGACCGCCTGAACGGCGGCGGGACGGGCGTCGGCGGCCCCGCCACCTCGGTCTCCTCCCCGGCGTCCGCCCCGGCCGCGCCGGGGGCCTCCGTCCCGCCGCCGCGGCGCCAGAGCAGCAGCGCGGCGGCCAGCACCGCGACCACGAGCACCCCGCCCGCCACGAGGAACATCCACAGGGGCGGCCCGCGGTGCTCGGCGCCCGGGGACATCCGCACCTGGGCGGCGCCCTTGTCCTCGGCGGTGCCGCGCTTGGCCTGGGCCTCCTTCAGGCGGGCCGCGGCCACGGTGTGCCCCGGATACAGCTCCAGAACCCGCTGGAAGGCCGGTACGGCGTCGCCGTAGTAGCCGGTGTGGAAGCGGGTCAGCGCCTGCTCGAAGGCGGCGTCGATCGGGCCGCGCCGGGGCGTGACCCGGGCCTCGGCCAGCGCCCTGGTCACCTCGCGGACGCCGAGCATCCGGGCGTCGTCACCGCCGCCGGTCAGCAGCCCGACGACCTCGCCCTTGCGGTCCTCGATCACCGGCCCGCCGAGCAGGCCCCGGTCGATGAGCGCGCCCAGCTTCTTCGGCTCGTCGGCCTTCCCCTCCGGGTCCTTGAACCGCCGGCCGCCCTCGCCCGCGCCCCCGGCGCGCAGGTGCGCGATGTCCACGCTCTCCGGCAGGTTCGCGGCGGGCCGCCCGGTGAAGCCGGCGACCGCCACCGGTGAGCCGTCCTTGTCGGGCACCGCGGCCGCCAGCGGCGCCGTGGGCATGCCGGTGCCCCCGTCGGCGCGGCCGGTCGGGACGAGCACGGCGGGCCCGTCGGGGCTGTCGGCGGTGGAGGAGATCTCCGCCTTGAACCCCTGCCGGTCGGGGGGAGAGATGTTCGGGAAGACGCGGATCTCGGTGGTCACGTCGAAGATGCAGGTCGCCGTGGGCCGCTTGGGCGGGTAGCACTCCTGCAGGTGGTGGTCGAGACGGTCGTTCTTGACGTGGTGCCGCTCGAAGTCGGCGGGGATCTTGACCTTGTGGTGGTCGGCGAAGACCTTGTTGGCGGCGTAGACCTCGACGTCCTTGGCGTTCTCGACCACCCGGGTGAGGGTGACGACGGCACCCTCGGGGGTGACGACCGTCCCGGTGCCGGAGCCGATCGGCACCTCGTAGCTCCGCTCGACGTGGACGAGCTCGCCGATGTGGTCGAGCAGGGTGACGTCGACGTGCGCCGTCGCCTCGACGCGCACGACCGCGGGGGTCACCAGGTCGGTGATCCCGCTGGGATGCTCGTGCGCCAGCGCGGGCGCCGTCGCGGCGACGGCCACGCCGAGGACGCCGATGAACACCAGAGCCGAGCCCAACCGCCGCATGGCCACTCCACAGGGGGGATAAGGACAGCCTGGCAACCGTAGAGCAGAAGTCAAGGGCACGGAAGGGATACGGAGGGAATCCACCCGATCACATTTGGGAAACCGCCCTCACCTGCTCGGAAGGGCCCGGTTCAGCGGCGGGGGCGCAGGAGTGCCGCCGGGTCGAAGCTCACCTCGAAGGGGGCGGCCGGCGTCGCGGTCTCACCGGCCTCGTACCTCACCGCGGGCTTGTACTCGTCGCCGGCCAGCTCGTGGACGTGCAGGGACGGCCCGTCGCCGAGCTCGACCCGCCAGTACAGGGGGATCCCGGCGGCGGCGTAGGCCGACCGCTTCATGTGCCGGTCGCGCTTGCGGCTGGTCGGACTGACCAGCTCCACGGCCAGGAGGATGTCGTCGGGGGCGAACATGAGCTCCGTCTCCTCGACGGCCTCGGTCGGCACCACCACGAGGTCGGGGATGAAGAAGTCGCGGGGACCGACTCCAAGATTGACCTCCTGCAGCGGCTGGAACTCCGGCGGCGCGGCATCCTCAAGGATCCTCACGAGACGAAGGCTCGCGAACTGGTGCATGGGGGTGGGAGAAGGGCTCACCAGCAGGCTCCCGTCGAAGAGCTCGTAGCGGTTCCCGTCGTCGGGGAACGTCAGCAGGTCGTCGACGCTGAACGGCGGTCTTCCGCGGAGAACCGTCCGTTCGGGGGCGTGCCCTGTCGTAGGTTCTGTCGTCGCCATAGCGGTCACCTGCTCAAGTATCGGGAGTCCGGCCCTCGCTCACATGGTAGTTCCGGAAATTCCCTCACTCAGAGTGATGCTCCGGTCTCGGTCCGCCCAGTCGCGGGCGCCCCGCCGTACGGCGGAGTGGACGGCGCGGGCCACGCGGGCGCCCCAGAGGGAGCGCGGGCCGCCGAACGGCTCCTCGGGCCCGTCGTCGCGCACGGCCACGCAGACCGCGTCGGAGGCGGTGCCCGTGCAGGGGAACCCCTCCTCCACGAGCGCCTGGGTCTTGGCCTCGGTCACCGTCATGACCAGGTTGACCAGGGCGGCGTCGCTCATCGCGACCGGCACGGCCACGATGATGTTGATCGTTCCGGGCACGTGCATCGGGGCCAGCTCCGGGTCCACGGCGCCCTCGGGGGCGGCGGCCCAGGTCGGGACGCGCAGCCCCGTGGTGGCGGCCACCTCCGCTCCCCCGTCGGCGGCCCGGGTGAACCTCTCGACGGACGCGGCGGTCAGCATGCCGACGCCGCGGCCCGGCGGGGCCATCTCCAGCAGGTGCTCGATCGGGTCCATCCGCGCGTAGCCGCCCGGAACCTGGGCGTTGAGCACCCACTCCACCGGGCCGATGCCGCCGCCGACCATGGCCGAGGAGATCGCCCGCCAGCCGGGGCCGAACTCCCACAGCAGCGAGGCGAGCCGTACCCCGTCCTCGACGCGATGACTCAACCGCATCGGTCCTCCCGCCGTCCGGGTCGTTCGAGGTGGACCTGAGGCCGGCCCGAGGGGTCCGTCGCGACGCGGACGCGGGCGTCGAAGTGCTCGGCGATCAGCTCGCCGGTCAGCACCTCCGCCGGGGAGCCGGACGCGGCGACCCGGCCGGCGGCGATCAGCGTCATCGAGTCGGCGTACTGGCCGGCGACGCCCAGGTCGTGCAGGGTCGTGACCACGGTCAGCCCGTCGGCCAGCCGGAGCCGGTCGACCAGCTCCAGGACCTGCTGCTGGTGCCCCAGGTCGAGGGCGGTGGTGGGCTCGTCGAGCAGGAGCACGGGGGCCTGCTGGACCAGGGCCCTGGCGAGCACGACGCGCTGGCGCTCCCCGCCGGAGAGCCGGCCGAGCGGGCGGCGGGCCAGGGACGACAGGTCGAGGCGTTCCAGCACCGACGCGGTCGTCTCCCGGTCGCGGCGTCCCTCGCGCCCCAGGTAGGGGATGTACGGCGTGCGGCCCAGCAGGGCGTAGTCGAAGACGGTCATGTCGCCCGGCAGGGCGGGGGTCTGGGGGGCGTAGGCCAACAGCCTCGCCCGTTCCCGGGCTTTGAGCGAGCGGACCGGCGCGCCGTCGATGAGCACCTCCCCCGAGTGGGGCAGCACCCCGGCCATCGCCTTGAGCAGCGTGGACTTGCCCGCGCCGTTGGCCCCGATGACGGCGAGCCAGCCGCCGCGCCGGATCCGCAGGCCGACGCCGGACAGCACGGTCCGCGTCTCCAGCACGACCCCGAGGTCGCGCACCTCGACACCGCTCGCCGTATCCCCGCCGTCCCCGCCGCTCCTGCCCGTCCCGCCGTCCGGGACCGGGTCACGGCGGTCCGCCGCCGGCCCGTCCGTGTCCCGGCCGCTCATGTGTCCGTCCTCTTGGTCACGCGGAGCACGGCGACGAAGAACGGCGCGCCGACGAAGGCGGTCACCACGCCGATGGGCAGCTCGGCCGGGGCGAGCACGGTCCTGGCCAGCAGGTCGGCGAGGACCAGGAAGGCGCCGCCGCCGAGCAGCGAGAGCGGGAGGACGACCCGGTAGGAACCTCCGGCGAGGCGCCGGACCGCGTGCGGGACCACGACGCCGACGAAGCCGATCAGCCCGCTGACCGCCACCGCCGAGGCGGTGGCCAGCGAGGCGGCGAGCAGTACGGTGAACCGGACCCTGGCCACGTTGAGCCCCAGGCTCGCGGCCTCGTCGTCGCCGACGGACAGGACGTCCAGCAGCCTGCCGTGCAGCAGCATGACCGCCACCGAGACCGCCGCGTACGGGGCGACCAGCGCCAGCTGACTCCAGCCTCCGCCGACGTTGCCGAGGATCCACGAGTAGATGCGCTCCAGCTCCTCGACCCGGAGCTGCTGCAGGAAGGTCTGGATGGCGGTGAGGAAGGAGGTGACGGCCACGCCCGCCAGGACGAGCGTGGCGGTTCCCCCGCCCCGGCCCGCGGCGTTGCCCAGCGCGTAGGCGAGCACGACGCCGCCGATCGCCCCGGCGAACGCGGCCGCCGGGATGGTCAGCGACTGGTCGTCGCCCCTGGTGAACACGACCGTCGCCGTGGTCGCCAGGCCGGCGCCCGCTGCGGCGCCCAGCAGGTACGGGTCGGCCAGCGGGTTGCGGAAGACGCCCTGATAGGCGGCTCCGGCGGAGGCGAGCAGGCCGCCGACGACCGCGGCGAGCAGGACCCTGGGCAGCCGCAGTTCCCACAGCAGGCTCTGCTCGACCGGCGCCAGCCCCGGGTCGGCCGAGACGAACGGCAACCAGTCGAGCAGTTGCAGCGCCGCCTTCCCCGGCGGGATGTCGGCGGCGCCGACCAGGTACGCGGCGAGGGCGCTCGCCAGGAGCACCCCGGCCGCCGCCAGCGCCGCCGCCGGCCGGAGCCGGGCCGCGCGTCCCGGCCGTCCGGCCGGGACGCCGGGACCGTCAGGACCGTCGGGCATGTCGGGGGCGTCGCGGCTGAGGAGGCCGGAGGGGCGGGCGGAGCGGGTCACCTAGTCCGTCGCGGCCTTCTGCACGGCCTCGCCGACCTTCTCGGCGAGGTCCACGACGCGCGGCCCCCAGCGGGAGGCGATGTCGTCGTCGAGCTCGACGACCTGGCCCTTCCCGACGGCGGAGAGCTTGGACCAGCCGGGACGCTTGGCGAGGGTGGCCGCGGTCTGTGCGCAGCACTTGGTGTCGGCCAGGAACACCAGGTCGGGGTCCGCCTGGGCGACGAACTCGGCGGAGAGCTTGGGGTAGCCGCCGGCCGGGTCGGGCGCCTTGTCCGCGATGTTGGTCAGGCCGAACAGCCCGTAGACCTGGCCGAGGAACGTGCTGGACGTCACCGAGTAGGGCGTGGCGTCCAGCTCGTGGTAGTAGGTGAGGTTCTTGTCCTTGGGCGCGGCGGCGGCCAGCTCGTCGATCCGCTTGCGCATCCCGGTCACGAGCTCGTCGGCCTTGGCCTTGTTGCCGGTGGCGGCGCCGAGGTCGCCGATCTGGTCGTAGGTCTCGTCGAGCTTGGCGGCCGCGGGCTCCAGCAGGACGGGGACCTTGACCTTGGCCAGCTTGGCGACGATGCCGTCGATGTCGTTGGCGAGCACGACCAGGTCGGGCTTCTTGGCGATGATCGCCTCGGCGTTCGGCTTGAAACCCGACAGGTCGGTCTTGGGGGCCTCGGCCGGGTAGGTGGACTGGTCGTCCACCGCGATCACCTGGGGCCCGGCGCCGACGGCGAACAGGCTCTCGGTGGCGGTGGGCGACAGGGAGACGACGCGCTCGGGCTTCCTGGCGATGGTGACCGGACCGTTGCCGGCCTGGACCGTGACGGGGAACCCGGCCGCCTGGGCGGCGGGAGCGGAGCTCGCCCCCGAGGAGACCGCGGGGGACGAGGAGGACGAGGGGGAGTTCTGACCGCATCCGGCCAGGGCCAGCATGCCGAGCAGGGCACCGGCGAGAACGGGGCGTACGGGCCTCAACCGAGGTCCTTTCAGTTGCCGGAACCGAGAGACCCGCGAGAAGCGACGGATCACCCTTTTCCACGAGGGCTGACGACGTCGGCACAACGGAGGCGACCTGGCTCGGCCCCATGGGGACCATGACAGTTGCGGGACAGCGCCGGACTCACACCGGACTTCGCTACACGTTATGCGTCGGGCAAACGTTACCAATTCCCCGGGGAGCCGCGACATGGGACCCTCGGACCGGCCTCCCCCGCCCGGCCGCAGGACCCACGCCGTCGACCTTCCCTCACCCGGCCACGCCTCGCGCCGCCCGGAGGATTCCCCCGGCGGGGTCGCGCGCCGCGGCGCCGGACCCGTCAGGCGTGGGTGAGCTGCTCCTCCGCCGCCGCGATGATCTCCTGAAGACGCAGGCCGTGGGCGGCGTCGAGGGGGTGGCCGCCCCCGCCGCGGACGGCCTCGGCGAACTCCGCGAGCATCACCGAGAAGACGTCGGAGCCGAGCCGGTCGCCGTTCATGGCCTCCGTGCCCAGCTTGCCGTAGACCTCGACGGCGGCCGGCGGCTTGTCGCCCGGCACGCTCATGCACAGCGACGCCTCGCTGACCGCGCCGCCCTCGTGCTCCAGCAGCAGGCCGACCCAGCCCCGTGGGTTGCCGTGGGCGCGGACCGCGGTGACCCGGCCGAGCGCGGCGTCCAGCATGTCGATCATGTGCGGGCCGACGTCGAGGATCGCGCCGCGCTCCAGCCGCCAGGGGCTGGTGAAACCGCTGCCGAGCAGCGCGCCGGAGATGTGGGCCGCCCGGCCGCCGAAGGGCTCGATCGCCGAGACCCGGGCCAGGAACGCCCTGGTGGCCGGCGAGTAACGCCAGGTGAGGACCATCTGGGAGGGCACCCCGGCCTCGGCGACCGCGTCCGCCAGCCGCCGGGCCCCCTCCAGGTCGGCCGCGAGGGGCTTCTCCAGCAGCAGCGCCTTGCCCTCCTTGGCGGCGCGCACGCCCAGCTCGGCCTGTACGGCGGGCGGCACCGCGAACGCGACCGCCTCGCAGCTGTCGAACAGCTCCTCGATCCGCTCGAAGACGGGGACGCCGAACCCGGCCGCCGCTCCGGGCCGCCGCGCCCACACGCCGGTCAGGCGGGTGTGCGGTCCGGCCGACAGCATCGGCGCGTGCACCTTCTCGGCCCACGGCCCGGCACCCACCAGGCCCACAGATATCGTCACATCCCCCAGCCTCTCACGGGGTGCACCGCCGAGCGGGGGCACTCCGCCGAACCGGTCTCGACGCTCCGCCGAGCCCGTCTCGACGCTCCGCCGAACCGGAGGGATCGGACGGCGGATCAACCGGATGCGGATCGACCGGACACGCAAGGACCGGGCGCGGAGGGGACCGGACGCGCGAGGACCGGACGGTCCCGCGGGGAGTGTTTCCGCCGGGCGGCAGGGGCACCCGATCGGCCGCGCCGGCCGTACCGGCATGATGGGTGACATATGAGAGAGATGTTCCTGCTACGGCACGGCGAGACGGAGTGGAGCCGGAACGGCCGCCACACCGGGCGCACGGACCTTCCGCTCACCGAGAGGGGGGAGGCCCAGGCGCGGGCGCTCGCCCGGCTGGTCGCGGAGCGGTCCTTCGACCTGGTGCTGGTCAGTCCCGCGGCGCGGGCCCGCCGTACGGCGGAGCTGGCCGGCCTCACCGACTACGAGATCGATCCCGACCTGTGGGAGTGGGACTACGGCGGGTACGAGGGGATCACCACTCCGGTGATCCGCGAGGACCGGCCCGGCTGGTACCTGTGGCGCGACGGGGTGGTCCCCGGCGACGCCGCCCATCCCGGTGAGAGCGCGGCGGAGGTCGGCGCCCGCGCCGACCGGGTGATCGGCCGTGCCCGCGCCGCCGGGGGCGAGGTGGCCCTGGTGGCCCACGGGCACTACCTGCGGGTGCTGTGCGCCCGCTGGCTGGATCTCCCTCCGACCGACGGCCGGCTCTTCCGGCTGGACACCGGCACCTACTCCCGGCTGGGCTACGAGCACGCCGAGCCGGTCGTGCTCAGCTGGAACGCCCCGCTCTAGAGCCGTGCCCGGCCGGAACGCCCCGCCACTAGAGGAGCGGACCGCCGGGGACCGCCGCCGTGGCGGGGACGGGTCCGGCGGGAACCCTCGGAACGGCGGGGCCCGGTTCGCCGGAGACCGCCGGGCCGGCGGGGACGGTCGCCGCGCCGGGTTGCGGTCCGCGGCCGGTCAGCCATTCGATGACCCCGCGGTGGCCGCGGCGGGCTTCCTCGAAGTGCCGCCACCGCCAGTAGCGGGGCTGGTCGCGCACCCCGGTGACCCACGTGCTGTAGGACACCGGGGCGGGCGTCCCGTCCCGGCCGACGGGCGAGGCCACGCCGTAGGTGCGGATCACGACGCGCCCGCCCGGTGCGAACAGCACGTCGTCGGCCACGGGATACAAGGTCATCTGGTCGAGCACGGTCGAAGCCCCCTATCAGCTGTGGGCCCCACTCTCGCCCCCCGGGCCGCGTCCCCGGTTACGCCTCCGGCGCGGCCGGGTTAACCAGATGAGCCGGGTGTAAAAACACTGTTACACGGTGAGGCTGTCGAACTCCCCGTCCTTCACCCCGAGTACCAGGGCGCGGATCTCGTCGCGTGTGTAGATCAGGGCCGGGCCGTCGGGGAAACGCGAGTTGCGGACGGCGATGCTGCCGTCCGACAGCTCGGCCAGCTCGACGCAGTTGCCCGTCGAGTTGCTGTAGCGGCTCTTGCGCCACCTGGCTCCCGCCAGATCGGTGGCGGGCATGCCGTTGTAGGTCTTCTCCATTTAGATCTCTCCGAGAAGGTCGCCGAGGATCTCGGCGGTGCCCCCGGGCGTGGTGCTTTCCACGCACAGCTGCTCCATGGCCGTGAGGTAGGGGTCGACGTCCTCACGCTTGTCCAGGTAGAGGGCACCCCAGAGCTGCTCGACGTAAACGACGTCCGACAGGTCGGACTCGGGAAACCGTAAGATGCTGAACGCGCCCCCCTCGGCCGCGTGCATGCCGAATCTGAAGGGCATCACCTGGAGGGTGATGTTGGGCAGCGCGGCCACCTCCAGCAGGTGCTGGACCTGCTCGCGCATGATCTCCTTGCCCCCGATGGGCCGGCGCAGAGCCGCCTCGTCGATGACCGCCCACAGACGCGGGCCGTCCTTGCGGGTGAAGCGCTCCTGCCGCTGCATGCGCATGTGCACACGACGCTCGATCTCCGCCTCCGGCGCGTCCGGGTAGCCGAGCCGGATCACGGTGCGCGCGTAGTCGGACGTCTGGAGCAGGCCGGGCACGAACTGCACCTCGTAGGTGCGGATCACCCTCGCCGCCTCCTCCAGCCCCACGTAGGTGGTGAACCAGTTCGGCAGCAGGTCGCCGTACTTGTGCCACCATCCGGGGGTGTTCGCCTCGCGGACCATCTCCAGCAGGCCGCGCCGTTCCGCGTCGTCGAGCACGCCGTACAGGGTGAGCAGGTCCTCCACGTCCCGGGTCTTGAAACCGACACGGCCGAGTTCCATCCGGCTGATCTTGGACTCCGAGGCGCGGATGTGGAATCCGGCGGCCTCGCGGGTGAGCCCCTTCTCCTCACGCAGGCGGCGCAGGCTGGCGCCGAGCATGATGCGCCGAACGGTGGAACCGGTACCGGGCGGGTCCATGGCCACGTGGTGCTCCTCGCTCGCTTTCCTGATCGACAGTTTGTCACTTCGCGGCCCGTGACTTCCTTGGCCGCGGAAAATCCCCTTTCCGCGTTGGTCGACCGACTTACGGGTAACCGTAGCGCTTGCACACGTCCAATGCACGTGCATTCGCTCTTGCACCTGCACAGGAGTTTGCATCATGATGATCCGTGTGCAGTCCGCCCGAACCGCTCCCCCCAGAACGTCGTGGACGGCGCTCGACTGGTGGCCGCCCGTGGGCTGGTGGCCCGAAGCCGCGCGCGACCTCCTGTCCGGCTCCCCGGCTCCGGCCAGCGCCACCTTTGTGCTTCCCCCGAGCGCGGAATCGGTCCACTCGGCGCGCAGCTTCGCCACCGGCACCCTGACCGGCTGGAACCTCGGCGACCTGAGCGAGAGCATGGAACTGGTCGTCTCGGAACTGGCGACCAACGCCTTCCGGCACGGCCTGCGGCTGGCCGAGACGCGCGCCAGGGAGCCCATCAGACTCTCCCTGCTGCGCAGGAACGGCCTCGTGGTCTGCGCGCTCAACGACCCCGGCGCCGGTTTCCCCTCGCTCCGCGATCCCTCCCCGCTGGACGTCGGCGGCCTCGGACTGCACATCGTCGACTCGCTCAGCCTCCGCTGGGGCTGGGCGCCGCTGGCCCCCTACGGCAAGATCGTCTGGGCCGTCCTCGGCTAGGTCCCCGTTTCCGTTGACCGCCCGCCGCGCCGCCCGGCCGGAGATCCACGGAGCGGAACCGGAACGGCCCGTCCCCGAAGCCCGCACACCCCGCACACCCCACAGACCTTCCTGGAAGGCGCCGCCTCTTCCCCTCATCTGGCGCCGGCCCGGTTCCGGGGCCGCCATCCGACTCCCCATCGGGCGGCCCCGGGACCCGGCCAGAGAACAGATGGTCACCGGCGGGGAACTCATTGCATTCTGCGCGGTGCATGCCTCCCGGGATGCCCTCTGCATTACCGTGGATGCCTATGGCTCACGGAGAGTCCCCGCGCGAGATTCCTGAGAGAGCTGCGAGATGGACGATGACCTGCTCGGCTGGCTGAAGACCCTCGACGAAGACCGGCTCACCCGGCTGCTGGCCAACCGGCCGGACGCCATCGCCCCGCCGTGGCCCCGCCGCCTGGACACCCTCGCCCAGCGACTGGGCAGCGGCTTCGCGGTGATCGGGGTCATGCGGGGCCTTCCGCTGCCCGCCGTCGAGGTGGCTCAGGCGTCACTCGCCCTCGGCGGCCGGGTCGGGCTGGAGGAACTGGCCCGGTTCATGGGCGCGCCCGAGGCCGAGGTGGCCCCCTGGATCGACCGGCTCTTCGACCACGCACTGGCCTGGCCCGACGCCGAGGGGCGCATCCGCGTCGCCGAGGGGGTGGCGCGGTGGTGGACCGCCCCCTGCGGGCTCGGCGAGCCGCTCACCCACTACCTGGACTCCTGGACGGTCAGCGCCGACGCGCTGCGGGCCCTGGCCAGGACGCTCGGCCTGCCCCAGGGCCCCAAGCGCCGCACCGTCACCCGGATCATCGAGATGCTGTCCGACCCCGGCCGGGTCACGTCCATGGCCGGGCGGGCGCCGGAGGGCACCCGGGCGCTGCTGGAGGAGTTCGCCTGGGACGGTCCGGTCCGCGACGTCGACGGCGGGCGGTTCGTCACGCCGGGCACACCGGAGAAATGGGCCGGCGACCACGGGCTGCTCTTCCGGCCGAGCTGGAACGTCGCCGAGATGCCCCGGGAGGTGGCGCTCGCCGTACGGGGGCCCGGCTACCACCCGCCCTTCACCCCCGTCCCGCCCGACCTCGCGGGCGTCCCGGTCGATCCCGAGACGGTCGACCATCTGATGACGCTCGCCGCCCCGCACGTGGTGGAGCGCTGCTCGGCGATGCTGGAGAACACCGCCAAGGTCCCGCTGCCGCTGCTGAAGGCCGGCGGGATCGGCGTGCGCGAGGTCCGGCGGCTGGCCAGGGACACCGGCTGCGACGAGGACGAGACCCGGCTGCTGCTGGAGGTCTGCGCGGTGGCCCGGCTGCTGTCCTGGGACGAGCCGGCCGGCGGCCTGGTGCCGACCGAGAAGTTCGACCGCTGGCGGCTGGACGACTCCGCCGCCCGGCTGCGGGTGCTGCTGTCGGCGTGGTGGCGCATGGAGCGCTCGTCGCTGCGCCGGGTGGACGGCAGGTACGGCACCGTGCTCGGCGACGACCTCGCCGGGGCCTCGGTCGCCCGTGCCCGGCGCGCCGTCCTCGGCGTGCTGGCCCGGCTGCCGGCGAGCACCGCGTGCACCGACATGGACGGGCTCGTCAGGGCGGCCCACTGGCACGCCCCGCTGCTCGACCTGCCGCTGCTCGCCGAGTGCGCCCCGGCCGTGCTGGAGGAGGCGCGGATGCTCGGGCTGGTCGCCTGCGACGCCGTCACCGACCTCGGCCGCGCTCTGGCCTCCCTGGACGCCGTCGCCGGGGACGAGAACGACGACTGCGCGCCGGCGGTGGAGCACGACCCGATGCTGGTGGAGTGCTCCGTCCGGGCGCTGGCCAGTGTGCGCCGCAGCGCGCTGTTCGGCGCCGACCTCACCGCCGTGGTGACCGGCCCGCCCTCCGCCGAACTGGCCGAGCTGCTGGACCGCGCCGCCGACCGCGAGTCGCGCGGCACCGCGTCGGTGTGGCGGTTCACCCCGGCGAGCGTGCGCCGGGCGATGGACGCCGGGCACACCGCCGACGAGCTGCTGGCCGACCTGGCCGGGGTGGGCTCGGTGCCGCAGCCCCTCGACTACCTCGTGCGCGACGTGGCCAGGCGGCACGGCGAGGTCACCGTCACCACGGTCGCCTGCATCGTGCAGGCGTCCGACCCCGGACTGCTGGCCGAGATCGCCGGGCACCGGAGGCTGTCCCGGCTGGGCCTCCGGCTGCTCGCGCCCACCGTGCTGGCGAGCGGGCAATCGGCCGACCGGACCCTCGCCGCACTCCGGGAGAGCGGCTACGCGCCGGTCCCCGTCGAGGACACCGGGGAGATCACCATCCGCCGCGCCCGCATCGACGAGCCGCAGAACGGGCGGCTGATCCTGCTGCCCGGTGGCCGGGTCGCCGAACTGGAGCAGCCGCACCCGCTGGTCGAGCCGCCGCCGGACCCCGGCGAGCACGCCCGGCGGCTGCTGTCCGCCGAGAACCACGTCGCCCAGGCCGGCGGCCGGACGTGGGCGGTCATCGGCCGGATGGCCTCCCGGCTGCCGACGGCCCAGCAGTCGCTGCTCGGCTTCGTGGTGGACCGCGGCGTCCGGGCCGCGATCACGCTCGCCGACGGCCTGACCGCCACCATCAGCCACGGGGAGCTGCGCAGCGGCGTGCTCGACGCGTGGTGCGAGGAGGCCGGCGACTACCTGGAGTTCCCGCTGGCCGACATCATCGAGGTCCGCGGCGCCTACGCCTGATCCCGCCTGCGGCAACAGCGAGGCGGTGGCCCGGCGGCTGACCGGCCTCGGCTACGGCAACGTCCGCAAGTACCGCGAGGGCATCCAGGACCGGGTCGAGGCGGGGCCGCCCGTCGAGTCGGGCGTCGCCGTCCGCTGACGACGGTCAGCCGCGCACCCCGCAGCGACGCACCGCCAGCAGGGCCAGCACCCGGGTGACGTCGCGCAGCTCGCGCAGGCCGACCAGCTCGCGCGGGGCGTGGGCGAGGCGGACGTCCCCGGGGCCGTAGTGCAGGGTCGGCACCCCGCCCGCGGCGTAGAGGCGCAGGTCGCTGCCGTACGGCGCCGCCGTCTCGGCCGGCCGGGCCCCGGTGACGTCGGCCACCGCCGCCGCGACCTGGGCCGGCAGCTCGTGCCCGGCGGGCATCCGGCCGCTCGCGAACCGCCCGCCGGGCCAGGTCACGACCGGCGGGTGCGCGCGCAGCCACGGGTCGTCGATCCCGGCGACCGCCTCCTCCAGGGCGCGGCGGGCCTCGGCCGGGTCCTCGTCCAGCCGCACGCCCATCCGGCCCTCGGCGACCAGCAGGTCGGGCACGCTGCTGGCCCAGTCGCCCGCGCGGACCGTGCCGACCTCGATCGGGTAGGGGAGAGGGTTGCCCGTGAAGATCGGATCGGGGTCGCGGTTGCGGCCGGCCTCCAGCCGCCGGAGCGCCACCAGGACGGGCCAGAACGCCTCCAGCGCGTTGACGCCCTCGTAGCGGGTCGCGCCGTGGGCGGCCCGGCCGGCGACCTCGACGCGGAACGTCAGCGCGCCCGCCGTGGCGGTGACGACGGCTCCGCCGGTCGGCTCGGTGATCACCGCCGCCTCGCCGCGGTGGCCGCGCGCCAGGGTGGCGAACGCGCCCAGGCCGCCGTCCTCCTCGCTCACGACGCAGTGCACGGCCAGCGGCCGGGCCAGCCGTACGCCCGAGCGGTGGACGGCGGCGGCGACCGCGAGGTTGGCCGCCAGGCCGGCCTTCATGTCGCAGGCGCCCCGGCCGTGCAGGACGTCACCGGTGATCCGGGCGCCGAAGGGGTCGCCGCCCTCCCACTTGGCCAGGTCGCCGGTGGGGACCACGTCCACGTGCCCCTGCAGGATCAGGGCGGGCTCGCCCTCGCCCCCGGTGACGGCCGCCACGCCGTAGCCCTCGGTGCGGGGGGCCTCGGTGCCGGGGAAGCCGGGGTCGGCGCGCAGGGCGTCCAGGTCGAGCTTCCAGACGTCGACGTCCATGCCCGCCTCGGCGAGCAGCCGCCCGCAGCGGTGCTGCAGCTCCGACTCGGCGTCGGTGCCGGTCACACTGGGCGTCCGCACCAGCTCGGCCAGCAGCCGGACCGTCTCCGCCTCGTCGATCGCAGCGAGCACCCTCGCTTCCTCGGAGGACACCCCGCCCGTCTCGCCCGCGCCCATGCCGTCAGCCCTCCATGGCGACCCGGCGGGCCAGCCCGAGGGGCAGGCCGCCGGACCCGGCGAGCGAGTCGTGGAAGGAACGCAGGTCACCGCGGCCCGCGGCGAGGTAGTCGGCGCGGATGCGGTCGATCTCCAGGGCGCCGGTGAGATACGACGGGGCCTGGGTGGGCCAGGCGCAGTAGCGGTTGACCTCCCCCTTGGCCGTTCCCGGGGTCAGCGAGGTCCGCTCCGTCATGAAGGTCTCGGCCTCCTCGACGGTCATCTCGCCGCAGTGCAGCGACACGTCCACGACGATGCGGGCCGCCCGGAAGAGACGGAACTCCAGGTGGGCGAGCTCCTGGGCGGGGGTGGTGAAGTATCCCTCCTCCCGCATGACCTTCTCCACGTACAGGGCCCAGCCCTCGGTGAAGTACGGCGTGCGGAACAGCCTGCGGGCCCGGCGCGGGTTGCCCGCCATCCAGGACAGGTGCCAGTGGTGACCCGGGTAGGCCTCGTGGACGGCGATGGAGGGCATCTGCGCCCTGGCGTTGGTGCGCAGCCGCTGGCGCACCTGCTCGTCGGTGAACGAGTCGGGGGTGAACGGCACGAAGAAGTGCCCGAGCCGGGAGGCCGACAGCGGCGGGGGCATCATGTACGAGGCGACGGCGAGGATGGGCCGCTGGAACTCCGGCGACGGCACCACCCGGCACTCCTCGCCGTCGGCGAAGGTCACCAGGCCCCGCTCGCGCACGAACCTCCTGGCCCGCTCGGTCTCGGCCTCGTACTCGGCCCGCATGTCCTCGAGGGTCGGCGGGTGGTCGTCCTGGAGGACCGAGATGGCCGCGTGCCAGTCGCCGGAGCCGCCGGGCAACCGCCGGGCGATCTCCCGCATCTCGGCGTCCAGCTCCTCGTACGCCTTCTGCCCCCGGCGCAGCAGCTCGTCGGCGCCGTAGCCGAGCATCTCCCGGTCGCGCAGCAGCGTGGAGTAGAGCTCCTCGCCCATCCGCCAGGTCCCGGTGGCCCGGAACCCCTCCAGGAAGGCGGCCAGCTCGTCGAAGGCCGCCGCCGCGGGCTCGGCCGCCGCCGCCAGCCCGGCCCGCAGCGCCTCGTCGGCGACCTGGCCGGGGATCGTCTCGGTGAGCAGGCGCCGGGCGGTCCGCGCCTGACCCAGGCCCCGCTCGATCAGCAGGGGGCTCGCCAGCTCCGGGTCGAGGTTGGCCCGGCAGGCGGCGAGGACGCCCGGCACCTCGGCGAGCCGGGCGACGGCGGCCTCGACCAGCTCGGCCTCGGGGGCCAGGCGGTGCATGAACGGGGTGAACATCGAGCTGAGGACGGGCCCCGTGTAGACCGACGGATCGCGCCGCCAGGCGGGCCAGGACTCCTGGGCCAGCCCGCCCCGCAACCCGGACATCACCAGCTCGCGGTCGATGCGCTCCTCGAAGCTCCCGCCGGGGACCGCCTGGAGGCGCTCCAGCCGGCGGCGGGACTCGCGCTCGCGGGTGAGGATGCCTTCCTCGCTGAAGTCGCCGAGGGTCCTGTCATGGCCCTCGGCGCCCATGAGGGCGGCGAAGATGGGGTTGGCGTCGAGATACCAGTCGATGTAGTCGCCGACCGGGTCCGGGGAGAGCTCCGTCATGCTCCGTGAGCCTACTGCCGCGGACCGGCTCCGGGGTTCGACGGGCGCCGCCCCGCCCGTCCCATAAGCTTCATGCTGTGGGTGACCCGAAGTTCGAGATCCAGATGCTCCACGACCGCGTCATGGTGAGGGTGGAGCAGGAGTCAGAGGAGCGGCGCAGCACGGCGGGCATCGTCATCCCTGCGACGGTGAAGATGGCCAACCGGCTCGTCTGGGGCCAGGTCTGCGGCGCGGGCGCGAACGTCCGCGTGGTCAAGGTCGGGGACAAGGTCCTGTTCAATCCCGAGGACCAGTACGAGGTCGAGGTGCACGGCCAGGTCTACCTCGTCCTGCGCGAGCGCGACCTGCACGCCATCGCCACCCAGCAGACCGACAACGGCACCGGCCTGTACCTCTAGGCGCTTCCCGCCGCCCCCGAGGCGTTCTCCGCCGGTCCCGCTGACGCGTCCTCACCTCCGGCGCCGGCGGCGCTGACGGCTGCCCGCCCGCCTCGGCCGACCGTCCCGTCACGCGTCCGGCCGAACGCCGATACCCTCCGCACCCCTTTCCTCCTGGCACGTGCGCGAATCGGCAAGGAACCGGGCGCGTGACGTCAATGACGGCCTATGTCCGCCTCATTACTGTGATTTTCGGCCGCTGGCAACCCGGTCATAAGCCAGGCCGATTCGCCTCGGCCCACCGGTCCCGGCATCCGCCCGGACACGGTCACCCGCCGGAACGACCGGACACGGTCACCCGCCGGAACGAGAGGAGACGTCCCATGAGCATTCGCCGCGACGTCATCTGGGCCTGATCCCAGGATCCCTTGCCCCGCCGGACACGAGAGAGGCCGACACCCCGTGAGCATTCGCCGCGACGTCGTCTGGACCTGATCCCAGGATCCCTTCCCCGTCCGAAACGAGAGGAGGTGTCCCATGAGCATTCGCCGCGACGTCG
>NZ_JBIAMC010000001.1:493265-561371 GCF_042873875.1 Streptosporangium sp. NPDC004379
CATGAGCATTCGCCGCGACGTCGTCTGGACCTGATCCCAGGATCCCTTCCCCGTCCGAAACGAGAGGAGGTGTCCCATGAGCATTCGCCGCGACGTCATCTGGAACTGATCCGCGCGTGATCGTCCAGGTGTCATGATCACAGCCGGTCACACCGCCGTCGGCGGCGTGGCCCGCCGTACGAGGGGCCGGCGGCGAACCCTCCCGTCGCCGGCCCCTCCACGCACCGGCGAGGAGAACGGTCAGGGGCGGGTGTAGCTGAGGTAGACCTTGGCCTTCCAGTCGGCGGCGGGGATGTCGGCCAGCACCCGGGTGCTCCTCCCGGTGAGGTCGGCGACGACCGCCCGGTAGGCGCCGCCGGACGGGACGACGGCGATGAGGTGCCTGTCGTCCCACCAGCCCAGCAGGGCCTGGGCGCGGATGTTCACCCTGGCCGACAGCCTTCCCGTGGCGCGGTCCCGGACGCAGACGGGCTCGGTGTAGGTCAGCGGGCACCAGGTCAGGAAGTCCTTCCCGGAGGGCGAGAAGGCGTCCTCTCCCCCGGCGGGCGCGCCCGTCCCGGCGAAGGTGCGCCGGAGACCGCCGTCGAGGCCGTAGAAGCGGGTGCCGCCCTGGTGCCCGGTCACCACCTCGGTTCCGCCGGGCCCCCAGCGGAACCTGGCGGCCCTGTCCGCCCCCTGCACGGTCACCGCCCGCGCGGTCTTCGCGGCGGCGTCGACGACCGCGAACCCGACGGTGTCCCAGCTCGTGCCGTTCTTCCGCTGGACGGTCAGCACCGCCTTGGCGCCGTCGCGCGACCAGTGGGCGAACTTGGCGATGAGCGGCCTGGCGACGGTCTGCACCTTCGAGCCGGTGTTCGCGGTGAGATCGGCGAGGAGCACCGAGTCGTGGTCGTTGACGTAGGTGGTGGGCACCGCGACGGCCCTGCGCCCCTTCGGGGCGACCGTGATCTCCTGGTAGCCGGTCTGCTTGGCGAACCGGCCGTCGCGGCGGAGGTAGGCGACGTTGCCGAGGGTGTAGGAGGTCACCTTGACCGGGTCGGCCGCCTTCTCGTGGACGGTCACGCCCGTCCCGGTCAGCTTGACGTCGACCACCACCGCCGCCGCGGCCGGCGCCGCGTGCGCGGCGGGCGCGAGGACGGCGGCCGGAGCCACGGCGGCGGCCAGGGCGGCGGCATGGCGGGCCGTACGGCGGACCGTTCCGCGGGCCGTACGGCGGGTCGTTCGGCGGAGACCAGCGATCATGGGCACGGCCGCAGCCTAAGCCGGATACACCTCATACTTCGTGATCTATAACGGATCGGTTGGCGTGACAAGGGTCGTCTCAGCGCTCCTCCCCGCCCCTGTCGGCATCTCCCTCGGTGTCTCTCAGTGCTCCTCCCCCACGAGCTCCCCGCACCGGGCGCACCCGGCGGCCGGCGCCGCGCGGTGCCGCCGCTCCTCGTAGAACCGGTGCCCGAGGGCCGCGACGACGAGGACGACGCCGAGCAGCACGAGCATCACCGGCCCGAACCTGTCGTGCCCGATCAATCCGATGACGAGATGGGCCATCCCCGCGGCGACGATGATCGCGCCGACGTTGGTCAGTTCTCTGTTGAGCGTCCACCGGGAGGCGGATCGTCTCCGTTCCGTCTCACTCATGTCCTCAAGGCTCGGCGGCGCCGATTACGGGCCGTGACCGAGCCTGTCACCGACATGTAAAAGATGGCGTGCCTCCGAGCACCGGGGTCCGGCGTCTCCCGGGCGCCGGAACCGGGACTCAGGGCAGGGACTCAGATCGGGGCTCAGGGCAGGATCGCGTCGACGTAGCCGCCGTCCACCCTGAGCGCGCCGCCGGTGGTCGCGGACGCCTGGGGCGAGCTGAGGTAGACGACCATGTTGGCGACCTCCTCGGGCTCGATGAGCCGCTGCAGGAGCGACTGCGGGCGGTGCAGGCGCATGAACTCGCGCTGCGCCTCCTCCCAGGGCAGGCTCCGGTCCACCAGTTCGTAGACGAAGTCCTCCACTCCCCCGGTGTGGGTCGGCCCGACGATCACGGAGTTCACGGTGACGCCGGTCCCGGCGGCGGCCTTGGCGAACCCACGGGACACGGCGAGCAGCGAGGTCTTCGACATGCCGTACTGGATCATCTCCGCCGGGATGGCGACGGCGGAGTCGCTGGCGATGTTCTGCACCCTCCCCCAGCCCCGCTCCATCATCCCGGGCAGGTAGCGGCGGGTCAGCCGTACGGCGCTGAGGACGTTCACGTCGAAGTAGGCGCGCCACTCGGCGTCGGTGATCTCCAGGGGCGGGCGGGAGCCGTAGATGCCGAGGTTGTTGACGAGGATGTCGGCGTCCGGGACCGCGTCGGCCAGCGCGGCCGCGCCCTCCTCGGTGGCGAGGTCCCCGACGACCGTGACGATCCCGGCGTCCGGCACCGTGCCGCGCAGCCGTCCGGCCGCGTCCTCCAGGGAGGAGGCGCCGCGTCCGGTGAGGACGACCCGCGCGCCGGACCGGGCGAGGCCGGTGGCGATGGCGTGGCCGATGCCCTGTGAGGAGCCGGTGACGATCGCGGTCCTGCCGGTGAGGTCGATGCGCACTCTGCCGCCTTCCCTTCGCTCTCGCTCCTCCGGGGCGGCGTCCCCGGACCTCCAGGGTGGCATCCGGCCGGAACGAGCCCTGGCCGGGGGTGGTTTTTCTCCGGTACGGCGAAGCGGGCGGGCGCCTGTGCCCCCGGGTCACGAGCCGGGGCGTACGGCGGGGCGTACGGCGGGGCGTACGGCGGGGCGTACGGCGGGGCGTACGGCGGGGCGTACGGCGGGGCGGGGACGGCCGTGTCGGCCGTCCCCGCCCCGTTCAGGTGTCGCATCACCCGCGCCGTCCCGGAGACCGGTGCCCGGCGGCCGGGCGGACCGGCCGCCGGGCACCGGTCCCGGACGGCGCGGACGACGTGGGCGGCGGCTAGAAGTAGCCGATGCCCTTGATGACCGCCGGGGTCTGGCCGAGGTTCTTGACCTTGAAGCGCAGGCAGGACTGGGCCAGGCGGGCCCGGGTGTTCGCCTGGACGTCCCGCGAGGCCGTCCGGGAGGCGCCCTGGGTGTCCGTCTGGGTGGCGCCCTGGGTGTCGTCCGTCTGGGCGGGGCCGCTCTGGACGGCGTCGTCCCGGTCCGTGCGGGCCAGGCTCCGGACGGCGCGCCGGGAGAGGGTCGCGGCGACCCGCGGCGCGTGGTCGTTGGGAGCGATCTCCACCTTGCCGATGGAGCGGCCCCGGCAGTTGGCGACCCGCACCTCGGTGGGCACGTCGTTGTTCTCCAGCTTGACCAGCACGTTGCCGCGGTAGGCGGCCGTGGGCACGAGCTCAGGTGTGAGCATCACCTCCTGGCCGGGCATGACCCTGGCGCGCAGGTTGACCGAGTCGGCGTGGGCCGCGGTGCCGGTCACCGCGACGATTCCGGCCGCCGCCAGGGCGATCATCGAAGACAGGGCACGCATCGAGTGTCACTCTCCTTTGTGTCCTTGGGGATCAGACTCAGCGAGACTACGGAGTGTGACGCATTGGAATCGTTACGTGACCGTCGGTTCAGGGTAAAGGCTGCCGGGAGATTCGCCGTCGCCCCGGGACCCCGTGCCCGGTCAGCGGGCGAGCAGGCGGCGGGCCTCCTCGACCAGGTCGATGCCCACGCTCAGTTTGAGGCCGTAGTAGACGATGGCGGCGGCGGCGACGGCCGCGGCCAGGACGACGAGGATCCTGACCGTCCAGCCCCGGCGGCCGAGCCAGGCGGTCCACGCTGCGAGGGTCCGCCGGCCGAACGCCAGCAGCCTGCGGGCCCAGTGGAACTCGGTGGCCAGGACGGCGAGGCCTGCGAAGACCACCAGCCAGCCGGGGCCGGGGAACGGGACCATGATGAGGCCGCCGATGACCAGCACGGCGCCGACGACGCCGATGACGAACTTCAGCGTGAGGTGGCCGGTGCGGGTGGACCGGATGCCGTCGAGCCACCCCTGGAGGCCGGAGCGGCGGGCCGGCGCGTCCACGCCGGGGCCGGGGTCCTCGTCCCCGGCCCCGGACGGGGCGCCGGTCCCGCCGCGGAGGTCCGCGGCCCTCGGCGGGCGGGCGGCTCCGCCCCGGGCGTCAGGCGTTCCACCGGAGATCGTCACGTACTCCCCCGTACGGTCGGTTTCGTTCAAGGATAGGGGGAGCTCCTCCGGCCGGGTCGCGCCGTTTCCCGGCCGGAGGCGCGGGGCCGGCCCGCCGCGGCTCTCCGGCCGGTCACCGTCGCCTTCCGACCGGAGAACCCGGAGAACCCGGAGTCGGCCCGCCACGCCTCTCCGGCCGGTCACCATCGCGTTCCGGCCGGAGGGCGCGCGGGGTCAGCCCGTCGTGCAGGTGACGGTGGCGGGGACGCCGTTGGTCCCGGTCCAGGAGGCGCCGAACCCGAACGTGGTGGACGCGCCGCCCGCCAGGTTCGCGTTCCAGCCGGCGTCCTTGACGGTCACGTCCGCGCCGGTCTGGGTGTGGACTCCGCTCCAGAGCTGGGTGATCTTCTGGCCGTCGGGGAAGGTCCACTTGACCGTCCAGCCGTTGATCGCCGAGGTGCCGGTGTTCTTCACCGTGACCTCGCCCTGGAACCCGCCGGGCCAGGAGTTGGCGACCTTGTAGGCGGCGGTGCAGCCGCCGCCGGGCTGGCCGCCGCCGGGCGCCGTGGTGAACGTGACCGGGTCGGAGGCGGCGGAGACGTTGCCCGCCGCGTCCCGGGCGACCACGTAGTAGGTGTAGGAGGTCGCCGGGGACAGGCCGGTGAGGGTGAACGTCGCCGAGGACGGCGAGCCCGCCTTCACGTCGGTCGTCCCGGCCTCCCGGTAGACGTCGTATCCGGTGACGCCGGTGTCGTCGGTGGACGCCGTCCAGGTGAGCGTGGCGCCGGAGGAGGTGATCGACGAGGCGGCCGGCTTACCGGGCTTGGACGGCGGGGCGGTGTCGTCATCGGGCGGGACGGTCCCGGACGGGTCGGCGTACAGGACGCCCCGGCCGTTGGTGCCGAGGTAGACGCGCCCGTAGATCCGCGGGTCGCCGGTGATGGCGTCGCCCATGTTGCCGTACTGGTGCCGGTCGTCGTTGATCCGCACCCAGGTCGCGCCGGCGTCGTCGGAGCGGAACACCCCGGCGGTGCCGTCCACGGTGGCGGCGGTGTAGAGCGCCGGGTACGTCTTGCCCGGCGCGGCCTTGCCGAAGCCCACGCTGACGGCGTTCGTGACGGCGGAGAGCTTGGTGAAGGACGCGCCGCCGTTGACGGAGTGCCACAGGCCGCTCTCGCCGCCCGCGAGCCAGATGTCGCCCTTGACGCCCGGCAGGGCCTTGAACCTGACGTCGCCGGTGGCCGGCAGGCCGGTGGCGGCGGTGGCGGTGAAGGACGCGCCGCCGTTGACGCTGACGTAGAACTTCCCGGCGGCGAAGCCGTAGAAGGTGTTGGGATCCACCCGGTCGGACTCGACCACCGCGCCGGTGGGGATGCCGGTGGAGGCGGTCCAGGAGTTGCCGAAGCCCACCGAGTAGTGGACGGGTATGCCCTTGGGGGCCCAGACGAAGCGGGAGCCGTCGGCGGACGCCGCGACCGTGCCGCCCTCGTTGATCCCGCCCGGCTCGGTGCCCTGGAACCAGTTGGCGCCGCCGTCGGTGGAGAACGCGACGTGGCTGTCGTTCGGCCGGTCGGCGTCGGTGAAGCTGCCCGCCCGGACCATGATCGCCGGCTTGGCCTCGGCGTAGTCGAGGCTGGTCGTGGTGGTGAAGACGGGCGAGGTGAACATCATCGGCGGCACGGCGTCGAGGCTGGCGTGGCGGAAGCCGCCGATGTCGCCGAGCCCGCTGATCAGCGGCGCGCCGGTGGGCGGGCTGACCAGGTCGAGGACGGCGGTCTCCTCCAGCCCCTTGACCATGGGCTTGATGGTGAACTGGCCGCCGGTGTCCCACTTGAGGAGGTCCTCGGTGCCGTAGATGGTGGCGCCGGTGCCGTACATCATGCGGTTGGAGTCGAACGGGTCGATCTCCATGGACTCCGTCATCCAGCCGAGCTTGGGCGCGGTCTCCGGCGGCGCCGGGTTGCCGCCGAAGGTGAGCCAGGGGGACGAGGAGATGTCCATCTTGTAGCGGAGGGTGCGCTCGGGGTAGCTCGCCCAGTCCCAGATGCGGGTCCAGGTCGCGCCGCCGTCGGCGGAGCGGAAGAAGATCACGTCGGGCCACCAGGAGACCTGGGTGGCGACCATCAGGGTGCCGGGGTGCTGGCGGTCGAGGGTGAGCCCGCTGTAGCCGAAGTAGTCGTCGGACGAGCTGGAGGGGATCGGGCTGATCCGGGTCCACGCGCCGGTCGCGGTGTCGAGCTTCCAGACGTCGCCCTTGGCGCCGTCGTACGGCCCGCCGGTGTCGCTGGTGGCGATGTAGAGCGTGTGGTTCCCGGCGTCCAGGACGCCCTTGTGCGCGATGTACCCGGTGGGCTGTCCGGCGACCCGCGTCCAGGTGGCGCCGGCGTCGGCGGAGCTGTAGACGGTGTTGGCCTTGTCGGCGACGCCGACGTAGATCTTCTTCGTCGGGCTGCCCTTGGTTCCCGAGGAGGGGTCGAAGGTCACCCAGACCACGCCGGGCCGGTGGCTGAGGTAGCCGTTCGGGTCGTTCGGGTCCTGGGCGTAGTCGCCCGGGTTGGTGAAGGAGGTGACCTTGGCCCAGGTCACGCCCTTGTCGGTGCTGCGCCACAGGCCGTTGCCGTCGGGCGCCCCGAGGTAGACGACCCGGTTGTCGTTGGGGTCGACGGTCAGGCGCTCGCCCATGCCGCGGCCGGGCATGTTGCCGCCGAGCTTGAACGGCAGCGGGGTGGCCTGCCAGGTCTTGCCCCGGTCGGCCGAGCGCAGGATCGCGCCGTTGTTGGGGTCCCAGCTGTTGGTGTACATCCCGGCGGCGACGTAGACGCGGTCGGGTTCGACAGGGTCGGTGGCGAGGCTGACCACGCCGTTGTAGCCCCACCGGTCGCGGCCCACCCAGTCGAGGAGGGGGATCCAGCTCTTGGTGGCCTGCTCCCAGCGGTAGGCGCCGCCGATGTCGGTGCGGGCGTAGATCAGGTTCTTCTCGGTCTGGTTGAAGATGATCCCCGGCACGAACCCGCCGCCGTCGATCCGGACGTTCTTCCAGTCGTACGGCTGGGCCGCGGCCGCGGCGGCGTTCGCCCGCGCCCCGGCGGGCGCGGGGAGCGCGCCGGCGGACGCCGCGGCTCCCCCGGCTCCCCCGGCGACGGCCGCGCAGGCCACCGAGACGGCGGCGAGCACGCTGAACAGACTTCTTCGCATGTACGGCTTCCCTTCGCTGAGCAATGGTCAGACCGCCATGCACGGTCAGGGGGCGGGGACCCTGACCTTCGACCGCCCATGATGCACGTGCATGAACGCCCAGAGGGTCACACAGCAGCACACATCCCGTCAATAGTTTGGAAGCACAACTAAAAGCGGAAAGGTAAAGCCCTGAGGCTTTCTTCGATTTTCACACTAAATATGGGCTAATGTCCGTTCATGCATGAGGCAAATCTCGTGATGACCGTCAACGGCCCGTGCCCCTCGCCGGACATCGAGGGGGCGGTCCTCCCCCGCGAGCATCTCCGCAGCGACCTGCGGTGCGCGGCGGGCGCGGCCTCCGACCCCAACCGCTGGCTGGACGAGGAGGACGCCGTCGTCGAGGAGCTGCGCGACCTCCGCCGGTACGACGCCCTCGGCCTGGTCGTCGAGCTGAGCTGCATCGGCGCCGGGCGCGACGCCGCGACGCTGGCCAAGGTCGCGGCGTGCAGCCGCGTCGGCGTGGTGGCCGGGACCGGCTTCTTCGCCGGCCCGTTCACGCCCGCCTGGGCGCTCGACGCCGACGTGGACACGCTCACCGCCCACCTGCTGGCCGAGATCCGCGACGGCCTGGACGGCACCGGGGTCCGGCCCGGCGTGATCGGCGAGATCGGCGCCTGGGACGGCGACCCGTCTCCCGCCGAGGAGCGCTGCGCGGCCGCCGCCGCCCGGGCGTCCCTGGCCTCCGGCCTGCCGGTCGCGGTCCACCACCGCGGCGCCCTGCCGCTGCTGGAGATCCTGCTCGGCGAGGGGCTGCCCGCCGATCGCGTCAGCGTCGCCGACGCCGGGACCGACCGCGCGCTCCCCCGCAAGGTCGCCGAGGCCGGCGGCTACGTCTGCCTCTCCTCCCTCGGCTCCTCTCCCGGGTCCGACCGGCTCAGGCACGCCCTCGCCCTCGTCGAGGAGGGACACGCCCACCGGTTGCTGCTCAGCAGCGGCCTGTCGAGGGTCTCGGAGATAGAGCGGTACGGCGGAGCCGGTTACGGCCATCTGTTCCGCACGTTCCTGCCCAGGATGCGCGAAGCTGGGATCACCGAGGACACCATCCGCCTGATCACCCGTGACAACCCCCTCCGCTGGCTGGCCCGTCTGGAACAGTGACACCTGGAGCAGTGATGTCGATCAAGGTCGCGAACGCCCCCGTCAACTTCGGGATCTACCGGGCCGACGACGCGCCGATAGGCCCCGCGACCATGCTCGGCGCGCTGGCCGGCGCCGGATACGACGGGGTCGACTCCGGGCCGATCGGCTACCTCGGCATCGGCGCGGAGCTTCGGGAGCGGCTGGAGCGGGCCGGGATGGGCCTGGCCGGCGGCTGGGTGGACCTGCGTTACGAGGACGCCGGGGCGTTCTCGGCCGGCCTGCCGGGGCTGGAGGCCGCCCTGGCGGTGTTCGCCGGCGCGGCGCCCGCCGACGGCCGGTTCGCGCCGCGGCCCACGCTCGCCTGCCCCGGCCATCCGCCGCGGGTCGCCCGCGACGGCGCCCCGGGCCTGCCCGCCGGCGAATGGACGGGCTTCGCCGCCCGGGTCCAGGAGGCCGCCGACCGCTGCCGCGACCGGGGCCTGGAGCCCGTCTTCCACCACCACCTCGGCACCCTGGTGGAGACCGCCGAGGAGGTCGAGCGGCTGCTGGAGCTCACCGACGTCTCCCTCTGCCTGGACACCGGGCACCTGTGGCTGGCGGGCGGCGACCCGGTGGCGGCGCTGCGCGACTGGGGCGGCCGGATCCGGCAGGTCCACATCAAGGACGCCAGCCGCGCGGCGCGCGACGGGGTGCGGGCGTCCGGCGGCGACCTGGCCGCGGTGGTCGCGGGCGGCGGCTTCCCCGCCCTGGGGGCCGGCGAGGTCGATCTGGCGGGGGTCCTCGCCGGACTGGACGGCTACGAGGGCTGGCTGGTCGTCGAGCAGGACGCGCCCGGCTCCGGCCAGGACGTCCGCCGCATCCTGGACGACCAGCGCGCCAACCGCGACTGGCTGCGCGCCCACGGCGTCTGACCCGCACGATCGTACGGCGGGCCGCGCCGTACGGCGGACGTCCCGGATCCTGCCCGCACGCGACTCCGGCGGCCCGTTCGGCCGGGACGCGCCCTGCGCCGCGCGGGCCGTACGGCGGGCGGAGCCGTACGGCGGGCCGCTCAGACCGCGGGCTCGCACACCTCGCCGGCGCACGGGCGCGGGTTCGGACGGCCGACCATCAGCCGCGAGCCCGGCCCCCGGGCCGCCTCCGCGTCGCCGGGGTTGGCCAGCGCACAGCGGTCCAGGGACAGACAGCCGCAGCCGATGCACTCGGTCAGGCCGTCACGGAGCCGCTGGAGCTGCTTGATCCGGTCGTCCAGCTCCGACCGCCACGTCGCCGACAGCCTCGCCCAGTCGTCGCGGGTGGGGGTGCGCTCCTCGGGCAGCGCCGACAGCGCGGCCTGGATCGTCTTCAGCGGGATGCCCACCCGCTGGGAGACCCGGATGAAGGCGATCCTGCGCAGCGTGTCACGGGCGAAGCGGCGCTGGTTGCCGGCCGTGCGGCGGCTGCGGATCAGCCCTTTGGCCTCGTAGAAGTGCAGCGCCGAGACGGCGACGCCGCTGCGGGCCGCGAGCTGGCCGACGGTGAGTTCGAAGTTGGGCACGGGCCCATCGTAACTCGACCTCCACCATTCTTGAGGTTTCGCCCGGAGCCACGGCGTCCGCGCGGGAGCGGCGGGGCCCTCCTGAGGTTTCGCCCGGGGCCACGGCGTCCGCGTGGGAGCGGCGGGGCCCTCACCTGCCCAGGGTGCTCTCCCTGGGCACGAGCCGGTAGCCGGCCCGCGCCTCGCGAGGGGGCTGGCCCGGCCGGCCGTCGATGCGCTGCCGGAGCAGGTCGACCGCGATACGGGCCAGCTCCGCCTTGTCGGGGGCGACGGTGGTGAGGGTCGGCGTGCTGTAGCGGCCGTCCTCGATGTCGTCGAGCCCGGCCAGCGCGATGTCCTCGGGCACCCGGAGTCCCGCGGCGAGGATCGTGCGCATCGCGCCGAGCGCCAGCAGGTCGTTGAAGCAGAACACCGCGTCGGGCCGCGGGTCCAGGGTCAGCAGGCCGGCCATCGCCGCCGCGCCCTCCGCCCGGTGGTAGCGCTCCACCTTCGCGACCGTCTCGGGCAGCCCGCGGGCGGCCAGCGCCTGGCGGTACCCGGCCAGGCGGAGCGGGGCCGTACCGCTGGCGGAGTTGTCCTGCGCGCCGAGGGCGGCGATGCGGGTGCGGCCGAGGCCGATCAGGTGCTCGGTGACGTCGCGGGCCGCCCGTACGTTGTCGATGGCGACGTGGTCGGCCGGGCCGTCGTGGATCCGCTCGCCGAGCAGGACGAGGGCGGTGTCGTCGGTGCGGGCCGCCAGTTCCTCGGCGCCGATCGCGAAGGGGGTCAGGATGAGCCCGTCGACCCGGTGGTCGCGGACCCCGTCGAGGGCCCGCCGCTCCCGGTCGAGGCCGCCGTCGGTCTGCTCGATGACGACCAGCCACCGGTGCTCGGCCGCGGCGTCGATGACGAACCGGGACAGTTCCGCGAAGTAGGGCGCGTCGAGCTCCGGCAGGGCCAGGGCGATCACGCCGGTGCGGCCGCGCCGCAGGTTCCGCGCCGACAGGTTGGGGCGGTAGTCGAGTTCGGTGAGCGCCTTCTCCACCTTCGCCCGGGTCTCCGGGGAGACGTGGGCGTACCCGTTGACGACGTTGGAGACGGTCTTCACCGACACCCCCGCCAGGCGCGCGATGTCGCGCAGGCTCACTCCCACGGCGTCTTCCGTCCTCCCCGGCCGCGCGGCCCTCCAGGCTCGCGCGAGATGCGAACCCGTCGATCGTAACGCCCGGGTATCGCTGCGGCGGCGACTGTTTACAACGTTGAAACAACGTTGTACAAACGTCCCTATTCACGCAAGCCCCCGTAAAAGAGGTCTGCCTTGCCCCCCTCCGCCCGCCTCACCCTGGACCCCGCCTTCCGGATCGGCCCGGTGGAACCCCGGCTCTTCGGCTCGTTCGTCGAGCACATGGGCCGCTGCGTCTACACCGGCGTCTTCGAGCCCGGCCACCCCCTGGCCGACGCCGACGGCTTCCGCACCGACGTGCTGGAGCTGACCCGTGAGCTCGGGATCACCGTGGTCCGCTATCCCGGCGGCAACTTCGTCTCCAACTACCGCTGGGAGGACGGCGTCGGCCCCGTCCAGGAGCGGCCCGCGCGCCTGGACCTGGCGTGGCGGAGCCTGGAGGGCAACCGCTTCGGCCTCAACGAGTTCATGGCGTGGGCCGCCAAGGCCGGGGTGGAGCCGATGATGGCGCTCAACCTGGGCACCCGCGGCGTGGCCGAGGCGCTGGAGCTGGTGGAGTACGCCAATTACCCCGGCGGCACCGCCCTGTCGGAGCTGCGCCGCTCGCACGGCGTGGACGAGCCGCACGACGTGCGGCTGTGGTGCCTGGGCAACGAGCTGGACGGCCCCTGGCAGATGGGGCACAAGACCGCCGCCGAGTACGGCCGGCTCGCCGCCGAGACCGCGCGGGCGCTCAAGCGGTTCGACCCCGGGCTGTCCCTGGTGGCCTGCGGCAGCTCCAACAGCGGCATGCCGACGTTCGGCTCGTGGGAGGCCGAGGTGCTGGAGGCCACCTACGAGATGGTCGACCACATCTCGCTGCACGCCTACTACGACCCGTCCGACGGCGACGTCGACTCCTTCCTGGCAAGCGGCGCCGACATGGAACACATGATCCGCTCCATCGCCGCCACCGCCGACCACGTCGGCGCGAAGCTGCGCAGCAGGAAGAAGATCATGCTCTCCTTCGACGAGTGGAACGTCTGGTACCAGAGCCGGTTCGGCGGCGAGTCGTCGCTGGACTGGACCGAGCACCCCCGGCTGATCGAGGACACCTACGACGTCACCGACGCGGTCGTCGTCGGCAGCCTGCTGATCACGCTGCTGCGCAACGCCGACCGGGTGAGCGTCGCCTGCCAGGCCCAGCTCGCCAACGTCATCGCCCCGATCAGGACCGAGCCCGGCGGCCCGGCCTGGCGGCAGACCATCTTCCACCCGTTCGCGCTGACCGCCCGGCACGCCCGCGGCCAGGTGCTGCGGGTGGAACCCGAGTGCGCGGTGATCCCCACCGCCAGGTACGGCGACGTCCCGGCGATCTGGGCCACCGCCACGCACGACGAGGCGACCGGCGACACGACGCTCCTCGCCGTCAACCGCGACCGGAACTCCCCGTGCGACCTGGAGGTCACCCTTCCCGAGGGGATGCGGGCGGTTGCGCACCTGGAGCTCGCCGACGACGACCCCTCGGCCGTCAACTCCGCCGAGACGCCCGGCCGCGTCGTCCCCCGTCCCGGCTCCGGCGCCCGCGTCGAGGGCCGCCACGCCTCGCTGCGTCTCTCCCCCGCCTCGTGGAACATCGTCCGCTTCGCCCCCGCTTCCCCCCAGGAGTGACAATGACCAGTCCGCTTTCCCGCCGTTCCTTCCTCAGCATCTCGGGGGCCGCCGGGCTCACCGCCGCGCTCGCCGCCTGCGGAGGCGGCACGAAGATCGGGGCGGACTCCTCCGCGCCCGCCTCGGCCGCGCCGACGTTCTCCGGCGGCGAGTACACCGGGCCCAAGGTGACGCTCGACTACTGGAACGGCTTCACCGGCGGCGACGGCCCGCACATGCGGAAGATGCTGGACGAGTTCAACAAGCAGTTCGCCGGCCGCATCGAGGTCCGCAACGTCACCCGGCGCTGGGAGGACCTGTACCCGGCGATGCCGACGGCCATCTCCGCGGGCAAGGGCCCGGACGTGGCGGTCATCCACATCGACTGGGTCGGCACCATGGCGGCCCGCAAGACGCTCCTGCCGCTGGACGACGTGGTGAACTCGCTCGGGCTGACCGAGTCCGACTACATCCCCGCCATCTGGAAGGCCGGCGTCTACAAGGACCAGCGCTACAGCGTGCCGCTGGACGTGCACTGCCTGGCCGACTACTGGAACACCGAGCACCTGGACAAGATCGGGCTGAAGGAGGCGCCCGCCGACCGGGAGGGCTACGAGAAGGCACTGACGGAGCTGAAGAAGGCCGGTGTCGCCAGCCCGTTCTGGATGCCGAACAAGTGGCCGGCGCACCTGATGTTCATGAGCCTGCTGTGGCAGTTCGGCGGCGACCTCTACAGCGAGGACGGCGTCAAGGCGCTGTGGGGCGGGCCGGAGGGCGAGAAGGCCCTGGCCTGGATGGTCGAGCAGATCGACAAGGGCTACAGCCCCGCCGAGGTCGCCCAGGACAGCCAGTACGCCGCCTTCAAGAACGGCAAGGTCAGCCTCACCTGGGACGGCATCTGGCAGATCAACGACCTCAAGACCAACGCCCCGTCGCTGAAGTGGGGCATGTCCCCGATCCCGAACATCGGCGGCACCGCCGCCATGTGGAGCTCCTCGCACAACTTCGTGATGACCTCCCAGGCCGGCAAGGACCCGAACAAGGTCCAGGCCGCGAAGTTCTTCATCGACCACATGGGCCGCCTGTCGGCCGAGTGGGCCAAGGCCGGCATGATCCCCGCCCGCAACTCCGCCCGCCAGGACGCGGAGATCGCCGACCTGCCGCAGATCAAGCTGGCCGCCGACCCCGAGGTGTTCCACTTCATCCCCGCCATCCCGGGCGTCGGCGACGTGCAGAGCAAGGCCCTGGAGCTGGCCGTCGCCAAGGCCGTGCTGAAGCAGTCGTCCCCCGCCGACGCGCTGAAGGAGGGCGTGGCGGCGGCGGACAAGCTGCTGGCCGACAACAAGCGGAAGTACGGTCAGTGAGCGGCCCGCCTGTCAGGGTGGAGGACCTGTCCGGGGCGGCGTCCCCGGGCGGGTCCCCCCGGACCGCGGGCAGGATGCGGTCCTGGACGCCGTACGCGTTCTGCGCCCCCTACCTCGTGCTGTTCGCCGTCTTCATGATCCTGCCGATCGGCTTCGGGTTCTGGACGAGCCTGCACGAGTGGGACATCAACCTGCCGGCCAAGCCGTTCGTCGGGTTGGAGAACTACACCGACCTGTTCGACCCGGCGAGCGTCGACGGGTCGCGGTTCTGGTCGGCGATGCGGGCCACCGGGATCTTCACCGTCTTCTCCGTCCCACTGCTGATCGTGCTGCCGCTGCTGGTGGCGCTGCTGATGAACGGCCGGTTCGCCGGGCGCAACCTCTACCGGGCCGTCTACTTCGCCCCCTACGTGCTGGGCGTCGTGGTCGTCGGCGTCGTCTGGCAGTTCCTGCTGGACGGCAACATCGGCCTGGTCAACCACTATCTCGGCCTGGACGTGCAGTGGACCACCGCCGTGCCGCCCGCCTGGATCGCCCTCGTCGGGGTGACGGTGTGGTGGACGCTCGGCCTGAACGCGGTGATCTTCCTCGCCGGGCTGCAGGACATCCCCCGGGAGCTGCACGAGGCGGCGATGGTGGACGGCGCCTCGGCCTGGGACCGGTTCCGCGCGGTGACCCTGCCGGGCCTGCGGCCGGTCATGCTGTTCGTGGTCAACACCACGATCCTGGCCTCGGCCAACATGTTCGGCCAGTCCTACCTCATCACCCGGGGCGCCCCCGCCGACCAGACCAAGACCGCGATCTACCTGATCGCCGAGACCGGTCTGCGCCAGTTCGACATGGGCACCGCCTCGGCGATGAGCTTCATCCTGGCCGCCTTCCTGATGGTGGCCAGCGGGCTGGTCTTCGGCGCGTTCCGGGACAGGAGGAAGGCATGATCCGGGCCTTCGCCGGGGGAACCGCGACCGGGGGTCCCACGATCTCCGCGAAGGGGAGGAAGCCGTGACCGGGGACATCCGCCGGCTGCGCCGTACGCTGCTGCACCTGGTCCTGGCGGTGATCGCGGCGCTCTACCTGAGCCCGCTCGTCTACATGGTCGTCACCTCCTTCAAGACCCGTGAGGCCGCCGGCTCGACGGAGCCGCAGTGGATCCCCTCCCCGGTCACGATCGACGCCTACCGGGAGATCCTCGGCAGCGCCGACAGCCCGGCGATGCGCTGGTTCCTCAACAGCCTGGCCGCCGCCACCGGGCACGCGGTGCTCGTCCTGGTCACCGCCACGCCCGCCGCCTACGCGCTGGCCCGGCTCCGCTTCCGCGGCCGGAACCTGCTCTTCGGGACGATCGTGGCCACGCTGTTCGTGCCGCCGGTGGTGCTGCTGATCCCCAACTTCCTGATCGTCAACGAGCTGGCGTGGGTGGACAGCCTGCCCGCGGTGATCGTCCCGGCCGCGGCCGGCGCGTTCGGGGTGTTCTTCCTGCGGCAGTTCTTCATCACGCTGCCCGGGGAGCTGGAGGAGGCCGCGGAGCTGGACGGCTGCAACCGGTGGCAGATCTTCACCTCCATCGCGCTGCCGCTGGCCCGCCCCGCGCTGGTGACGCTGTTCCTGCTGTCGTTCCTGACGAACTGGAACGACTTCCTGTGGCCGCTGTACGTGCTGCTCAGCCCGGAGTCGCTGACCCTGCCCGCCGGCCTGGGCAACTTCCAGAGCGCCAACAGCGTCCGCTACGACCTGCTGATGGCCGGCGCGGTGATCGCCAGCGCCCCGGTGATCGTCATCTACCTCGCCGCCCAGCGCTGGGTGATCGAGGGCATCTCCCGCTCCGGCCTGAAGGGGTGAGAGCCGCTCCCGCCGTACGGCCGGCCGGCCCGGGTCCCCCGGGCCGGATTTCCCAGGCCGGATCTTCCGGGCCGGGAGGACGGGCCGTACGGCGGCGCGGCGTCAGGGCAGGCAGCCGCGCACGCCGTACCTCGCGCCGCGGTTGAAGGAGGAGGTGCGCTGTGCGGCGGTGCCGTGGTCGGTCACGTCGGTCCAGGACGTCTCGTCGCCCAGCCTCCGGTGGATCTCGGCGATCTCCTCCACATCGCCCCGCTCGAACCGCAGCACGCCGTCGGCCGCGGCGCCGTACAGCACGGCGCCGGCCAGGCAGTCGGCCTGGAGCTCGTAGGTGGACATCACCAGCGAGTCGCGCAGCCGCGCCTGCACGGCGTGCCCCCACTCGTGGGCGACGACGAGGTACACCCACGCGTCGCCGATGCGGTAGCCCTGCGCCATGAGGTCGAGGTCCCAGGCGATGAAGTCGTCCTCGATGCAGTACCAGGCGTTGTCGTAGCCGAGACGCCGGCCGCCGCACAGCGGCGGCTTTTTCACGCCCCTGCGGTAGCCGCCGTACACGGCCGGGGGGACGTACTTCCCGGTGAAGAACCGCGACCAGTGGGTCCGCCAGTAGTTGTCGACGACGTAGACCGCCGTGGAGACGTCCCGGCCCATGTCGTCCGCGCTCCGCGCCGCCGCGGCCGGGCCTGCCGGGACGGCCACCGCGGCCAGGGCCGACCAGGCGGCCACGAGGCAGAGCGCCTTCCATCGCCGCACGCGCACAGAAGCCTCCCGCGGACCGGATCCTGCCTCGAAAGTAGGCGCGGATCGGGCGCGGCGGAAGACCGCTGAGCCGTATGGACGAAAGTTCTGCGAAGGGGCCGGGGGCCGGGCACGCCACCGGCCCCCGTCGCGGACGCGCGTCCGCGGCGGGGGCCGGCCGTACGGTCACCGCCGGACGACGGCCACCGCGACCGGCCGTACGGTCACCGGCGGCGGGCGACGGCTACCGCTGCCGGGCGCCCTCGCGTAGCCGCTCCGGATCGACGTCCCGCTCGGGGTGACGGCGCAGGTACTCCTGCTCAAGCTCCCCGGTCCGCGTGGTGTGGTTCGCCAGCGCGTCGTCGGATCCGTGCATGAGCGTCTCGGTCCGCGTCTCGTGCATGTGCCGCAGCTCGCGGAACAGGTCTTCCTCGGAGAGGTCCTTCGGGTCGATTCCCATCGTCATGGGACTCGCCTACCCCGTCACCGCCCTCCCTCACCTCCCGTTCGTCTCCGCCGTGCCGCGCAAACGATCCCGCCCGTCACTTGATTTCACTAAATTCCGTCAGATTTCATGACTCAGCTACATTGCGGGCATACCGCCATCGCTTTACCTTCCCGGTATGGACCTCGAGCTTCGACACCTCAGGATCGTGCGCGCGGTCGCCGAGGCCGGGAGCGTCACCAAGGCCGCCACCCACCTCGGGCTGGCCCAGCCGGCGCTGACCGCCCAGCTCAAGCGGATAGAGCGAGGACTCGGGGGAGCGCTGTTCCAGCGCGACCACACCGGCGCGCGGCCCACGCCTCTCGGGGAGCTGGTGCTGGCCAGGGCGAAGGTGCTGCTGCCCGCCGCCCGCGAGCTCCAGGAGGAGGCGGTGCGGTTCGCCAACACCGGCGGCGCCGCGCCCAGCTACCGCCTGGGCGCCACCAACGGGCCGATCCTGGGCGGCCTGGTCGACCGGCTGGCCGGCGAGTGGCCCTCCACGCCGGTCAGCACCTGCACCTCCTGGTCGGCCAGGGAACTCGCCACGATGGTCACGCTCGGCCGCATCGACTTCGCCGTCGTCGGTGCCTGCGGCGAGAGCCCGCCGCCCCTGGAGGGGCCGGTGATGTGGCAGACGATCGGGCTGGACCCCGTCTTCGTGCTGCTCGGCGAGGACCACCCGCTCGCCGGGCGAGAGGAGGCGGAGCTCTCCGAACTGGCCGGCGAGCGGTGGGCCGTCACCCCCGGCGACGGCTGCTTCGGCGACTGCTTCGCCGCCGCCTGCGCCCGCGCCGGCTTCACGCCCCTGACCATCTACGAGACCGATGTGGCCACGTGCCTGCACCTGGCCTCCGTCGGCCGCGCCGCCGTACTGTGCCAGGCGACCTTCCAGCCGACCCCGGGGCTGACCACGGTGCCGCTCGCCGGCGCACCGCTGCGCTGGCGGCATATCCTCGGCTGGCACCCGGAGGCGGGCACCGCGCGGGTCGCGGACTCGGTCGCCGAGCACGCCAAGGCGGCCCACGCCGACGCGGTACGGCGCAACGCCCGCTACGCCTCCTGGCTGAGCCGCAACCCGCGCTTCGGCACCAGTCCCTGACGGGGCGCGTCACGGCCTCGACCGCCGTCGACCACAATGGTCGGATGAGCGAGGTTCTGACGCTGTGCGAGGGCACGGTGCTGACGCACCTGGCCACCCGGGCCGAACTGGCGGCGGGCCGGCTGGCGGCCGCCGACGACCTGCGGCTGTGGGCGCGGCTGGCCGACGGCGAGGGGCTGCCGCTGACCGGCGGCGGCCGGGTGCGCACCGTGACCGAGGAGGGCGAGCCGTTCCTGACCGGGCCCGCGGGCTGGCTGGCGGACGTGGCGGCCGAGGACGTCGTCGCGCTGCGCCTGCGCGGCGGCCGGCTGGAGCCGTCCGTCGTGAAGCTCGACGCCTTCCCCGCCGACCGGGCGATGCTCGTCGTCCAGGAGTTCGGCGAGCGGGCGCTCGACGCGCTGCGCGGCTTCGCCGAGGGGATCGACCCCTCCCCCGGCGTCCCGATCGACGCGGCGGTGCTGGAGCTGCTGGCCAGGGCGCCGGACGCCTTCGCCGACCCGCTGCCGCCGCTGGCCCCGCTGCTGCGGGGGGCCTCCCTGGAGGTGCGGGGCGGCCGGGTGGGCGTCGTGGGCACCCCCTGGGACCCCGGGTCGGTGGCGGGCCTGTCGCCGCTGGACATCATGCGGCTGACCCTGTCGCGCAGCGCGCTGCGCACCTACGACGAGGGGGCCGACCTGTCGAGGGCCGTCACGTACCTGTCGCGCTCACCGGAGGTGCTGGAGCGGATCGCCGACGAGGTCGAGCGCGAGCCTCTCTCCCCCCGGGTGCTGGAGGCGCTCCCCCGCACCGAGCCGGCGGCGCTGCTGCTGGCCGCCAGGTCCGCCGAGGGCGAGGGGCGGTCGTTCGAGGCGTCCGGACTCGTCGGGGAGGCGCTGTCCCTGGCGCCCGGACTCGCTCCGGCCGAGCGGGACGCGGCCGAGTACGCCGCCTGCCGCACCGATCCCGGCGACCCGCTGCCCGCGCGGGCGGAGCACCTGTTCCGGCAGCTCGTCGTGTACGGCGCCCGCCCGGCCCGACGCCGGCTGACCGACGACCTGGTGGCGCTGAGCGTCCGGGTGGCCGAGCCCGCCCTGGCCGACCTCGCCCTGTTCGAGAACGACGTGGTGGGAGAGTTCCTGGACGCGCGGGGCGTGTGGCTGCGCGACGACGAGGTGGAGCTGCTGGAGTCCTGGCGGCGCACGCCGCTGCGCCTGTGGGAGGTCCTGGAGGTCGAGGGGGAGGAGGTCGCCCTGCGCGACTCCGGGTCCGGGGGGACCGGGACGGTCACGGTGACCGACGAGCTGCTGTCGCGCCAGGCCGTGCCCGGAGACCTGATGCTGACCCGGCTGCTGGGCGACGGCCGGGGACCGCGGGTGTTCGGCCACCCGTTCAAGGTGGCGCCGGAGCGCCGGGAGGAGATGCTGGCGCTGCTGACCGACCCGGTCGACCCCTACGCGGTGGCGGCCTTCTTCCGCCGGGTCCCGCGCCCACCCGGCGCCACCTGACGCGGGGACCGCCCGCCCGGCGCCCTTCGGCACGAGGACGGCACGCCCGGCGCCCTGCGGCGCGGGGACCGCGCGGCCGGCCGAACCGGCCGCGCGGGCGCGAGGAGCACGCCGTCAGTCGTCGTAGCCGTCGTCGTCATCGTCGTTCCAGCCGCGGTTGCCGTACCCGCGGCCGTCGTCGCCGTCGTCGTCACCGGCGACGTACCCCTGGAAGGGCTGTTCGACGGCGACGCGGGCGGCCGTGTCCGCCGTGGCGGGCTGGGCCGCCAGCGCGGCGGGGACGACGAGGCCGGAGCCCGCCACGACGCCGGCGGCGAGAGCGTACCTGATCCTGATCATGTGACCCCCAGGTCCGATCGGTCACGCCCGGGCCACGCCCGGGCCGACGGAGCGCCGCCCCGGCCACCCGGGTATCCCGACCGGCACGGAGACGGCGTACAACTGGGATTCCACCCGGGCCGGAACGGAAATCACCGCCCTTCCCAGGAAAGGGGAAAACCATCGGCCCGGCCGACCTACCATCCGGTAGCGGAGGATGACCGGCGGAGCCGTTTCCGTCACCCTCGGTCACAGGCTCGGGGGAACGCCCGCTCCCCGGCGTCTTGCGGTGTCTCCCCGAACAGAACGGGCCGGTAGATCGCCGTCGTCTCCCGGCCCGCCGTACGGGCCGCACGGCGCCCCGCTTATGGCGACAGCCGTACAAAAGTAGCGATCATTTGGGCATAATGACCGGAAGAGCTGGCCTAAGTCGCCGTGGCCACGCGTGAACGAGGAGTGTTGACTGTGCGCATGCCGAGCGAGGCGAACGGACCCGACGCGGGCGCGGGGGCGCTGCTGAAGATCCTGCGCGACGGTCGGGCCCGCACCCGGGCGGAGCTGGTGCAGCTCACCGGCCTGGCGAGATCGACGCTCGGGCAGCGCCTCGACGCGCTGGTGAGCCAGCGGTGGGTCGTCCCAACCGAGGAGGCCATCTCCTCCGGGGGCCGCCCGGCCGTCGCCTTCACCTTCAACCGCTCGGCCCGCGTCGTCCTCGCCGCCGACCTCGGCGCGACCCACGCCCGGGTCGCGGTCACCGACCTCGGCACCGAGATCCTCGCCGAGCACGCCGCGGAGGTGCCGATAGACCGCGGTCCCGAGGAGACGCTCCGCTGGCTCCAGCGGACCTTCGAGGAACTGCTCGCCGAGAGCGGCCACACCGTCGAGGAGGTCTGCGGCATCGGGGTCGGCCTGCCCGGCCCGGTGGAGCACAGCTCCGGACGGCCGGTCAACCCGCCGATAATGCCGGGCTGGGACGGCTTCCCCGTCCCGGAGTGGCTCGGGGAACGGCTGGGCGCGCCCGTCCTGGTGGACAACGACGTCAACATCATGGCCCTGGGCGAGCACTGGGCCGCCCGCCCCGAGGCCGACCACCTCATCTTCGTCAAGGTCGGCACCGGGATCGGCTGCGGCATCATCAGCGACCGCCGCCTGCACCGGGGCGCCCAGGGCGCGGCCGGCGACATCGGCCACATCCAGGTCTCCCCCGTCCTCGACGTCGTCTGCCGCTGCGGCAACCGCGGCTGCCTGGAGGCCGTGGCGAGCGGCGCGGCCGTGGCGGCCCGGCTGCGCGACGCCGGAGTGGAGGCGACCGGGGGGCGCGACATCGTCCGGCTCGTCCGGAGCGGCAACACCCGGGCCGTCCAGCTCATCCGCCAGGCCGGCCGCGAGATCGGCGAGGTCCTCGCCTCGATCGTGAACTTCTTCAACCCCTCGGTGATCGTGGTCGGCGGCGACATGGCCGAGGCCGGGGAGCAGATCCTCGCCGGTCTGCGCGAGGTCATCTACAGCAGGTCCCTGCCCCTGGCCACCCAGCACCTGACGATCACCGCCAGCGACCTGGGGGACCGGGCCGGGGTGGTCGGCGCCGCCGTCATGGTCATCGAGCACGTCCTGGCCCCCGGCGCGGCCGAGCACGCGGCCGGCCGCCCATGAACCCCGAACCGATCGAGACCGCGCGCCTCACCCTCCTCCCGCTGGCGGTCGAGCACGCCGCCGAGATGGCCGAGGCGCTGGACGACCCCGCCCTGCACGAGTTCACCGGCGGCTCCCCCTCGACCTCCGGGGAGCTGCGGGACCGCTACGCCCGCATGATCGCCGGGCCGGCCGGCGGTGACGACCTCTGGCTCAACTGGGTGATCCGCGTGACGGAGACCGGCCGCCTGGCCGGCTACGTCCAGGCCACCGTGACCTCCGGCCGGGCCTGGGTGGCCTGGGTCGTCGGCACCCCGTGGCAGGGCCGCGGCATGGCGACCGAGGCCACGACCGCCATGGTCGCCTGGCTGCGGGAGCGCGGCGTGCGCTCCTTCGCCGCCGCCGTCCATCCCGCCCACGCCGCCTCCGCGGCCGTGGCCCGCCGCGCGGGCCTCACCCCGACCCCCGCCACCGAGGACGGCGAGACCATCTGGGAGTCGGCCCCCTGACATCCATCACGGACGGTAGGCGTCTCGACGGTGTTTGATCGCCTGGATCGTCACGGTCCTTTTTTCCTCGTCGATGAGGTGGGTCACCCGGTAGGTTCCCCGGCGGGCGACGTGCATCCCCTCGTACGGCTCCTGTAGCGGTTTACCCACCCGCCACGGCTCGTCGGCGATCGCGCCGGTGATCAGTTCCCACGCCGCACCGGCCACCGACTCGGGCAGACCTGTCGCGAGGGCACGCCGGGCCGGTGGTGCGAGAAAGATGGTGTACCGATCGCTCACGCGCTCGCCCTGCCGAGGCGCGCCGCCATGACAGCGGCCATCTCCTCCTCGGTCGTCACGTCGCCTCTCGCCGTGGCGGCCGCCGCCTCCATCAGATCGGCCCGCATCTCAGGGTCAGCGAGGATCTCCAGCGTTTCCTGCAGGGATTCCCATTCGGCCACAGACATGATCACTGCGTGGGGGCGCCCGTTACGAGTGATCGTGAAGTGATCATGCTCCCTGGCGGCTCGGTCGGCCAGTTCGGTCAACCGGTCCTTCGCTTCGCTGATCGGAATCATCTCCATGAAGAACCGATACCTTCTGGCCTGAAGACCGGCCAGAATTCCAGCCATTAACGCCTGAGCCTTTCATCGGGCTGACTGGGCGCGTTCCTCAGCCGACCAGTTCCTCGGTGCGGCGGAGTTCGGTCTCGAACCAGGCGATGGTGCGGCGCAGGCCGTCGGTGACGCCGACCTCGGCCCGCCAGCCCAGGCGGGCCGCGGCCAGGGTGGTGTCGGGGCGGCGCACGGCCGGATCGTCGGCGGGGCGGTCGATGAAGCGGATCCCGGAGGACGAGCCGGTCAGCTCGATGACGGTGCGGGCCAGGTCGAGCATGGTGACCTCGGTGGGGTTGCCGATGTTGACCGGGCCGGAGAAGTCGCTGCCCGCCAGGGCGAGGATGCCCTCGACGGTGTCGTCGACGTAGCAGATGGACCGGGTCTGGGAGCCGTCGCCGGTGACGGTGAGAGGTTCGCCACGCAGGGCCTGGCGGATGAAGGTGGGGATGGCGCGGCCGTCGTGGGGCCGCATGCGCGGGCCGTAGGTGTTGAAGATCCGCACGATGCCGGTGTCGGCGCCGTGAGTGTTGCGGTAGGCGGTGGTGAGGGACTCGGCGAAGCGTTTGGCCTCGTCGTAGACGCTGCGGGGACCGACGGGATTGACGTTGCCCCAGTAGGACTCCGTCTGCGGGTGCTGCTGGGGGTCGCCGTAGACCTCGCTGGTGGAGGTCAGGACGAAGCGGGCGTTCTTCTCCCGGGCCAGACCCAGGGCGTGCAGGGTGCCCAGGCTGCCGACCTTGAGGGTCTCTATGGGGTGACGCAGGTAGTCGGCCGGGGAGGCGGCCGACGCCAGGTGCAGGACGAGGTCCACGTCGCCGGGGACGTGGACGAACCCGGTCAGGTCGCATTCCAGCAGGCGGAAGGCGGGACGGCCCAGGAGGTGGTCGACGTTGCGCGGCGAGCCGGTCAGGAAGTTGTCCATGCAGATCACGGCGGCACCACGGGCCAGCAGGCGTTCACACAGGTAGGAGCCGAGGAAGCCGGCGCCTCCGGTGACCACTGCGCGTCGGATGTTCATCGGACGGTCACCTCCAGCAGGTCGGTCGCGGCGCCGAGGACCTCTTCGACGCCGATTCTCAGCAGGCCGGGGCCGGGACGGCCGGCGTGCGGGTCACCGGGGACACCGGCCCACAGGACCACGTGGGGCCCCGGGGGCGGCCCCCACAGCTCGGGAGGCGTCGGCCCGAACAGCACGACCGAGGGCGTGCCGAACGCGCTCGCCAGGTGCGCCACGCCCGTGTCCCCGCAGACGACGAGGCGGGCCCGTGCCACCAGCGCGGCCAGCCCGGTGACGTCCGTACGGCCCGCCGTCACCGCCTCGTCCGGCAGGCCGGCCGCGGCGGCCACCCGCAGGGCGAGACCGCGTTCGGCGGCGCCTCCGGTGACGAGCACGTCGTGTCCGGCGCGGCGCAGCGCGGCGGCGACCGCGGCGAAGCGGTCCGGCGGCCAGCGCCGGGCGGGGCGGGCGGCTCCGGGGTGGACGAGGACGGGGGCCGGGCCGGAGTGAGACTCCCGCTCCGGAGCGCCGGAGCCCGCGGACGGCGGCGTCAGGGTCAGGTCGGCGGGGTCGGCGGGGATGCCGTGCCAGGTCAGCAGGTCGCACCAGCGGACGCGTTCGTGCACCTGGGCGGGCCAGGGCGGGCCGGGCAGACCGGGGCGGGCGTGGCCGATCAGCCGGGCGGGGCGGGTGGCCAGCAGGGCGGCGGTGCTCTGCGGGCCGCGGCCGTGGAGGTTGACGGCCACGTCGGGACGGCGCAGGGGGACGGGGCCCGTCCCGCTGACGTCGAGCAGGTCGTCGCAGGCGCCGATGAGGGGCAGCAGACCGGCCAGCGGAGCGGGGGCGGCCAGGGTGACGCGGTGGCCGGGGAAGGCGCGGCGCAGGGCCCGCAGTGCGGGCACGGCGGTGAGCAGGTCGCCCAGGCCGAGGCCGCGCAGCACGACCATGACCGGCCGCCCGCCCCCGGCGGCCCCGGGGACGCCGGCGGCGCGGCTTCGGCCGGTCACGGCCATGAGGTCTCCGTGGCGGGGCAGACGACGAGTTCGCGGATCTCACAGCCGGCGGGCTGGGACAGGGCGAAGACCACGGCGGCGGCGACGTCCTCGGGCTGGTTGAGTCCCGCGTCGGGGCCGGGCCTGTACCGGTCCGGACGGTCGTCGAAGAAGTGGGTGCGCATGCCGCCGGGGACGAGCAGGGTGACGCCGACCCGTCCGGCGAGTTCGGCGGCCAGGGCGCGGGTGAGGCCGACCACGCCGAACTTGGAGGCGCAGTAGGCGGTGGCGTCGCTGAGGGCGCGCAGCCCCAGGGTGGAGGCGCAGGTGACGATCCGGCCGCCGGAGGCGGTCAGGTGGGGCAGGGCCGCGCGGATCGTGGCGGCGGTGCCGAGCAGGTTGACCGCGACGACCTTCTCCCACGCGGCGGCGGGCACGTCCGCGAGACGGCCGCAGGCGTCGATGCCCGCGGCGGTGACGACCCCGTCGAGACCGCCTGCCCTCCCGGCCAGCTCGGTCACCGCCCGCTCCACCCGGTCGCGGTCCGCCACGTCGGCGAGGACGTGGTCCACGCCGCCGGTGGGCGGGCGGACGTCGACGACCAGCGGCCGGCCGCCCTCCTTGGCCACGGCCTCGGCCACCGCCCGGCCCAGCCCGGACGATCCGCCGGTGATCAGGATGTTTCCCAGCATGGATGTTCCCCCTCGCTCACCTGGCCGCCCGCGCGGCCTCGATCAGACCGGTCGTGGACCTTCCGGACACCAGCGGGAGGATCACGCTCTCTCCCCCGGTCCGGCGTACGGTCTCGGCCTCCGGCAGGTCCGGCGCCGTGTAGTCGCCGCCCTTGACCCACACGTCGGGGCGGAGCCGTTCGATCATCGCCGCCGGGGTGTCCTCGTCGAACACGGCCACGGCGTCGACGCACTGCAGCGCGCGCAGCACCTCCACCCGGTCCCGCTGGCCGACCACGGGCCGTCCCGGGCCCTTCAGCCGCCGCACCGAGGCGTCGGAGTTGACGCACACGATCAGCGCGTCGCCCAGCGCACGGGCCCGGCGCAGCAGGCTGACGTGCCCGGCGTGCAGCAGGTCGAAGCAGCCGCCGGTGGCGATCAGCCGTCCGCCGGTGGCCCGGACCACCTCGGCCACCTCCAGGGCGGTGCGCGGCCGGTCCCCGGGAGCGGGCGCGGGCGTCCGCACCGCCGCCGCCCCGCCGTTCTCCACGAAACGGGCGGCCTCGGCGACACCGGTCCCGACGGCCTCCTCCACCGGCGCGCCGGAGGCCAGCGCGAGCGCGGCGGCCCCGGAGAACCGGTCGCCCGCGCCGCAGGCGTCCGGGCCCGCCGAGCACACCGGCGGCGGGATCCGGGTGGACCTGCCGCCCCGCCGGGCCAGCACGGCGCCCTCCCCGCCCAGCGTGACGGCCACCGCCTCGGCGCGCAGCGCGCGGACGAGGTGGCGGGCCATCCGGTCGGGCGACAGCCGCGGCTGGGCGCTCAGCGTCCGGGCCTCGGACTCGCTCGGGGTGACCAGCGTGCAGCCGGGCGGGGGCAGCGGCCCCCGCGGATGCGGGTCCCACACCAGCGGCCCGGCCGCCCGGCGCAGGCAGGGGCCCAGGACCTCGGCGACGCCGCGGCCGTAGTCGGACACCAGGACCGCGCCCGCACCGCGGAGCAGCGACTCGACCTGCCCGGCCCGGCGGATGTCGAGGGCCGGGTCCGCCCGGCCGTCGCCGGTGTCGACGCGCAGCAGGGTCTGGCCCCTGGCCCGCACCCGGGTCTTGGTGATCGTGGTGCCCTGCAGCGGCAGCCGTACCACCTCGACCCGGCCGGCCAGCAGGCCCAGCAGGCAGCGGCCGGGGTGGTCGTCGCCGAAGGCGGCGACCAGGACCACCTCCGCGCCGCCCTCGGCGGCCAGCACCGCGGCGAGTCCCGCCCCGCCGGGGCGGCGGTGCTCGCGGCCGCCCGCCACGACCGGCACGGGGGCGTCGGGGCACAGCCTCTCGGCGTCGCCCTCAACGTCCACGTCCAGCAGGGTGTCCCCGATGACGACGATCGGACCCGCGCTCATCCGGTCACCTCCTCCATCGCGCCCTCGACCGCGTCGCAGAGCATGTGGATCACCGCGAGGTGCACCTCCTGCACCGTCGCGGTGTCCCCGGCGGGCACCGCCAGGACCTCGTCGCACAGCACGGCCAGCGGGTTGGGCGCCGGACCGGTCAGCGCCCAGGCCGCGATGCCCGTCCGGCGGGCGGCGCGCGCCGCCGCGAGCACGTTCGGGCTGCGCCCGCTGGTGGACAGGCACATCAGCACGTCGCCGGGCCGGCCGTGCGCCCGCACCTGGCGGGCGTAGACCTCCTCGGCTCCGAAGTCGTTGCCGATCGCGGTCACCGCCGAGGTGTCGGCGTGCAGCGGGATCGCCGCGTACGGCGCCCGGTCGGAGCGGTAGCGGCCGACCAGCTCGGCCGTCAGGTGCTGGGCCTCGGCAGCCGAGCCGCCGTTTCCGCAGGCCAGCAGCCGGCCGCCGCCGCCCAGCACGGCCGCGAGCTTGCGGCCCCAGACGGAGATCGTCGCCGCCTCGGCGTCCACCGCGCGCAGCGCGGCGCGCAGACGGGTCAGGTGCGGGTGCACCGTCATCCCCCCGCCACGGCGACCCGGGCCCCGCGCTCGGCGAGGACGTCCAGGTATACCGACTCGGTGCGGGCCGCCACCCGCGGCCAGCCGTACCGGGTGACGGCTCGCCGCCGGCCCGCCTCGGCGAGGGCCGCGCGCAGCTCGGGCCGGTCCAGCACGTCGAGCAGGGCCCGCGACAGGGCGCGCGGGTCGCGGGGCGGCACCAGCACGCCGCAGCCGGCGACGGTGTCGAGGTGACCGCCGACCGAGGAGGCGACCACCGGCACGCCGCAGGCCATCGCCTCGACCGGGACCATCCCGAACGGCTCGTACCACGGCACGGTCACCAGCACGTCCGCCGAGCGCATCAGCGCCGGCACCTCGGCGCGGCCGACGCTGCCCAGCAGGTGGACCCGGCCGGTCAGCCCGCAGGCCGCGGCCAGGCCGGCCAGCCGTACCGCCTCGTCGTCGCGCGGCGTGCCGCCGACGACGAGCAGTTCGGCGTCCGGCAGCCGGGACAGCGCCCGCACGACGGTGTCCAGCCCCTTGCGGGGCACCATGCGGCCGACGCAGAGCACCCGGGGCGACGGGCCCCGCGGGGCGACCGGCCCGTCGGGGCGGAACAGCTCCAGGTCCACCCCGCACGGCACCACGGCGATCCGCTCGTGGCCGACGCCCATGCGCAGCAGCTCGCTCACCTCGTCGCGGCAGGTCGCCACGATCGCCTGCGCCCGGCGCGCGATGTCGGCCTCGGCGGCGACGCGTCCCGGCGGGCTGGTGTCGGCCGGACCCTGCCAGCGCCGCTTGACCACCCCCAGGGCGTGGAAGGTCTGCACGACCGGCACCCCGAGGTCCCGCGCCGCGGCGAGGGCGGCCAGCCCGCTCATCCAGAAGTGGGCGTGGACCACGTCGGGTGGCCGTCCGGCCCAGCGACGCGCCAGATGGGCGCCGAACGCGGGCATGTACGGCAGCAGCTCGTCCTTGGGCAGGTCCTCGGCGGGCCCGGCCGGGACGTGCTCGACGATCAGCCCGGGTCCCGCTGAGACCTGCTCCGGCTGGCCGGACGCGGTGCGGCGGGTGTGGACGACCACCTCGTGGCCCCGCTCGGCGAGGGCGGCCGCCAGGGCGGCGACGTGGACGTTCTGCCCGCCCGCGTCCACTCCGCCGACGGCCGCGAGGGGGTTGGCGTGCTCCGACACCAGGGCGATCCTCATGACACGATCTCCTTCACGCCTCATGCCACTGACTTCCACGCGGGCGCCTTCAGGCCACGGTCCTCGCGGGCGCCCTCACGGCACGGCCTCCTTCACGGACGCTCCCCTCCCGCGCGCGCCCACGGCACGGTCTCCCTCACGGACGCCCCCTCCCGTGGGCGCCCTCACGACACGGTCTCCCTCACGGACGCCAGGCGGCCGACGGCCTCGGCGACCCGCGCCGGTGACACCGACGACAGGCACGGGTGGCCGGGGACCGGGCAGATGCGGGCCCTGCTCCCCGCGCACGGGGCGTCCTGGTCGCCGAGCAGCACCGACGGCACGCCGTACGGGGCCCAGCGGGCCGCCGGGACCACCGGGGCGAACAGGGTGACCACCGGCGTGCCGACCGCCGCCGCCAGGTGGGCGGGGCCGGTGTTGGCCACCACGACCGCGCTCGCCCCGGCGAGCACGGCGGCCAGCTCGGCGAGGGACGTCCGGCCTCCGAGGTCCCGGACGGCCTCCGAGGTGCTCGGGACGGCCTTCTCCGCACCGGAGCCGTCCGTCCCGATGGGCCCGGCGCCGCCCGCCACCCGCCGGGTCAGCTCGCACTCGCCGGGCCCGCCGGTGACGACGACCCGCCGGCCCGCGCGGACCAGTTCCCGGACCGCCTCGGCGCAGTGGCCCTCCGGCCAGGCCCGGGCCGGCGCGGAGGCCCCGGGGTGGACCACGACGTAGCCGGGTGGCCCGGTGATGTGCCCGACCGGCGGCAGCGGACGCCGTACGGCGAGCCGGCCGTCGTCGCCGGGCGGCGGGCGGAAACCTGCGGCGCGGGCCACCGCGAGCATCCGCTCGGGTTCGGGCACGTCCACGGTCTCGTCCACGATGTGACGGACGTCCAGCAACGAGCCGGGGTAGTCCTCGCTGATCGCGGCGATCCGGGGGACCCCGGCCAGCCGCAGCAGCAGCGCCGGCGGCAGTGACGACTGGTGGAAGGAGGTGAGGATGAGCGCCTGGTCGGGGGCCGCCTCCCGGACGAGCCGGAGCAGGCCGACGACGTGTGAGCCGGTCACCGGCCGCGGGTCGGGGTCGATCCACGGGGCCCGCCATTCCAGCACGCGGTCCACGCCGGGCAGCAGCTCGGCCGCGGCCCGGCCATTGGGCCCGGCCAGCAGCACCACCCGGCGGGCCGACGCCGCCACGGCGCGGACGGCCGGACCGGCGAGCAGCACGTCACCGGCGTTGTCGAGGCGGACGACCAGGACGGTTCCGGCCGGAGCGCCGTCCGCGGAACGGGCCGGGGCGTGGGTCACGGCGGGCGCGGGGCGGGCCGCGCCGTTCACCGCACCGCTCGCCAGGCCGTTCGACGCGCCGTTCACCGCGCCGCTCGCCAGGCCGTTCGACGCGCCGTTCACGGGGCCCGCCACAGCCGGACCCGCAACTCGCCGCGCAGCCGGTGCGCGCAGGCCGCCGGTGGGATGAGGACGCTGGTGAGCAGCATCCGGCCGATCTCGGCGGGGGTGCGCGGCCCCGGGGCGATCCTGGCCCAGGCGAACTCGGCGGTCAGCGCCAGCCAGCCCGCCCCGGCCGCCGCCGCGACCCCCCTGGCCAGCGTGCGTGCCGGACCCCGGCCCCGTTCCGGGAGGACCGGAGTCAGGACCCGCCGGCCATGCGCCCGTCCTGGGACGCCCGGCAGTCCGCGGTTCCACACCGGTCCGGCCGCCCGGCCTCGGCCCCGTGCCGGCCCGGACGCCCGGCCGCGGGCCGGCGCGCCGGGACCGGCGATCCCGGCGATCACGGGCAGCGCGCCCGCGAGGACCGCCAGTCCGCCGAGGCAGGTGATCAGCGCGTGGCGGCGCAGCCGTCCCGCCCCGCCGCCGACGGCCATCCTCCAGGCCGGGCCGTGCAGGCGGCGCATCAGCGCGTCGTCGGCGTTGCCGCGCTGGCGTCGCACGCTCGCCCACGGCCCGTCGTCGCGGAACGGATGGCTGGTGACGCGCTCGCCCCTGACCAGGCGGTAGCCGGCGGCCGTCACCCGCAGCGCCAGGTCGGCGTCCTCGCGGTAGGCGCGCGGGAAGCGCTCGTCGAATCCGCCGACCCGCTCCAGCGCCTCCCGCTGATAGGCCATGTCGGCGGTGATCCAGCGGGAGCGGGCGAGTCCGGCGGTGGCGCGCTCGTCGTCGGTGGGCCGCCCGCCCTCGGGCGGCGGCACGTGGATGCGGCCCTGGCTGCCCGCCACCTCGGCCGGCAGGCCGTCCAGGTCGGCGTGGAGCGTCTTCGCCCAGCCGGGGGCGGGGATCACGTCGTCGTCCAGGAAGGCGATCCAGGGGGTGTCCGCGGCCCGCCAGCCGGCGTTGCGGGCGGCGGCCGGCCCCCTGCCGCCCGAGCGCACCGTCCGCACCCCGTCCGGCACCGGCAGGGGTGCGGTGCGGGCGCCCGCCGGGCGGTCGTCGACGACGATGACGTCCAGGCCCGGGTCCAGCGCGGCGAGCGTCGCGGCGAGGCTCGGCCGGCCCACGGTCGGGACCACCACGGTGATCATGCGGTGAACACCCCCGCCCGGCGCACCAGGAACGGTCCCAGGGCCAGCACGTCCACCGGAGCCGACCCGAAGCACTCCAGCGCGTCCCGCGGATCGTCGACCATCGGACGGCCCGCGGTGTTCAGGCTGGTGTTGACCAGCACCGGAAGCCCGGTCCGCGCCTCGAACTCCTCCAGCAGCCGCGCCAGCAGCGGCTCACTCTCCCGCTCGACGGTCTGGACGCGGGCGGTGCCGTCCACGTGGACCACCGCCGGGATCCGGCCGCGCCACTCGGGCGCCACGTCGTGGACGAACAGCATGTACGGGCTCGGCACCGGTCCCCGGCTGAAGATCCGCCCCGCCCGCTCGGCCAGCACCATCGGCGCGATCGGACGGAACCGCTCGCGGCCCTTGACGTCGTTGAGCCGCTCGGTGTTGGCCACGTGTCCCGGATGCGCCAGCAGGGACCGGCGCCCCAGCGCGCGGGGACCGTACTCGCTGCGGCCCTGGAACCACGCCACGATCCGGTCGGCGGCCAGCTCGGCGGCCACAGCCGCGGCCAGGTCCGCCGGCCGCTCGCAGGAGACGTTCGCCGTCCGCAGCCAGGCCGCCAGCTCCGCCTCGCTCCAGGACCGGCCCAGATCCGCGCCCGGCATGGGCGCGGCCGGCTCCCCCGCCGCCGCGGCCAGGTGCAGCGCGCCGCCCAGCGCGGTGCCGGCGTCCCCGGCGGCCGGCTGCACCCAGACCCGCTCGAACGGGGTGGCCTCGCTGATGCGGGTGTTGGCCACGCAGTTCAGCGCCACCCCGCCGGCCATCGTCAGCGTCCGCAGCCCGGTGCGGCCGTGCAACCACCGCGCGAGGTCCACCAGCACCTCCTCCAGCCTGGCCTGGACGCTCGCGGCGAGGTCGGCGTGCTCGCCCGTCCACTCGCGGTGCGGGCGCAGGGGCTTGGCGAAGGCGCTCCAGTCCACCGGCTCGGTGCGGAACCCGCCGTCCCCGGTGGGGTGGACGAGGGCGCGCAGCTCGGGCAGGAACCGGGGGCGGCCGTAGGAGGCGAGCGCCATCACCTTGTACTCGTCGCTGGAGCGCAGGAATCCCAGGTGTGTGGTCAGGCTCTCGTACAGCAGGCCGAGCGAGTGCGGCAGCTCCTGGGCGGCGAGGATCTCCAGGGCGCCGTTCCGGTAGGCGCCGGCCAGGTGGGAGACCGCCTCGCCCCGGCCGTCGCAGACCAGGACGGCCGAGTCGGTGAACGGCGCGGCCAGGCCCGCGGAGGCGGCGTGCGCGATGTGGTGGGGCACGAAGCGCACCCGTGCCGCGTCCAGTCCGGGCAGCGCGGCGGCCAGGAAGGATGGGGCGCGCCGGGCGTAGGCGGTGCGCAGCTCCTCCCAGCCGGCGTCCTGGCCCGGCCCGCCGGGCACCACGAGGTCGGGGTCGTAGGAGTAGGCCACCGCGTCCAGGTCCTCGGGGCGCAGCCCGGCGCGGTCCAGGCACCAGGCCGCCGCCTGCTCGGGCAGCTCCCACGCCGAGAACGGCACCGGGCGCTTGCCGTGCTTCCGCCGGTTGAAGCGTTCCTCCTCGGCCGCCGCGACCACTTCCCCGTCCACGACCAACGCGGCAGACGGATCATGAAAAATCGCATTTATCCCGAGAAATCTCATTGAGTCGCCTCTCGTGGTGTAGTTACTTAACTACCGAGAGCAGCGCTTCTCAAAACGAACATTCCGGGAAAAGAGGCACCAAGGGCCGCAAACATCACTCTATGTGATTTCGGCCGGGGAGGTTCGGCGGGTCCGCACCCGGACCCGCCGAACCGTCAGCGCCCCTCGGTCTCGTCCGGGTCCCACGCCCCGGACCCGGCGGCGCCCTTGCGATCGTCGATCATCTGCGGCTCGGGACCCTCGTCGTCGACGCCCTCCGGGGCCCCGGCTCCGGCCGTGTCCACCCGGTCGTCGGGCACCTGCGCCGGCGGGTCGTCGCGCTCGGGATCGGTCTCGGTCATGGGTGCTCTCCTGCCCCCTCGGAAGATCCCCCCGAAGCCCGGACGCGGCGTCCGGTCCCCGGGAGGGCGTGGCCGTTCGCACGCGGAGACTTACCTATCCACCCGGTGGGTCCTTATAGCCGGCGGCCGGAGGGAATCGCCGCACCGGCCGGGAGAAACCCGCGACCGCGATCCTGCGGATCACCACCGTGAGCGCCGCGGTGGCGATCGCCGCCCAGGTCTGCGCCTGTGACAGGCGCAGCAGTCCCGCGGCGAGGAGGAAGTCCAGCAGCACCGCGACCGCGGTCCGGGGCCCGCCGGCGGGCAGAACCGCCAGCGCGGCGACCACCCCGGCGGCGACGATCAGGTTGACGGCGGCCTGGACGATCTCCCCCACCCCTGCCTCCCCGTCCTCCCGATCCGTCCCGGCGGCGCCGGCGACGCCGTGCCTCACCGGCTGGACCCCCCGGCGGCGCCGCCGGACGCGACGGGCCGGGCGGAGTCGACCACGCGCCCCTCCCGCTCGATCTCCTTGCCGAGGAAGAAGTTCAGCGCCGTCCGGATGGTCGCGATCGCGGCGAGCTGGCCTATCTGGCCGAAACTCGGTGCCACGGCCGTGCGCAGCACGTCCCCGGCAAGCTGGAACTCCAGCCCGAGGACGAGGAACCGCCCCAGGAACAGGCGCACGCCCACGAACCCCTGCCCCTCCCGCCGTCCCACCGCGGCCAGCAGGAACCGTACGAACGCCACGGCCGCGCCGGAGAAGATGACCAGCGCGCCGGCCGCCTCGACGAGGCGGACGAACAGGTTCACGACCTCCCGAAGCGTCTCCTCGGGCAGGATTTCCGGCATGTGATGCTGTTACCCGCCGCCGGGCGCGCGGACCCCTCGGCACCGGTACGGCGAGGCGGCCCCGGCCTCCCCGCGCGGCGCGGCCTCCCCGCGCGGCGCGGCCGGCCGGCCTGCCGGCCTCGGAGCGTGAGTTCGCCGTCGCCCCGGGAGGCGTGAGATCGTTGCGCCCCATGAGCGGTTCGTTGACGATGCCCCGTTTCCTCCTGCCGGCCGTGCTCGCCGCCGGGCTCACCGCCTGTTCGGCGGGCGGCGGCACGGCCGCTCCCCCGCCGTCCCCGGCGGTCTCCTCTCCCGCCGCGGCGGAGAGCACCCCGGCCGGTGAGCCCTCGGCCTCCGCGTCCGCCGAGCCCACCGCCCCGGACGACTCCGGGGAGACGGACTCGCCCGGGAAGCCGACGGAGGACCCCGGCGTGGCCGCCCGGGACGACGACGCCGGCGACGCGGAGCCGGCCGTCTACCTGCTCGGCGACCTCGGCCTGAACGCGGCGCAGCCGGACACGCTGGACGTGCTGACCGGCGCCGGCGACACCCAGTCCGTCCCGCTCAGCCCGCACGCCGAGGTGCTCGACCAGCGGGGCCGGATCTGCGACAAGGGGAAGGCGCCGCACCGCTGCACCGTGGACCAGCTCAAGAAGGCGCTGGGCGCCCGCAAGGCGATCCGCGCCAAGGTGACGCTCAGGAAGGGCACCGCCGTACTGGTCGAAGAGGTCACCGGGGGCTGAGGACTCCTCAGGCCCGCTGCCGCGGGCCGTCCCGCGGCACCGGTTCCTCAGACCAGGCGGCGCGGGACGTCCCGGGGCCCCGGGTTCCTCAGGCCAGGCAGCGCAGGGCGTCCCGCAGCGCCGGGTCGAGACGCCCCTCGGGCAGCCTGCCGACCGTGGCGTCCACGAACTCCGCCACGGGCAGCCGCTCGCGCCGGCCGTCCATCCGCACCGCGACCAGGTCGCCGCCCGGCTCGGCCCGGACCGGGGAGTCCCGCTCGGTGAGGACGAACGCGCCCACCGCCGCCCGCCACCGGGCGCGCCCGCCGTTCTCGCCGTCCCCCACGGGCGCTCCGACGTCGTCGGCGTGGGTGGCGTACTCGGAGTCGTAGTGGAACGCCTGCAGGCCCACCGGGTACGGCCCGGCCATGGTCGGCAGTTCGGCGTCGCGGCCGAGTTCGCGCATGCGGCGGCGCGTCTCCCCGTTGGCCCGGCGCCACTCGCCGAGCACCTCCTCCACGGGGACGTCGCGGCGGCGCCGTACGCACCATTCGTTGAAGCCGTCGAAGCCGCCGCCGACGCCCTCGCGTCCGAGCGCCGCGCGGAAGCCCGCCAGGTCGTCGTCCAGGCAGGCGTGGTTGTACATCTCCTCCCCGGCCAGGTGCGCGAGGACGTCCCGCACCGACCAGCCCTCGCACCGCGAGGGACGGGCCCATCCCGCGGCGTCGAGCCCGGAGAAGAACCGGTCCAGGCGGGCCGCCTCGGCGTCGAAGATGTCGAAGGGGTCGAGGGAGGCCAGGCGCGCCTCGGCGTCCTCGCGGTCGCCGCGCCCCGAAGCGTGTTCTGTGCTCATGCGGGTCCGGTACCCGCCCGGCCCGCTCCCGAACGGCCCGCCGCCCCGGCCCGGCCCGGCCGGATCCCGTACGGCCCGGCCCTCCGACCGGTCCCGTCATCCGTACGGCCCGCCCCGTGCGGCCCGGCCTTTTCCCGCGCGGAGGCTTGCCCGTGCCCAGAAAGGGCACGCGGCTAGGACAGCAGTTCCGCGACGTGGAAGGACCCACCGGAAATGGCCGACAGGCAGAGAGTCGTCATCGTGGGGGGCGGTTTCGCGGGGTTCACCGCCGCACGCACCCTCGCCCGCATGGCCCGGGGAGCCATCGAGATCGTCCTCGTCAACCCCACCGACTACTTCCTCTATCTCCCGCTGCTGCCCGAGGTCGCCGCGGGCGTCCTCGACCCGCGCAAGGTCGCGATCCCGCTGGCGGGCAACTGCCCGGGAGTGCGGCACCTGCTGGCCGCGGCCGAGTCCGTGGACATCGAGAACAGGCGGGTGACGTGCGTCGACGCCGAGGGCAACCACCGCGACCTGTCCTACGACCGCCTGGTCCTGGCCGTCGGCAGCGTCAACAAGCTGCTGCCCGTCCCCGGGGTCGCCGAGCACGCGCACGGCTTCCGCAGCATCGCCGAGGCCCTCTACCTGCGCGACCACCTGATCCGCCAGATCGAGCTGGCCGACGCCTCCGACGACCCCGAAGAGCGCCGGGCGCGCTGCACGTTCGTCGTGGTGGGCGCCGGGTACACCGGGACCGAGGTGGCCGCCCAGGGTCAGCTCCTCACCCGTGACGCGGTCCGGCGGCGGCCGGGCCTGCGCGACCAGCCGATCCGCTGGATCCTGGCCGACCTGGCCCCGCGCATCCTGCCGGAGCTGGACCGGCGGCTGTCGGACACCGCGCAGCGCACCCTGTCCGAGCGTGGCGTGGAGATCCGCACCGGCACCAGCGTGGCCGAGGCGTACGCCGACGGGGTCAAGCTGTCCGACGGGGAGCACGTGCCGACCCGCTCGCTGATCTGGTGCGTGGGCGTGCGGCCCGACCCGTTCGTGGAGTCCATGGGACTGCCCACCGAGAAGGGCCGGCTGCTGGTGGACGAGTACATGAACGTCCCCGGCCACCCGGAGGTCTTCGCCTGCGGCGACGCGGCGGCGGTGCCGGACCTGACCAACCCCGGCAAGTACACGCCGATGACCGCCCAGCACGCCAGCCGCCAGGGCAAGCAGGTGGCCCGCAACGTCGCCGCCACCTACGGCCGCGCCGAACGGAAGCCGTACAAGCACAACGACCTGGGGTTCGTCGTGGACCTGGGCGGGCTCAAGGCCGCGGCGAACCCGCTGGGCCTGCCGCTGTCGGGCCTGCCGGCGAAGGCGGTGACCCGGGGCTACCACCTGCTGGCCGTACCGGGCGGCCGGGCCCGCATCGCGGGGAACTGGCTGCTGGACGCCCTGCTGCCGCGGCAGATGGTCCAGCTCGACCTGGTGCGGGGCGGTTCGGTCCCGCTGACCAGCTCCTCTCCCGAGCGGCCCGACGGCCTCAGCGGCGGCTGACCCGCCCCGGCGGCGGGGGTCGCGCGAGGACTCGGGAGAGGAGGCCCGCGGACGCGGGATCCACGTGCTCCACACGCGCCGGATCCCCCGCGCCCGGCCCCGCGTCCGCCGTCCCCGTGTGTGACGGGCGGCGACGAGGGCAGGGGCGCGGCATGACGACGCAGTCTTACTGGATGGAATCGGCCCCCGGCCGGCCGCACGCGACCCTGGTACAGGACCTGGAGGTCGACGTCGTGGTCATCGGCGCCGGGATGGCCGGGCTCAGCGCCGCCTGGGAGCTGCAGCGTGCGGGCCGTACGGTGGCCGTGGTCGAGGCGGGCCAGGTCGCGGGGGGCGTCACCGGCAACACCACCGCCAAGCTCACCGCCCAGCACACGCGGATCTACGCCCACCTGGAGAAGTCGGCGGGCGCGGAGGCCGCCCGGCTGTACGCCTCCTCCCAGCAGGCGGCGATCGAGCACCTGATCGCCACGGCGGGCGAGCTGGGGATCGACGCCGAGGTGGAGCGGATGCCCGCGTTCACCTACGCCGAGTCGTCCGAGGGCGCCGAGGAGCTGTGCGCCGAGGCCGAGGCCGCGGCACGGGCGGGGCTGCCCGCGTCGTTCGTCACCGAGACGCCGCTGCCGTTCCCGGTCGCCGGGGCGGTGCGGGTGGACGACCAGGCGCAGTTCCACCCGCGCCGCTACCTCATGGGCCTGGTCGACGCCCTGGTGGCGGGCGGTGCGCTGGTCTTCGAGCACAGCCGGGTGACGGAGCTGTCCGAGAGCGACCCGTGCCGCGTCACCACCTCCGACGGCGTCACCGTCACCGCCCGCGACGTGGTGGTGGCCACGCACTATCCGATCTTCGACCGGGCGCTGCTGTTCTCCCGGATGGAGCCGAGCCGCGAGCTGGTCGTGGCGGCGGCCGTGCCCGCGGACCGGGCGCCCGAGGGCATGTTCGTCACGTCCGAGGACAACACCCGCTCGGTCCGCACCGCCCCGTACGACGAGGGCCGGCGGCTGCTGATCGTCACCGGAGAGACGTTCAAGCCCGGCGCCGGGAGGGTCGGCGACCGCTTCGCACGGCTGGCCTCCTGGGTGGCCGACAGGTTCGGCGCCGAGGAGATCTCCTACCGGTGGGCGGCCCAGGACAACCACACCGCCGACCGGCTGCCGTTCGTCGGCCTCCTGCACCCCGGGGCCCGGCACGCCTACGTCGCCACCGGGTTCGGCGGGTGGGGCATGAGCAACGGGGTCATGGCGGGACGGCTGCTGGCCGAGCTGATCACCGGGGGCGGCTCCCCCTGGGCGAAGCTGTACGACCCCCGCCGGCTGCACCCGGTGCGCGAGGCGGGCGCGGCGCTGCGCATGCAGGCCACTGTGGCGCGGCACTTCGTCGCCGACCGCTTCGGCGCGGGACAGGCAGAGGAGGCCGAGGCCCTCCGGCCGGGCGAGAGCGCGGTGCTCAAGATCGGCGGGGAGCGGTGCGCCGTGCACCGGGACGATTCCGGCCGTCTGCACGCCGTCTCCGCGGTCTGCACCCACCTGGGCTGCGTGGTGGGGTTCAACGACGCCGAACGCGCCTGGGAGTGCCCCTGTCACGGCTCACGCTTCGGCGTGGACGGCGAGGTCCTTCAGGGACCGGCCGTCGAGCCGCTGGCCCCGGTCGAGGGTCTCGCGACCGGTCCCGAGTCCGTCCGGGCGGACGGTCCCGGAGCGGGCCCCGCGTAGGGGCCCGCGGCCGGTGACGGAGGCGGAGGCGCGGTTGGGCAGGCCGGTGACGGGTGGTCCGCCCGGTGCCGGTAGGGCTCAGCCTTCGGCGCCGAGCCACAGGTCGGGGCCGAAGACCTCGTAGTGGACGTCCCGCGCCGCCACGCCCGCGCCGATCAGCGCCGAGCGCGCCGCCCGCATGAAGGGCAGCGGACCGCACAGGTAGGCCGTCGCCTCCGCCGGGACCTCCATCCCGGCGAGGTCCATCCACCCGGAGCGCTCTCCGCCGGCCGCGCCGTCCTCGTACCAGAAGAGGCGCGTCGCGTCGGGCAGCGCGGCGACCAGCCGCTCGGTGTCCTCGCGCAGCGCGTGGTCCGCCGGGGAGCGGTCGGCGTGCAGCACCAGCACGCGCCGCGTGGAGCCGGTGCGGACCAGGTGCTCCAGCATGGCGACCATGGGGGTGCAGCCGATGCCGGCCGAGGTGAGCACGAGCGGGCCGTCGCCGTCCTCCAGTGCCACGTCGCCGAAGGGCGCCGTCAGGGTCAGCTCGTCGCCCTCGCGGACGGCGGCGTGCAGGAGGTTGGAGACCTCGCCGTCCGGGCCGCCCTCGCCGCGCACCCGCTTGACGGTGATGCGCCGGAGGCCGCCGGCGTCCGCACCCGGCAGGCCGTCCTCACTCGAAAGGCCCGACAGGCTGTACTGGCGGAGCTGGCGCACGCCGTCGGGCATGCGCGCCTCGACGCTGACGTACTGGCCGGGACGGGCGGGCGGGACCGGCCCGCCGTCGGCCGGGCGCAGCAGGAAGGACACCACGTCGGGCGTCTCCTCGCGGCGTCCGACGACGCGCCACCGGCGCCGGCTGTCGCCGTCGGCGATGCCCGCCTCGGCGTAGAGGCGGGCCTCCATGGCGATCAGCGAGCCGGCCATCAGCCAGTAAACCTCGTCCCAGGCGGCAACGACGTCCGGGGTGACGGCGTCGCCCAGCACCTCGGCGATCGCGCCGAAGAGGTACTTGTGGACGATCACGTACTGGTCGTCGGTGACCCCGAGCGAGGTGTGCTTGTGCGCGATGCGGGCCAGCAGCGCGTCGGGGCGCTCACCGGGGTTGTCCAGCAGCATCGTGGCGAACGCGGCGATGGAGCCGGCCAGGGCGCGGCGCTGGGCCCCGCTGGCCTGGTTGCCGCGGTTGAACAGGCCGTCGAGCAGCTCCGGGCGCTCGGCGAACATCGTGCCGTAGAACCGGGCGGTGATGTCGTCGAGCGACGCTCCGATGACCGGCAGCGTGCTGCGGACGATCGCTGCGGACTCCGCGGACAGCATTGGACCTCCTGCGACGGGTGCGGGGAGACGCGGCCAACTTAATTTGCATCTCACATACATATTAAAGACCGGGCAGCCGCCCCTCCCCCCGGGCCGGAGGTCACCCGCCATAGGGCCGAAAGTCACATCATCCGGAAATCCCCTGTTCAGCCGGAGGACGCACCGGACGGCGTCCTCGGCGGCAGCAGGCCGAGCAGCACCGGGCCTGTCGGCTCCGTCACCAGCTCGTCGATCGTGACCGGGTCGAGCGCGGCGTAGAACGCCTCCTTGGCCCGTGCCAGCGCCCCGCGCAGCCGGCACGCGGCCCGCAGCGGGCAGGGCACCGCGTCCTCACAGCCGACCACGTCGCCGTCGCCCTCCAGCGCGCGGACGATGGCGCCGACCGACGTCCGGTGGCCCGCCCCGGTCAGCCGCAGCCCTCCCCCGCGTCCGCGCCGGGTGTCCACCAGCCCCATCTCGCTCAGCCGCGCCACCGCCTTGGCCGCGTGGGTGTACGGCACGGCCAGCACCTCGGCGACCGACCGGGTGGTGGGCTGCTCGTCGCCGTCCGCCACGGCCAGCCGCATCACGATGCGGAGCGAGATGTCGGTGAAGGCGGTCAGGCGCATGCAATCACGGTATTCCGTCCCGTCCGCCCCGGCGACCGGCCGGTACGGCACGGGCCTCCCCTACCTCGGACGCGGTAGATCCGCCTGACTCGTACGGCGTCTGCGACAGAGAGAAGCACCTCCGCAGGCGGATGCCCGGCGACGGGTCCGGCGGGCATGGTTCTGGCGTCCGGTCCACCCGAAGCGTCCGGTCACACGAAGCGTCCGGCCGCAGAAGCGTCCGGCCGCAAGGAGAGGGGAGCGCCTCATGTCCGTCCTGTCTGTGGTCGCCACACCGATCTGTACGAGTGCGACGGAATGCGCGGGTCAGGGTGTCGGCACCTTCCTCGGCACTCCTCAGCGGATCTGGGCCAGCGTGGCCGCACTGCTGGCGTTGGGCGCCGTGGTCACGGGTGCCGTGGCCATCGGCCGGCCGGCGTCGCGCTCCGGCCGTCGCACCGGCGACGGCCGCAGGAGAGCAGCCGTCGCGGCTTTGGCCGGGGGCCTCATCGCCGCGGTCAACGGCGCGGTGAACCTGGCGGTCGCCGACGGCGGCCTCGGCACCGGGAACGGAGTGTTCGGAGGCGCCCTGGCCTCGACGTTCGGACTGGCCGCCGCGGTCCTCGGCGGACTGTCCCTGGCTCGCTCCCGCCGTACCGCCGAGCACTCGGCCGCGGACCGCTGAGCGGGCGTCCGAGAAGGTTCAGGCTCCGGTTCCAGGACCGGCGTGGCATCTACGGGGTGCCGCGGTCGGCGGCGTCCCCCGATGTGGAGCGGGTACCGTTGTGCGGCCTTTCCCGTGTCCCTGATCCGGGCCGCCGGAAAGCCCGGATCGTTCCAGGCCTGGTTCCCGCACGTCCCCCGGCGGTCAGCGGCCAGAGAGGCGGGCCAGCAGCCCGTCCAGCGGTCGCGGCACGCGGTCGGGGTCGAGTGCCGCGGCGAGCAGGGCGGAGTAGCGGATCTTGCGGCCGCCGCCCGCGCCCATGAACCGGCGCAGCTGGTCGTGCGTGTCGCGTCCGCGCCACGCGGGCTGCCTCTGCAGGGTGCGGAACGAGCCGAGTTCGCCCTCGGCGTCGAGGACGCGTTCGACCGCGGCGGCGCCGAGGGCGCGGATCAGCTCGTCCTCCAGGTCGGCGACGCACACGAAGAATCCGAGCGCCTCCAGACCGCTCCGGCCGGGGCCCGGCCCGAGACCGGCGCGCTCGAGTGCCCGCCGGAAGTCGCCCTCCTCCCCTGCGTCGCACAGGCCGGCCAGCCGGAGACCGCTACCGGCGGGACCGAACCTGCCGACATGGGCCCCGATGTTCGTGGCCCCGCCCATCGCCACGACGGAGACGCCCTCGGCCGCCAGGTCCAGGCCACGGCGCGCGGCCAGCGCCTCGACGGCCGACCTGTCGCTGACGCCCTCGACCAGGACCACGGTCCGCGTATCGCTCACGGGCCCAGCCTCGCACCGAGTCCGGGGAGCTTCATCCCCTTTTTACGCGGCGGACGCAGTGAGCCCGCGAATCCCTGGACGGCCGGGGTGGCTCCTTGGTCCCGCTGCCCCGTCCGCATCGTGATGGGGCCCTTCGGAGGTCATGAGGCGGTGAGATGGGCGCGGAGGGCTGCGGCTCCCGATTCGGCGAGCCAGTCGGCGAGGGTGCGCAGTCCGGGATGGATGACGCGCAGGGCCTCGATGTCGGCGTGCCAGCGGTCGCCGGCCTGCCAGCGCTTCCTGGTCTCGGCGATCATCGGACCGAGCGCGGCGGCCTCGTCGTCGGTGATCTGCTCGTACCGGACCGGAATGCCGGTGGCCTCGGTGATCGCGGCGGCGGCCTCGACGGGGGTCGGCTGGTCCCCGGCCAGTTCCAGGGTCCGCCCGGCGAACCGGGACGGGTCCGCGAACGCGAGCGCGGCGAATTCGGCGATGTCCTCCAGCGCGATGACCTGCATGGGCTCGTGCGGAGGGAAGAGGTGCCGGTGCACGCCGCCGGAGATGCCGTCGAGGCCGATCGCCCCGCCGAAATAGTTGGTCACGAACCGGACCGGGCGCAGCACGGTGGGCAGTGCGATGCGATCACGCAGGTACTCCTCGATCAGCGTTTTCCCCTCCGAATGCCGTGACGCCGCCGATGCCGAGGCGATGGTGCTGAACACGACCCGCTCGATCCCCGCCGCGGCGGCCGCGTCGATCAGCGCCCGGCCCCGGGCCACCTCGAGATCCGTTTCGGGTCCGGCCGGACCGAGGGACACGGGCGGTACACCGAAGACGGCGGCGACGCCGTCGAGCGCGGGCGGCAGGCTCGCCGGATCGTCGAAGTCGCCGGGTACGAGCCGGGCGCCCGCGGCTTCCAGCGCGGCGGCGGCGGGTGCGGCCGGGTCGCGCACCAGGGCCCGCACCGGCCATCCGCCGGCGAGCAGTCGGCGGGCGGTGACGCCACCCTGCTTGCCGGTGGCGCCGGTGACGAGGATCGGGGAGTCAGGGATGGCCGGTGTCGTGGTGGTCATGGTGCCCTTTCCGGTGACGGTGGAAGATGGTCGGGTGATCCGGAATGCTTCACCCGTTTCAAGGCCACAGACAAGGATTTCGTGACATGGCAGCAGCACCGGACGCGGCGCCCGCCGAGCGCGCGGACGCCCGCCGTAACCGGGAGATCGTGCTCCGCACGGCGACGCGCGTGTTCGCCGAGGAGGGGCTGGAGGTGTCGATCGGCCGGATCGCGCAGCGCGCCGGGGTCGGGGCCGGGACCGTCTACCGGCACTTCCCGAGCAAGGAGATCCTGGTCGAGGCGGTGCTCGCCGAACACGTCAAGGACCTGGTGGCCGCCGCCGACCGTTGGGCCGCCCGCGCCACGCCCGGTGACGCGCTGTTCGGGTTCCTGCTCGAAGTGATCGAGAAGTCGGGGGGCCGCCGGCACATCTGCGATGCGCTCACCGCCGACGGGAGCTGGCCGCGCGCCGTGCTGGCCGGCGCCGCCCAGCGGTTCCACGAGGCGCTGGAGCGTCTGCTGCGTGACGCCGTACAGGCCGGGGCGATACGCGCCGACGTACGAGCCGACGATCTGTCCGCGCTGACCGTCGGCGGCGGCGCTCTGCGTTCGGCGCACCGGGACCGGGAACGCGGCATGCGGCTGGTACGGGTGCTGCTGGACGGGCTGCGCCCCCAGGCCGTCACGAAAGCCGAGACCTTCCGTGACGCGTCCTCCCGCCCCCGTCACGAAACCGCCCCGAGGTACTGCGTGGAATGCGGCGCGCGACTGCGTGTCCACGCCACCGGCAGGCCGCCCCGTTACTGCGGCCCCGCCTGCCGCCAGCGCGCCCACCGGCGCCGTTCCGTCGCATAGCGGTCCGGTTTCGCCCGGCACACCGGCCGGCGCACGTCTTCGCGAGATGACCCGGTGACGCCCCGGGACGCCGCCCGGGCACGGCACGGGGCCGCGGGAGCGGTCCGGCCTCCCTCCCGCCGGGCCGTCCAGGGATGTGCTATCAATTAAATGACCAAACAGTGGAGTTTGGTCAAAATTCTTGGAACGGCTGGTTCTCAAGGACATGACGGCACAGACCAGACCCCATGACGGCTCGCCCGGCGAACCGTCCGGCGACGCGCCCGGCGACACGCACGGCCCGCCGGGCGACTCGCGGAACGGGACCGGAGACGGGACCGGAGACGGGACCGGAGACGGGACCGGAGACGGGACCGGAGACGGGACCGGGGTACGGCCCCGGCGGCCCGGCCGGCCCCCGCGCGACGCCGCCCGGCACCTGGAGCGGGCGCACCGCATCCTCGACACCGCCTGCGACCTCGTCCTCGACCGGGGCTACGACGCCACCACGGTCGGGGACATCGCCCGCCGCGCCGGGGTCGCCAAGGGCACGATCTACCTGCACTGGCGGACCCGCGAGGAGTTGTTCGCCGCGCTGCTGCGCCGGGAGCGGGCCGAGATGGCGGCCGACGTGCGGAAAAGCGTGGAAGACACTCCCGGCCGGCTCCGCGACCTGCTCGGCCTGCTCGCCGCCGGGCTGCTGCGCAGGCCCCTGCTGCGGGCGAGCCTCCTCGGCGACTCGGAGGTGCTGGGCGGGCTCACCCGGGCCAAACGCGACGGCCCGGCGGACGCCGAGCTGCGCGCCGGGCTCGGCCCCTACCTCGCCGAGCTGACCCGGCACGGCGCGCTGCGGGCCGACCTGACGCCCGCCGAGCACGTGACGACCCTCTCGTCCATCCTCTACGGGTTCCTGACCATCCCCCGCCTGCTGCCCGGACCGTACGTCCCGGACGACGAACGGCTGGCGGAGCTCGTCGCCGACGCCTGCGGCCGGACGCTGGAGTCCGGCACGGCGCCCACCGGCGACGACGCCCGCGAGATCCGCCGGGCGACCCTGCGGCACATCGACTTCGTCCTGGAGAGCGCGCGGCGGAAGCTGAGCCTGTCCCTGGGCACCGAGGAGACCCCCCGATGAACGTCATCCCCTTATCCGACGACGCCGCCGACCTCGCGACCGCGGGCGGCAAGGGCGCCTCCCTCGCCCGGCTGGTCCGCGCGGGCCTGCCGGTACCCGGCGGCTTCTGCGTCACCACCGGCGCCTACCGCGACTTCGTCTCCCGCGGCGGCCTGCACGAGGAGATCATGCGCGCCGTCGCCGACCTGCCCGCCGACCGGGCCGCCCGGCGGATCGCCGGACTGTTCGCCTCCCGGGAGGTCCCCGGGGAGACCGCCGCGGAGATCCTCGCCGCCCACGCGAAGCTCGGCGGCGAGGACCACGACGTCCCGGTCGCCGTACGGTCGTCGGCCACCGCCGAGGACCTGCCCGGCATGTCCTTCGCCGGGCAGCAGGACACCTACCTCAACGTCCGCGCCGGCGGCCTGGTGGCGGCGGTCGCGCGTTGCTGGGCGTCGCTGTGGACCGAGCGGGCCATCGCCTACCGGACCGGACAGGGCGTCCCGCACGACGACGTGGCGCTGGCCGTGGTCGTCCAGGAACTCGTGCCCGCCGACGCGGCCGGCGTCATGTTCACCGCCGACCCTGTCAGCGGCGTCCGCGACCGGATCGTGGTCAACGCCTCCTGGGGACTGGGTGAGGCCGTCGTCGGCGGGCAGGTGACACCCGACACCGTCGTGGTCGACCGGTCCACCGGCGAGGTCGCCGAGGAGCACGTCGCCGACAAGGCCGTCATGACGGTCCGCACGCCCGGCGGCACGCGCGAGGAGCCGGTCCCGGACGACCTGCGCCGCCGCCCCGTCCTCGACCGGGCGCTCGCCCTACGGCTGGCCCGGCTCGGCGAGGAGATCGAGGAGCTGTACGGCACGCCCATGGACGTCGAGTGGGCCCTGCACGACGGCACGCTCCACATCCTGCAGGCCCGCCCGGTCACCGGCCTGCGCCGGCCCGTCGAGGAGTGGAACGACTCCCTGAAGGGCGACTACCTGTGGACCTCCGCCAACCTCGGCGAGGCCATCCCCGACGTGATGACGCCCTGCACCTGGTCGGTCGTGCGGCTCTTCATCACCGAGGCCATGTCGGCCTCGGCGATGCCCGGCTTCGACCTGGTCGGCAACATCGGCGGCCGGTTCTACATGAACCTCAGCGTGATGTACTCGTTCGCCGCGGCGCTGGGCATGAAGGGGCGGCTCGGCGCGACCGAACAGGTCTTCGGCAGGCTCCCGGCCGGTCTCGACGTGCCGCCGCTGCCCGCCTCGCGCTGGGAGATCATCAGGGCCGTGCTGCCCATGGCCTTCACGCTGCGCCGCCGGGTGCGGGTCAACCTCGCGCGGATGCCCGCCTTCCTCGCCACGGCCAGGGAACGCAACGCGCGGCTGCGCGGGCGGATCGCCGGGACGACCTCCCCCGCCGAGCTGGCCGCCCTGTGGGAGGAGGAGCTGCTGCCGTACCTGACGGAGGCGTGCCGGGTGCTGGAGGCCGCCGGACGGCAGGGCGGCGCGACCCTGGTCATGACCCGCGACCGGCTGCGCGGACTGGTGGGCGAGGTCGACGCCGAGGCGATGCTCACCGGGGCCGGAGCGGACGGGGAGCTGGCCAGCCTCGGCCCGATCGTCGGCCTGGGCAGGCTGGCCAGGGGTGAGATCGACCGGGAGACGTTCGCCCGCGAGTACGGGCACCGGGGGCCGCACGAGTTCGAGCTGTCGTCCCCCCGGCCCGGCGAGGACCCGCGGTGGATCGACGCGCAGCTCGCCGCCATGTCCGGGGTCGAAGACAGGGAGGAGGAGCTGTTCGCCCGCCGGAGGGAGGCGGGCGAGGCCGCCTGGCGGCGGTTCGGGGAACGCTTCCCGCGCAGGGTCGCCGCCATGCGGCGGAGGGTGGCCCGGTGGAGCCTGGTCGTCCGTGACCGCGAGGCGACCCGCTCCGAGGTGATCCGGGCCTTCTGGGCGGTACGCGACCTCGTGCTGCGGGCCGGGGAGCTCACCGGCCGCGGCGACGACCTGTTCTTCCTGTCGATCCAGGAGGTCGTCGCCCTGCTGCGCGGCGACGAGAGCCCCCTGGACCGGGTCGCGGTACGGCGGGCGACCTACGAGCGCTACGCCGCGCTGCCCGCCTACCCCACGCTGATCGCCGGCCGCTTCGATCCCGAGCGCTGGGCCGCCGACCCCGGCCGGCGGCGCGACCTCTTCGACGCCCGGGGCGGCGGCGTGCCGGTGAGCGAGACGGTCACCGGGTTCCCCGGCGCGCCCGGGATCGTCGAGGGCACGGCCCGCGTCATCGACTCCCCCGAGGACGGCGACCGGCTCGCCCCGGGCGAGATCCTCGTGACGACGCTGACCAACATCGGCTGGACCCCGATGTTCCCCCGCGCCGCCGCCGTCGTCACCGACATGGGCGCGCCCCTGTCGCACGCCTCGATCGTCGCGCGCGAGCTGGGCATCCCGGCGGTGGTCGGCACCGGCAACGCGACCATGCGCCTGCGCGACGGCGACCGGATCAGAGTGGACGGCGAACACGGCACCGTGGAGGTGCTGGCCTCCTGACGGTGGCACGCGACGCCGGGGCTCTAAGCTGCCGGTCATGCGATACCTCCCCCCGAGTGACGCCGGTTCGCGGCGCCCGGCCGCCGCCGTCCGCCTGACCGTTCTCGCGGTGGCCGTGTGCCTGGCCGCGTGCGCGGTCACGGTGCCGTACGGGACGCCCGCGCGGGCCGCCTCCGCCGCGGACCCGCGCGCCGCCACGCGGGTCGTCCCGGCGGCGGCGCCGTACGGGACGACCGCGGCACCGTACGGGACGACCGGCCGGAGCGCCTCGGCCGGGAGCCCGTCCCTGGGCGGGGGGAGGCTGGCGGCCGCGCCGTGTCCGGAGCCTCCGCTCGTCGACGGCGGGATCCCCCGGGGGCGTGAGTACCTCACGGCGGTCATGAGGTGCCTGGACAGGTCGTGGTCCGGTCACTTCGCGCGGGCCGGGCTGCGTTTCCGCGCGCCCGCGGTCCGCTTCTACGAGGAGCCCGCCGAGCGCGTGTGCGGGGTGCCCTGGCCCGCCGGCGCGGCCGCCTTCTACTGCACGGAGAGGGCCACGGTGGTGTTCCCGCTCACCGGGGAGTGGATCGAGGGCCGGACCGACCTGTACCCGCTGAAGGTGGCGGCGCACGAGTACGGCCACCACCTGCAGAGCCTCACCGGCGTCCGGGCCCGCTACGAGGCCCGCGTCCGGGTGGAGCGCGCCCGACGGGCCGAGCTCGGCCGCCGCTACGAGCTGCAGGCCGACTGCCTGTCGGGGGTGTTCCTGGGCAGCGTGCGGCGGTCCCTGTTCCGCACCGCTCGGGACTGGGAGGCGCTGGCGGAGGCGGTCCGGGCCGGCGGCGACAGCGGTGACGACGGCGATCCGCGCACCCACGGCACCGGCGCGCACCGGGGCCGCTGGTTCGACCGCGGTCTCCACGCGGTCTCTCCGTCGGCCTGCGACACCTGGGCGGCGCCGTCGTCCGCGGTGTCGTGACCTGCGGTGTCGTGACCGGCGGGGCCGCCGCCGTGGCGGGCGACGGCGTGGCGGACCTCCGCATGGCGGGCACAGGCCGTACAACGGGCACAGACCATACGACAGGCACGGACCGTACGGCGGGCACGGGCCCGGCGGGCGCAGGCCGTACGACGGGCGGGGGCGGGGGTGGTGGCGCGTGCTGAGGCTGGACCGGCTGGTGAACGTCCTCGGCGGGTACGGCGCCCGCCTGTGCTGCGCCCCGGCGTCGCGGGCGGTGGAGCTGCGCAGCGTGGCGGTGCACGACCCGACCGAGCCCTCCCCCGCGACCGGCGACGTGTTCCTGTCGGTCGGCGTGGACTCCGCGGCCGGCGCCGTACGGCTGGCACGGGCGGCACGCGCCGCCGCGGTGCTGGTGCGCGGGCGTCCGCCGCTGGACGAGGAGGCCCTGGCCGCCGCCCGGGACGGCGGGATCGCCGTGCTGCTGGTGGAGCCGGAGGTGTCGTGGAGCCAGCTTGCCGGCGTGGTGTACGGGCTGGTCGTCGAGGGCCGGGAGACCGACGCCGGGCGGGGGGCCGCCGACCTGTTCGCCCTGGCCGACGCGCTGGCGTCCGAGGTCGGCTCCGCGGTGACGATCGAGGACCAGATGTCGCGGGTGCTGGCCTACTCCGGTTCGCAGCAGGCCGCCGACCCGGCGCGGCTGGAGACGATCCTGGGCCGGCGGGTGCCGGAGGCCGTACGCGGGCTGTTCGAGCGCGGAGGCGTCTTCGCGCACCTGACGACCTCCGACGAGCCCCTGTTCGTCGAGCCCTCGCCGGAGCACGGCCTGCGGGGGCGGATGGTGGTCGCGGTCCGCGCCGGACGGGAGCTGCTCGGCTCGATCTGGGTGGAGTGCGAGCGCCCGCTGTCCGACGGCCGCCGGACGGCCCTCGTGGACGGGGCGCGGGCCGTCGCGCTGCACCTGCTGCGCTCCCGGGTCGGCGCCGACCTGGAACGCCAGGTGGAGTCGGACCTCGTGATCCGGCTGCTGGAGGGCACGGCCGAGGGGCCCTCCCTGGTCAGCCGGCTGGGCCTGCCCGGCGGCCTGTTCCGGGTGATCGCCCTGCAGGCCCACGTCGCCGAGGAGCGGCACGCGGCGATCCTGCTGGCCTTCGAACGCGCGACCACGGGGTTCGGCTGGTCACGGCCGGGACGAAGCGCCCTGTTCGGCAACACCCTGTACACGGTGCTGCCCTGCGGCGGCGATCCCGGGCCCGCCCGCGTCTGGATCGCCTCGATCGTGAACGTCCTGCCGCGACGGGTCACCGTGTTCGCCGGCGTCGGCGGGGCCGCGGACCTGGGCCGGCTGCCCGCGAGCCGGCAGGAGGCCGACGAGAGTCTCGCCTTGCGGGCCGCCCGGCCCGATGGTGACCTGGCGGTCGTCTACGACGAGTCGTGGGACGGGATCCTGTTGCAGCGCCTGCGGGCGGCCGCCTCCGCCGGGCGCGTCCCGGCCCGCGGGCCGGTCGCCGAGCTGACCCGGCACGACGCCGAACACGGCACCCGGTACGTCGCGACGCTGCGCGCCTGGCTGGAGGAGCAGGGGGATCCGGTGGCCGCCGCGGGCCGTCTGGGCGTCCATCCCAACACCGTCCGCTACCGGATGCGCAGGATGAGGGAGCTCACGAACCTGCAGCTGGAGCTGCCGGAGAAGCGGCTGGCGATGATCATCGCGCTGGCCGCCGGGCAGGACGAGCGTCCCTGACCCCGGGACGGCGGCCCCGGCCTTCCGGCGTCCGCGGCTTCCGGGGACGCCCCGGCGGTTCCCGAAGACGCCCCGGCGGTTCCCCGGAACGCCGACGGCGGCCCCGGCGTTTGTCACGGCCGGACAAACCCGGCATCCCCGGTTGTCCGACGCGCACAGGCCGTCACCGCCCCGGGCACGTCATGCTCGTGTCATGCGGGCTGGGCCCGCGTCGGGCGTACGGCGAGCGCACGCCCGGCGGATACCGGACGTACGGCGGGCAGACCCCGGACGCACGGCGAGCCGACGAGCCGGAGCCGGCGAGTCGAGGGGAGAGGGTTGTCATGGGCATCGAGGGCGGACCGCGCACGGCTGTGGTGATCGGCGCCGGTGTGGTGGGACTGTCCACCGCCTGGTTCCTGCAGGAACGCGGTGTGGAGGTCACCGTGGTGGACCGCGACGGGGTCGCCGCGGGCGCGTCGTGGGGCAACGCGGGCTGGCTCTCCCCCGGGCTGGCCATCCCGCTGAACGAGCCCGGGGTGCTGCGCTACGGCATGCGCTCCCTGCTCGACCCGAGCGCCCCGCTGCACGTGCCGGCCACCCTGGACACGGGGCTGTGGTCCTTCCTCACCCGGTTCACCGCCAACTGCACCTGGCGGTCGTGGGGCCGCGCCGTGAAGGCCAACCTCCCGTTCAACGAGGAGTGCCTGGAGGCGTTCGACGTGCTCACCGCCAACGGCGTCGAGGCGCCCACGGTCGAGGCGCCGATCCTGGCCGGGTTCGCGACCCCGCGCCAGGCCGTGGGACTCCTGCACGAGCTGCGCCGCATCAACCGGTCCGGGCTGCACATCGACTACGAGGTGCTCGACCGCGACCGCCTCGCCGCGTACGCGCCGCAGCTCTCCTCCGGGGTGCGGGCCGGGATCCGGCTGGACGGCCAGCGTTACGTCGACCCCGGGGAGTTCGCCCGCTCGCTGGCCCGTTCCGTCGTCGCCCGCGGCGGCGTCATCAGGTCCGGCTTCCGGGTGACCGGGGTGCGCGACGACGCGGGCCGGCTCACCGTCCGGTCCGGCGCGGGCGACGACGTCACCGCCGACGCCGTCGTCCTGGCCACCGGGGCCTGGCTGAACGTGCTCGGCCGGGAGTGGGGGGTGCGGACGCCGGTGCGCGCCGGACGCGGCTACTCCTTCACCGTGCCGACCGCCGAGCCGGTTCCCGGGCCGGTCTACCTGCCCGCCGTGCGCGTGGCCTGCACGCCGTACCAAGGCGGGCTGCGCGTCGCCGGGACGATGGAGTTCCGCGACGCGGACGCCCCGCTGGACGCGCGGCGCGTCGAGGCCATCATCGAGTCGGCCCGGCCGTTGCTGGCCGGCGTCTCCTGGGAGGAGCGGACCGACACCTGGGTCGGTCCCCGCCCCGTCACGCCCGACGGGCGTCCGCTGGTCGGCGCGACCCGCGCGCCGGGCAGGTTCGTCGCAGGCGGGCACGGCATGTGGGGGTTCACCCACGGGCCGGTGACCGGGCGCATGCTCGCCGAGCAGATCACCACCGGCAAGCAGCCCGAAGCCCTGCGCGACCTCGACCCCACCCGCTGAGGAACCGCGCGCTGGGAACCTCCTCACTGGGAATTCACATGCTGAGCGACCCCACCCGCTGAGGGCCCCTCACGTGCCGGGCGGCCCCGCCGCCGTCCGTGCCGCCCGTTGAGGACCCCACCGCCCGCGCCGCCGCCCGGCGCGGGCGGCGGCGTGAGAACTTTTACCGTCTCCTGGCCGGTATGTGCCATTGGGCGGAGGCGATGGGACCAAAGACCCTGATGTTCGGACGTGCCCTCCGGAGAAGGTGATCTCCGAGTGCTCGCCGCCATGAGGGATCGGAGGGTTTCGCCGCGATGAGGACCACCTCGCAGACCGCCGCGCGGGCGACCGGAGCCGGGAGAGGCGCGGCGACCGCGCTGACGCTGGCGACCGTCGCGTTCGCGGTGAACTTCTGGGCCTGGGCCCTGCTCAGCCCGCTCGGCCCGGCCTACCAGGAGCTTCTCCGCCTGAGTCCGGGCGAGGTGTCGGTCCTGGTCGCCGTCCCGGTCATCGTCGGCTCGCTGGGCCGGATCCTGCTCGGCGGGCTGACCGACCGCTACGGCGGGCGCGCGGTCTTCGCGGCGGCGAGCCTGCTGGGCGTCGCGCCGGTGGTGTTCCTGGCCTTCGCCGAGAACTACCCGGCGCTGCTGACCGGCGGCTTCCTGCTCGGCATGACGGGGGCGACCTTCGCGATCGGCGTGCCGTACGTCAACGCGTGGTTCCCGCCGGAGCGCCGCGGGCTGGCGCTGGGGATCTTCGGCATGGGCAACATCGGCACCGCGATCTCCGGCTTCGCCACCCCGCGCCTGGCGGACGCCTACGGCCGCCAGACGCCGTTCTTCGTGGTCGCCGCCGCGCTCGTCGTGGTCGGCGTGGTCTTCTGGGCGGTGGGCCGGAACGCCCCGGGAACCCGGCCGTCGGCCGAGCCGTTCACCGCCCGGTTCCTCGCCGCGGCGCGGCTGCGCGTCACCCGCGAACTGGCGGCGATGTACGCGCTGACCTTCGGCGGGTTCGTCGCCTTCGGCGTCTACCTGCCGCTGTACCTCAGGGCCGGTTACGGCCTGACCGTCGCCGACGCCGCGGCCCGGGCAGCCGGGTTCGTGGTGCTGGCCACCCTCGCCCGCCCGGTGGGCGGCTGGCTGGCCGACCGGCTGGGGGGCCGCCCGGTGCTGGCCGTGGCGCTGGCGGTCGTGACGGCGTGCGCGGTCGTGGTGGCCTTCACCCCGGCGATGCCGCTGGCCACGGCCGCCTTCCTGACCATGGCCGCGGCGCTCGGCGTGGGCAACGGCGCGGTGTTCGCCCTGCTGGGGCGGATGGTCCCGGGCCCGATGGTCGGCAGCGCGACCGGCGTGGTCGGCGCGGCCGGCGGGCTCGGCGGGTTCCTGCCGCCGATCGTGATGGGGCTGATCTACCAGGCGACCGGCTCCTACGCCATCGGCCTGATGCTGCTGGCGACGGTCGCCGCCGCCGCTTTCGTCTACTGCCGCTTCGCGCTCAGTGTGAAGCCGGGCGCGAAGGAGACCGCCGTATGACCGCCGTGGACCGCCGCTTCGCGTCCGGCGCGAAGGAGCCGAACGAGCCGAACCAGCTGAAGAGGCCGAGGGAGAGCACCGCATGAGCGCCATGGACGGGCCCGTCAGCGACGCCCTGCTCCGGCTGGGCAGCCACCTGCGTCCCGGAGAGGTGTCCGCGGACCTGCGGACGCTGTACAAGATCGGCGGCCGGCAGGGCGACGCCTTCTACCGCGACCGGTGGAGCCACGACCGGGTGGTGCGCTCGACGCACGGGGTGAACTGCACCGGCTCCTGCTCGTGGAAGGTCTACGTCAAGGACGGGATCATCACCTGGGAGGCGCAGCAGACCGACTACCCCGGCGTCGGCCCCGACCGGCCCGCGTACGAGCCGCGCGGCTGCCCTCGGGGCGCCGCGTTCTCCTGGTACACCTACTCCCCCACCCGGGTCCGCTTCCCCTACGCCCGCGGCGTGCTGGTGGAGATGTACCGGGAGGCGAAAGGGCGGCTCGGCGACCCGGTGGCCGCCTGGGCCGACGTCGTCTCCGACCCGGTACGGCGCCGCCGTTACCAGTCGGCCCGGGGCAAGGGCGGCCTGGTCCGCGTCACCTGGGACGAGGCGACGGAGATGATCGCCGCCGCGCACGTGCACACCATCAGGACGTACGGCCCCGACCGGGTCGCCGGGTTCTCCCCCATCCCCGCGATGTCCATGGTCTCCCACGCCGCGGGCGCCCGGTTCGTCTCGCTGATCGGCGGGACCATGCTGTCGTTCTACGACTGGTACGCCGACCTGCCGGTCGCCTCCCCGCAGGTCTTCGGCGACCAGACCGACGTGCCGGAGTCGGCCGACTGGTGGGACGCCGCCTACCTGATGCTGTGGGGCTCCAACGTGCCGGTCACCCGCACCCCCGACGCGCACTACATGGCCGAGGCCCGCTACCGCGGGCAGAAGGTCGTGGTCGTCTCCCCCGACTACAGCGATGCGACCAAGTTCGCCGACGAGTGGCTGGCCCCGCACCCGGGCACCGACGGCGCGCTGGCCATGGCCATGGGGCACGTGATCCTGAAGGAGTTCTTCGTCGACCGGCGGACGCCGTACTTCGACGACTACGTCCGGCGCCACACCGACCTGCCGTTCCTGGTCGCGCTGGAGGAGCGCGACGGCTCGTTCGTGCCGGGGAAGTTCCTGACCGCCGCCGACCTCGGTGGGGAGGCGCCCGCGCGGGCGGAGGCGGCCGAGGGGGCGGACACGGCCGAGACGGCGGAGGCGGCCGAAGCGGCGGAGGCGGCCGAGGCGGCGTTCAAGACGGTGCTCTGGGACCTCGCGGCCGGCGGTCCGGCCGTGCCCAACGGCTCGCTCGGCTTCCGCTACTCCGCCGGGGGCGAGGGCCGCTGGAACCTCGACCTGGGCGACATCGACCCGGCGGCGTCCCTGCACGGCCTGCCCGGGGCCGAGGCCGTCCCGGTCGCGCTGCCCCGCTTCGACCGGCCGGGCGGCGACGGGGTGCTGCGCCGCGGGGTGCCCGTGCTGCGGGTCGCCGGCCGCCTCGTCACCACGGTCTTCGACCTCCTGCTCGCCCAGTACGGCGTGACCCGCCCCGGCCTGCCGGGTGACTGGCCGTCCTCCTACGAGGACGCGGCCGAGCCGTACACCCCGGCCTGGCAGGAGGCGGTGACCGGGGTGCCGGCGGCGCGGGCGGCGCGGATCGCCCGGGAGTTCGCCCGCACGGCCGAGGAGTCCGGCGGCCGCTCGATGATCATCATGGGAGCGGGGACCAACCACTGGTTCCACTCCGACACGATCTACCGCTCGTTCCTGGCGCTGACCACGCTGACCGGCTGCCAGGGCGTCAACGGCGGCGGCTGGGCGCACTATGTGGGGCAGGAGAAGTGCCGGCCCATCACCGGCTGGGCGCAGCTGGCGTCCGGGCTCGACTGGTCGCGCCCGCCCCGGCAGATGATCGGCACCGCCTACTGGTACCTGCACACCGACCAGTGGCGCTACGACACCTACACCGCCGACGCCGTCTCCTCCCCGCTCGGCGACGGCTCGTTCGCCGGCAGGGCCACCGCGGACCTGCTGTCGCAGTCGGCGCGGCTGGGCTGGATGCCGTCGTATCCGACGTTCGACCGAAACCCCCTGGACCTGGCCGACGAGGCCGACGCGTCGGGGCTGGAGGCGGGGGCGTACGTCGCCGGGCGGGTCGCCTCGGGCGACCTCGGCTTCGCCTGCGAGGACCCCGACGCGCCGGGCAACTGGCCGCGGGTGCTGACCGTGTGGCGGGCCAACCTGCTGGGCTCGTCGGCCAAGGGCAACGAGTACTTCCTCCGCCACCTGCTGGGCACCGACTCGGCGGTGCGGGCGGAGGAGGCCGCGCCGGAGCAACGGCCCGGCGACGTGCGCTGGCGCGAGGAGGCCCCGCGGGGCAAGCTCGACCTGCTGCTGTCGCTGGACTTCCGCATGACGTCCACGACGCTGTTCTCCGACGTCGTGCTGCCCGCCGCGACGTGGTACGAGAAGCACGACCTGTCCTCGACCGACATGCACCCGTTCGTGCACGCCTTCTCCCCCGCGATCGACCCGCCCTGGCAGACCCGCACCGACTTCGCCGCGTTCACCGCCGTCGCCGAGGCGTTCAGCGCCCTGGCCCGCACCCACCTCGGGGTACGGCGGGACGTGGTGGCGGTGCCGCTGCTGCACGACACCCCCGACGAGCTGGCCACCCCGCACGGCCGGGTGCGCGACTGGCGGCGGACCGGTGAGACGCCCGTGCCCGGCCGGGACTTCCCGAAGATCGTGACGGTCGAGCGCGACTACGGCGCCGTCGCGGAGAAGATGGCGGCGCTCGGCCCCCTGGCGGACCGGCTCGGGGCGACCACCAAGGGCGTCACCTACGACGTGGCCGAGGAGGTGGACCGGCTGCGGCACGTCAACGGCGCCGTCCGCGGCGGAGTGGCCGACGGCCGGCCGTCCCTGGCCCGCGACGTGGACATGTGCGAGGCGATCCTCGCCCTGTCGGGCACCACCAACGGGCGGCTGGCCGCGCAGGGGTTCGCCACGCTGGCCCGCCGTACCGGGACTTCCTTCGAGGGGCTCGCCGACGAGCACAAGCGGATCACCTTCGCCGACACCCAGGCCCGCCCGGTGCCGGTGACCACCTCGCCGGAGTGGTCGGGCAGCGAGACCGGCGGACGCCGCTACTCGGCGTTCACCGTCAACGTCGAGCACCGCAAACCCTGGCACACCCTCACCGGACGCCAGCACTTCTTCCTGGACCACGACTGGATGCACGAGGCCGGGGAGGCGCTGCCGGTCTACCGGCCGCCGCTGAACATGACCGCGCTGTTCGGCGAGCCGGGCATCGGGGAGGGCGGCGCCGAGGGCGTCGTCGTGCGCTACCTCACCCCGCACTCCAAGTGGTCGATCCACTCCGAGTACCAGGACAACCTGCTGATGCTGTCGCTGTCGCGGGGCGGGCCGACCATCTGGATGAGCCCGGACGACGCCGCCCGCGCGGGCATCGCCGACAACGACTGGGTGGAGGCGGTCAACCGCAACGGCGTGGTGGTGGCGCGGGCGGTCGTCTCGCACCGTATGCCGGCCGGGACGGTGTACATGTACCACGCCCAGGAGCGGGTGGTGGACGTGCCGAAGAGCGAGACCTCCGGCAGGCGCGGCGGCATCCACAACTCCCTGACCCGCCTGCTGGTCAAGCCGACCCACCTCATCGGCGGCTACGCCCAGCTCACGTTCGCCTTCAACTATCTGGGCCCGACCGGCAACCAGCGCGACGAGGTCACGGTGGTCCGCCGCCGCTCGCAGGAGGTCGACTACTGATGCCCCTTCCCGAACCGCACCGCCCCTCCGGACGCTCCGGACACTCCGGATGCTCCGGGCTTCCCAGGAGGAAGGAGGTGGGCGGGCGATGACCAGGGTCATGGCGCAGCTCGCCATGGTGATGAACCTCGACAAGTGCATCGGCTGCCACACCTGCTCGGTCACCTGCAAGCAGGCGTGGACCAACCGGGCCGGCGTCGAGTACGTCTGGTTCAACAACGTCGAGACCCGTCCCGGCCAGGGCTACCCGCGCACCTACCAGGACCAGGAGAAGTGGAGGGGCGGCTGGGAGCTGAACCGGCGCGGTCGGCTCCGGCTACGGGCCGGCGGGCGGGTGCGCAAGCTGCTGTCCATCTTCGCCAACCCGCTGATGCCGTCGATCCAGGACTACTACGAGCCCTGGACCTACGACTACGACCGGCTGTTCTCCGCCCCCGCGCAGGACGACACCCCGGTCGCGCGGCCCAGGTCGCTCATCACCGGCGAGGAAACCAAGATCACCTGGAGTGCGAACTGGGACGACGACCTGGCCGGCGGGCCGGAGCTGGTCCCCGCCGACCCGGTGCTGCGCACGGTGTCGGAGGAGGTGAGGCTGGAGTTCGAGCGGGCGTTCATGTTCTACCTGCCGCGCATCTGCGAACACTGCCTCAACCCCTCATGCGTGGCCTCCTGTCCCTCCGGCGCGATGTACAAGCGCTCCGAGGACGGCATCGTCCTGGTCGACCAGGACCGCTGCCGCGGCTGGCGGATGTGCGTGACCGGCTGCCCGTACAAGAAGGTGTACTTCAACCATCGCACCGGCAAGGCCGAGAAGTGCACCTTCTGCTACCCGCGGGTCGAGGTGGGCATCCCCACCGTCTGCTCCGAGACGTGCGTCGGGCGGCTGCGCTACATCGGCCTGCTGCTGTACGACGCCGACCGGGTCGCCGAGGCCGCCGCCGTACCGGACGAGAAGGACCTGTACGAGGCGCAGCGGAGCGTGCTGCTCGACCCGCACGACCCCGAGGTGGTCGCGGCGGCCAGGGCGCAGGGCATCCCCGAGGACTGGCTGGAGGCCGCCCGCCGCTCCCCCGTGCACAAGCTGATCTTCGACTACGGCGTCGCGCTGCCGCTGCACCCGGAGTACCGGACGATGCCGATGGTCTGGTACATCCCGCCGCTGTCGCCGGTCGTCGACGCGCTGGCCGGCACCGGCCACGACGGCGAGGACGCGGGCAACCTGTTCGGCGCCATCGAGACGCTGCGCATCCCGATCGGCTACCTGGCCGGGCTGTTCACCGCCGGCGACCCCGAGCCGGTGCGCGCGGTCCTGCGCAGGCTGGCGGCCATGCGCTCCCACATGCGGCGCGACAACCTCGGACAGGAACCGGACCCCTCGATCGCCGAGGCCGTCGGCATGACCGGTGAGCGGATCGAGGAGATGTACCGGCTGCTGGCCATCGCCGCCTACGACGAGCGCTACGTCATCCCCCGGGCGCACGCCGAGCAGGGCGCGCGGCTGGAGGAGACGATGACCGGGTGCAGCCTCGACATCGAGGGCGGCCCCGGCATGGGCGGCCCGTTCGGTGAGGCGTCCGGCCCGCCCGCGCCGGCCTCCGTGGAGACCTTCCACGCGCTCAAGGAGCGGCAGACCGCCGGGGACCTGGCCGAGGCCGACCGGCTCCGCGGCCGGGTCAACCTCCTCAACTGGGACGGCAGGGGCGTCCCCGAGGGACTCTTCCCCCGCCGCGACGACGGCCCCGGCCAGGACGGCGGCCCCGGCCGCCATGGTGACGGTCCGCGTCCCGACGACGGCCTCCGCCACGAAGACGATTCCCGCCGCGACGATCCCCGCCACGAAGATGGAAGGATGTCATGAGCGCTCTCGACGACGCCGGGCTGCGCACCGCCCACATGGTGGCCTCGGTGCTGCTCGGCTACCCCGACGAACGGCTGTACGAGGCGCGGCCGCTCCTCGCCCGATCGGTGGGGACGCTTCCCCCCGGGGAGGTCCGCGCCCGGCTGGCCGCCTTCCTCCGCCACCTGGACGCCACCCCGCGGCCGGAGCTGGAGGCGCACTACGTGGCGACGTTCGACCTGAAACGGCGCTGCTGCCCGTACCTGACGTACTACGCCCACGGCGACACCCGGAAGCGGGGCGCGGCGCTGCTGCGGTTCAAGCACGCGGTCCGCGAGGCGGGGTTCGACCTCTCCGGCGGGGAGCTGCCCGACCACCTGGCGGTGGTGTGCGAGCTGTCGGCGCGCGGGGCCGTCGGACCCGCCGTACGGCTGCTGCGCGAGAACCGCGCGGGCCTGGCGGTGCTCGCGCGGGCGCTGCTGGAGGAGAGGTCGCCGTACGCCGATGTCGTGGCCGCGGTGCAGGCGACCCTCCCGCCGGCCCGTCCGTGGGAGCGGGAGGCGGCGCTGCGCCTGGCGGCCGAGGGGCCGCCCGCCGAGGAGGTCGGGCTGGAGCCCTACTCGATCGCGGGCGGCGACCGGTGAACGCCCTGGACACCGTGCTGTGGGTGGCGGTCCCCTACGTGTCGCTGACCGTGTTCGCGCTCGGCCACGTGTGGCGCTACCGCTACGACAGGTTCGGCTGGACCACGCGGTCGTCGCAGATGTACGAGTCGCGGCTGCTGCGGGCCGGCAGCCCGCTGTTTCACTTCGGCCTGCTCCTGGTGATCCTCGGCCACGTCGGCGGGCTGGTGGTTCCCAAGAGCTGGACGGAGGCCGCCGGGGTGAGCGAGACGGCCTACCATGTCACGGCCGTCGTGCTCGGCACGCTCGCGGGTGTGGCGACCGTGGGCGGCCTGGCGATCCTGGTCTACCGGCGCCGCACCGTCGGCCCGGTGTTCACCGCCACCACCCGCAACGACAAGCTCATGTACGCGGTGCTCGCCCTGACCATCGCGCTCGGCCTGGCCGCCACGGTCGTGGCCAACGTCCTCGGCGGCGGCTACGACTACCGCACGACGGTCTCCCCGTGGTTCCGGTCGGTCTTCCTGCTCCGTCCGGAGGGGGAGCTGATGGCGGGCGCCCCGCCGCTGTTCCGGCTGCACGCGCTCAGCGCGCTGGTGCTGTTCGCGATCTGGCCGTTCACCCGGCTGGTCCACGCGCTCACCGCCCCGATCGGCTATCTCACCCGCCCCTACATCGTCTACCGCAGCCGGGACGACCGGCGCGGTCTGGCGGCGCCCCGGCGCGGGTGGGAGCCGACCCGCTGACGGGCTCCGCGGGCCGTACGGCGAGCGCCCACCGTACGGCCCTCGCGGAAGGCCCGCGGAAGGTCCGCCGCACGGCCCGCTGACCGGCCCGCACGGCCCGCCGCACGGCCGCCCGACATGATGACGGCCGACCGGCCGTATCGCCGGAATTTTCATTCTTTATGCGCATTTAGGGACCTTGGTCCCGAGCGGCCCGACCAAAGACTCTGCCGCGCCGGCCGGCCGGCCCGCCAAGCTGATCCCCGCATGCCCGACGCCAGACGCCAGAGGATCCGGAAGGGATTCCCACGATGATGACCGTCCGACAGGCCGCCCGGGAGACGACCGGGCGAGGACCGTCGGCCACGCCGGCACCGACGCCGTCACAAGCCACGGCGGGCGCCATGTCGTCACGGGCCGCAGCGTCACGGGCCGCGGCGTCGCCGGCGCCGTCACAGGTCGCGGCGGGTGCCCCGCGGTCATGAGCGTTCTCGACGGCGGGGTGCGCACCGCCCACATGGTCGCCTCGGTGCTGCTCGGACGGCCCGACGAGGGGCTGCGGGAGGCGTGGCCGCTCCTGGCGAGGTCGGTCGCCACGCTCCCCTTCGGTGAGGTCCGCAACCGGCTGACCGCCTTCCTCGTCCACGTGGCGGCCACGTCCCAGACCGCCCTGCAGTCGCACCACACCGCGGTGCTCGGCCCGGAGCGGAGCCGCCGCTTCCGCCTGACCTGCCACTCCTCCGATGACGCCGCCGAACGTGAGGGGGCCATGCACCGATTCGAGGGCGCCTTCCGCACCGCGGGGTTCGGCCTGTCCGGCGAGGAGCCGGCCGACCACCTGGCGGCGGTGTGCGAGCTGTCGGCCCGCGGCGCCGTCGAGCCCGCCGTGCAGTTGCTGCGCGAGCACCGCGCGGCCCTGACGGCGCTGCGCGAAGAGCTTGAGACGGAGGGGTCGCCGTACGCCCACGTCGTGGCGGCGGTGCAGGCGACCCTCCCCCCGCCCGGCCCGCGCGAGCGGCGCGCGGTGCCCTGCGTCGCGCGGGGCCGGTCCACCGCCCGATGACGGCGGGAACCCCCGCCCGGCGCCGGAGAGGTCAGGCGCCGAACGGGGGTTCCAGGCGAAGATTCCAGGCGAAGATTCCAGGCGGGGGTTCCGGGCGGAGGTCCCGGAAAGGGGTTCCGGCGGGGGTTCCGCGGACCGGCCGGCTCACCGCCCGATGACGCCGTACGGCGGGCCGGCCCGGCTCACCACTTGGTGATGTCGGGAAGCTGGTCGATGGAGATGGTCCTCGGGTTCGCCATCGACGCCTTCCACAGCGACTGGACGTCCTTGCCGCTGCCGTTCCAGTCGCGCGAGGCCCAGACGACGAAGTAGGGCCAGGGCGAGTCGGAGGACGGGTTCAGGGGGCTGAAGGTCTCCGCGACGCCCACGGTCTTGTTGTTCCCGATGGACCGGCAGGTGTTGAAGTCGCCCGAGCTCTGGAAGTAGTCGGAGGTGACGAGGTCGGTGTAGGCGTCACCCGGGTACCACGACGCCAGCGACGTGCCCTGCCCGCTGGCCATGCCGTTGAAGACCCACAGTACGTTGTGCACCCCGGCCGCCTGGGCGCGCTGGAAGATCAGCCTCCAGAGCCGCTTGTAGGCGTCGGCGCCCTTCTTGGTCCACCACATGTAGTTGTTGTTGCTCTCGTGGAGCGGGCGGAAGAGGACGGGGATGCCGGCGTCCCCCATCTTCTTGAGCTCCCGCACGACCAGGTCGATGTCCTGGTAGAGCTTGGACGAGGGGTTGTCGAGGTCGGGCACGAAGTCGCAGGGCGCCGAGTAGTTGCCGCCGCGCGGGCAGTACCAGTGCCACTGGAAGGCCACGATGCCGCGGTGGGAGCCGAACCAGTCGATGACGCTCTGCGTCTGGACGCTTCCCCGGGTGTACTCCATGAAGTCGAAGGCCACCATGGCCGGGTAGCGCCCGGTCAGCGACTTCACCCGGTCGGCGTCGGGGGCGTCGGTCTGGCCGCTGATGTAGGAGTGGGTCTTCAGGTAGCAGAGGAGGTTCCTGGCCTTGGAGTTCGCGGCCTGGTCGGCGGGCGTCTGCCCGCAGGCGGGGCCGGTGGGCGTGGGCGACGGGCTCGGCGCGACGCCGTAGACCTCGAACTCGTGGAGGGAGTAGCCCCAGGAGGTGCCGCGGGCGGTGCCGTACATCCGGACGTATCGCCCGCTGCCCGAGAGGGTCAGGTCGTCGATCCCGCCGTCACCGGTGACGGTGCTGTAGACCGTCGTCCAGTTCACCGCGTCGTCGGAGACCTGGATCTGGTAGCCCTTGGCGTAGGCGGCCTCCCAGTTCAGGGTCACGTGGACGACGGGGCGGACGACGCCCAGGTCCACCCGGATCCACTGCGGGTCGCTGTAGAGACTTGACCAGCGGGTGCCGGGGTCGCCGTCCACGGCGAGGCCGGGCCCCTGGGCGGAGCTCTCGTTCGACGAGGACGCGGCCGGCCGGTTCAGCGCCAGGTTGCCGGGCGGCACGGTGGGCGTGGTCGTGGGCGTCACCGTGGGGGTCGCCGTGGGGGTGACGGTCGGGTCCGGGGTGGGGGTGGTCGTCGGGCCGGTGCCGCCGCCGCAGGCCGCGCCGTTCAGCGTGAAGGCGGCCGGGGCGGCCGGGGAGCCGTTGTAGGTGACGTTGAAGCCGAAACCGGCCGAGCCGCCGTCTCCGGGGATGGCGGCGTTGTAGGAGACGTTCTTCGCCGAGACCGTCGCGCCGGACTGGACGTGGGTGGCGTTCCACATGTCGTTGACGGTCTGTCCGCCGGGGAAGGTCCAGGTCAGCGTCCAGCCGTCGACGGCGGTGGGGGCGTCGTTGACGACGGTCACGTTGACGGTGCCACCGGAGCCCCAGTCGTTGACGACCTGGTACAGCACCCGGCAGGGGGCCGCGGCGGCCTGCGCGGCGGGCAGTGCGACCAGCACGGCGGCCAGCAGGGCCACCGCCGCCGTGAGGCTCGTCAGAGTGGCTCTGACGCGCCGTCCATGATCTCTCATGCGATCTCCTGGGCGTACGAGGGTGGGGGGTGCCCCGGGCGGCGCGCCTCTCCCGTGGAACGGAGCGGCGCGCCGCGGCCCGGCCGGGACACCGGTCGGCGCGGCGGCCCGTCGGCGGGGTACGAGGATGGTTGAACTAAACCGGTTCAGCTGTCAAACATCCGGGATAGGGCCTGCCGCTACCTCGAACAGCACGTGAAAGTTTCACCTGACCCCGTGTTTCGGAAGCCTTTCGGACGATCCAGGAAAAGGCTTTCCTTTACCGGTTCAGGAAGTACGGTGACCGCGTGGAGACCCTGGAGGGCACGCCGGGGACACGGCGGTCCCCCCGGGGCGAGGTGGAAGGATCACCGCCGCACACCCCGGAACCGGCCGGGGGCACGCGACGGGCAGGTACGGGATCAGGCGGGCGCGAGACGCTCGGCGGCCATGTCGCGCAGCCGGTCGGCGAACGCGAGCGCCTGCTCGGGCGTCATGCGCGGCTCGGGACCGACGTAGAAGACCACGATGTCGCCGTTGGGGGACGTCGTGGCCGCGAAGGGGAGCGAAGGTGAGATGACCATGATGAGATCATTCTTGCCTGCCCCACCGACATTTCGCAGTTCGTTTAACCCGCGGCCGACCGCTGCGGAGCCGTCCGCGCCTTGCCGATCCGCGCACGGAACTTGCCCGTACGCGTTCGGAGCCGTCGATCGCCTCTTCCGTCCGGGCCGGAGGAGGACAGTATGGTTCTCCTCCAGACCGCGGCGGGTACCGGCCTCCACGGAGCAGGTGAGGGCCGTCCACCGCGTGCGGATCGCTCCGGCGCGCGCCGTACGGCCGCCGGGGCCGACCATTCCCCCCAGCTCACCGAGGCAGCATGTCAACCAGAAAACTCCTGGCCGTGTCCGTGTCCTCCCTGGTGGTCGCGGGCGCCCTGTGGACGGGCACCGGGACCGCCCGCACGGCGTCGTCCTCGACGCTCACCGTCGCGAGCACCGCCGACACGACGATCACCCAGGTGACGCAGGACGGTGACAACGGCGTCAAGACGACGCTCGCCACCTGCCCCGCGACGTGCGAGGGCAACTCCCGGGGACAGCGTGACGCCGTCGTCGCGTTCGACGTCAGCGGGCTTCCCGCAGGCGCCCGGAACATCAGGGCGAGCCTCCAGCTGTACTCCTGGAACGCCTACACCGCGACCACCACGGCGCACACCACGACCGGGGACGCCACCGGTGACGGCTCATGGGCCGACCGGGGCACGCCGGGTGCGGCGCTGGACACCAGGACCGCCGTCACCGCCGGATACAACGCCTGGGACGTCTCCGAGGCCGTCCGCGGCAACGGGAAGCTCATCTTCACCGTCATGCAGACGGCACGCGCCACCCGCACCTACTGGGCCTCCCGGGAGAACTCCTCCGCCTCCCTCAGGCCCCGTCTGGTCATCACCTACGACCCCTCCTCCACCGCCTCGCCGCCCCCCACCGGCAGCCCCACGCCGAGACCGACCGCGTCCCCGACGTCCAGCCCGACGCCGACGGCCTCCTCGACCGGTGGCCCGGCCGGTTGGACGAAAGTCTGGGCCGACGAGTTCGACGGCGCGTCTCTGGACACCTCGACGTGGGAGGCACGGAACAACACCCGCGTGGACTTCGACCGGGCCTGCATCACCAACCGGCCGGAGAACGTCCGTGTCTCGGGAGGGTCGCTCTTCCTCACGGCGCGGAAGGAGACGCGCACCTGCGGCTCGGAGACCCGCGCCTACACCACCGCCTACCTCACCACCATGAAGCGGCTCTCGTTCACCTATGGGCGCTTCGAGGTACGGGCCAAGTCGCCCAACGGCCCGACCGGCTCGACCGGGCTGTGGCCCGCCTTCTGGCTCCGCCCCGAGGACGGCGCCAACGGTGAGATCGACGTCATGGAGCTGCCCGGCGGGTCGGCGTACTACGCGGCGGCCACCCAGGCCATCTTCAACAGCTACAGTCCCCAGGTGAAGCAGGACCAGCGTTTCCCCTTCACCACCGGGTACCCTGGCGACGGCTTCCACACCTACACCACCGAGTGGGAACCCGGGGTGATGCGGTGGTACATCGACGGCCGGAAGGTCTGGCAGCGGGACCGCACGACCACCTCGTGGTTCGACTCGGCGTTCAGCAAGCCGTACCACCTGCGGTTCACCTTCCACGTGGGCGGCTGGCTCGGTGACCCCGACGCCGCCACCCGGTTCCCCGCGGACTTCCAGGTCGACTACGTCCGCGTCTGGAAGCGGAGCTAAGCGGAGCTAGCGGCCGTCCCGCCGACGGAACTCCGGCCCCGGTGCGGGGCACTCCCCGGGCACCGCGGCGTCCCGGGGTGCGCCCCGCACGGTCCCCTCAGGACACCGTGCGGGGCGTGCCGTTCAGGGTGACCGCGGCCGGGGCCGGGTCGGATGGGCTGTGACATGCCGGTGGGACAGGCAGGCATGCCGGGAAACCGGCCCGGGAAGGCGACCGCCGCACGGGCGTGAAAGCGCGGCGGCGGATCGGGAGAGGAAAGGGTGACCGCCGAACCACGCCCAGGGTCCGCCCGGTGGATCCTCGCCGCGACGGGGATCCACCGGACGGGACCCGAGGGCCGCACCCGACCGGAGACCGTCGTGACGACGATGTGCCAGGCCGCCCAACCGGTGGGGGACGCCGGAACCGACCGGCTCCCCCTGGACGACCCGGAGCGGTTCACCGCGGTCTTCGACGCCCATTTCGGGGAGATCCACCGCTACGTCGCCCAGCGGCTCGGCCCGGACGCCGCGGAGGACGTCGTCGCCGAGACGTTCCTCACCGCGTTCCGCAAGCGGGCGCGCTACGACCCCTCCCGCGCCGGCGTCCGGGCCTGGCTGTACGGCATCGCCACCAACCTCGTCAGCAGGCACCGCCGCGTCGAGGTGCGCACGTTGCGCGCCCTCGGACGGCACGGCCCCGACCCCGACCATCCGGGCCACGAGGAGCGGGTCACCGTACGGGTGAGTGCGCAGAGCCTGCGGCCGGAGCTGGCGGCGGCCCTGGCCGGGCTGCACCGTCGCGACCGTGACGTGCTGCTCCTGGTCGCCCTGGCCGGACTGAGCCACGAGGAGATCGCCACCGCTCTCGGCATCCCGTACGGGACCGTCGGCTCGCGGCTGAACCGGGCCCGAAGGAAGCTCCGCGCCGCGCTCGGCGGCGTCAACCCGATGCTCGACGCCGAGGAGGCCGGTCGTGGATGAGCTGGAGAGGGTCCGCGAGCTGTACGGCGAGCCGCAGGCCGGCCCCTTCGCCGAGGCCCGGGTGCGCGCCAGGCTGGATGCCGCGATCGGCGCCGGGGCGGAGGGCGAAGCCGGCGCGAGGAGCGGGATCGGGGCGGGGAGCGGCTCCCGCCGTCCGCGGCCGCCGTGGGCGATGGCGGTCGCCGGCCTCGCCGTCGCCGTCGCGGCGGCGACGGCGGTGATCGCGGTCCCGGTGACGTCCGGGGTTCCGGGGTCCGGCGGCCCGGGATCCGGCGGGCCCGGCACAGGGGCCGCCGGGCTCTCCGGGCGGTCGATCCTGCTCGCGGCGGCCACCTCGGCCGAGTCCGGAGCCGGAGCCGGGGCCGGGGCCGGGGCGGGGACGACGGCGGCCGGCGCCTACTGGCACGTCGCGAAGCTGCGCCGGCGGACCCTGCCGGAACCGCTGGGCGGCGGCCCGGACCGGTACCGCGTGGTGGAGTGGCGGCTGACCGAGCTGTGGGCCGCCCGGGACGGCCGGGCCTGGACCGCCTCCCGGGCGCTGGGGGTCCGTCCCGCGGGCGAGGCCGACGAGGCGGCCTGGCGCCGCGACGGTTCCCCGTCGGAGTGGCGGAACGGACCGGCGAGGCTGTCCACGTCCCCGGGCGGGGGCGAGCTCACGGAGATCACCGGCGAGGCGCCCTTCAGCATGGCGGGTCACGGGATGACCCTGCGGCGGGTCGAGGGCCTCCCGTCCGACCCGCGGGCGCTGCGGGACCTGGTGACCGGGACGGTGGCGGAGCCGCCCGCCCCCGGCACGACGGACCACGGCACGACGGGCGGCGACGGGACCGTGCCGGGTGGCACGGCGGGCATCGGGGACACGACCGGCGAGGCCGGCATGGCTCACGGGACCCACGGGACCGGCGGGGCCGGCCGGGCCGCGGTGGACGGGGGTCTCGTGGCGGACGCGCTGAGCGGTCTGCTGTGGAGCAAGCCGTCCCCGCCCGCCGTACGCGCCGCCGCCTACCGGGCCCTCGCCGAGTCGCCGGACGTCCGCTACCTGGGCCGGGCCGCCGACGTGCGGGGCAGGGCGGGCGAGGCGTTCTCCTTCACCGTGCGGACCCCCGTGCCCTTCCGGCGGACGCTGGTCATCGACCCGGGCACCTCCCAGGTGCTGTCCAGCACCACCTCCGGCCGGCCGGGGGCGGCCGGCGACGAGGTGGAGGTGGTGCTGGAGGCGGGCTGGACGGACGACGGGCCCGCCGTGACCCCGGTGTCCCGGCTGCCCCGCGTCCCCGGGCCCTCCTGAGCGGGACGGCGTCCGCGCGGGCACCCGGACGCGGTCCCGGCCGGAGGGTCCGGCGGCCCGACCGGCGGGCCCGGGGGGCCCCCCGGGCCCCCCGGCCCCCGGGGGGGGGGGGCCCCCCCCCGGCCCCCCCCCGCCCCCGGGGGGCGCCCCCCCCGCGGGGGGGGCGGGCAAGGGGGGCCCC